>NZ_RJTM01000099.1 GCF_003725735.1 Sinomicrobium pectinilyticum | reverse complement strand
TACTGTCTGAATAAAATTAATAATTAAAATCTATTCAGACAGAGTTCAGTTTACACCCTCTGTTTTTCTTCGGGCGTATTACTTGTCTTTACTGATAATTTCGTGGGCCAGGTTGAGATAGCTTACGGCACCTTTACTTGAAGCGTCATAATTAATAATACTTTCGCCATAACTCGGGGCTTCGCTCAAGCGTATGTTTCGTTGTACGATGGTGTCGAATATCATTTCGCTGAAGTGTTGTCTGACTTCCTCTACTACTTGGTTAGACAGGCGTAACCGGGAATCGTACATAGTAAACAACATGCCTTCTATATCCAGTTGCGGATTGTGTATTTTCTGTACACTTTTAATGGTGCTCAATAATTTTCCAAGTCCTTCCAGGGCAAAATATTCGCATTGAATGGGTATAATAACCGAATGTGCGGCAATAAGTGCATTGAGTGTAAGCAATCCGAGTGACGGAGCACAGTCGATGAGAATATAATCGTACTGGTCTTCCATACCCAGCAGAGCTTCCCTGAACATGTATTCTCTTTTTTCCTTGTCTACAAGTTCAATTTCTATGGCTACGAGATCTATATGCGCCGGAATCAGGTCCAGATTCGGAGATGTTGTTTTTATCACGGCGTCTTTGGCCTTTACGGAGTGTTCTAGTAGCTGGTAGGTACCTGTTTCCACATCGTCTGCGGAAATACCGAGGCCGGATGTGGCATTGGCCTGGGGATCGGCATCTATAAGCAGTACTTTCTTTTCCAGGACCCCCAGGGAGGCCGCAAGGTTTACGGATGTGGTCGTTTTCCCCACTCCTCCTTTTTGATTTGCAATTGCTATTATCTTGCCCATATGACAAATTATGTATTAACCGTACAGGGATGTTCCCTTTGATTCCGGAATATCCCGAAGCTATTCCCTGTACATTGAACAGATGGTTACAGGGTGGTCAAATTTCCCGAAAAACCAGCTCCGGGATATCAGGAATCAACGGTTGGTTGTTTGCAATATTGGTATGCCTGTGCGCCACATGGTTTTAGCTTATTTTTTTGCTATTCCCCTGGCGTAAAGCAAGAGTACGAAGCCTATGAGCAACAAAATAAAATTTCCCCAAACATAACCCGCTTCGTTACCTGCTATGGTGCGATACTCTAAAAAATAGGCCAGAATAGTGGTCATGGAGTAGACGGAGATTATAACTCCTGCAAGAGTTAATGTTTTTCTCATCGACTGAATGCATAATAGGTTTTCATGATACTTTTCCGGGTTTAAGAGCGGGGTGAAATTAGGATATTTTCGTGTTTATGCCTTTTGCGGGCGTGTAGAACTAATTCTAATTCCGGGTAGAATGAATTCTATAAATCATAGTTCAGGCTCAACCCACCGGGAGTACCATGGGCGGCATTATTTTTTCCTTGTAGAATCCTGTTTTTTTACAGCATAATTTTCCATCATTTTTGCCGTTACGGGAGATAAGGCGTCCTTGCTGACAGGGTGTATCCATGGAAATGTAAAGAATTCTGTCCTGCCTTTGTAGACCGTATACCACAATACAGCCTTTCCTTCGTGAAAAAAGGTAGTGCTATCGGTTATTTGTATTTTTTTTAAATTTTTCCAGTACATCTTCATTTAAGCCCGTTTCCAGTTCCAGGCCGGAACACCTTATCTTTTCATAATGATCATTTATCCAGATCATACAGTTTTTCCTGTAATACGTGGATATGAAAAACAGGAGCCCGCCAATAAGGACAATATTAATGATAAGGCTAACCACAATATTGCGGTGTAATTTTCTGATCCGCCCGGATAACTTGCGTAATACTTCGTCTTCCCTGCTTTCATTTTGTTGTACAAAATCTTCAAAATTATTATACTCCAAATACTTCGCAAGGGCATCAAGTGTTGCCTTATTAGGTTTGATTTTTTTTACTTCTCTGCTGATATACCCTTTGTAATACCTGGTGATATTCCTTTCACTTAACAAAAATCCGTAGTCTTCCTCCATTTTTAATGCGAGATACCTGGACTTCCCGCTGACGGATACTTCAACGCATTTTTTATCCACTTTGTCGAATACAGACTCCATGAGGTTTTGAATCCAATTTTCCATGCCTGATGTATTTAAGGTGTAATGACTTTATTTTCAGATTATTTCAGTGTACCGGGTGTGTCCCCTTATTGTCAAAAAGATGTCAGGACTTTGTCCGGAATCTTTTACAGTTGTTGTTTTTACTTCGCAAGTGTAATGGTCTTTTTCTCTTTAGGCGTAGCTAACATAACAAAAGAAAAGGGTCTGTCTTTACGGAAATCCATAATGCAGCCGGCTATAGCCCGGGGAAGTGGTCTCTGGCTGCTGCATTAAGGATTCCACTTCCCTGAAACGAAAGGAGTACTTTCTCTATCGGTCACTGCAGGGCCGGTTGGTTAGTTATCTCCCGAATCCCGGGCTCTCGCCCGGGCAATCCCCCTTTGTTTAACCCAAAATTTTGTCCAGTTATGAAAAAATTACTCTTTATTATTGTAATTCTCATTATCAGCAATTTATCACTGATTTCATGTACCTATAATGATACGGCAGATAACGAGGCCCTGTATGACACACAGGGTTCGGGAGGTGAAGATGAACATATAGTACCCCCCGAATCTGAAGGTGATTAAAAAACTGCAATAAAGGCCGCAAATTGTTTGCGGCTTTTTATTTTTTGTTAATTTGGGGGCAGACCAAAACAACCCCATGAGAGTTTTTCTTCTAGTTCCGTTTATTACCATATTATTGTGTAATTCCGGATGTGACATATCGACCAGCCCCCCGGCAATAATCCCGGAGGCCGAGATAGATTCTTCAGTGTATTTCTACGAACTTTCAAGAGAAAGCAGTATACCGGTCAATAAAAAACTTTTTTATATAAACAGGTCTCTGGTGTATAGCAGACCGGGCAAAGATTCTATGCTGGCCAAAGGATTATACCGTAAAATATACCTGCACAACAGTATAAAGCAGTATGATAGTTCGCGGTATTATGCGGATGAACTTATCGAATATGCCGGCCGTGGTAAAGATACTTTATACCTGGCCAGGGGATATTACAGAAAAAGCAGAATTTTTGCCTACCTGAACAACCCGGAAGAGAGTTTCAAAAATGCCATAGAATCCAAAAAGTATTATCAGGCCCTGGGCGAAAGTTCCCAGGTGGGAATGCGGTTGTTGGAAATGGCCATATCACAGGAACGGTTGGGGGATTATTCGGGGAGCCAGGAAAGTGCAACCGAAAGCCTTGTGTATCTGGACCCTCTCGAAAACAGGCAATATGTGGCCAGTGCTTATAATTGCATTGCCATCAGTTACAGAAAACAGAAGTTATATGAAAATGCCATCCGGGAATACGACAGCAGTTTGCAATATGTTTCTTCTGCTGCCGACAGTATTTCGGTTTTAAATAATATTGCACTCCTGGAGAGGGACAAGGGAAATCTGGAGTCTGCCATAGCATTGTGGGCTTCTGTGGATACAACGGGCCTGCATCCGAAAACGAAGGCGCGGATTACGGATAACCTGGCATATGCCAGATGGTTAAAAGAGCCTTCATCGAATGTACTTGACGAATTAGATACGGCGTTACGTATACGATTGGAGGTGAAAGATGTGGAAGGATTACAGGCCAGTTATTCCCATCTTTCGGAATATTTTGGCTTTTCAGACCGTCCGAAAGCATTGCTGTATGCCAAAAAGTACCTGGATGTTACCAGAATGTATAACAATCCGGAAGACCAGTTGGATGCCTTAAAAAAACTTATTTATCTCACCGAAGAAGGGGATGCCCAATCATATGCTTCCAAATATGTGCTGCTCAATGACAGCCTGGAAACGGCAAAACTGCGGGCTAAAAATGCCTTTACTAAAATAAAATACGATTATACCCGGGCAGAACAGCAAAAGCTGAAGTATAAATCCGAAAAGGAGAAGGCGGAAATACTATTGCAGAAGGAGAGGACGGAAAACTTCATATTACTTACGATAGTTATCGGAGTGGCCATAATCTGGTACCTGTGGAATTCGCTGCAAAAAACAAAAGGCCAGGCAAGAGTCGCCCGGGAAAAACAAGAAGCTATTTACAATACCGAAACCCGGCTGTCCAAAAGAGTACACGACGAACTTGCCAACGGCATTTATAATGTAATGACACAGTTAGAGGAAAATGTGGCCAATAAAGGTATACTCGACAGATTGGAACGAATATATATGCTAACGAGGAATATATCGAGGGAAAGTATCGGTATAGACACCGGGGCTGTCTTTCCCGAAGAACTGGCCTCCATGCTGGGGAGCTATCCTCCGGGAAATACAAAGATTGTTATCCTTGGGCTCGAAACCATTTCATGGCATCAAATCGCCCGGGAAAAGAAGATCGTTTTATACCGGGTATTGCAGGAATTAATGACCAATATGAAAAAACACAGTAATGCTACATTAGTGGGAATAACCTTCTCTGATAGTTATAAAATGCTGAAAATCACCTATTCTGACAATGGTGTAGGGGCACCTGCCGATGTGTTAAAATACGGAAACGGGCTTCGGAATACGGAAAACCGTATTTTATTCGTAAAAGGATGCATTACCTTTGAAACCGAAAAGGGCTTCCGGGCCGAAATTCAGTTACCGTACTAATCTTTTACATGCTATGTTCAAGAAAATATTAGTTGCCGAAGATATAGAAAGCATTAACCAGGGTTTATCCTCCGTACTCCGAAATCTGGGTATACCGGAGGCAAGCCATGCCACATATTGTGACGATGCACTCCTGAAGGCAAGAAAGGCCGTACTGGATAAAGCTCCTTTTGAGTTGGTAATCTGTGATCTTTCTTTTAAGCCCGATCACCGCACGCAGCATATCACTTCGGGACAGGAGTTGATCGCAGTTCTTGCCGGTGAATTCCCGGGCTTGAAGATAATTGTATATTCTATCGAAGATCACCCGCAGACAGTGAGGAGATTGTGGAACAGCGGACAGGTACAAGGTTATGCCTGTAAGGGGAGAAACGGACTGGCCGACCTGGAAAAGGCTATCCGGGAGGTATACAAGGGTAAAACTTACCTTTCCCCCATGGTGGAAGCAGCGTTGAAAGGGAGAAATTTTCTCACACTCCGGGAATATGAAGTGATGCTTCTGACCCATCTTGCCAATGGGTATACACAAGAACAGATAGAAAGACGTTTTAAGGAAGAAGGTATAGTGCCTAGCAGTAAGAGTTCCATAGAGAAACGATTGAAAGAACTCAAAGAAGATTTTAATGCCAATACTACGGTTCACCTTATCACTATTCTGAAAGATCTTAGGTTGTTATAGGTTTTGCTAATTCAAAAAGCAGTTGCAAGCTGTCTTTAAAAATGAGTGTTTTTTTGTTGGGTCCGGGACCGGAAAATATTCCGCTTGGGAAACATGGGGGTGTTTCGTTTTTTCCGGATAAGATAACAAATCAAACGTAATCATTTTGGAGGCAGCTTTTAGTATTGCTTATGGAAATCCGTAAGGAAATGTCCTGTAATGGATTTAGGTTTGGGGATAAAATCCAAAAACCTGAAACTATGGAAAAAAAACTGTTCGAGCAGGAATTTAAAGGCTACTGGAGGGAACGGGACAGTAAAGGACTGCCTGCATATTCCGGTATTTTTGTGGTACAAAGCTTCTACCACGACCGTGACCTCGGAAAAGTATCCATGAATGATCTTATTTACATAGGAAAAGCCGATAACATTAACGAGAGGGTACGTATCCATGAAAAATGGTATGTATGGAAAAAGGAACTAAAACCGGGAGAACAACTTTGTTTTAGCTGTACGCCTGTACCCAAAGAAGACAGGGAAAGAGTGGCCGCCGCCCTGATCAGGGCCAACCAGCCGAAAATGAACAGTGTATATAAAAATACGTTTCCGTTTGGCACTACGGTAGTGAATCTGTATGGCGATTATCCGCTGTTAAAAAAAAAAATTGTTGTAGAGAACCCGGAGGATGAGTAATTTTGAGGTGAATTCTTTCATTTAAAGAGGTTTTAGATTTCTTTTTTAGCTATAAAAACCTTAAACTGCAAGGTTTATACAGTGAGTGTTCTTAAATTAGCAAAACCAATTGGTGTTTCCGGCTGTTTCAGCCGGTATTACAAACCTTAAATCTTTTGTTTAACTTAATCTTAATGTATTATGAAAAGTTTGGAAAATTACGGAGTTCAGGAGCTCAATGCCAACGAACTACAGGAAGTTAACGGAGGTCTTGACATCGGAGGAGTTCTTGACCTGGTAACCGGAGTACTCGGTACCGTAACCGGGGTAGTCGGAGGGATCGTTTCTGTTGTAGGAAGCATCGTAGAGCTTACCCTGGGTCTTGTAACCGGCGTTGTTGACCTGTAGTTATTTCCGGGGACCTGTATAGGTTTAAAGATAGAAAGCCGTATGAAATCTATTGCCGCATAAGCAGAAGCTTAAGAGGGAAAGTATATTTTATACGGCTTTTCCATCCGAAACTATTCACGGTTCCGGAGGAGTTTTAAAAAAAATAAATTACACCTTAATGAATTGATATTATGAAGAACCTGGAACATTATGAAGTAAAGGAACTGACCGAAACAGAGCTCAGTGAAGTAAACGGAGGCTTGGAGCTGGGTGCTGTATTGGAAATACTTAACGGTATTGTAGATATTGTTACTGCGCATATGCAGGCTGCCCTCAACGCCGTACAGGATTTTGTAAACGATTTTCTGGGAGGGATCAACAGCTAAAAAAGCATCCCCTATAGGAGAAGCCAACTTTTTCTGACAGACAACTGCATCAAGACCTTTTTCTCCCGTATGTCGCTTTTTGCCTTTTAGCCGAGGCTATAGCGTAAAAAGTGGTATCCGGTATAAAAATTTCTTGCTCTCGTCCTAACCAGATAAAGTAGGTCCTTCATACAAGAACCTCTTTCGCTCTGTTGCCGGAAAGAGGTTTTTATTTTGTTAATGAAATTACAGATGATTCCAGGATTACAGTACACTTTTTCGCCTCCGATTCGGATAGTACGGGATAAAATAGTTCGGGACCTCAGGCTCAAAAATCCGGTGAAGACTTCCCGAACGGCCTGATATCTATGGCCGCGGGAAATAAATCTTCACCTGTGCAGAACCTGTGATTGCCGGATAAAGGGTATGAAGTATATCCTTCCTGTTCGGATCGTTAAAATTTCCGATAAACCGTTGTGAATCTTTTTTTAAGGAAACATTATTGATTATCTTTAAAAGAATGAAAAAGAACAGGAAAATGAAAAATTTAGAAACAACAGATCCAAAAGAACATTCCCGTAACATCAGGGGCGAGTTGCAGGAATTGAGAGATCATATTCGAAGGGACATTGGTAAAGTTGAGGAACAAAGGGCAAAGGCCCTCTTCGAGACTTCGGCAGAAGTTATTCAGGGATTAGCTACGGCTTTTTCTCATTATGAAGAAGGAAAAGAAGAGGCGTGGAAATAGCTTTTAAGAAAAGCTTTCCCGAAACATATTTGGGATGTCTTTTAAAAAATCAGGCGGCTTTCTTCATCTTCAGATAATCTGATTTAGTGAATAGCCGAGGAGTTTTAATTAATTGAGAGTTACCTCCACCCGGTTAGCATCAACTACCCGAAATCAGGTCCTGAAAAAGTCTTTGCACGAGCGATAGAGGTAAAGGACGTAACTATGTGCAAACTGAGCGGTTAATACTAATACAACATTTTCTCAAAACACAAACTGTTTACCACCCCGGCATATTGCCCGTAGTTGGGAATAATGACATAACCATTTTTTTGATACAACCGGATGGCTTCCGGCTGTTTTTTGCCGGTTTCCAGGATACATTTCGCATAAGACAACTCCGAAGCCCAGTTTTCGAGTTCTTTGAGTATCATTGACGCTATGCCTTTTCCCCTGCTTTCCGGCAAAGTAAACATCCTCTTAATTTCGGCAGTGTCCGCACTGTACTCTTTCAGTGCTCCACACCCGACAGGCTGGTTATTTGAATAAGCTACGACGACGTGGCGTATAAGTTCGGTTTTATTGTACTGTGCGTAAAAAGTGTGTTCTTCTCCGTCCCTTTCCCTCAGGTCTTCATCGAGGTGTTTTACCATATGTAAAAAGTCCGGGTCTCCGGAATCCTTTCTCCGTAGCTGTATCATAAGTTATAAGTGTAAAAGGAATGGTGTGACAAAAATAATGCTTTTCCCCCGATTGCCGGGAAAGATGCAGAAGTGTGAATATCTTACTGCGGACCGGGAATGCCATTCCTGGATTCCAGTTCCTCAATACGTTTTTTAAATATTTCCCTCGTCTCCCGTAGCGCGCCATTGGTTTCCCGGAGGGCCGAATTTGCCTGTTTCAACGCTTCGATCTGCCCTTCCATGGCACTGATCCTTTCCTGTAGTATGTAGGCGCTACTTTCTTCATGTACCGGGTGAGCACTGTTGTCGTCCTCTTTCAGCATAGGCCCTTCTCCCGTTAACAACCAGGAAGAGCTCAATTCATTGCATTTTGTGTAAATAAGTACCGCGTCAAAAGAATTTCGCTTTCTCCAGTTGGACAAAACCTGGGGCTTTATTCCTAAATGCTTTGCCAGGTCAATATCCCTTTTAAAAAGATAATGATATTTTATTTGATCGAGCATCAGAGATCTATCCATCTAAATATAAACATTTGGTGTAAAAAATATTATTAAAAATTTTTAATTAAACGGAATGTTTTTATATTTGTTATGCCTTACCGGGAAAAATAACATTTTTAAGAACCGGAAGAGTAAAACGTAAATATACGAAATGAAATACATCTGTACCTCAAAATAAAGAATAGGTTCATGCAGTTATGTTTAAGGGACAGGGAAAGACTATTTATATTTTGGGGCATATTATTCCTTTTTCATATTGTATGTAGATGTTAGTTTTCAGATTATTTATGATATGCGGATTCTCCTGATGGTCTCCTTTGTGACCGTTCAAGGCCATTTTCTGAGAATGTTATCGGTATACCGGTAATAGATGAACCTATCCCGATCGATGGTGTCAATACCCCGAATGCGTATTCCCCGTATCGGGCAGTACCACAGGGATAACACGGAAACCTGGATTTCGTGGAGGAATTATGCCGTTAACAGGCGGTATGAAAGTCTATCATTTAAAAAAAGAAGAGAAGTGAATAATTCCAATTCGCCGAAAGTAGACATTAAACTGGTAAGGGCTCTGAAAGAAGGGGACGAAACTGCATTCGAAACTATTTTTAATCTGTTACGTGAAAGGCTTTATTATTTTGTATTTTCTTATACAAAGTCCGAATACATAGCCGATGAGATCGTGCAGGAAGTGTTTATCCGCGTATGGCAGAAGAGAGAAACTATAAAACCTTTAACTTTTACTACGTTCCTGTTTACAATTGCCAAAAATCTTACATTTAACCATTTACGGGATACCCTTCGCAGAGAAGCGGCTAAAGAAGAGTTGTGGAAGAACATTAGTTCCCATTACGAGCAAATAGAAACGAAAATACGTCTTGCGGAGTACAGAAGTATAGTGAACAATATTGTGGATACCCTGTCCCACCAGAAAAAAATAATTTATCATTTGTCCAGGGAAGAAGGGAAAACAAATACGGAGATAGCCGAAATTCTGGGAATAACCCCGAAAACAGTTAAAAACCATCTTTGGAAAATAATGGAAATTATCAGAACACATTTGCGGCCTCATTTGGAGAGTACCCTGTGGCTTCTTATAACCCTATTATCAGTCTGATATTAATACTATCCTCTAAAGCCGTAAGAAGATAAATTATGCGGTACTTTTGAATAAGAAGATTATTTTGAATTTAGCCCGGAAGTTATAAAGCACACAAAAGTGTTCTTCATAATACATTTTATTGTTACAATGGGATGGATAAAAGCCGACTACATATGATATCTTTCTGCCTAAGGCATAATTACCTCACTACCCGAATCTTCCGGTTAGAATAGCAGGCATTAGCACTGTCCGTCTGACGGTGCTTGGATATCGCTAAATACCACCTTACATCTACATGAAAATCTTTTATAACACTGCTGCCGATTGCTTCAACTTTCTAATTATATTCACTCTGGCCAAAGACCGAAATATCCGAAGCCTAAGAGAAATATAACCCATCCTGCTAGGACCCTAAGTCAATACCGGTGTATAAAGTATGGACACAAGTACAAAAATCTCGAACAGCACAATAAGGCTATTATTATTTGTTCTCTAAAGATTTGAATTAGCATGAGGTTTATCTGTGTCCGAACGGGATCCTGTAAAAGGCTTCCGTTTTTTCTTTTCAGTAATGTCTTTATTCCCGCTGTCCTCAGTACCAAAGCAAAACAATGCTGCTTTACAGATATTACCTCGTGAATTTATTCCAAACATTCAATATTCAAAACCTTGTCAATAAATCTCTTATGGAGTGGTGTCCATTTTTTTTGACCCTACCATAGGACACTTCTCTTTTTCCGGTGTATTAATTATAGACTACTTAATCTTAAATAGCTAGTCTTTTTTATACGTTAGCAACTAAACTGAAAGTTCATATGGAAAATAAACAACAACTCAGGTTACTCCTGCAAAGGCTTCAGAATGATACCCTAACGCGGGATGAGCTTAAAATTTTGAGAGATATTCTGGATCGCCATGGAAATGAAGATGAGATTACAGAAATCCTGCAAGAGTACTGGAAGCAGGAGCATACCAGAAAATTAAACGGTCATTATGATAAATGGTCTTTAGGTGGAAAATATTTTTACATTCTTCATAAGAATTGAAGCCCTATTTTTTCTACGCTATAGTTCTTTGAAATCTCGGAATAGGAATTGAAACAGAGGATATCTCCCGGCATCAGTAGATGTAGGGTATGTTATCATTTATTGAGAAAATGTTTACGAAGGGTGCTTGGGCTGCATCCGTATTTCTCCTTGAAGACTCTCGAGAAATGAGGAGCTGTTTTAAAACCGGACATTTCCGCAATGACCTTTAATGGTAGCTTTGAGTGTTGTACAAGCAGACTGGCTTTTCGCAGCCTTTCATCCTGAACAAAACGGAAAATGGTGGTACCGTAAAGCTGCTTAAAGCCATATTTGAGTTTAAACTCATTAGTGCCCAAGGTATGTGCCAGGTCCTTTAAAGAAAAATTAATGTCCTTAAGATGCTTCGTTAGGTAATCTTTGGCTTTTGCTATTTTGGCAACATCTGCTTGGGTGAGAAGAATGCGAAGGTTATTTTCACCGGAATTGTGCTGATCGTTGACCTTCCGGTGTAATTCACGGATCTCTTCTGCACTCTGTAATACGGTTTCTATGGAGGTGACCAGTACAGATGCCCGGCCGTCAGAATAGGAGAGGTTAGATACTGAACATACAGTCGGAACAATAAAAAATTCCTTTGCTTTGAAATGAAGTTCTACGGTGTGGTTGTAATATTCTTCTCCGGAAATGAATTCCAGCAAATCCCTCCAAACGGGCGTGGATTCTTCGGTAAGAAAGTCAGTTATCGGTTTTCCTTGTATTTCCTCAGGTGAAAACAACAACATTTCAGAAACCATCGGGTTAAAGTTCCGAATGATGAAATCATCATCCAGAACAAAGGTCATTTGGGCAATATACTTGTAAGATTCCTGTAAATTAATATAGTTGTTATGCCGCATGGATTCTTCCAGTTCTTCAGTCATCATATTGGCCAGAACAACCAAAGCTTCCAGTTCGTCATTGTATTCTGACCTTTCGATTCTGTAAGAAAAGTTTCCTCTGGCCACTTCTATGAGCATCCGATTGATACTTTTTATACGCTTTTTGTTGTGTTCGCTATTCATTTTTGTGGGATGTATTATTAGGTTGTGGAAAGTATGGTTGATGTCAATAAATAACAAAATGGAATGAAATCGTGTGCGAGATAAGAAAAATTACCCGCAATGAGGCCAGGGACAGAACTTTTTCCATTAGGGTGATGAGGATGCTAAAATACATACTATAAGTGATTTATCCAATATAGTTATTATGGAACCTATGGGTGGTTTACAGAAAAGGCTCCGGGGACCGGAGAGCCTTATCAGAATCCTTCAGGACTTTAGCCGTAATACATGATTTGCTCATTTTGAAATACAAATCCGGTATGGCACGGCTAGCAGGAGGGGGTGCCGGTATAGAAACGGTCTGTGTCAATACAAAATCCGCTTTGGCAGGATAATCTCTTGCTACTTTATTTAGGTTCTGAATACTCCGGATATCGCCAAATACAGGATAGTTCTTTTCCTTTTGAAAAATTAGCCTGTCTGCCACGACTTTTTTAGCAGCATGAAGATCAATATCCCATTTGGAAATGAAAAAAAGGTTATGCTGATCTATCCGTGATCGGGCATAACTGTTCTCGATATTGAGCATGGTTGGATTGAAATCTTTAAAATATAACATTTCTGCGGGGTGTAAGAATTGGTAATTTAATTTTTTCAAATGTATTTAATTCCCTTTTGGGTTGAGACTATACTAACGTTCATCATCCGTATTGCGCTTATCTGAGAGGGATTTTTTCTTATCTGAGAGGGATTATTTTCAAATATCATATAAAATCGATATGGTAAATCGATTATAATTTGCAAATTGTAATACGGATTAAACGGGTGCTCGCCACTTTTTTATTTACACTCTACAGAAAGACGATGTGTTGCACAGGCATCGGAAGTTCTTGAAAATTGTATAATAAGGAAAGAATGCCATATAGTATTACTATCTTCCCTTCCAGAAAATATTTTGCCGGAAAGTAGTGCTCTGTGAAAGGTATTCCGATGTGAATTTTAAGAAAAGACCGCCCGGGGGTGAGATGGAACAGTATTACCGTGTTTTTTGAAAAATATCAGAACAACAACATAGCATTCATTACTTTTTCTTTTCCGGAAAAGTTATTTATATGATATACAGGGAGTCTGTTTTGGGAATTTACGGAGCTTTCGCTTAAAAAGGAATATGATAAAAGAAAAGAACATGTACCTTTGAGTTGTAATATTTAGTTATAAGAACGGAACAGACCTATGTCCCGGTCTTTATGGAGATGAACAACAAGTATGCCGGGAAATAGAGCTGTACAGGCGAATAATTTATCAGGAAGTGATAATGGTCGGAAATCTGGGTTTTCTTATAGGATGAATTTCGGAATGACAGCTTCTTTCGAAAAGAAAAAAGTACGAGCGATGATGATATCAAAAATGGCATATTTCCGGGCAAAGGATAAATTTTAGACGGAACTGGTGGAAACTCTACGCGAGAAACAGAACGTAAAGAATGGGTACGAAGACATATAGTTGTTAAATCAAAGAAAATGAATCGACATAGAGCCTTGATAGAAGTTTTACTTGAAAAATTCCGCGAGAATGCGCTTACCCGCGAAGAATTTGAGCAACTTGCGAAAATAATGAATGACCCGGATCTGGAAGGGGAAGTAAAATATTGGATGGAAGAGCACTGGGAAGATATGGACCCGCCTGGCGATCGATCCCCCTCGGAAAATGTAAAAAGTAAGGAGCAGTTCGATGAACTCCGGAAAAAGCTGGAGGACAGGGAACGGGATTCGAAGATATGAACAGACTTTTTAAAGACCTCTTTATATCTTTATACGTGTGAATTTCCTTTTTTGGCTTTACCTATGAGGTCGAGGAAAAAAACCGTTGTTACTTCCCATATTTCCGTAATCTCACTTGTGGTCATCTCCAATTCAAAAAAGGCATTTTCAGGTTCATTATCCCTGATGAGATGAATAATTTCCGGGTTTGAGGTATCTTTTCGCACCCGTGATATGTAGATGCCTTTTACAGAACTCACCAATACATAGATATTGCCGTTTATAAGGGCGGCGGTGTCCATATCGGTAAATTCTCCAACCACATAATCGCCTTCCTTTAGGACAGGGAGCATTGCAGAACTTACAACCTGGAAGGCCCGGATGTTATTGCCGGCGATAAAGGGAAAAGAGAACTTGGGCAAGGAGTCTATATATTCTTTTTTGCCCGACTCCGTTACATACCGGAAATAACTGTCTGCCGTAACTACACTGAAAGCATTTTTAGCTTTGCTTTCCCCGGCAGAAGAAGTTACCTGCTTTTGTTTGTCAAAGAATATTTTATCAATATCAATATTATATGTCTGGCATACCGATAATATCCGTGGATAATCTAACGTGTTTCTTTTTTTCCAGGTAGAGATAGTATTTGGTTTTACCTCTAATATATTTGATAATTCGGTATTGGTACGAACCTCCAAGTGTTCT
The DNA here is from genome assembly GCF_003725735.1 of Sinomicrobium pectinilyticum. Lineage (GTDB taxonomy): Bacteria > Bacteroidota > Bacteroidia > Flavobacteriales > Flavobacteriaceae > Sinomicrobium > Sinomicrobium pectinilyticum. The sequence goes on along the minus strand of NZ_RJTM01000099.1, from coordinate 86,445 downwards.
TTAAGTCTGTCCAAAACTTCCGGTACTTCAAAGGGAGCATCTCCTCCTTCCGGAGTTTTGATCCGTGGTGTTTTTTTCATGGGGTAGTTTTTGAATTAATATATTTTGTCCGGCACGCAAGAGATATCCCTCTTTTATACCGTTATGTAAGTTTCGGACATTATGGTTTACCAGGAAGATTAAACAATACCAAATTTAATTATTTTTTAGCAAATCAAGGATAATATAATGAATTCTACGGCATATTTATGGAAATCATAATTAATTTTTACTAATGCCATTGCGCAATGCCCCGATCTACTCATGTATATTATAATCCCCCCGGAATTGCTTGTTGAAGAGCATTAGAACAAGTTCTAAGCCTGTTTCGAACTTGTTCTACTTCTGTTTTGCGCCAAAAATCATAATATGATCTAAATTCGCTTCGTCTTGTAAAATGCACCGGAATACTGTGAAAACAGGGGTTCTTCCCGACGGGGAGAAAGAGAAAATTCCGGGGAAACAGGAGAAAAAATGAAATTACAGAAAAGCAGAAGTAAAAGATTACTTGCCGGTGTACTGGCAATTCTTTTGGGAGCTTTTGGAGTACATAAATTTGTTTTAGGTTATATAAAGGAAGGAATTGTTCAATTGGTGTTTACCGTAATTACCTTCGGGTTCGGAGGTTTGATAAGTCTTGTAGAAGGTATACTTTATCTGGCTATGTCCGATGAAGAGTTTTACCGGACATATCAGAAGAGAAAAAGGAGCTGGTTTTGATTTTTTCGGAATTTCTTCTTTTTCGGAAATTGCTGCGTAAACAGCCGGATTTTCCGGGCTTAAAAATTGTGACGATTCTTTAGCCTTTCAGTCGGCCCCGGTTGGTTGTCGGAACATGGTTGTAGCGGTATTTCCCTTGTTCCGCAACTGTGGGGTTGATCGAAAAAAAACAAAAGACTGCCTTGCCAAGTATTGTTTCTGTTCTTCCTGTCGAAAGAAGGGTGGGTAAGAGCAAGGCAGGATGTGTTTGCCCCGGTTTTCCGGAACATGTAAACATGTCAAATTTGCCCGGCCCCTTCTTTAACATGTTCAGTGAACGTTAATTTTTTAAGTATTTTATGATCTTCCGGCGGTGGGTATCTGTGGTGTTGTGTGACCTGCCCCGGAGATCTTTCTAACGACTTTCCCGAATTGTGGTTATCCTTTTGTGAGTATTGTACAGACCTGTGTTCTGAAGCCAGGTGCCAAAGCTATGGGCCAATACCAGGCTGCTGAAAGGATTGTACCAGGGCGATCCCCGATACCACTGTTTCTCAACCTTTGAAGCTGCCTGGCTTTTGAGGGGATACGGAATTCCGGGACTTGTAGATCAATGTATTTTCGGGTGTTTTAGAATAAGTTCTACAAAAAATCTAGAATAAGTTCTACACCGTGTTAGAAATAATTCTATATGGATTCCGGGGTAAACTTCGGGGGCTAACAATACTTTTACATCTGCAGAAAACAACATGTTTCGTCAGTTGTATTTTGTAGTAATAAGGGTTAATCAAGTTGTTGGTAGCTTGCCCCGGTAGGTTCTTGTGTTGCTTTGGTTTACAGGTATGAATTTTCCAGACATAATAGGCCTACCGGGTTTTTTCTCTTATTGAATCTGCAGACGGAGCGTATGATTTTGTTTACAGAAATGTGACAATATGTTCTGTCTTCTAAACCCCAGCAATGCCTATGGATAAAAAATTACCACGCCTTGTCAAAAAATACACACTGTTTTTGTTGCTCTTCGGGATGAAGAGCGGGGTTTTATATGCACAAATATTAAACAAACCTGTTCCGGATTTTGAAAATCCTTGTGCTTCGGAAGGTTTTAATACATACCAGGTAGCTTTTAGCTGGATTCCTACAGGCGCTTTCGGAGCGGATAATGAATTTATACTGGAGTTGTCCGGTCCCGAAGGAAGTTTTAGTAACCGTACGGAACTGTCCAGGGTGGGGGATCAGAACAATTCATCTTCTTCTTCCTTTAACTTTCAATTTAATTTTCCTGTTACCACGGCCGGCGATAATTATCGTTTGCGGGTTCGTAGTACCAGTCCGGAAAATGTGAGTGCCGAAAGCAATGCTTTCAGTGCGTATTACCGGAGGGTGAACCAGCAACTGACCATAAACGAGATCAACGGAACTGTTGTCGGTACCGTTGCATTGTGTCCGGGAGGTTCTTATGAATTGTCCGTGGCGAATTACCCGGATGAAGCCTCCTATATATGGTACCGGAACGGAATGGTTGTTTCCGGTGAAACCGGGCCTTCGATTACCATTTCGCAGGCTGGTAAATACCAGGCTGAGGTTAATTACGGTCAATATTGTTCTTCGGATACCTCTTCTAACGAAGTTACCGTAACCATTGGGGGAAGTATGCAGGTTTCTATTAATGACGGCCTTCCGGAATTGGATATATGTTCCGGCGACAATGCCGGATTAATGGCCGATGTAGACAATCCTTCGTATATCTATACCTGGTACAAGGATGGGGTACAGGTAGGGACTCCCAGTTATCAACCCGAACTTTTTTTAAATGGAAGCGATCCTTCCGGGGAATATTACCTGCGTTTGGAAAACCCGGGCGGATGTACGGCGCAGTCCAATAGTGTTCAGGTTTCCGCGCCGTCCGTTTCTGTGAGTACGGATGCCGACAGTAATGTTTTGCTTTTGCCGGGAGACAACATAACCATAAACGCTTCCACGAATGCTGGTAATCCGCAGTATACCTGGTATAAAGACAACGTGGTAATATCCGGTGAAACAACGGCTTCTCTGGTCGTTACGGCTCCGGGAGTATACAAGGTAAAAGTTGTACAGGGATCCGGTTGCTCTCTTGAGGCCTTCTCACCGGAAGTCAATGTATCTTATCCGCAGGAGTTTACCATACATATAGCGCATGATGTGGAATATAATCCTTGTGTCAATGCTTTTACTATTCTTAAACTCGATGGCATTTATGCTACTGCGGAGAATGGAACATCCGTAGATGTTTTGGACCAGTATAAAAATGAGTTTAACTACCAATGGTACCGCAATGGCAATTACCTGGACGGTAAGACCGGGACCTCCCTTACCATAGACCAACCTTCGGATAACGGGGCGTATACATTAAAAGCAACTTTCGGAGATGATATTATGGTTTCCGGTGAAATGGATATTAAGTTGAGATTACAGGAAACCGTTTCCATAGAAGCTTCCGACGATATTCTCTGCGGAGGATCGATAACCATAAATATAACAACCGGGACCGGAAATACAGACTATACCTATGCGTGGTATAAAGACGGGGAAAAAATATCCGAAAATACCACCGCATTGAATATCGAGGAAGAAGGCACGTACCGTCTAGGGGTTTCGGCTTACGGATGTACCGTATTTTCCAATGAACTGGTGATCCACCCTTTTGATGACTCGGTAATTGAGGTAGACGCCCCGGAAAGGATCATTATTCCGGAAGGCGCCACACGAACAGTAACAGCATCCGGCGGGGATTCCTATTCGTGGTTCCGTGCAGATAACGAACTTATATCAGACAGCGATTCCGTAGAAGTGAGTACGGAAGGGGATTTGGTACTCCTCGCTTATATCGGCAATTGTGAGGTGGTCCGGAACTTTACGGTGGAATTCCAGGATAGTTATATCATACCCAATGTGGTAAGCCCTAATAATGACGGAATAAATGATTATTGGGTATTGCCGAATATCTATGCCTTTAATCCGGAGGTAGAAGTAACCATATTCAGTCCCAACGGAAGCATATTGTTAAAAACTACGGAATATCAGAACAACTGGCCCGAATCTACCATGACCTACGCTTTCAATAAACCTGTTTTTTTCTACAGGATAGTGAAAGGTGGCGAGGAGGTGGTTCGTCAGGGGACCATAACGCTAATACGCTGAGAATATGCTGCAAAAACTACCCCCAATATTTTTAGTGTTATTGTTTTCTCTTTACGGTTTTGGCCAGGAGGGCGGGCAGGCCGGTCCTGTACTTTCTTTCGATGTACCTTCTCAAAACCTTCTGAGGTATAACCGCTATCTCGTACACCCGGCCTTCTCGACTCTCGGTCCTGTGAATACATATATAAGCTTTCACCATAGAAATCAATGGGCGGATTACGATAATTCTTTTGAAGTGTCGATGGGAAGTTTTTCCGGAAAAATAAACGAAAGGACCGGTTTTGCTATCGGGCTGTTTCAACAGAAATACGGGGTCCTGAGCAATTTTGGTGTGATGGCCAATTACGCCTATGGCGTGCAAATAGCCGATAACGGTGTCCTCGCTCTGGGGGTCAATATGGTATACTATCGCAGCGGTATAAACTGGGGAAGTGTTTTTATTTCCGACCCGGGCGATCCGGCATTACAAAATACCGAAAACAATTCTTTAATAGCCTTTCACCCGGGGCTTAACCTAACCCTAGGAAGTTTTAACATGGGGATATATGCCGAAAACCTGGTCAATTTCAACCTGACCGACTATAAGTCATATATATACGGTAATTCCGGAAAGATTCTTTGGGGGCATGTGATGTACACCCTTAAGATGGAGATGCTGGAAGGAAGTTTTGAAGACGGCGAAATGACTACCATGATAAGAGCGCGGAAGGCCGGAGAAGATTTTTATCCCTCTGCCAGTCTCATGCTTAATTTCCCTAAAATTGGCTGGCTCCAGGTAGGGTATGATGATTTTTACGGGGCTGCAGCCGGTATAGGTTTTAACCTGACCCGCCATTTGTCATTGGGATACACGATAGAAAAAGGGCTCAGTGAGGTAATTACCAATTTTGGTACAACGCATGAGTTCGGGCTGGCGTATACCTTTACTCCTGCAGATAACACGCCCCGATATTATAGCTCCGGAAGAAGAAAACGCCCTGTAACCACACCGCGCCCGAAACTTACCCCCGAACCGGAACAGGGTGGGGCGGTAGTCCCAACAAGAGGTGAAAAGAATGAAGTTACTGTAAATGAGTCTATTGAAAAGGCTGCAATATCTCCGGAAGGAGTACCTGCAACCGGGGACGGTAAAAAAGCAGGGGAAGAAAAAGCCGAAGAAGAAAAGAAACAGGGGCAAAGTGCCCCCGGGCTTCAGAAACTGGGAGATACCCGTCTTACTGCGGAACGAAGGAAACAAATGCAGGATTCCATAGTGCGGGTGCAAAAACGCACTGCACTGGGACGCCAGCTACTGGGAAATACACATCTTACTGCCGAGCGAATGCAGGAAATACAGGATTCCATAGACCGTGCCGGAAAGCGGGAAGAAAAACAATTGGGGCTGGCTTCGCAAGAGACGGATGAAGAACCGGGCGTAACAGTGGCTGAAGAAAAAAGTGTCCCGGTAGTACAGGAGCAGGCCCCGGATATAGACGACCTGCTGTTCGAAGCTGCTGCAAAACAGGAGAACATTCGTACCCAGACAGCAACCTTAATGGATGTGGAAGATGGCTACTACATCATAGCCAATGTATTTAAAAACGAAGCCAATCTGCAGAAATACATCCAAACCCTTAAAGACAAGGGATGGAAGGCAGGCCATTTTAAAAATCCGGCCAATGATCTCAATTATGTATTTGTGAAGAAATACGATTCCTGGGAAGAGGCTATAAACCGGCGGAAGCAACATGCCAGGGAACTGAACAACAGTGGCGTGTGGGTATTCCGGGTGAAAAATGCCAACACCCAACTGGCCAGACTGGAGAGCCAGCTGAAACTGGAAGCCGATTTACTGGCCGAAAAAGTGCCCCAAACGCGGGACAGTGTCCTGAGAAGGAAGAATGCCCGGGGCTTGCCGCTTGCCGTGGGAGAGATAAAATCCGGAGTGAAAAATACCTATATCCCCGTAGATATTATCGAATCCGTACCGGTTTTCCCGGATTGTGAAAATCTAAGGAATAATGAAGAACGAAAAGCCTGTCTTGCCAACGGTATAGACAAAATTATCCAGAGAAGGTTCCGGGCATCTGTTGCTACCGGCCTGGGACTGTCCGGAATACAGGGTATTTATGTTGAATTTAAGGTGGGAGCGGATGGAGAGGTATCGGTGCTTCGCATCCGGGCACCGCATAAAAGACTTGAGGATGAGGCCAGAAGAGTCATTGGCCATATCCCGAAAATGCAACCGGGAAGACAAGGTAATACCCCTGTGGATGTCATGTATTCAAAAGCAATAATTATAAAAATAGAGTAAAATATGAAGCCCCGAAATCTATTGGAGTCCGATACCTGTAACGGATATATCTGCATAAAGAAGAACTTTCCTGTATATGGTGCCGGTTAGAATAAAAACTCGTGGTTATACAGGTTTGGATGAAAAAACAACAGCAAAACTCAAATAATTCAAAAATATGATGAAGAATAGTACAGCTTTCAGGTCATTAGTCCTCGTTGTGTATGTGCTGTTTGCCCCGATCATTGCCATGCAAGCCCAGGTTTATGAACCCTTTGGCGTGCGCTATGAACAAAGGGTAAGGGGAAACATGACTATGATCTCCAACAATATCCTGAACAGGAATGATGGTCCGAACCAAGGACCGAACGATCCTTATAATTATGATGGATCACGGTGGTGGGGTTGGGGAGATGATGAGTATAATGACCGTTATAACATGGAGTACATTAATGTAGATAACGGTCGTCCCGGTATATTCAGTTCCAGTAATGCCAGTCTCACAATAGCAGATAGTCAGGGATGTTATGAAATTGTATATGCAGCTTTGTATTGGTCTGGTACTTACCCCTATAATAGTAAAACCGATAATGATAGGGAGGATATTCGTGAGGTGAAATTAAAGTTACCGGGAGAAAATACCTATATCGATATTACCGGGGAAGTGGTATATGACGGGCTGGGCGATAGCGATAATGCCCCCTATGCCTGTTATGCCGACATCACTGGATATATAATGGACTTGGACAATGCCGAGGGAGAATATACAGTGGCGAATGTACGTGCATCGGAAGGAAATTATGGGTCATCAACCGATCCTTATTTTACCGGGGGAAGTTCGGCAGGCTGGACTATTTTTTTGGTTTATAAAGACCGTGCCTTACCCGCTAGGTTTATTACTTCTTTTGATGGTTTTGCGGCGATAACACAGGCAGGACAATCCAGTGTAGATGTGCCGGTCAGTGGTTTTCGGACCAATCCTACCGGGCCGGTAAGGGCCAATTTAATGACCTTGGCATTGGAAGGTGACAGGGGCATATCAAGGGATCACTTTTTACTCGATGCAGGGAGTAATAATAATTTTCAGAATGTTTCGGATGGTCACAATCCTCCCGACAACTTTTTTAACAGCAGGATATCCGTAAATAACGTGGAATTTATGGACAGGGTACCGGCCAGCAGGAATACACTGGGGTACGATGCCACTATTGTGGATATTACCGGTATGCTGGATAATAACGAAACCCAGGCCACTATGAGGTTTGATACCAGCGGGGATTCTTACTATCCTTTTTTCAGCGCCTTCAGCGCCGAGGTAGTCATGCCCGATATCCGCCTGGTGAAGAAAATCCAGGACCCTGCCGGGAACGATATTGCCGATCAGGAAGTGGCCCTGGGCGAAACTTTGATATACCGTATAGAATTTAAAAATATAGGAAATGACGATGCGGAGAATTTTACCATCCGCGACCAACTTCCCCTGAATGCCCGGGCCAATGTCGAAATTTCTGCTATTAACGAAAGAATTACGTGGACCCATGATACGGAAACCGGGGAAATAGTATTCAATGTCCCCGATGACATGGTGGAAGCCGGGGCAGCAACGGGCTGGGCGGAAATAAAAGTTAATGTGGCAACGGATTGCAGCAATTTTGCGGCAGCGTGCTCCCACATTATACGAAACCAGGCATATGCCACATACCGGGGAAAGGAAAGCGGGGAGGAGATCAATGAAGATCCCAGTCTTAGCGGTGTAAACAATTGTTATATAGGGGAACCGGTACCGGTAAATATCCTTGCCAGTACCGCTACCTGTACCTTCGAGCGGGAGGAAATTCTTTGTGAAGGGGAGCTTACCATTACTGCGGGAGGGGGATTCGAAACTTATACCTGGAGAAATGAGGCCGGGGATATTGTCGGGGATACACAGAGTATAACCGTAAATATCCCGGGGAGGTATACCGTGCATAAAGAAGTGCCGGGTGGTTCAACCTGTCCCGATCTCGATGAGGTCGTAGACGTGGTCCTCTTCGGGGAAACACAGGTAAATCCATTGCTGGCAGAAGCAGACGTGGTAGAGACCTGTACCGATGACGGTAGCAGCCTTCCCAAGTTTTTTCTTTGCGGGGTTAACGACAGGAGAGCTGTTAACGTATCCGTCACCGACGGAACTATCCGTTGGGAAAAATTAAATGAAAACGGCGCCTGCGGCCCTGCAGACAGGGATGCCGTATGTGCCAATAAGAATTCTGCATGTACCTGGGGTACTGTTGGGACGAATTCGGAATATACTGTCGGGCAAGATGGTAGCGGGCAGTATCGCCTGGTGATCTCTTACGAGGGCGGATGTTTTTCCCGTTTCTATTTTAACGTATACACGAACGACCTGGACCCAGCGGTTGTTACTTCAAACATAATTTGTGGCAACCCGGGTAATATAACCGTAGACGAGGTGCCGGCAGGCTACGAATACCGTTGGTTCCGGGACAATATCCTCATATACGACTGGGACGTGGAAGATAACAGTATAGAAGCTGCGGATACCGGCGTGTACAAAGTGGAGATAAGGCAAAGGGACGTACAAGATGGCTGTGTGTTTGTAGAAGATAATATTATAATTCAGAACAGGGAACTTACCGTAAACATAGAGGTAGATCCGGTTACCGCCTGTGATGTGCCGGGCCTGATCGATATCACGGTAGAAGATGTGGGGCCACAATATAATTATCTCATTACCAACCAGACACAAAGTGTTGAGTTGGCAAATTCAGGTCCGACTAGTAATACCAGGTATACATTTAAACCTACGGATGCGGCAACCTATCATATAGAAGTTACTGCCGAAGACGGAAGCTGTTTCTACGAAGAAGATGTTGTGGTGGCAAGGCTTGACCCGTTACAGCTTAGCGCAAATGCTACCGAATATATATCCTGTAACGGAACAGGAACGGTGGAACTGACCTCCGGTGGAGGCGGGGCCGTACACTGGTATGCCATATACCGGAAAGACGGTACGGCATTGAACCCGGATTATACTGATGATTTTCAGCAGAACGGCACTTTTGAAATAACCGAGGCCGGGGACTACCAGTTCATTGTAATGGATGAAGAAGGTTGTGCCGATTATGCCAACGTAACCGTAGAAGAGTACGCCCCGGTGGATTATGATATTCATACGGAAAATATTAGCTGTTACGGGGAAAGCGATGGCAGTATTGCCATAGATTATGCTCCCGGAGGCAATGTGATTTTTTCCTATTTACTGGAAGACGAGGCCGGTAACGATATTACGTCGGCTTATCAGGTTGGTGACAATTTTGAAAACCTGCCTCCGGGAAATTACAGGCTCACCGTGATCCAGACCCGTGGCAATAATGTTTGTACCGGGGCCCCGGAAGATATTACCATTACTCAACCCGATAGTCCGCTGACCGCAACTTCCGGTGTGAGTGAAACCGTGGAATGCGACCCCACTGCCGGCGGGCAAACGCGTATTGTCAATGCCGAAGGAGGAACTCCGCCGTATCAATATAGTTTTGACGGAGGGGTTACATATAATGGAAACAATACGGGATATCTCACTTCCGGTACTCACAATGTGAGCATAAAAGATGCCGGAGGTTGTGTATACGCTATGGTAGTGCAGGTACCCGAGCCATTGGATCCGCCTACCGCTACCGTGGATGTGGGGGATTATGATTGTGAAGGCAATGCCGAGGTGACCATAAACCTGGACGGGGAAAATGCAGATTACGATTACTGGTATGAAATAGATGGCGTATTGAACACTCCTGACAGTACATCCGCCGTATTTACGGGAATTACCCCCGGGAACCATACCATAAGGGTGAATTATGTGACCAAAAATCCGCCACAGGCCGGGGAGCTTATGGTAGAAACTTTTGGTACCGGGCCTACAGTACCTACCCCTTATATAAGTAGTGCATACTGCTTTGAGCCGCAGACCGGACAGGCTACTGCTTGTGATCCGAACGGTAATCCGCAGATCAACGACGGGGAATATGCCGTAACCGGTCGTATCGAACACCCATTCGGTACATGGATACAACCTGCGGACCACACCGGTCTGCCAAATGGCCGCATGCTGGTTATCAATGTAGGAGATGTTGTGGGTGAAGGAGGTATTATGTACAGAAAGCCGGTTCACGATGTGATACCTGACAGGGATGTTATAGTGTCGGTTTGGGGGATTAATCTCAATAGAAGCGGTTCTGCCGGTTTGGGAGATCCGAACCTTGTAATACAACTCCGGGATAATACCGATCAGGTTGTAGCGGAATACACCACTGCCGACATCCCCAAGGATGAAACCTGGCACCATTATGAAATTCCTTTAAACCCCGGCAACCGGACCGAGCTTGATATTGTAATACTCACCAATTCAACCGTGATACAGGGAAATGATCTCGCTCTCGATGATATTATTGCCTACCAGGTGCCCAGACAGTGCCCGGGGACGGTAGAACTACCGGTACAGATTGAGAGCGGTAGGGAATTTGATGTTAATATCACCAATGTGGCAGACCTTTATTGTCATGATGAGACGACGACCAATATTTCCTTCAACGTCAGGAACTTTAATACGGCAACCGGGTATGAATACAGCGTGGACGGAGGTGCCACGTGGAATACCCGTACTACATCTCCTGCCGTAGTAAATGTACCTGTGGATACAGATGCCCGGCAGGTTACTTTAATGGTACGTTATGCCGACGGCGAATGTGAAATGACATTTACCGAAGATGTAGATGTACCCGATGCTGTAGTGGTAGATATAACCGATGTTGTGGAAGCCACATGTACGGTGGGGGCCGGGATCACTGTGGAAGGCAGTGGCGGAGTACCCCCTTACCGTTTTTCTATTGACGGGGGTGCAACCTGGACAGAAGCGGGGACCACCGGACAGTTTCAGGATGTTGCCGCAGGCACCTATACCATCCGGGTAAGGGATAAGAACCATTGTACCGGTTCCCTTGAAGATATAATTATTGATGCCCCTGTGCCTTTAACTTTTACCGCTGAACCGGTAGCCTGTTATAACGGGGATAGTAACGGACAGATCGCCGTGGAAGTACAGAGTGGCAACGGAATGTACCAGTTCCAGATCAACGGGGGAGAATGGAGATCTCCCAATCCGCCTACCGCAGAAGGCTACTATTTTATGGAATTATCTGCCGGCACCTATTCCGTAAGGGTGAAAGACAGCGCCGGATGTATTGCCGATCCCGTTACGGTAGTCATCCATAATGAACTCATCGCCACGGTTACGGCGACAGATATAAATTGTGATCCCGGTACCATAGAGGTCAGTCCCGAAGGCGGCACCGGAAATTATGTATATGCCTATGTACCTGCAGGAAGTACTGTAACAGACGGAGATTTTTCCGCTACGGATATATTTGAAGTGAGCACGGGAAACCAGGGAGATTATGACATATATGTACGGGACAATAACGGTGGAGAAGGTTATTGCGAATACATGGAGACCGTAACCATAGCCCTGGTACCCGAATTGCTGATAGATGTTTCGGCGGAAGCTGCCCAATGTTATGGAGAAACAGGTACTGTAAATGTACAGATAACCTCCGTACAGGGGCTTTACCAGATTGACCTTCTCGACGATACCAACACCGTTGTGTCCTCTGTAACCGATATGGCCGGCACATCGCGATTGTTTACCAACCTGGAAGGAGGCGCTTATACCGTAAAAGTAAGGGACAGGTTCGGATGTGAGAAGGAAGAAAGTGTGGCTGTAGACGAACCCGAAGAGCTTACCGCAGACCTGGAAGCTGTTTTACCCGAAGATTGCGACAATACCGATCCGGATGAATACGGTGTGCGCTTTACCAATTATCCCGGTAACTATGACGGGCTTACCGTACAGTTCAGTGTGGACAACGGGGTGAACTGGAGCAGTGATCCCGAATTTACCGGGTACGTATCCGGGTCGGAATTGCTTATTTCCATGCGAACGTATGATGAAGCGACTTCCGAAGAAATATGCCGCGTGGATTTTGAAGACCCGTTTATTGTTCCGTATCCGCCGGTAAGCCTTGTCATTGATGCAAAAGCCGCAGCGGTGGGATGTGATTTCCAGGTTACCGTAGAAGGTGAAGGCGGTGTCCCTCCATATACATTTGCCGTTGTAGAAGGTAGCGGCGAAGCGCCGCCGCCGGGCAGTCCGGAATGGGTAAATGACGGAGGTGTTCCTCAACCCTCGGCCGAATATACATTCACCGGACTTTTGCCGGGACGAACCTATACCTTTCTGGTAAAAGACGCTACGGGTTGTGTGCGTGCAAATGATGTGGATATTTATGATGAATTTGATATAATCAATACGGAAATATCCTATGAAAGTACCCCCGCATGTTACCAGGAAGATAACGGGCAGATCACTTTTGATATAAATTATGAAGATGCCGGGGAGCATGAGGACCAGATGCGCTGGGAATTGAAACGTTCCGGTGATAACACGGTCGTACGCGATAGTAACGGGGTTATAGATTATACCAGCGTTCCCGTTACCGTGGAGATAGACAATTTGCCTCCCGGTGAATACTACCTGGAAGTGATCGAAGTAGATAATAGTGGCGTTGATGCCTGTAGCAGTGCCAGTAGGAATATAAGGATAGGTGAAGCCAACCAGATAAGGGTAAATCGTATAGAAAAACAGGATATAACCTGTAATACCCCGGGATTCGTACGGATTGTCGGAGCTACAGGAGGATGGGGAGGTTACACCTATACCCTGACCAGTCCCAATTTAAATGAAGATATCGTAAGTACGGACAATGTAGTGAATATCACTTATGATAAAGTAATAGACCCTTCCCTTCCCGTTGATGTAACCATAAGCATAGAAGATCAATACGGTTGTGCCCGGGATGTAGGGACGGAAGTACTGAATGCATCGCAGCCTCCGCAGATCAGTTCGGTGGATATAAAAGGTTGTTCCGCTCCTTTCTCCATAGAAATAGGAGCAACCGGGGGCTCCGGAACATATAGTTATTCCATAGATAACGGGATCGGTTTTGAGAATAACGGTGGTATCTTCCCCAATGTGACGGCCGGTATTTATGAAGTGATGGTCATAGATGAAAACGGCTGTATAGCCGGACCGGAAACCGTGGAGGTATACTCCTTGTTCGAAGCCACGGCCGAGGTATCCAAACTACTCGACTGTTCCGCAAGTCCAGATGCACAAATAACAATTACAGCTTCCGGAGGTTCCGGTAATTATTCCTATGCCATTGCCGGAGGTGTTACCGTACCCGAGGGAGACATGCCTGACAATCCGTTTACCCTTACCGTACCCGCTTCGGGCGAATACACCGTAACAGTATACGACAAAGGGCCGGACAATACCACTACGGATTACACAAAATGTGAAATAGAAAAGGCCATCACTGTCGAAGAACCTATACAACCCGGGTTTGTCGTAAGGGCTACCGATATCAGTTGTAACGGGGCAGATGACGGTACCATCCGGATCACCGCAATAAACAACGGGGCAGAACCACTTTCTTATACGCTCACTCCTATGCTCCCCGGCATCACCGTAATGCCCGGTGGCAACGGATTTGAGAATGTACCCGAAGGAAGCTATACCGTTACCGCTACAGGAGCAAATTCTTGTGAGACGGATAGTACCGGTATACTGATCCGGGAACCCGACCCGATTGTAATTCCGCCATCAGGTATTACACTTACACAATTCGGTTGCAGCCAGGGGAATAATACAGACGAAGCATCTGTTAGCATAGACCCTGCCACCATCACCGGGGGCTCCGGGACATATGTAACCTATGAATTCACAGACAGTGCCACTTCAACAATAGTGCAATCAGGGTCGTCACCACAATTGATATGGGCAGATCCTGCAGGCGGAGACTTCATAATTAATGTATATGATAGTGAAGGATGTATGGGAACAGCCAATCTAACCATAGATGCCTTTGACGAAATTATAGAAGCACATCTTATAGTAAACGATGAGGCCACCTGTACCAACGGGGAATCCGTATCGGTGCGGGCAACCCTGACGTCCGGGAATACCAATAAGATCGAATGGAGCCTCGATGACGAAGACGGTGATCCGGATAATAATACATGGCAGCCCTATGGTACCCAGATTACCGGTCTCGCCCCCGGGTCTTACATTTTTCTCGTAAGACACAGAGATACCGGATGTATAGTACCCGTGACCCATACGGTGGCCGAACCGGAAAGGTTTAAGGTCGTGGTAGATGTTTTGAATGATGTCACATGCCCGGGAAGCGAAACAGGAAGGATAACCATAGAAATAACCGAAACTTCCTATACCGGGGTATTCGAATGGGCAATATTCCATGCCAACGATGATACGACCGTGATTAAAAGCGGGGCACACAATGCGTCCAACGGCCCCACGCCGCCCATAAACCTCGAAGGCGGAAGCTATAACGTGGTAGTAAGAGAAATGGATTCTCCCGAATGTAGTAACACCATAGGCTTTGGTATATCCGAACCGATAGGAGGAGATATAGAAGAGGAAACCGAAGTTACGGTCACTCCCATTACCTGTGAGCGGACCGAAGGAAGTATATACATTCTTGCATCCGGCGGATGGGGTGGTTTCACTTATTACGTGGCCCCTACGTCCTCTCCCGCACCGTCCGAAAGCGACTTTACCACAACGAGAAATTATACGGGCTTAACGGCCAATGCCTACCAGGTATGGGTAAAAGATGCCGGAGGATGTATAGTACGGTTAGATGATGTTAACCTGTCCACCCCGACCCCGGTAACAGCCGATATAGCAGCTGTTCCGGGAACGGAATTGCAGTGTATAGGAGACGATAATGTACAAGTGGGCGTACAGAACGTTGCCGGCGGTTCCGGTAATTACGGATACAGGCTTAACCGCTATGCCGATGATGGTACGACCATAGTCAGTACCTCGGACCTGTCCGCAAACCCCGCTTTTACAAATTTGGGAGCAGGCATTTATTCCATTACCGTAGAAGACGAGTGGGGATGTATTTATACTACCAATACCATCACCATCACCGAACCGGCCCCCATTGTGGCCACACTGGAGATCGTTAGCGGTATAACCTGCGAAAATGATGCGGAGATACGCGCTTCCGCGACCGGCGGTACGGGAGGACCTTATATGTTCAGTGAAAACATAAATGGCCCTTATACTTCTGTGGATACCTTTACCAAGGAGCCGGGGACATATACGGTTTATGCCAGGGATGCTGACAATTGTGAACCGGTGCGAAGTAATGAAGTAACTATTGCAGAAATACAGGACATAGCAATAAACCTCGATCTTTCCTCGACAAGTGTAAACTGTTACGGAGACAATACCGGCGTAATAAGAGCATCGGCTACGGGAGGGCTAGGAAATTATGTGTATATACTTCTGGATGAAAACCAGGATGAGATCGCAGGGCAGCAAAATACTTCGGGAGTGTTTAACGGCCTTATAGCCGGGGACTATCATGTAAAAGTGGAGAGTAATGATTGTGAGAAGGTTTCCGGAATGATTTCGGTAACGGAACCGGATGAACTGGTCGTCGATCCGGACATTATCCATGTTTCCTGCTACGGTGGTTCCGACGGAAGGATTTCCCTGACCGCTACAGGAGGTACCGGAACAGTCAAATATGCTATTTCACCAAACCTCAGACAGTTCGATGAAACAGGCGAGTTCGACGGGCTGGCTGCAGGAGACTATACCGTAATAGCACAGGATGCCAACGGTTGTTTCAGGCAGTTCGAACTCTCGGTTACCCAACCGGATGAACTGGATGCTACCCTCTCATATACGGCGGAAATATGTAAGGACGACGGGGATGCGTCTATAGATGTACAGATTACCGGGGGAACAGCGCCATATGAGACAAGCCTGAATAACACCAGTGATTATCAGAGTGGCAGAGTACAGTTTGCAGGCCTTACCGGCGGGGAGACCTATGTGGTCTTCATAAAGGATGCCAATGGGTGTGAAACCTATGAAGTGATTTCCATACCGGAAGGTGTGGATATCGTTCCTACGGTAACTATAGCATACGGCTATTGCAGAAACAGTTCATTTACCAATGAAGTTGTTGTTAACATAGCCGACCCGGATGAAGTGACCAGGGTAACCTATTCCCTTGATGGAGGAGCCCCGCGGACCAATAACATTTTTGTGAACCTCGCACCCGGCCTCCATACGGTCGATGTACGGCATACCAACGGATGTATGAAAAGTGTGTCTTTTACCGTCGATCCGGTGACACCTTTGGACAGGGTAGAGGTTACCGCTACGACAGATGTGGATTGTTACGGGACGGAAACCGGTATGATAACCATACAGGCAACCGGGGGACATGGCAATATAGAATATGCCGTTGAGGGCATAGATGTATACCAGTCTTCCAACATATTCCGTGATCTGGGAGCAGGGACCTATACCATTATTGCCCGTGACGAAGCGGGGTGCACGGTAACAGCTAATGCAACCATAGCCGGACCGGCACAGCCGATAAACGTACAGGTTGTCGACCGGCAGGAAGAAATTTGCCAGGGAGATTCGGATGCCTATGTAGAGATACAGGTCTCGGGCGGAACCCCTCCATATGCTACCAGCCTGAACGGCCCCGGTAATTATGTAAACAACCGCTTTATGTTTACCGGGCTTTCCGGAGGCAGGACCCATGAGATTTATGTGAAAGATTCCGGGGGATGTGTGTTTGTAGCTCCCGTGATATTTGCCGGACCGGTGACCATAGATCCCCGGGCTGTTGTCAGCTATAGCTGTTCCGGGGCGTATTCGACCAATGAAGTGACTATCGGGGTCAACGAAAATGTGAAGGATAATGTTATGTACAGACTGGATGGTGCGGCAGGGCAGCTCGGGAATACTTTCCATAATCTTGCACCGGGATTACATACGGTAGAAGTAATACATGCCAATGGTTGTTCCCGAAATGTCTCCTTTACCGTGGATGATGTAGAACCGCTGGAATTACGATTGGAAGTAAACAACCTGAACCAGATTACGGCCATAGCATCCGGAGGTGCCGGGGGATACGAATACTATGTTGACGATATAAGCCTTAACGGCAAAAATACCTATTACATAAGCCACACTGCTGTTTATACGGTGCGTGTAGTCGATGCCAATGGCTGTGTGGCCATGACTTCCATAAGCATGGAATTCATAGACATAGAGATCCCCAATGTATTTACCCCTAACGGGGACGGATATGAAGACGCCTGGAAGATACGCAACTCCGAAGCATATCCGGATATGATAGTGATTATTTATGACCGTTACGGAAGGGAACTGGCCAAATTACCCCAGGGAGCCGGCTGGGACGGGATCTATAAAGGAAGATTGTTGCCTACCGGGGATTATTGGTATACACTGAAGCTCAACGGCGAAAATGATACCCGTGAGTTCATAGGACACTTTACCCTTTACAGGTAAACGGATATTGAAAAGCTGCCTGCTTACCGGAGATAACATGCCTTTTTGCGCAGTGTGGGCGAGTTGTTTCCGGGAGCGGGCGGGCTTAAAAGGAAACCATAAAAATTCAGAGTCCGGATCAAGGCCTGACAGCCCGTGCCAATAACTAACCCGGATTTCTCCGGTACCCGTACCGGTGTTCAAAAGAAGCGGAAAAGTGGCTTCGGGCCAAAAAATATAAACAAATGAGAAAAAAACTATGTATACTGGCTGTTCTTTTTGTTGTAAAAACCTATGCCCAGGAACTTACCCTGCCCGTATATACACAATACCTCGCAGACAGTGAATTTGTTATTTCCCCGACCTATGCGGGTATCGGAGAATATATAAGAATACGCGCCAATGGTGTCACTCAATGGGTAGGGATAAAAGATTCGCCCAATACACAATCAATCGCCGGTGATGTACGGCTGGGGATGCGGTCCGGGGTGGGGATCACCTTTTTTAACGATAAGAACGGTTATACCAGGCAGTATGGCGGCAGGCTATCTTACGCACATCACCTTACCATCGATCCGTATGAGAATAATTTCCTCTCTTTCGGGCTTTCCTATAACTTCAACCAGTTCAAAATAGATGTTTCCGAGTTTCCTGCGGGAGACCCGGGGATCACGGATAACCGGCTTGTAAACAACCATAATTTCGACGTAGGCGTATTATATCGTTACCGGAGGTTGTACATAAGCCTTAATGCGGCTAACCTGCTGAACAAGCGGACAGACGATTTTGCGGTGACCGAGCCCAATATCCTGCGGAATTACTATATCTACGCCGGGTACAGGTTTCGGAAACACAAAAGGAGCGAATTCGAAATAGAACCCTCGGTGTATTTCCAGATATTCGAAAGCGACGGGCGTTCCAGTACCGATTTTAATATTAAATTCAGGAAGTACGATTTCGAAGATTATTACTGGGCAGGGATATCTTACCGTTTTCTCAATGACCAGGTACTGGACCCGCTGAATATAGGGCCTATGGGCGGTATTAAAATCAGTAATTTTTACGCGGCTTATTCCTACCAGGTATCGCTCAACTCTATTTTCGGGTACAACAGCGGGACGCATATGATTACCCTGGGGCTGGATATCTTCCAGGGAATAGGGGAATGCAAATGTACCCTCAATACGGGAGGATGGTAATGTTCCGTGAAATTATCCTCTGATCGCCCCGACCCGTATACCACTGATATTATTTTTTTCAATCCTAAAACTTATAATTTTCATGAAATATATACTGTGTTCTGTTTTTATGATGTTTTCTGCTTTTACTTTTGCAGATTGTACTTCCCTGTATTCTGCGGTAACCTATGCCTTTTCGCATAGCGGAAAATCCCTTAAGGCCAATAATTTTGACCATCAGCGGTATTATGCAAAACGGTCTATGGAAGCGATAGAAAAAGCGGAGGAACAACTGGGAAGCTGTGGGTGTACCAAAGCGGGCCCCATCATTTATGATGTTAAGGACAACCTGGAAAAGGCCATGGACCCGGAAGATTGGGATATGGGAAGGTTTTATGTTAAAAAAGCCCGTGCCTTTCTCGATGAGCTGATCACCGCCCTGGATTTATGTACGGCCGATACGGACCCGGTCCCTTCGGAGATGCCGGATGCCGAAAAGGAAAATGATTATGATGATAAAAAGGTGAAGGGGGAAAAGACAGAAACACTAGCGGAAAAGCAAATGGCCCTGAAAAAGGAACAGGAAGCCCTTATCGCCAGGCAGAAAGAACTGGAAAAAAAGCTACAGGAACAACGTCTGCTGGAACAGCGCCTGAAGGAAGAAAGGGAATTGGAACTCGATGCACAGAAAGAGCTTATGGTAAAAGCGGAAATAGAATTGTACAAAATGGAAAGTGCCGCAGTAGAACTCATCCGTACTTTTTCCTGCGAAAAAGAATTCACTGCTACCGGAGCATATAAAAGAAGCGAAGAAGTGTTGGAAAATGAAAGCCTTCGGGAAACCCGGGACTTTTATAAGGGAAAATTCAGGGAAATAACGGAAAAGATGCTGAAGGAACTCAATGCGTGTACCGGTAAATAACGACATCCGGTAAATCTCGCGAGTGCCGGATTTCCCATGGCGGGCCTTTGGTCTCATCCGGGCAATAAATATTTTATACGGTATCGGAGGCTAAAAAAACAACTTTTATTTTTATCAATTCAAAAAATACCCGTATTTTTGCCCAGCATTTGTAGTGACTGTCCGGGAAATGAAGAATGTTCCGATGATTGTAGAGAGGAAGTTGCTTAATGAATTGATTATAAACGTGTTTTGGTGGGATTCAATCCTGCCCGGACCGCCGAAAAAGGAGAAAGTTTCAAAATTCAGGAGCTTTTTACTTTTAAAATTTAGTTGTGTTGTTTAGGGTGAATCCCTGATTTACCCAGGTTTAGTAGTTAGACCAATGAAAGGCTTTTCCGCTGTAGCGGAGGGCTTTTTTTGTTTTTAGGCATTTCCTCCCCTTTTATTTTTGATGAAAACCGGTGGTGCCTGACGTATAAAAAAACAACACCCTGCTTCATCTTATTTCATTTTATGGTTAATTCGCTGTTAAGTCCTTCCTTTAAATAAGCGTCCGGTTCGGGAAACAGGAGGGCCCGGGAAGCTGTATATTACAGATCAGGCTCCTGTTCCCGGAACTCGTTTTTTAGAAACACAGTGCAACTTCTCACAGTATGATAATTAGTACAGTTTTCAATTCTTAAAAAAATACTAAGAAAAAGTTAAAATATCAAATTAAAAAATCATTAAATTTGATAATCCACCAAAAGAAGAGAAATATGAAAATACTTAAGCGGATACTTATAGTCCTAGGGATTATAATTGCCATTCCACTGATTGCGGCATTGTTTGTAAAAAAAGAGTATACGGTAGAGCGGGATATTACGATCCATAAACCGAAAAAGGAAGTTTTTGATTATGTGAAATATCTTAAAAATCAGAATAATTACAGTAAATGGGCAATGATAGACCCCGATATGGAAAAAACGTATCGCGGGACAGATGGCACGGAAGGATTTGTTTCTGCCTGGAACAGCAGTAAAGAAGATGTAGGATCGGGCGAACAGGAGATTAAAAAAATAACAGAGGGGGAAAGAATAGATTTCGAACTCCGTTTTTTTAAACCGTTCGAATCCGTTTCACCGGCATACATGACCACCGAAGCCATTTCAGAAAATGAGACCAAGGTAACATGGGGATTTGAAGGGCACATGAATTACCCGATGAACCTGATGATGGTATTCATGGATTTTGAGAAAATAATCGGTGACGACCTGCAGACCGGTTTGAACAATTTAAAAGAAATTCTGGAATCCCGGAAAACAATAGCCGCCGGCAGCAGGGAATTTTTATTCGATTATTTTAAGCAAACCGCGGATAATCTCGCGGAAAGCGTGGCCGGTTTGAGTGAGGCACAGTTACAGTTTAAGCCTGCAAAGGACAAATGGTCCGTAAGCCAGTGTTTAGAGCATATTGTCACTACAGAAAGTATGCTGTTCAATATGGCCCTGAAAAATTTGGAAGGCCCTGCCAACCCGGAGGAAAAGGGCGAAGTGAAATTTACCGATGAAGGACTTATTGCAGCAATTACAGACCGGAGCCAGAAGGCAGAAGCCCCGGCAGAGCTCCAGGGAAAAGGTAAATATACTGATCCGGAAACAGCTCTCCGCGACCTGACAACCGGCCGTAAAGCTGTTCTGGAATATATAGGAAATGTTTCTGTGGAAGACCTTCGCGATCATGTCATTGAATTTCCCTTTGGGAAAGTGGACGGCTACCAATCTTTGTTGTTTGTGGCCGCGCATAGTGCAAGACATACCCTGCAGATAGAAGAGGTAAAGGCCGCTCCGGGGTTTCCGGACAATTAAGTAATAAGGAAACGAAAACGACCGGAGGCGATCGCAATAAACAGCCTTTGGTTTGTAACATAATAAGAATAAGATCTATTGTTTTTTATATGGATTACAGTCAGGCAAAGAATAGTTATACCCATTTTTCCCGCTTTTATAAACAGTGAAAAACCGGTATAACCAGAAATGAAGTTATATAATGTCAACTGATTGACAGTCTAATCCGATTATATTTTGAAATACCTGTTTGCTTTCATAATAGCGTTTACCTGCATCTTTAATTCTTCAGGAAGCAGGCTCCCTGTCCAACCGCGTTTTTCCCATATTGATATGGACAAAGGATTAACGCCGGGATCTGTTAATTGCTTTTATAAAGACGAGAATGGTTTTATCTGGATTGGTACGGCCTCGGGGCTCAACCGTTATGATGGTTACCAGATGAAGGTTTTTCGTTTTGACCAGATGGATTCCACAGTGTTCAAGAGCAATGATATCAAGCATATTTTCGGGGATCCTTTAGGTAATATATGGGTGCAAACTGCCTGGGGAATTAATATTTTAAATCCCGAAACGGAAAAATTCACCAATGACCAAAGTGAAATACTCAAACAACTCGGTATACCGGGATTTCCTGAAATCCGCGGTATTTATAATGATAAAAATGGTAATTACTGGTTTGTTCATAACCGGGGAGGGCTGACAAAACTGGAAGGCGGGACCC
Source organism: Sinomicrobium pectinilyticum (assembly GCF_003725735.1). GTDB lineage: Bacteria > Bacteroidota > Bacteroidia > Flavobacteriales > Flavobacteriaceae > Sinomicrobium > Sinomicrobium pectinilyticum. The sequence goes on along the minus strand of NZ_RJTM01000099.1, from coordinate 64,156 downwards.
AAAAAATTATACCCGTAATCGTTCCGTCTGCGAAGGGAAGTACCGTTAGTCACGATATTTCTAATTTATCACCGGACTCTAAAGGTAATATGTGGTTTATAGACGGGTCAGGTACCATAAAGAAAATAGACCATAAGACCAATACGGTAAAATCCGTACGGGCTATAACCAACCTGCCGGAAGGCGCCGAGCCGGCATTCCGACTGTTCGTTGACGGAGATGATGATATCTGGATCTATTATACCGGGGACAATGGCCTGTTGTTTTACGATGCGGATAAAAATACCTTGTCCGTGTTTCATAAACAGCACCCGGGAACCAGGCTTAATTCCGACCGGATCAATGGTATAGTGGAAGAGGAAAAAGGCAGGATATGGGTGGGTACGGACCACGGAGGGATAAATATTATAGATAAATCCGGTTTTTCGGTGACTTACATCACCCAGAATAAAGAGATCAGAAACGGTCTTTCTCATAATAGTATTACCTCTTTGTACAAAGACCGTGAAGGCATCATCTGGGCAGGAACATTTAAAAGCGGATTGGATTTCTATCACCCTAACCTGATCCGTTTTCCGCACTACAGGAAGCTGGCATCAGATCCGAAAAGTATTCCTTTTGACGATGTGAACACATTCACTGAAGATCGGCAGGGGAACCTTTGGATAGGGACAAACGGAGGAGGATTGATATATATGAACAGGGCCACGGGAGAATATACGCAATATAAAAACGACCCGAATAATCCCAACAGCCTTAGCAGTGATGTAGTCGTCTCTCTTTTGTTGGATGCGACCAACACCTTATGGGTAGGCACTTATATGGGAGGGCTGAACCGTTTTGATGGCAAGACCTTTCAGCACTACAAACACGATCCGGATGACCCCGGATCGATAAATGATAATAATATCTGGAAGATGTACGAAGATTCCAGGGGAAATTTCTGGGTGGGGACACTGACCGGCGGGTTGGACCTGTTTGACAGGGAGCAGGGAATATTTCATCATTCCGTAGATCAGAATGGCCTGTACCCTTTACACAGTAATTTTATTTCGGCAATTACCGAAGACAAGTATGGTAATCTGTGGGTGGGGACCGGGAACGGTATAGTAGTGTTCAACCCGGAAAGCGGCGTACCCCGCTATTATGAGCATAACCCTCAACAACCCAATTCCCTAAACAGCAATGCTGTCCTGTCCATTCATATAGACAGCCGGGATAACATCTGGGTAGGGACGAATAACGGATTGAACTTGTTCCGGGAAAAGGAGGACGGTTTTTTGTCGTTTTCCCGTAAGGACGGATTGCCTGGAAATGATATCCTGGGAATCATGGAAGATAATGAAGGAGACCTCTGGCTCACAAGTTCTTTCGGACTTTCCCAGATGGTTAGAAAATGCTGGGAAGAAGGCAGGTTTTTTGTACGGAATTACGATCAAAGCGACGGGCTCCAGGGAAATGTATTCAATGTTAATTCCTATTATAAAACCGGTAGCGGAGATATCATCATTGGCGGCGCTAACGGGTTTAATATCTTTAATCCCTCAAATATTGGCCAGAACACCGAGGTGCCGAAAGTGGTGTTCACCTCGTTTTATCTTTTCAACAAGCCTGTGGGGCAGAACCAGTATCTCAATGGCCGGGTGCTACTGAAAAAGCCCGTATTGGTTACCGAAAACATTACACTTAAACACGACGAAAATCTTTTTTCAATTGAATTTTCGGCGCTGAATTTTATTCATCCGTCCAAAAATAAATACAAATATAAACTGGAAGGGTTTGACCAGGAATGGCAGGAAGGAAATTCGGAGATGAGACGGGTAACTTATACCAACCTCGATCCCGGAACGTACCGGTTTAAGGTGCTTGCTTCCAACAATGATCTGAAGTGGACTCCGGAAGACGGGTTTGCCACGATAGAAATCACGGTCCTGGCCCCTTTTTATAAAACTCCCGTTGCCTATTTCCTGTACTTTGTATGTATAGCCTGTTTGTTGTATGCCTCCAGGTACAGGACCCTGAAAAAACAAAAACTGCGTTTTCAATTGGACCAGGAAAGACGGGAGGCCAATTATTTACATAATTTGGATCTGATGAAAATCCGGTTCCTGACAAATATCAGCCATGAGTTTAAAACACCCCTAGCGCTGATATTGTCGCCGGTAGAAAAACTTCTTAAAAATTCGCAGGAAAACAGCGACGAGTATAAACACTTTGAACTTATACACCGAAATGCGAAACGTTTGCTGAATATGGTGAATCAGTTATTGGATTTCAGGAAAATTGAGCATAATTCACTGGATCTATGCCTTTCGCAGGGGAACCTGATCAAATTCATAGAACAATCCGTCAATTCTTTCCAGGTAATCTCCGAAAACAAACAAATAGAGCTCAGCTTCCATGCCGGGAGAAAAGAATTTCATGCGTCTTTTGATATGGACAAAATGGAAAAAATATTATTTAACCTGTTGTCGAATGCCTTTAAGTTTACCCCCGAAAAAGGACAGGTAGTCGTGGAAGTGGAAATAGTGGATGATCCGGAACTACAGAAACCATTCAAAAATATGGTGCTCGCCGTTAAGGATAATGGTGTAGGGATCTTACCGGAAGACAGGGAAATGATATTCGAACGTTTTTACAGGTCCGAAACCCCCGGAACGCTGGTAAACCAGGGGAATGGGATAGGGCTGTCCATAGTCAAGGAGTTTATTGAAATACACGGTGGAACGATCCGTGTGGAGAGTGAAGTAGGAAAAGGAAGTGCCTTTATTTTAGAGCTGCCATTGCAGGAACTGGAGGCCGATTCCAACTGTAAACTTACCGGTGTGGATTGCAAAGACCCGGAAACTGTGGTTCCGTACCGTAACCACGAAGATATTGCATACCCGGATCCCTTTCCCGCTGTGGACAGTTCCCCGAAATCCAGGATTCTGATCATCGAGGACAATGAGGACTTTTTATTCTACCTGAAGGACGGCCTCTCCCCGTATTTCCAGGTGGAAGTAGCGAAAAACGGTAAAGAAGGATGGCAGAAGGCCCTTTCGGTATTACCCGATCTTATAGTCAGTGATGTAATGATGCCCGTAATGAACGGTGTGGAACTTTGCCAGAAAGTGAGAAAGGATTCCAGGACCAAACACATTCCTTTTGTATTACTGACCGCCCAGGATTCGGAAAGGCATCAGTTAAACGGACTGAAAATAGGTGCGAGCGATTATGTGACCAAACCGTTTAGTTTTGAGCTGTTGCTTTCCAGAGTCAATAATCTCATAAAACAGAGGAAATCCTTTCAGAAAGAATATGAAAAGAAAATAACCATTCGGACGAGCGAGGTGGAGCTTGTATCCATGGACGATAAATTTATCCGGGATGCGGTCAGAATCATCGAGGCCAATATGAGTAATCCTGAGTTTTCCGTCGAGGAGCTAGCCGGAAAATTAGCTGTGAGCCGTACCTATCTTTATAACAAGACGGTAACCTTACTGGAAAAATCCCCTTTGGAATTTATCAGAAAAATACGTCTGGAGAGAGGAGCGGAATTATTGAAAAAAAGCCAGATGACCATTGCCGAGGTCGCTTTCACCGTAGGCTTTAATCATCCCAAATACTTTTCCAAATATTTTAAGCAGGAATACCACATGCTGCCTTCGGAGTTTATAAGCAAACAACAGGAAGTCCATCAGGAAGTATAGAGATATACTCTCTTTTCCATGCGGGATAACAGAACTTATTCCACCAACGGGCAATTTGTTATACTTCCGTCTCGGGAGAGAAGGTCCCCGGTGCTGTGTAGTTGTACTGACAGATAGCCGGCAGCCCTGATTTACGATATTTCCAATCTGTAATTTGCACTTAAATAAATAGTTACAGTCTTTTCCCGTAACTGCAATCCACAATCCGGAATTCTTTTATTTACCCCCGGCCGTAAACAAATGATCTATCATTATGATGATTTGATGCACCTCCTATTTCCTTAACTCACATACTTTGCGATTGACAATTACTCATCTAATGAGTGCTTAAAATGGTTTTTAAATAATTTAAACAGAAACCAATTATTAAATCAACAATCAATCAAGCTAAAGACTTATGACAAAAACTAATCTCAAACTGAAGTTAGGGAAAAACAGTGTCACATCTCTGTTTTTTATCCTTGCTTGCACATGGTTCGGTTTTGCACAGGAAATTACGGTAAGGGGGACGGTTACTTCCAGTACGGATAACATGCCTCTACCGGGTGCGAGTGTATTCATTATCGGAACCAATACCGGTGTAACTACCGATTTTGACGGTAATTTTGAACTTTCAGCGCCTCCCGAAGCTTCGCTGCGGGTAAGCTATATCGGTTTTACTGCCCAAACCATCAGCATAAATAACAGGACAGTGATAGATGTTGCGTTGAGCGAAGACGTTGACGTTCTGGACGAAGTAGTGGTTATTGGTTATGGTACACAGAAAAAGGCCCTTGTGACCGGTGCAAATATACAGGTAGGTGGTGAACAACTGCAAAAGCAGAGTACCACCAATGCACTGCAAGCCCTGCAAGGGCAAACTCCGGGGGTCCAGATTACTTCTACTTCCGGGCAGCCGGGATCGGGTTTGAATGTGGTCATCCGCGGATTGGGATCCACGGGAGGCAATGCGCCGCTTTATGTAGTGGATGGTGTATTGACCGGAGACATCTCGTACCTGAACAATTCCGATATCGAATCGATCTCTATTTTAAAAGATGCAGCTTCGGCAGCTATTTACGGTTCACAAGCTTCCAACGGGGTGGTATTGGTCACTACAAAAGGCGGTAAAAAAGGAGACCTGCAAATGACTTTCGACCAGTATTACGGTGTACAGAAGGTAGCTAATAAAATAGATATGCTCAATGCCAGGGAATATGCGAGTATACTCAATGAGGCCGCTGTAAATTCAGGAAAACTACCTTATTTCAGCAATAGTGATATCAATGCCATGGGAAGCGGTACCGATTGGATGGGCGCTATGTTCAAAGACAATGCCGTAACCCAGAATTACACCCTGGGTGTTTCCGGCGGCTCGGAGAACTCCGTCTTTTCATCATCACTTTCCTATACTTCCGAAGAAGGTATTGTCGGCGGAAGAGACCTCTCCAATTACGAACGTTACAACTTCAGGATCAATTCCGAACACAAACTCTACGACGGTAGGGTGACATTCGGGGAAAACCTCAGTTTCGCTTATATCAAAAACAATGGAGTGGGTGTTGGTAACCAATACAATAATTCATTGAGAGGGGCATTCAATACAAACCCGTTGGTACCTTTCTACGACGAAAACGGTAATTATTACAATACCTCCGATGACAGCGAAGGCTGGTTGGCCGGACAATCGAATCCGTATGCTTCTATGGTTTACGGAAACCAGAACAGGAACAACAGCCAAAAGCTTGTAGGGAATGTTTACCTGGAATTTGAATTGCTGAAAAACCTCAAATTCCGGACAAGCCTGGGAATCGATTATACGGCTAACGAAGGGCATGCCTTCAGTCCCATCTACCAATTATCCGTTTATAATTTCAATAACTATACTACGGCGAGCCAGTCTACGAGCAAAGGACATTCCCTGTTGTGGGATAATCTCCTGACCTATAAGTTCAGTATCGCGGAAAACCACAATTTCGAAGCTATGGTGGGAACTTCCTCATTTAAGTATGAAGATAACTATATGTATGGTAGCAATGTAAACCTGGTTTTTGACGATCTGAAGCGCGCATGGCTAGACAATGCCCTGAACACCGATGGTGCGCAGATAACATTAAATGGCGGACCGAGGAACATCAACAAAAGGATGTCGTATTTCGGAAGGCTGAATTATACTTACAAAGACAAATACCTTTTAAATGCCACCTTCAGGGCAGATGGTTCCTCCCAGTTCCACCAGGATAACCGCTGGGGTTATTTCCCCTCGGTTTCGGCGGGATGGGTTGTTACGGAAGAAGAATTCCTCGGCAATACCAACTGGCTGGATTTCTTTAAACTGAGAGGAAGCTGGGGCCAGGTGGGCAACCAGAACGCGGGTAACTTTCAATACCTGTCGCCTGTAACATTTGCCAATACCAATTATATTTTTGGGAATGAAGAAGGTGTTTTGTCGCCCGGAGCCTATCCGAGCAGATATGCCAATCCTGACCTGAAATGGGAGGCTTCCGAGCAGATAGATATCGGTTTTGATGCCCGCTTGTTCCGCAACAGCCTGACGGTTAATTTCGATTGGTACAAGAAGACCAACAAGGACTGGCTGATCAAGCCTCCTATCCTCGCTACGGCAGGTGCCGATGCTCCCTGGATCAATGGCGGAGATGTGGTAAACAAAGGGGTAGAATTGGCCTTGAGTTATCGCGGTAATATTAATGCCCTGAATTTCACGGTAGGAGTTAACGGCGCTTACAATAAAAATTCCGTGGGTAACATCCCCACGGAAGACGGTATTATTCACGGTGAAACCAATCAGTTGTTTGATAATTCGTCAGAATTTTACCGTGCGCAAAGCGGGTATCCCCTGGGATATTTCTGGGGACTCGAGACCGCAGGGATCTTTCAAACCGAACAGGACGTGCTGAACCACACCTCAAACGGAACCGTAATACAACCTTCGGCACAACCGGGAGATGTTATTTATGTAGACCAGAACGGGGATGGTGTTATTAACGACATGGACAAGATAAACATCGGCGACCCTAATCCCGATCTCAATTTCGGGTTTAACATTGCCTTAGACTATAAAGCCTTCGATTTCTCCCTGCAGGCCAATGGTGTAGCGGGCAATCAGATCGTACAATCGTACCGGAACCAGTCCAGCCAGTATGCTAACTACACTACGGCAATCCTGGACCGCTGGCATGGCCCTGGTTCGTCCAACAGTGTTCCGAGGGTTACCGAAGACAACAGGAACTGGGTGAACTTTTCCGACCTCTATGTACAGGACGGGGATTTTCTGAGGATCAGCAACGTGACCGTTGGTTTTGATATAGCCAAACTAAAGTTGAAGAAAAAGTTCTTTGCCAGTCAGTTCAGGGTTTACGCTTCTGTACTTAACCTCTACACATTTACCAATTATAACGGTATGGACCCCGAGATCGGATATGGAATTTCGAATGACGATTATAATTTTTCCTCGGGCGTAGACCTCGGGTATTATCCCAGGCCGAGGACATTTATGATGGGATTAAATGTTAAATTCTAAAAAACTTTGAAAGATGAAAAATTCCTTGAAATATATACTGATACTTGGCATTTTGGCATTAGGAGCCTGTTCAAAAGACTTTTTGGATGTAGAACCGCAGGAGGGTACCGATGAGAACTTTTACGATAATCCCACCAGTGCTTCTTATGCGCTTGTGGGGTGCTATGACGGTATGCAGATCGCTTCCGGGGGTATTGGCGGATTGAGTTTCCCTGTAGCAAGCGAAGTACTTTCGGATAACTGTTTTGGCGGTACGGGTAATTCCGATGGATATGGCTTCCAGGCTGTAGATGAATTTGATATTTCCCGGTCGCCTGCCGATGCCAACCTGTACGAAAATAACTGGATACAATATTACCGGGCACTATATCGATGTAATGTGTTGATACAGAAGATGGCCGGTATTGATTGGGGCGATGATGCCGATATAAAAATACAATACGAATCGGAAGCCCGGTTTATAAGGGCACACCTGTACTTTGAGATGGTACGCCTCTGGGGCCATATCCCGCTTATTATTGAACCTACTACCGAAAATGTCCCTCAGGCAGCTCCTGATGAGGTGTATAAGCTGATAGCCGAAGACCTGGTTTTTGCCGCGGAAAATCTTCCGGCTGAACCTTATACTGAGGTAGAAAGCGGCAGGGTTACCAAATGGGCTGCCGAGGCTATGATTGCCAGGGTATTTTTGTATTACACAGGCTACTACAGTGCTTCCGACCTGGTTGGAGTGGTGAATAAAACCCAGGCCCTTGCTTACCTGGAAGATGTGATAGCCAACAGCGGGCACAGTCTGGTTGATGATTTTGCCAAGCTGTGGCCGGCAGCCTCCGTCGAAGATTATGCCGGTGAAGACAATCCGGAAGTAGTGTTTTCCGTAAAACATACTTATACCAGTGATTATGACGGAAACACGGATGGCAATCACTGGATGGTGATGTTTGGTATGCGGGACTATGATCATTATCCCTACGGACGAGGTTGGGGGATAACGGTAAATCCGAAATTGTGGAATGCTTATAATGAGAATGATATTCGACGGGAAGCCAGTGTCATTGCTATTGATGAAGAGGAGATCCCCTATGACAAACAAGATGGCCACAGAGAATATACAGGTTATTATAACAAAAAATACAGCCCGATGATTGATGAAGATGGAAATAGTGTTACCGACGAGGTAGGAGGAGAGAATTTCCAGATCGGCCAGTTTCAGGACTATTTTGTCATGAGATATGCCGATGTGCTGTTGATGGCTGCAGAATTGGGCAGTTCAAATGCCCAGGCGTATTTTAACCAGGTACGGCAGAGGGCCTATCAAGAAAATTTCACGGCTATCCCGGCGAACCAACAGAACATTCTGAAGGAACGGCAATTGGAATTTGCATTCGAAGGAATCAGGTATTGGGACCTGCTTCGCCAGGGGATAAGTACTGCAGCGGCAGAACTGGCCGAGAATACCTCCCTGTTGAATGGAGGCGTAGCGACTAACAAGGTTATTTCCGCTCAGAATGTGGAAAGTACCGGCGGATTACAACAAATACCGAACAACCAGATTACGCTGTCCAATGGCGTGTTACAACAAAATACCGGTTGGTAACAGTTAATTTAAAACGATAAGACATGAAACTTTTCAGATATACTTTATCCGTGTTATTGCTGACGGGGCTTCTCTTTACCTCCTGTCAGAATAACGATTACGAACTGGGGGAAAAGCTCAGTAAATCCGATATTCATTTTGAAGTAATCCAGGATTTCGATGCTGATGCAGGAGGGAATACGGTGATCCTGATAAACAATACTCCGGAGACTGTTTCCATATGGGATTATGGCACCGGGCGTTCCAATCGCGCCATAGATACTGTCAGATATGCTTTTAAAGGTGAATACACCATCAAATTTTCTGCATCAACCGCAGGTGGAGTGGTAGAAATGGACCCTGTGAATATAACCGTTAAGGACGATAACCTCAACTATGTAAGTGATCCGCTCTGGAATGCACTTTCCGGAGGGGTTGGAAAGTCCAAAACCTGGTACCTGGACCTGGATGCGGACGGGGTTTCCAAATATTTTGACGGACCACAATATTTCTATGGAACCGACAACGGATGGCTGGCGGAAGGAGGCTCCTGGGATGGAGGAGATACCGGTTGCTACGCTGAAGACGGAGATTGCTGGAACTGGAATCCCGATTGGGCCGGAAACCAATGGCTCGCTCCCGCCGGAGATTACGGTTCCATAACCTTTAGCCTGGACGGAGGGCCGTTTGTTACTGCCGAGCATTTGATGATTCCCTCGAGAGGTACTGAATCCGGAACTTATTTCCTGGACCAGAATGCCAAGACACTCAATCTGATCGATGTGGCCATATTGCACCAGGAAAGCAACGAAAGCTGTGTAGATAACTGGGGGAGTATAAGAATATTTTCTTTAACCGAAGAGACCATGCAACTCGGGGTATTGAGAAAAGCCAGTTGTGACGGGGCTGCGTACCTGGTCTACAACTTCATCTCCAAAGAATACAGCGACAACTGGCAACCCGAAGAAACCATCCCTGAGCCCGACGAAGGTTTCGATCCTTCCTTTGCTCCCGGAGAATTACTGGGTATGCTCACCGGTGGCGCCGGGTCCGGAAGAACCTGGACAGTAGATGCCGACGGGAACCCTATCGACTGGATCGCCGGGGGGAACGGGTGGACCGAAAGCTGGGAAAGTTCGTACGATTGGGGCTGGAACGATAGCTGGAACGCTGCTGTACATGGAGCATGGATCAGGTTTGACCAGTTCGGTGGTACATTAAATTACACCCGTTATCAAAATAACGTACAAACCACAGGAACGTTCAGCATTAACGAAGAGACGAACGAAGTTACACTGGAAGGGGAAACCTTGCTACAAAACCCTGATAGTGAGCTGAATTCCACAGCCAGTGTCATCACAGTAGTGAAAGCATATGGCGACGAATTTACAGAAAAAGGTATCTGGTTCGGAACAAGTTACGACGAATCTAAAGACGAATGGTTCGCCTTCCATTATGTTATACCATAAACTATAGATTGTTGATTATGAGGCTGTTTTCGGTATTGGTGAATTTTCATCGCTTGGAGGCAGCCCATTTTTTTTAACCCTTAATCAATCCGATGAATAAAATATATTCTATATATAAATCCATATTCATTCTTGCCCTGTTGGTAACATCCTGTAATCCCGATAGAGTGTCCCAGGATGTAAAACGTAAACAACTGTTCACCGGAAACTGGGATTTTCAGCTTTCGGATCCGGTTGAAAAAGATACGCTGGTCAATAACTGGAGGTCACTGGATCTTCCGCATGACTGGAGTATTGAAGGTGATTTTGATGAAAAACATCCGGCTACTTTTGGTGGTGGCGCATTACCGGGAGGTATTGGTTATTACAAAAAGACCTTCGGTATCCCTTCCGAATATACCGGTAAACAGGTGTATATACAGTTTGACGGGGTTTACATGAACAGCGAAGTATACCTCAACGGAAAATTACTCGGAAAACGCCCCAATGGGTATATCAGCTTTGAATATGACCTGACGCCTTACCTCAACTGGGGATCGGAAAACACGCTGATGGTAAAGGTCGATAATTCACGGCAACCCAATTCCCGCTGGTATTCCGGTTCGGGAATTTACCGTAATGTATGGCTGATCATAACGGATAAAATACACGTAAAAAACCACGGCACTTATGTAACCACCCCAAGTGTAGACAAAACCCGGTCCGATGTTCATGTGGAGGTGGAAGTAGTGAACAACCATCCCGGGGACAGGAAAGGGGTTATCAAAACCTCGGTGCTTTTCCGGGGTAGAAAGATGTCAGAAAAAGAACAAACAGTAACACTGAAAACGAGAGAAACCAAACTCATTATCGATGACCACCACATAAAAAATCCTGAGCTCTGGTCGGTAGAAATACCAAATATATACACGCTGAAAACTGATATTTATATCAGCGGTAAACTGGCAGACAGCCATGAAACGCCCTTTGGTATCCGCAGTTTCACTTTTGATCCCGATAAAGGATTTATCCTGAACGGAAAACAGGTAAAGATAAAAGGTGTTTGCAATCACCATGATCTTGGAGCCCTGGGAGCTGCCATCAATACGCGGGCCCTGGAAAGACAGTTGGAAATACTGAAGGGAATGGGTGTAAACGGCATAAGGACGTCTCATAATCCGCCTGCCCCGGAACTGCTGGAACTCTGTGATAAGATGGGCTTTATCGTCATGGATGAAATTTTCGATATGTGGGAAAAAAGCAAATCCGAATACGATTACAGCCTGTACTGGGAGGAGTGGCATGAACGGGATCTTAAGGATTTTATTAAACGCGACCGTAACCACCCCAGTGTTTTTATGTGGAGTATCGGTAATGAAATCCCGGAACAGTGGGGACAACGAGGTGCCGAGATCGGCAGAAAACTATCAAAAATTGTCAAAAGTCTGGATAGTACCCGACCGGTAACCGCAGGAATGAACCCACCCATTCATACAAATAAAGATAATGTTACTTTACAGTTTGCCGGCCCTGCAAAACCGAATGCCCTGGCCGGATCAGGAGCTCTGGACCTCATCGGTTATAATTATGCCCACCAGACCTACACACAGCATCAGGTCAATTTCCCGGATATACCCTTTATCGCCACCGAAACTACTTCGGCGCTGGCCACAAGGGGATATTACGATCAGAGGTCTGATTCCGTTAAAAGATGGCCTTACCGCTGGGACCAGCTTTTCCTGGAGGGGAACCCGGACAATACCGTTTCGGCTTATGACCAGGTAAGTGCTCCCTGGGGTTCCACCCATGAAGAGACGTGGAAGGTGATCAAAAAACACGATTTTATGTCCGGGATGTTCATCTGGACCGGTTTTGATTACCTGGGCGAACCTACCCCTTATGTCTGGCCCTCCAGAAGCTCTTATTTTGGTGTGATAGACCTCGCCGGTTTCCCAAAAGATGCATACTATATGTACAAAAGTGAGTGGACCGACGAAACCATTCTTCATGTGTTCCCGCACTGGAACTGGGAACCCGGAAGGGAAGTTGATATATGGGCATATTATTCCAAAGCGGATGAAGTGGAACTATACCTAAACGGGGAATCACTCGGAAAACGTTCCAAGAAAGATGATGACCTGCACGTGATGTGGCGTGTCCCTTTTGCCCCCGGAACATTAAAAGCTGTTTCAAGAAAAGACGGTAGGGAAGTAGCGGTCAGAGAAATCAAGACCGCCGGGGAGCCTGCCCGAATAGAACTGGAGGCTGACAGAAATTCCATCTTGGCAGATGGCAGGGATCTTTCCTTTATTACTGTTTCCGTTGTGGATAAGGACGGCAATTTAGTCCCGACGGCAACTAACAGGATCGGATTTGAAATATCCGGCCCTGGAAAAATTATCGGTGTAGACAACGGTGATCCTACCAGTCACGAATCCTTTAAATCCATAAACAGAAAAGCCTTTTACGGAAAATGCCTGGTCATCGTACAATCTTCCGGAACAGAGGGAGAAATCCAAATCACGGCCCAAAGCAATAATTTAAGACCCGGAACATTGAGGGTCAGATCGGGCAGTCTCTCGGAAAGCCCGGAGCAGGCTAAAACCCAAACGTCATTAAATCACTAATTGATATCCAAAAAAATAGAAATGATAAGAAAGCTTACATCCGCAGTGCTCATAGTCCTTTTATGTAGCTGCGGGACACCCGAAAACAAGGACGCGAAAGTAATTGTCCATTCCCCAAACGGAAAGAATGTTATAACTTTTGAGTTAAAAGAAGGAAAACCGTCATACTCGGTAAAACACGGGGAAACCGGTGTCATTAATGCATCCGAAATGGGGTTTGTGTTTAAGGAAGGGGATTCCCTTTACAACAATTTCAAAGTATTAAGTACAGATATTTCCGATTATGACGAAACCTGGGAGCAGGTCTGGGGTGAAAAGCAGTTTATACAGGACCATTATCAACAACTGGAAGTCGTCCTTCAGGAAGAATCGGAGCAAAAAAGACAACTTAAAATACAGTTCAGGGCTTTTGACGACGGTATTGCTTTTCGGTACCGGTATCCCGGCAACAACACCGGGGACAGCCTGGTAATCATGGACGAGCTTACCCGTTTTAACCTCAGTAGTGATGGCGACGCCTGGTGGATTCCGACTTATCAGGCCGACCGTTATGAATATTTGTTTACCAAATCGCCGGTAAGTACACTGGACACTGTTCATACACCGCTCACCATTAAGAGCAATAACGGCTTGTTTTTAAGCTTCCACGAAGCAAAACTTATCGATTATGCCAGTATGACACTGGCCCGTAAAAACAAGACCGACCTGAAATGCGATCTGGTACCTTGGGCCGATGGCGACCGGGTAAAGACCAACGGGTCGTTCACCACACCGTGGCGTACCCTCCAGATCGCCGAAACACCGGGAGACCTGATTACCTCGTACATGATACTGAACCTGAACGACCCCAACAAACTGGAAGATACCAGCTGGATAGAACCGCACAAATACCTCGGTATCTGGTGGGGGATGCATATAGGCAAATATTCGTTCTGGGAAAGCCCGATACAGGGTGCCACCACTGAAAATGCCAGAATGTATGTCGATTACTGCGAGAAGTTTGGCATAGACCATCTCCTCATCGAAGGGTGGAACAAGGGGTGGACCCCGCAGTGGTACGAAAATGCCATGCACATGTTCAGTTTCACCGAGAATGCCGACAGGTTCAACCTTAAAGAAGTGACCGATTATGCCCGGTCGAAAGGAGTGCAAATTATCGGGTACCACGAAACCGGGTCCAATATTATCAACTATCTGAAACAGATAGATGCGGGCATGGGGCTATACCAAAAATATGGAATGCACGATATAAAAATCGGCCAGGTAGGTTCAAAATTGAACATGAAAGAATGGCATCACGGGCAATTCGGGGTGAATTACTACAGGTTTGTGTTAGATAAGGCTGTGGAATACCAGCTTGCCGTGAACTTTCATGAGCCTATAAAGGATACCGGCGAGCGCAGGACCTATCCCAACATGATGGCACGCGAAGGGGCAAGAGGGCAGGAATACAATGCCTGGAGCGAGGGTAATCCGCCTTCACATGAGGTTATTCTGCCGTTTACCAGGATGCTGGCCGGCCCCATGGATTTCACCCCGGGAATACTGGATGTGGAGATCAAGCAGGGACATCCGGGCCGGGACGTTCACACCACAGCCGCCAAACAACTGGCCTTGTATGTGGTATTGTACTCACCCGTTCAGATGCTGGCCGATCTCCCGGAAAATTACGACGGTAACCCGGCATTTCAATTTTTGAAAGATGTGCCCGTAGACTGGTTCGATACCAAAGTGCTGAATGCGGAGATCGGTGAATATATTACTACCGTAAGGAAAGACAGGAACAGCGACGACTGGTACCTGGGAAGTATCACTAATGAAGAAGCGAGAGACCTCGACATCGCATTGGACTTTCTTGATGATGGTATTGATTACGAGGCTCAGATCTATACTGATGCCGAACGGACCGGATATGAAACACATCCTTCCAGGGTTGAGATCAGTACCAGGGAAGTGACCTCGAATGATCACCTGGAGCTACATTTGGGAAAAGGTGGCGGGACCGCTATTCGGTTTGTGAAAAAGTAATATCCAACTCCCGGAAATCATTCAACAGAATGAGGAAGGAAAACAATATGGAAAACAAAGTCCGGAATTGTCCTGTAGAAGTACCTTACCGGGGTATTGCCGGGGGAATGGTAACCGCTTCCGAAGAAATAAATATAAAGGGACAGGTAACCGATGACAGAAGACCGGGAATGCATCCGCCATCGGTCTTCCGTTCAAAATAAAAACCAATTTTTTAATTAAAACCCAATATCTTATGAGAACAAAAACTAACATTACAACAGGAATTTTAGCCCTGGTGCTGGCAGTTTCATGCAATCAGGAAGAAGATCAGGTGGCGGATCTTTCCGAAGCCGAGTTTTCCACTGCCCGAACGGCAGGGGAAGGAACATCGGCAGCTGCCCAGGCTGTAGCCTGGTCCACAGATGAACGATACGGTTCATGGAACAACGGCGATTATACCCTATACAACAATATCTGGGGCATGGTAGACGGCAGTGTACAGGTAATGTGGGCCAACAGTTATAGCAACTGGGGCGTATGGGCTAATCATCCCGATACGGATGGCATAAAATCCTATCCCAACAGCAGCAGGAATGTGAATATCAACATCAATGCCCTGAACAGTTGTACTTCCGGTTTTGATATAAACGTGCCGTCCGGCGGGCATTATGTTGCAGCTTATGACATATGGTGTAATAATCACGACTATGAGATCATGCTATGGATGCACAAAGAAGGCGGGGTTAAACCTATCTCTTACGAGTGGTCCGGTACCGGAAATCCCATTCCCGTCGCTACCAATGTTTACATAGGCGGTCATACCTGGAATATATACAACGGTCATAACGGCAATGAAGAACAGGGTATAGGCAACCGGGTATTTTCCTTTGTAAGAACAGGAAATACCTCGGCAGCTACGGTAGATATAAAAGCGGTATTGAACTGGATAAAAGATCGGACAGCCCAGACCCCGAACGAGAAATGGTTTAAAAATGAAGCGATTACCCTGAGTACTGTACAACTCGGATACGAGATAAGCGCATCTCCCGGAGGTAAGGATTTCATTACCAATAGTTATTGGGTATCCTATAATTAGAATTGAATAATGTGCCAATTGGCAAATCAATGTGTTAACTGGTCAATAAGTGAGGAATAAGATAAAACTTATCAGTCCATTGTCAAATTTGCTGATTGGCACATTAAACTACGTTATAGAACTCGGTAAAAGCGGGGGACGGGCTCCGGTTCTTAAAAAATAACTCCCGCAACATAGCATCTGAACACACACAACCAAATACTTTAAAGATGAAGGAAGTATTGGTAATAATGGTTTCGGGATCTTTAACCGTGCTGATCATACGGTTTTTGACACCGATGTATTGAATGCCCTGCTGGAAGGATTAAAGTGAAGAAGTGTTCCAAAACACAAGAATTTTCATATAATGCTTATGGGTGATATACAAAGTAAAAAAAAACGCATACGAACTATAGGTGAATTAGCATTCTTTATACATACACCACTCCTGTTATTCTGGAGCAGGGCCAGGGCAATGCCGGCCATGCCTGCAGAGGAGGAGGGCCCTGTTTACATCCGGAGGTTTATCTTAAATTTCCACAAAACAAATTCCGGGGAAAATATTGATGGGACCGGAATAATTTAAATCTACAGGTATCTGAATAAAACCGGGTGGATTTTTCGTCGTTCTGTTTCGGGATATATTGGAAATTATTTGGACATATCATCACAGTACAGGATGGATATGGTACCGGGATATACTATTTTGACCGTGAAATAAGAAATAAGACCGGAAAGTAAATACACAACAACAATTTTCCATGTATAGAACGCAACTTTATCGGACGGCCCTGTGCCTGTTGTCTTGTATCCCTGTTCTGCAAGGCCAGTCCCGTGCGAATAATCCTGAGGAAGAACCGTTAATATTCACTTTCGGGCAAAATGCTATTTCGGAAGGAGAAGGAATAGCTTCTTCTTTTCCTTACGGGCAGGACGGTTACGGTTTTGATTTCAATACCGGAGAGAAAGTATCCATGAGACAGCGAAGCTTTGTCGCTGAAGCACCGGTATATTTTTCCGTAAGCCTTCCCGAAGGGAATTATAAAGTAACCGTTGAACTGGGAAGTGATGATTTTCCGTCAAACAACACGGTCAAAGCCGAATCCAAAAGGATTATGCTGGCTGAAGAAAAACTGGAAGCAGGAGAGGTCAGAACCGAAAGTTTTGTAATCAACCTCAGAAGCATTCAGATCGGGGAGGGAGAAGCGGTCCGCCTGAAGGACCGGGAAAAATCAGAACTGAACTGGGACGACAAACTGACCCTGGAATTTTCAAGGGGAACAGCAGTGAGAAAACTGGTCATAACTCCCGTGTCGGACATGACCACTCTTTTCCTGGCGGGGGATTCGACGGTAACCGATCAGGACCTGGCGCCCTGGGCCTCCTGGGGGCAGTTTATTACACAATACCTGAACGATAACATTGCAGTGGCCAATTATGCTTCCTCGGGGGCCTCGCTGAGTTCGTTCAAAGCCCGGAAGAGATGGGAGAAAATCCTGTCCCTGATCCAAAAAGGGGATTATGTCATCATTGAGTTTGGCCATAACGATGAAAAACAGAAAGGAGAAGGTCAAGGCCCATGGCTGAATTATACCGCCCTGCTGGTTGAGTTTATTACAGATGTCAGGGAAAAAGGAGCTATACCATTACTGGCCACACCTACCCAGCGTCGTTATTTTACCGGAGAAGGGAAGTTGAAAGATACCCATGGAGATTATCCGGAAGCTATGCGAAAAGTGGCAAAAGAACACCATGTGCCATTGATAGACCTTACCGCAATGACCACCGTGCTATATGAGACCTGGGGAGACGAAAAGTCCCGGAAGGCATTTGTACAATACCCGTCACACACTTTTCCGGGGCAGGATAAAGAACTTGCGGACAATACGCATTTCAATGATTTCGGAGCTCATGAAATAGCACTTTGTGTGTTGAGTGCGGTCCGGTCACAGCATACCGGGCTGGAAAAATATATTAAGGAACCTTTGGAATATACTCCGGCCCGGCCTAATGATTTCAAAAACTGGACCTTACCCATGAGTCCGCGTTTCGAACCCGTAAAACCAGATGGAAACTAAAAAAACTACAACATGCTTCTAACCTCTGCCAGGTCGAGCGCAGTCAAGACCACTCTTGTAAACGATACCATTTTTTTCTCCGTGAAAAAACTACCTGTTCTTATTCTCTTCTTGGGATTTATCGGCGAAATCGCAGCCCAGCACACACAAAAGATATACCTCTCCGGCCAGGATTTTAAACATCCCGTGAAATGGGAATTTATGTGTACAGGGGGAAATAAGAGTAATCAATGGACGACCATAGATGTCCCGTCCCAGTGGGAATTGCAGGGATTCGGGACCTATACCTACGGAAGGTGGTATAAGGAACTGGGCCAAAAAGAGCCGAGTAAAGAAGAAGGTTTTTACAAATACGAATTCGAGGTCCCTTCGGCCTATAAAGACCAGCAGGTAAAGATTTTTTTCGGCGGAGTGATGACGGACACCCATGTCAGGATTAACGGAAAATCTGCCGGAGAGGTGCACCAGGGAGGCTTTTACCGTTTCAGCTATGATATTTCGGACCTGGTTTCCTACGGACAAAAAAATGTGCTGGAAGTCCATGTTAAAAAACACTCAGTTAATGAACATGTGAACAATGTCGAGAGAAAGGCAGACTGGTGGCTTTTCGGGGGAATATACCGTCCGGTCTGGCTGGAGGTCAGACCAAAAGACCATATCGGTAATATCTTTCTCGATGCCGGGGCCGGTGGGCACATGCGTATAAAGATTTCCGACAGCAATATCCCTTCCGGGGCAACCGTTACGGCTTCCGTAAAAAAATTGGGAAGTGAGGGTGATTTTAGACAGGAACAAAGTGCGGATATCGGCAAAAACAACGAAACACTTTCTTTTCACTGGGATCATATAGATGTGTGGAGCCCCGAAAATCCGAACCTGTATGTTCTTCAGCTTCAACTGAAGAAAAAAGACCGGGTGTTGCATACACTGGAGCAGCGTTTCGGCTTCAGGACCGTAGATTTCAGAAAGAAAGACGGTATTTATGTCAATGGCAAAAAGATTGTCATGAAAGGCATAAACAGGCATACCATATGGCCGGAGTCGGGAAGAAGTACGGATAAGGATCTGAGTATTACGGATGTAAACCTGATAAAGGATATGAACATGAATGCAGTGAGAACACATTACCCGCCCGACGATCATTTTCTGGATGCCTGCGATTCTCTGGGGCTGTTTGTGCTTGATGAACTGGCCGGCTGGCAGAATTCATATGATAAGGAAACAGGAGCCAGGCTTATAAAAGAAATGGTCACCAGGGATGTGAACCACCCTTCGGTGATTATCTGGGACCAGGGGAATGAAGGAGGATGGATCGATGAACTGGATAGTGTTTTTCATCAGTACGACCCCCAGGAGAGAATTGTTATTCACCCCTGGGCAGATTACAATGGCTGGGATACCCACCATTATCCTACCTATCTCACCGGGGTCCACCGTTTTGTCGATGGTGAAAATGTATTTTTCCCCACGGAATTCATGCATGGCACGTACGATAACGGGCACGGGTCCGGGCTGGAAGATTTCTGGAACCGCTTCAGGGAAAGCCCCCTGTTTGCTGGAGGGTTTATGTGGGCGTTTTCGGATGAAGCCGTGTTGCGTACCGACTGGGAAGGCGAAAGGAAATATGATTCCGAAGGCTCGCTGGCACCCGACGGTATTTTAGGACCCCACCGGGAAAAGGAAGGAAGTTTTTATGCTGTTAAGGATGTCTGGAGCCCGGTGCAGTTTGCACCTTTGAGGATCACCCCGTCGTTCGACGGCACCTTCTTGATCACCAATGATTATATTTATACTGATCTGAAGGAATGTAAGCTGACCTATAATATAAAAAGCATCCCGGAAAAAGCGTTTTACACCACTGAGGAACCCGTGTCTGTTGCCAATGGGGAAATAAGACTCCCGCACATTGAGCCCGGCGAGACCCGGAAAGTGCAAATGGACATACCGCCCTCATTTTTTGACGGGGACTGGTTGGAGGTCACTGCGTACGATCCCCGCGGAAGGCTCCTGAATATATGGACATGGCCCATCCATCTGCCCGGATATTACTCCGACAAGTTTTTATGGAAAGGAGAAGCAGAGAAGGTCTCGGTAACCGGGAAAGGAGACATCGTTGAACTCCAGGGGGGAAATATAAAGGTCCGGATTGATAAAAACAGCGGGATCATCCGGAATGTATACGGAAATGGCCGGGAAATACCATTTAACCAGGGGCCGTACCCTATAGGGATGAAAGCCAGGGTAAAAGAGGTAGAGACCCGGGAAGAAAAGGGAAACGCAGTGTGTATAGTTTATTATCATGGAGGAATAGACCGGATAAAATGGACCATGCACCCTGACGGAAGACTGAAAATGGAAATGGTAGCCCTGAAAAATGCTGGTCGCAGCAGCGGATTTGACGAGGCTTTCTATGAAGGGGAAATAGATAAATTCGGAATTACCTTTAACTTTCCGGAAAAAGATGTCAGCGGGATAAAATGGTTTGGAAAAGGGCCCTATCGGGTATGGAAAAACAGGATCAGGGGAACAAACTATAACTTATGGCAGAAGGACTACAATAATACCGTTACCGGGGAGAGCTTTGAAAACCTGATCTATCCCGAGTTTAAAGGATACCATGCCAACCTGATCGGGGCAGAACTGGAAGCAGGTGAAAATACATTCCGGGTATTCAGCGGGTCCGAAAATATGTTTTTAAGGCTTTTTACCCCGCAAGAACCCGAATATGCCCTGAAAGGAGCTGATGCATATCCCGATTTTCCTCCCGGCGATATCTCCTTTATGTATGAAATTCCGGCCATGCGGTCGTTTAAACCCGTTTCCCAGCATGGCCCGCACAGCCAACCGTCGAACATCCGGATTAAAAGCGGGGATGACGGAATACAGATGAACCTGTGGTTTGATTTCAGAAATATGAATGACCAATAATAAAAGTGCGCCTGCGCTTAGGCTTCCTAAATAAATTGTCAAATGGGGAAAATGAATTGCGAAAGACTCCTTTCCGGGGGTTGAGAATGTCAGGAATGGTTTACCGGTACCACTGCCTCATCTCACCGGATTACGCCTTATCATTTATTCTTTATAAACGTTTTTGCTCATCTGTTTTGCTTGTTTTTTCCTTTACCAGGTTTCCGCCAAAATGGTAACGGAGCGTGAGCCCGACTCTTCTCGAATCGGGTTTGTCGTTATAATGATAATCCGTAATACGGCTTTGTGAAACACCTTGTTCCCTGTAGCTGTCGAATATATCGCTTAATGTAAATACGGCATCCAGTTTACCCTCAAAAAATGAACGTTTTATGCCCATGTCGGCAAAAAAGATGTCTTCCGTAAGGTATACTCCCCATAATTCGGCGGAAGTATATTTGAGTGACAGGTCCAAAGTATAATATTCAAGAAACCTGATCTGCTGTTGCACGGAAAAGGTTGATGCCCATTTGGAGAGTATCTGCTCTTCAACCACCTGCGAAACAGGATAGCTTGTATAGTTCAGGCCGCCAAAAAGCTGTACGTCCCAGGAATCTGATAATTGTACCGGCGCGATGATCTGGATATCCACCCGGTCGAAATGACTGAAATTAGCACTTTGGCTTCTGACTGCTACTCCATTGTCATCATAGGACAAACGGCGCGAAATATAATTGTTGCGTTTGCTGTATTCGGTAGTAAAGATATATTTCTCCAGGAAGGTATAGGAAGCCGAAAACAACCATCCCATTTCGGGAACAAGTTCCGGATTTCCGGAAAAATAAAAATATTCGTCGTTATACCAGCGTACGGGGTTCAGGTTTGAATAGGACGGACGGTTGATCCTCCGGCTGACAGCCAGGTCGAGCTTGTGATCGTCTCCCCAGGCGTACCTTGCAGACAGGTTGGGGAACAAACGGGTATATTTCCAGTTATTCGCAAACGAACCATCCAGCAAAAGTGCTTCTGCCCGGGTATGTTCCAGCCGCAGCCCGGCTTCGATACCTGCATTTCCCAATGTTTTGGACACCGATACATATGCTGCCCCAATCTGTTCCTTGTATTTGAAATGATTGGTGAGTCCGGGAATCTCCACAAAATCATCCCCTGTTCTCTCTTCCGAACGGAAATTGTTGTCATTGCCGGCTTCGGCAAATTTCAGTCCGGCTTTGATCCCAAATTCCGGGAACGGCAGGTCGGCATCGGCCTGTACCGACTTTATTTTGATAAAACCGGGTTGATGTATATGCATGGTATTGGTGTGAAGCAATTGCCCGTCAGCGTTATAGTGATTTCCTTCCATCAACCCATCCGAGAAATTGCGATAAGAAATGTACCGGGCATCTGCGGTTATTTTTTTTCCCGTGGAATCAATGTCAAACTGGTAGTCCACACTTATCGCGTCGTAATGGTAGGGTTCTTCCAGTTCATAAGTAGAATAAACGGAGGAAAACAGACTGCCGTCCTTCCTTTTTTTGCGGATTGCCGAGGTCTTGGTACTTGAAAAATCATCGAAATACCCGTGGTAATGAGCACCGACCCTGTGCCTGGGCGCAAATTGCCAGCTGCCCCCGGCTTTCCAGGTATAGAAATTAATATTAAACGGATTCTGATTTTCCCTGTTTAATATAACCTCTTCCCCGTTCTCGGTTATGGTATTTCCGCTTTTACCTCTGCGAAAGCGATGCGGGGTGTTATAATCAAAAGAGGCGTAAACATTCCATTGTTTTCCGTTAATGCTGCCCGAAATATTCTGATTGTTCATCCAGGACCTGCCTTTGGACAAGCTGCTTTTTAAGCTCAGGGCATACCCCCGGGCTTTACTCTTTTTGGTTATGATATTGATAATCCCCGAATTTCCCGCAGCATCATAAGCAGCGGAAGGATTGGTAATGAGCTCTATCTTTTCAATCTCTTCCGCACTCAGTCCTCTGAGCAGTATTCCCAGTTGATTGCCTGACAGGTAACTCATCTTTCCATCGATCATTACGTTGACACCGGTTGCCCCTCTCAGCATAATTTCATCGTCCTGGGAGACGCTCACTCCCGGGACCTTTTTCAGCATCTCCAAAGCGGAAACCCCGCTGGATATGGCAGAAGATGCTATGTTAAAAGTTACCTTTCCTTTATCGGCCTCAACAAGGGGCTTTTTAAAGGTAACGACAACTTCGTCCAGTTCCCGGGTATTTTCTTCCAGTTCAACATTTATAGTTGACGATGTCTTTACCTCGATTTCTATGGTAGACATACCGATATAGGAGAATACCAAAACAGCCCCGCCGGTAACATCGATAGTATAATGGCCGTCAAGATCCGTTTGTGTACCGTTTTTGCTCTCCTTTACCATAACCGTCGCCCCTGGCAATGGTTGGCCCTTCACATCCGTAACCATGCCGGTTATTGTCTTTTTCTGAGCAATTGCCGCCTGGGATAACAGCAGCAGGTTCAACAACAGGCAGAAGCTAAATTTCATAGGTGATTGACTTAATGATGAGGGTTAAAATGGATTTTAATTTATCAAAGACGGCGCAACCTCTTTTTGAAAATAAACCAGCCGAGGGCACCGAAAAGCACGATAAAAACAAGCAGCGGTGTATATAGCCCCGATTGGCTCAACACCTTTTCATCGGAAAAAACTTCCACCTTAAAATCATCCCAGTTTTCGGAGGCCACCGGAGCCCCGCTGAATATTTTCGGGTAAAAGTGCAGTCTTAATTTCTCGTGAAACCTTCCCGTTTCATCCAGAAAACGCAACTGATTGTCCAGTCCGGATCTGGCAATATCGTTAAGTGAAAGCTGCAAATGGAGTGTCGGGATAAATTGAGCGATCCGGGAAGCGGTCATGTTTCTTTGTCCGAGCTTTTCCCTTAATGCTGCCGATTGTTCCGAGACTTCATCATCTCCCATCTGCTGCATGGCATAATACCAGAGCCAGCTGAAATCTCCTTCGGGCAGGGCGTATTTTTTGAATTGAGGATAATGCGCATAGAATTTATCCATGGTCAGTTCCTTGTCCATATCCCATTTTTCATGATAGCCTTTTCGTTGCTTTACAGTGGTTTCAAGTGCTTCCGGAAGCGGGTACCTGTTCTGCAGATCATTGTTAATGGCAGCCGGCAGGACAAACACCAGCAATATCCATATGGAGAGCAGGATAATGGCATTAAAATTGGAACTTTTTTGCAGTGATACCACAAAAAAACAGATGGCGAACCATACGAGGATATATAGAACGGAAACCAGGAAAAATGCCTGCAGGGCCCTGTCCGGTGCAATACCTAATAACGGAACGGCAATAGCGTATAAAAACAACAGGACCGCGAGGGTTACGAACAGCCTTACGCCGAAAGATCTCAGGACAAAACCGAGCGGATTTTTACTCTGCACGGCAATGATTTTCCAGATACCACTTTCTTTCTCTTCGGATACGAGGTTATAGGTAAAGGAAATGATAAGCAGGGGAAACAGGAAGATAAGCACAAAACTGAAATCAATATTGCCGATCAGCAGGTTGTATGGATTATTAAGATCTGCGTCGTATTTCTGGGCTTCCAGGGTGCGTATGGTCACGCTTTTGACCGATGGATTAACATCGCGCTGCCCTATGGACAGTGCATTTAATGGCGGGGTATGGTTTACCAGTGAAAATTTGATGTAGTAGAGCATCAGGCCCAGGTCGTCCTTGTTGTATTTGGCATGGCGCTCTATATGTTCCTGCTGGTGCCGGGCCGTTTCCTCTATACTCCGGTTTGTTTTTTCAATATGCTGTTTCCCTACCAGAAGGCTTATGATACCGGCCAGAACAATAAAGGACAGCCCTATCTTTACACTGTTGGAGCGGGTAAAATTTGCAAATAACAGTTTCATATCTTTTAATTAGTGAATTAGTCAATTTGATCCATGCCGGTTATTCGGGGTTCTTTCCGATTCATTATCACAGGGGTACGTTACAGGATTCTTAAAGTTTTGAAAAGGCGGCCGAGTATCAGCACGAGCAGCAGTCCCCAGAAGAGGAGTGACAAAAATGAGATAAGTTCATTCCGGAAAGCCGAGCCTATCCCGGGTGGCCTGTATTTAAAATCCTCGATTTGCGCCCAGTGTTTTCTATCCAGCATGCTGGCGGGGTCTGCCGAACTCCTGGCCGTGTTACTGATATGTTTTATTTGCAGATCGTTCAGGCTTTGGGCCAGGTGGTACCTGTATTTTTCTGCCAGGTCCTGGAAATCCGTAAAGGAATTATAATCCGTACTGGAGAGGGCCATCGAGAGGTTTTTTATTCCCATATAAGGATCGAGGAATGCCAGGTATCTCGAAAAGCTGTTCTGTTTGGCATACACCTCCCGTAATTTTTTGAGGTGATTATTGTGAATTCCGGCTGTAATTTTCTCTCCCTCTTTCATGACGAGTCCGCTGTAATTGAAAGGCAACTGTGCAACGGAATCCACATTATAGGCTGCCAGAACGGAATCTTTGAGAGCCTGATAGTGCGGATCATCCGGATTGTGACTGTCCCCGGTTCTTAAAACATCGTGCTCTATCTGTGCCTGAAATCCGGCCTTGGACGGAGCCCGGTATAAATAGGACCCGAGGGACTGGCCCGCCCTCGGCAGTAAAATAGTGAGTAATAACCATACGCCTATGGAAGAAGTAAGCGCTGTTTTTGATGTTTTGCTCAATGCGGAGATGATGACTGCCATAACGCAAAAAATGCACAGGTAGATGAAATATATCACTACAATGACCAGGAGCCTGTATGTTTCGTCCATACTGATGCTCATTTCCTGAAGAAAACCCCAAAGAAATACCGTAATGATGATGACGGGAAAATAAAGGGTGGACATCACCAGGATCATCCCCAGTATTTTACCCAGTAATAATTGCTTCCGGTTTAACCCCTGGCTCATGAGTATCTTTAACGTACCGTTCTCTCTCTCGGCGGCCAGGCTTCTGAATCCCAGAAAGAAGATCAGCAGAGGCAACAGGGTTTGCAGGATCATGGCAATGCTTATCTCTCCGAACCGCAACATTCCCGTAGAAAATTCCGCTTCGGAAAAGTTGGTAGGGTTCTGAACATGGGCTTCGAGAAAAATGGAATTCCCCAGAAAACTTTCCATCCCCACATCAAAAACACTCAGCGGCGTTTTAGGGCGAAAGGCAAAATGTCCGTAATGTGCCATTCTGTGCGGATGTTTATCAGGATTATCCAGCCAGTCCTGCCTGGCCTGTTCCTGGTACATTACCCTGATCTTTTTCTGTGTTTTGAAATTTTCCCATCCGGAAAAAACAGCATAAGCCAATAAAATCCCGATGATAAAGGTCAGGATAAAAACAGCCCTGTTCTTAAAGGTTATTTTCCAGAACAGCTTTGCGATGTGTATTTCTGCGTTCTTTATCATGATTAAAGCTTTAGAAAGTGTCCTTAAAATCTATAGTTCAGTGTCAGTGAGCCGTTTCTGGGTGCTCCCGGAAACAAACGCAGGTAATTTTGTGCCCCCAACCAATAGGTGGTATTGAACAGGTTACCTATATTTAAGGCCACCCGGACATTGCTTTTGCTGGGCGCATAATACACAGCGGCGTCAAAGATGGTAAATGCCGGTACTTTGAAATCACGGGTAAACCAGGGAATTTTACTGCTTTGGTACTGCATACCGAACCCTATCCCGAGATCTTTCAGGGAAGAGACATTTCTGAAATCGTACTTGGTCCACAGGTTAGCACTGTTTTTCGGGGTATTCTCCTTTCTTTGCCCGATTAATTCTTTGTTGGTATCGTGTTCTATCTTCGCATCTATATAACTATAAGAGGCGGTGAGCTGCCAATCGGGATTGATATAGCCCGTAATGTCCATTTCAAAACCCCGGCTCCTGTCGGCTCCCCGCTGTACCAGCAAATCAGGTTGGGAAGGGTCATTGGCACTCATCAGTATGTTTTTCTGATTGATTTCGTAAACAGATACGTTCAGGCTCATGTGTTTGCGGAACAGGTCGGTTTTTACCCCGGCCTCCTTTAAATTGCTGATCAATGGGTCGAACAGCGCGGCAGAAACGTCTGACCATAAAAAATTGGCGGTGCCAGGTAAAAGCGTTGTCGTATTTGACTGGGGCTGAAAACCTTCCAGATAAGTTCCGTATATGTTAATATTGTCATTCAACGCATAGGTGAGCCCTATTCTTGGTATGAGCCTTTGGTTTTCAAAAGAGGTTTCGTCAGGGGTCTCATAATTGGTTATATCCTTAAACCACTCGTGCCTGAGGCTCAACAACAGGGTAAATTGCCTGTACCGCAATTGTTCCTGTATATATATGGCATTATTTGTGGTGAGCGCCGGGGGTATGGCTATCCATGAGTTCATCGTGTAATCGCGGATATCCCTGACTTCATGGCCGGGATTGTGGAGGTTGACATGGCCTACATTGGGCCTGGGCATAGTAATGCCATCTACTTCTATGGTTTGATATTCCCCTGCATTGGCCACATCAAAAGAAGATGCCACAGAACCATCATTTAATAAAAATCCCCGGGCAGCATTTTGTCCTCCGCCTTTTAGTTTTTGCCAGTAATGCAGGTCATAACCCACAAGTATTTTATGGTCGATCTTCCCGGTACTGAAATCAAAATTGAAATAACTGCTTATATTATCTATATTCCAGTATTGTTCGCGCTCCACAAACTGCATAGAAGCCAGGGAGGTTACGGGATTGTTATTAATATCCACGGCAAATGCACCGGTAGTGCGATGTTCCTGCAAGTCCTCCGTCCACGATTGTTTCATGTAGGAAGCATTAAAACTGATATGGGAGTTGAATTTATGGACGATATTCCCCATGACAATCAGTTCTTTGGACCTGAAAAAGTCGTTTGGAGCACTCAGGTTCATACTTATGGGAGTGCTTTTCAGATCGGTAATCCCTGCCCGGGCCCCGAAAATAGGCTGTCCTCTGTCCAGGACCCCGTTCATGTCGTTGTAGATAAGTTCGGCATTGATAGCCGTTTTATCGTTAGGGATATAACTGAACGAAGGAGAGATCAGAATGGTTTTATTGTTGACCAGGTCCCTGTAGGAACGTGCTTCCCGGTAGGCCCCGTTGACGCGGTACAGCAATGTCTTCGACTCGTTCAGGGGACCGGTAAAATCCAGTGTTCCTATGAAAGTACTGAAACTGCCTACCCCGATACTCACTTCTTTCCGGTCAACGGGCAGTGGTTTTTTGGTGACCATATTGATGCTACCTCCCGGGTCCACGCTTGCGAAAGTGGCGCTTGCCGGACCTTTTATAACCTCCACGCGTTCTATATTGGTGGTTAAGGGTTGTAAAAAATAAAACTGCCGTGTACGCATGCCATTGATGATCTGTCCTTCTTCATTCTGGCTTATTCCCCGGATGTTATACTGGTTATAATAGCTGGAAGGTGTAACACCGCTTACTGCTTTGACGGCATCGGCCAGTTGGAAAGCTTGACGGTCGGCAATCAATTCCTTGGTCACGGTACCGATGGCCTGCGGGATATCTTTATTTTCCATGGCTGTTTTTGTGGCTGAAAAGGAATATCTGCTGTCATAACTCCTCAATGTCCTGCCTGTAACTTCCACGGTCTGTAATTCCGTGATCTCAGGGGACAGCCGGATGTTCAGAAAATCACTTCCTGCCCTGATCCGGTAGTTTCTGTACCCGATGTACGAAACCAGGATAGTGCCTTCTCCTTCCAGTGAAAAATTGCCGTCTTCATCGGTAACGGTCCCGCGGTCGGTGTCCACAAGGGTGACGGAAGCCCCGAAAACGGGAATACCGGTCTCTGTATCTGTGACCCTTCCGCTAATGGTCTGTGCCTGGGAGAAATTGAAAATAAAGAGGAAAACTACGGTAAATAATCGTGTCATATATCGTTTTGGTTTTATACGGTCTTTAAATACAATTGCTCCAGCTCATTGGCAGAGATATCCATAGCTTCTAATTCACTGACGAGGTTACCTTCTTTCATGATACCTATACGATGAGCGACTTCCCTGGCGCGGAAAATATCGTGTGTGGCCATCAGTATGGTTGTTCCGCCTGCCGAAAGTTCTTTCAGGATTTCCGAAAATTCATTGGCAGCCTTCGGGTCCAGACCGGATATCGGTTCGTCCAGCAGCAGTACTTTGGCATTTTTGGCAAGGGCTATGGCAATTCCTACTTTCTGGCGCATTCCCTTGGAATAACTGCGCAGAGGCTTTTGATGGGCATTTTCCTGTAATCCCGACTTTATCAATAACTGTGACAGTTCGTCCCGATGGAGTTTATGGCCGGCAAGGGAAGAGAAAAATTTCAGGTTCTCTAACCCGGTGAGGTTGGGATACAGCGTTACCGTTTCCGGGATATAGGCTATGTGCTTCTTTGTTTCCGTAGCATTTCCCGTTACCGGCAGCCCGTTTATGCTCGCCTCTCCGGAAGAAGGAGCAATAAATCCCAGGAGAATATTAATGGTCGTGGTTTTTCCCGCACCATTGGCCCCGAGCAGGCAGAATATTTCCCCTTCATCTATATTCAGGGTCAATTTGTTCAAAGCCGTAAAGCCGTTATAATTTTTGGTAAGGTCTTTTGTGGTTATCATATATTAAAAATCAATAGTTTGCAGATATGGCTTATGCAAAGGCAGAACTCCGTACTAAAAAACTGGCCTGTCTTCTTTAGGGCCCTACCTACTATGGTTGTTCAGGGATTTATCGGCTTTCGGGAATGCATAATACGATAGCGGGTAATCCCCTGACATTACAACCAAGTATGAAATAATAGGAATAGGATAATCTTCCGAAAAAGGTTTCTTCGGAGATCTTAAATAACGTAAATGTCGTTATTGTGGTTTAGGAAAGGTCAGGCGGTGGTTTGTTAAAATACTCCCCCCGCGTCCGGATTTGCAGCACCGGAACGACATAAAGCACAGGCAGGTGTTCGGCTATGGGGAAAACAGGTGGGGTAAATCGGGGAATTTCAGGGGTAAACGTTACGGGGCTTTGATGCTGTCCGGTAATGTATGATACGCAAATATCACAGTTCCCGAAATCGTCATCCTGGCTGGAAATGTGCTCAAAAGCATGCAGGTTCACCACCTTCAACAAGAAGAAGGCAATGATGAAAAAAAAGGTGATACTATGTTTGTTGCTCTTAAGTCGCATTTGGATGTCAAAAGTAGAACATTCTAAATTGATCTACAAGAAATACTATTTGAAACCTGTTGCGCATTCCGAAGGCAATTTTTCACAAGGAGACAAAAGCATGGATAAATATGAGGGGGAGGGGCCTGTACTTATCAGTCCCGATTACTAAATGATCGCTTTTTTCGCCGGAATCCGGTTTTTCCGTAAGAGGTAAGGTTTTACAAAACGGCTGGTTTTCTCATTTTTTTTGGGAGAAATAAAAAAAATCATGGAACACTGGCATTGCTCTTTTTTGCCGGGCCGGACTGTCCGGAAATTCCTTTAAAACTGATTTTTGCTATTTGCCCGTCCTCCGTAAAGTTCAGACTATCCAGGCGAAGTTGTCTCAATACATAGTCTTTATCCTGAGGAAAGATTTGGTGGTACAATATGTAGTGCTGCCCGTTTTCCGTGAACACTGAATGATGACCGGGGCCATAGACACCTTTTTCCGGATCCGTCACTGCGATCGGGCTGTTCTCACCTTCTTCGAAAGGTCCGAACGGATGGTTGCCGATCGAATACCTTATCTTGTAGGTGGAGTCTATAGCTTTTCCATCGGAATACATCAGGTAATATTTGTCGTCTTTCTTAACCATATATGGTGCTTCGAAATAATTCGGCGGAGTTACATTTTCAATGGCACCGTCGAAGGTCACCATATTGTCCTTTAGCTTTACGGCGAAACAACGACCGTTGATCCAGTTCCATCCGGAACCCCAATAGAGGTAGGCCTGACCATCGTCGTCAATAAAACATTGTGCATCGATCATGTGATAATCGGGATACCCGGTACTTTTGATAAGGGGGCTTCCGTCCTGCCTGGCATTTTTCCATGGCCCCAGGGGCTTCTCACTTTCACCTACCCAAATTTCACTGCCTACGGAAACATACATATAATATTTGCCGTTTTTAGCCCTGGTCACTCCGGGGGCCCAGACCATGGCTTCTCTGGACGTAGGGCTGGTACAGGCTTCTTTGGTAGGCCAGTTGAGATTATGGATCTTGAAATCCTTAAAGTCCACGGTTTCGAGAACGGCAAGTTTTTCGCCTCCCCAGGGGTCTATAGTGGCGTAAATGTAATAGGTATTTCCTTCTTTAATAACGGATGGATCGGCATAATAACCTTTATGGATGGGGTTTGTAATTATTTCCGGTTGTTCCGGTTCCTCTGCCTGAACTTTGTCATTTTCTTTATTTCCATTGCTCTTACAGGAAATAAAGAAAATAGATATAAAAAAGGAGATGATAATATTTTTCATTTTTTCAAATTTTTATGATGGTCGCGAATCCGGTGTTTGAAACCGATCCGAACATTCTATTCCAAATTTATTCCGATATACTCATAATATTTTTTCATTACAGAAAATGCTTTCTTTTTGTTGCCTTCCCCGCCGGGCAGTCCTTTCCGGCAACAGGAGGAGTAGGGAATAAACAAATAAAAGCAAGGATCTCACGGTCAATATGGTTTTGGTTGGGCGAACGGTTGTGCCGGATTGCACGTACTAATATAGCGGTTTGTACAGAATGTATGCAAAAATATTTACAATATTGTTGTTTTTACACTTATTTTCATTCCGTTTTTAATACTGACACAATTTTTTGCGATACAATATGGACCATCCGTTTCCGGAAAACTTTACGGGGACGGGCCTTTTCCTTGTACGGTTGTTTGTTTATACGGGAGTATATGTACAAAAGATCAATCCGGAATTCGGGGATCTTTTATAGCGGAAGATTTTCCTCCAAGCTTTCGTTGCTATTGATATTTTGGTATTTTACCAGCCCATGTCTTTTTTGATTGTAAATATTCTTTCCTGCATCATATCCTTGGTCAGAAAATCGATTTCCTTCATCAGAAATGCTTTTTCGTAGGTCCTTAAGGCTTTCTTGGGATTGCCGCTCTTTTCATAAAATTCCGCTTCGAAGAAATAACCGAGCATGGAACCCGAAAATTCTTTTTTCCCAAGCCTGGCGAGGTGTTCCAGGGAAACCAGGTCTTCTTTGGCAATACTGGCGGCATAGATGGCCATAATGTCGTTCAGCCTGGTATCTTTTTGTACGTGATAAGTCGCTGCAATAGCATTATATTTCTTTTCAAGGTATTCGTATACGGGGCCTTTATCATATGCAAGGACTTCCTGCTTGTATTGCCCTGGGTCAATGGGGCGGTAAAGGTCAAAAATACGGTACAGCGATCGGGGAACGGCATAGGCGGCAACCGTATAACTGTCCGAATCTTCTATGGTATAGAAATGATACCGCAATTTTTCGTTTTCTACCGTTTCCAATAAATGATGAAGTTCTGTAATACGTGAGGCAGTTTCAGGGTCACGGTTTTTGTCTGCGGCAATAAGATGATAGAACTTTTGCGAGGTAAGCGTGGATAATCGGCTGGAAAGGTAATTTTCCATATTCGGGGCAAAAGCAGGTTCTATATTGATATATGCATCAAAAAGGGGACGGTCTTTGAACAGGTAGTAATTTGTAAAATTGGCCGTAAGTCCATGGCCTATAATGATATTGAAGCCGGCCAGACTGTATTTTTCCGCGAGGGAAGGAATGAGTTCCATACCTATAAATTCAAAGAAATTGTTGCCTTTGTCTTTAGGGAACCCCGTATCGTCATTATAATTACAGTCACTGTTACGGTGCCCTTCCTGGCGGATACCTACAATAATGCTTTCCGGCATTTCATCATTATGACGAAAAAAGCGGGCGGCGGCCATTACCATATCAAACAGGTAATCGGCATCGAGTACCACAATGAGGGGGTATTTTTTTTTGGCATCGTAGTTTTTGGGGACATGGAATACCACATCCCTCGTCTCCCCGAGTTTCTGTGACGGGTATGACGTTTCCTTGTATTGCGCGGACAAGTTATAAATAGTGAGTAGCAGGCATACAGAGGTTAATACCAGTTTATTCATTTTAAGTAAGAGTTAAATTAAGCGGTCTGTATTATTGTTTTATTTACGGGAGAATGTGCCGATATCCGATTCTGGAACGGATAATCAGGTATCCGGAGGTTATTATCTCTTTCTTCTTCCTCTTTTAATACATAAAACAAGCATTACAAAAGAAGTAAATGCTTGTTTTATATTATTCCGGAAATTCCGGTCAGGAATGGAAATGATCTCCGTATGTGATCAGTCTTCTATGATTCTATCGCGTTTCCCGTCTTTGTAGAGCGCAACAAAGACGTCGTCGAATCCCATTTCAACAAGTTCTTTTTTCAGTATGCCTGCCTCATCGGGAGTATCGAATATGCCGATACAGAAAGCATAGAAAAGGTTTGGGTTTTGCGTATAGATGAAATTGGTGTTCGATTGAAGCGGAATCCGGTCTGTCTCAAAAGCCTTGATCTGTACGGTATATACCGAATCTTTCGAAACAGGGAGAGGTGCGGCGTTCGCATTGTCCAGATCCTTCCGCAGATTGCTGTTTTCGCGTTCCAGCCCGGATAGTTTTTCCTTTAATATAGAAGTGCTGTCAATGCTCTGGAGCAGTAGCGAGTTCTTTTCATAGCAGGAAGTATAAGATCTTTCCATGGCCGTAAGTTCCGAATTGAAATAATACGCAAAACCGATTGTTGCGAGGCAGAGTACGGAGGTAATTGCCCAGGCGGTATTCCGCATTTTTATACTTTTGTCGAAACCCTGGTTTTTTTCGCTGATCTGGTCGAGCAGTTTTTCGTTACTTTTCTGTTCTCTTTCAATCTTTTTATGTAGTGCTACCAGGTCGTCTTCTTCTATGTAAGGCATATTCAGTATGGTTTGGTTATATGGAAATATTGTTTCTTTTGGCAATCTTTCGGAGGTTCGTAAGGGCGTAGCGCATCCTTCCCAGCGAAGTGTTGATATTCACACCCATCTCTTCTGATATTTCCTTAAAGGTCATATCCCTGTATATACGCATGATAATGACATCTTGCTGGTCCGGCGGAAGTTCTTCTATCAGCCTTTTTACCCGGGTTTCGGTTTGTTGTTTGATGAGGTATTTTTCCGCATCAAGTGATCCGTCCTCTATGCCGGACAGAAAACTGAAATCCTCGAAATGCCTGAAAATACGCTTTCTCTGGTTTTGCCTGAAATGATCGATAATGAGGTTATGCGCAATACGCATAACCCACGACAGGAATTTCCCTTCCTCGCTATAGTCTCCTTTTTTTAAAGTTTTAACCACTTTTATAAAGGTGTCCTGGAAAATGTCTTCGGTAATATTCTTATCAAGGACTTTAGAGAAAATAAAGTTGTATATTTTCTGAGAATGCCGGGTTATAAATGTTTCAATGATCTTATCGTTTTCAGATAGTACGCTTTTTACTTCCATGCTGGGGCAATTTTCTGTCATCAGGGGGTCACAATAATTATTAATGGTCTCTTTTTACGATATCAAGGGACAAGGTGCTGGTTACCCGCCATGCCTCGGTAATCTCTTCTACAGGCATAACAATATTGTTGGAAAAATTTTCATTGTCGTTCAGGAGGTTCAGTATATACGGGTTACCAGCGTCTTTCATCACCCGGTTAATGTGAATTCCGCGAAGTTTACTCACGAGTATGCACACGGTATTGTCCTCTATCTGGTTGCGGTCATTGATCTTTTCTCCGATGACAAAAGCACCTTCCTTCAAAGTGGGGGCCATGGATACCCCGGCCATTTGAAAAGCCCTCGTATCGGGATTTGTAAAAGAAAACGGGAGACAGCATTTGGGCATCTTGTCAAGAAATTCCTCTTTCTGGTAATTGGATACATACTGGTAATGTGCCTCGATAGGAACGGCCAGGATACTGTTCGACGATCTGTTCCTGGTGTATTCTGTAGAAAACAGGGCATTCAGGTCTATGTCCAGCATGTTACATATGGAAATGATGAGTTCGTAGTCCAGGCTGTTTCTCCTTTTCCATGTAGATATGGTATTGGGTTTTACATCCAGTACCCGGGATAGTTCGATATTGGTTTGTATCCCAAGATGATTTTTTAGTTTTTTCAGTAGAAGTGTTACATCTACGTTGTAATCCCTCTTCAGGGTAATTGCGGGATTACACTCATTGATTGTTTCGATAGTATTAAATTTCATAATTAAGAATTTTTCGGTGTTCCATGTGTGTTAATGGTTTTATTACAAGTCCTGAAAACCACTCCGTTGGCAAGGCGAACGTTACCCTGCTGGGACATCCCAGATCCGGGCAACTTGAAACGGGCAGTGCACAAACCGAATGGAGTGGTTTTTTATGGTTCAGAACTTTTTATTCGGGGAAACATTAAGCTGTGATCCCTTATGTTCAAAAATATGGAGTAGGGGTGTGTTTCCGGCCTGGAAACGTATAGTATTTGTTCGTTCCGGATGTAGAACTTGTTCTAATGAAGAATAGGAAATGCCGTGCGGAAAACTGGTTTTTGGATGGCAAAATGCCCCTATTTATAAAAATGTGGCGCATAAAGAGCAGCGAATGCTTCAAAATGCGCCACAGGTCGTTATGGCAATAACGAGATGCAGGAATTGAATCGGAATTTCACCCGGTGCTTTTGTCAGATAGCAAAAACAGGGGCGTCATAATGGTTGAAGATCTCGATAAGTTCCGTGACATTGCTGATGTCCAGCTTTTTGAATATCCGCATTTTGTGCGTGCTCACGGTAGATTTCTTCAGGTCCAGGATGTTTACGATCTCAAGGTTGCCGTTTCCCTTAGCAATAAGTCTGGCAATTTCGAGTTCCCGGTTTGACAGGCTGTTTAACGGATTCTTCAGTGGTTTCCCGTGTTGCAGGGAGGACTCCTGTAAAAAATGTTTGGTGACCGACCGGCTTACATAGGTGTCGCCATTAATTACCTCGGTTATCGCTTCTTCGATCTCTTCTTTGGAACTGTGCTTGTGCAGGTATCCGTTAGCGCCGGCATGAATAAACCTCATGGCGTACCTTTTTTCGCTGAGGGCGGAAAACATCAGGATTTTTACGTCTGGGGATATCGAACGAATGACACTGATCATTTCTGTTCCTATGCCATTGGGGATGTCAATGTCCAGGATAATCAATTCAAAATATTCCTTTTTCAGAATATCGATGGTCTGCGAAAAATCTTCAATAGAGGTAATTTTTGCGTCGGGAAGAAAATCCTCAATTATCCGGGCGATAGCAAACTGTATGACAATATGGTCGTCAACTAGTAAAATGGGGTATTTTTCACTCATGGATACATCGTTTTGGTTTAACATTATGGGGTTATCTGTCTATACGTTACGAAAGGCGATCCACTATTTTCAATGCCAATATAGTAATTTTTTAATTATAGCATGCTGCCAGGTAAAGAATTAGAAAAATCTGCCGAACATAGCTTTTAAATCTCTTTTTGAGATTATTTTTGCATGTCGTATATTTCGAAGTGAAAATATTTTCCGGATTAAAGAACATTATGCACAATAATATTTATTTTGCGGAGTTAATGTTCGTAAATAGTGTATAGTTCTACATTCTGTAAAGAGGGTGATTGAGAAATTTTTTTGATGTAAATACTTGTAAGTTAAGTTGTTGAGGTCAAAATGTTAAATTTTGAATACTCTGGTTACAGATATGGTAATAAACTAAAAAATAATAAACTTATGTTTTGGAGGGGTGTTTTATCTATAGTTGTGATGGTACTGACTGTCTGGAATACAAGTGGACAGGCTAATATTCTCAACGCTAAAAGGCCCGAGGATATAGGGAAAAAAACCGAAGCTCAAGCAAAGGCAGGACCGGATGTTCCGTTGGAATACGGTTATGTGGAAGACCGGGATATTCTGTGGTCCAAGATGGTTTGGGAGGTGATTGACCTTAATGAGCGGGTTAATTTTCCGCTGTATTATCCTATTGACGGTACCGGAGGGCATACCGGCAGGCAATCGCTTTATGATGTGCTGGTGACCAATATTAAGAACGGAAAGATAAAAGATATATATTCCGATTCCTATTTTTCCGAAAACAGAAATTTCGGTGAGCTTGAAGCTACGTTGTCCAAGGTGGATACCACCGACCTCGGTTACGAGCAGGTCAACGCCGGAGAGCAGGTTTCGGAAATGTATATTGACAGACGCGACCTGAGCTCTGCCGATATTGTAGAGTACCATATTAAAGGTATGTGGTATTTTGACAAACGCCAGGGAGAATTGAAATATCGTTTGCTGGGAATAGCACCGGTAGCCCCCGATGTCAATTTCATGGATGAAGGGATAGACGATGGCTCGAATCTTGTTGAGCTGTTTTGGGTATGGTATCCGGGAGCAAGGCAGGTGCTTCACGAAGCTAAGGCTTTTAATGCGACCAGCTCCGGTGTTCCCATTTCCTTCGACCATTTGCTTAATGCCAGGAGGTTCAATGCTGTAATATATAAAGAAGAAAACGTATATGGAGACCGCGAGATCCGTGACTATATTCCGGATAACGCCATGTTCCAGCTCATGGAAGCCCAGCGGATCCAGGAGGAGATAAGGAATTTTGAACAGGATGTCTGGAAAAATGAGTAAACTTAACCCTTATTCATAATTCGGATGTGAAAAAAATCCGAAAATCCCTGTAAAACGCCTGCACAGTCCGGGCGTTTTATATTTTTGTGCTATGACAACAGATTATATTATTGTAGGGCTCGGGCTGGCCGGGATATCCTTTTGTGAACAACTCCGGGATCACAATAAGGATTTTGTGGTATTTGACGGAGGCTCTCAACAATCTTCTGCAGTTGCCGGAGGTGTTTACAACCCTGTGGTACTGAAGCGTTTTACCGCGGCGTGGAGATCGGAAGAGCAACTGGGTGTAGCTATGCCTCTCTACCGGAAACTGGAAAAAAGGCTTTCCCGTAAATTGGTCTACCCGATGCCGGTGTACCGTAAGTTTGCTTCTGTAGAAGAGCAGAACCTGTGGTTTGAAGCTGCCGATAAACCGGCATTATCTCCTTTTCTCTCCCCACGGATAATATATAATGACAACCCCCGTATACACGCACCTCATGGTTTTGGTGAAGTGTGGCATACGGGAAGAATAGGAGTAAAGGAACTTCAGGAAGAATATGCCGCCGACCTGCTGATGCGGCATAGGCTACAAAAAGAAACCCTGGATTACAATGCCTTGGAATTCACCAAAAATGGCGTGCGGTATAAGGAGATTATGGCAAAACACATAGTGTTTGCAGAAGGTTTCGGAATGATGTCTAATCCGTTTTTTAACTATCTGCCGTTACGCGGGGCAAAAGGAGAATTGCTTACCATAAAAGCACCTGGCCTGCATACGGATGTCATACTGAAATCATCCGTTTTCCTGATTCCTCTGGGCGGAGATCTTTACAAAGTAGGGGCAACCTATAACTGGCAGGATAAGACCAATGTAACAACTTCCAGGGCAAAGGAAGAATTGTCCGCTAAACTTAAAGCTGTTCTGGACTG
This sequence comes from Sinomicrobium pectinilyticum, assembly GCF_003725735.1. Taxonomy (GTDB): domain Bacteria; phylum Bacteroidota; class Bacteroidia; order Flavobacteriales; family Flavobacteriaceae; genus Sinomicrobium; species Sinomicrobium pectinilyticum. The sequence goes on along the minus strand of NZ_RJTM01000099.1, from coordinate 25,570 downwards.
TGAATACGAAATTACCGGACAGGAAGCCGGAATACGGCCTACTGTTACCGACCGGAGGCCTATGACAGGGCGGCACCCCCGTTATGAAAATGTGTATATACTGAATGGTCTCGGTACTCGTGGCACATTAACCGGTCCGTATGTTGCCGGGCAGTTATATCGTTTCATAGAAGAAGGGATGTCATTGGACAGGGAGATCGATATAGAACGATTCCGGGCAAAATATCCCGCGTAATGGTATAACAATAACCGTTTTAGGGATTGTTTCCCACACCCCCGGAAGCCTTTGGTTGTTTCCCAGCTGAAGGATCGTATTTAATGAAGAAATTGATCCAGATATTTCTGGACAATCGCATGATCACAGGCATAAATACAATGAGTGTCCCCATGATGGCAAAGAAGGCTGTCTTCAGCCCGGTGCCGATCAATAAAAAGGAAATGACAAACGCTGCTACCGCAAAGGCGGTTCCCACGGCATAACTGACATACATGGCGCCGTAAAAAAAGGAGGGCTCTATCTTGTACCGGGTGCCGCAATGCGAGCACTTTTCATTCATTTTTAGCGTTTTGTAAGGATTGTATAGGTTTTTGTCGGCATACATGCTCTCCTGTTGGCATTTCGGACAGCTTCCGGTTAAAATACTGTACAGGCGGGTTCCTCTTTTAAACATTCGGAAATTGATTTACAGAAATTGCATCAAAATTACTAAATATTAGGTTAATAATGGAAGCTGTCATATCCTTAAACTTCGCAGGCCCGAAAAAAATACGTTTATTTGCACCGGTTTTTGGATGATGAGGTAGAAACAACGGGTTTTTACATCTCCCATACCGGGTTTCGGCAATGAACGGGACTTGCATTTCAGAACGGCAAAACAAAAAAAAACAGGAACCGGAAATAACAGATCATGCTCAATATTCATAATTTATCGATTTCCTTCGGGGGAGAGTTTCTTTTTGAAGAAGTATCTTTTCGTCTGAACCCCGGCGACAGGGTGGGGCTTATAGGAAAGAACGGCGCGGGAAAATCTACAATGTTAAAATTGCTGTCCGGTGAAATGCAGCCGGATACGGGCGTTATAGCTTTCGATAAGGATGTGTGTGTCGGTTTTCTGAAGCAGGATATAGATTTTGTACAGGGGCGTACAGTCCTGGAAGAGGCCTACCAGGCTTTTGAAGAGATCAAGGCCCTGGAAATGCAGCTGGATGATGTAAACCGGAAACTGGCTGAAAGAACGGATTATGAGAGCGAAGCCTATCATCAGTTAATGGTAGACCTCAGCGATATTACACACCGCTACGAAATCCTGGGTGGATACAATTATCAGGGAGAAACAGAAAAAGTGTTACAGGGGCTTGGCTTTAAAAGAGAAGATTTCGAAAAGCTTACCGATACTTTTTCCGGTGGATGGCGAATGCGTATAGAACTGGCCAAGTTGTTGCTCCAGAACAACGATGTGCTCCTGCTCGATGAGCCGACAAACCACCTCGATATAGAGTCCATAATCTGGCTTGAACAATTTTTGCAGCGCTATCCGGGTGCCGTGGTTATCGTGTCGCACGATAAAATGTTCCTGGATAATGTAACCAACAGGACCATAGAAATATCTCTGGGTAAAATATATGATTATAGTAAACCTTATTCCGAGTACCTCGTACTTCGCGATGAAATAAGGGAACAGCAACTCAATGCCAGGAAGAACCAGGATAAGCAGATACAACAGGCAGAACGACTGATAGAAAAGTTTCGTGCCAAGGCCACAAAGGCATCTATGGCACAATCCCTCATGAAGAAGCTCGACAAGATTGAGCGTGTAGAGGTAGATGAAGAGGATAATAGTGTGATGCACATTAAATTTCCCATTTCCATACAGCCCGGGAAAGTTGTTGTAGAAGCGGAGGAAGTCGGTAAGAATTACGGAGAAAAGGAAGTGCTCAAAGGCATTGATCTCCTTGTGGAACGCGGAAGTAAAATAGCTTTTGTGGGCCAGAACGGACAGGGAAAAACCACCTTGGCAAAGATCATCGTGGGAGAATTGGCACATAAAGGGAACGTGAAACTGGGACATAACGTACAATTGGGATATTTTGCACAGAATCAGGCGGAGTACCTCGACGGGGAAAAAACAGTGCTCGGGCTTATGGAAGATTCTGCAAACGACACCAACCGCAGCAAAGTAAGGGATATGCTCGGAGCCTTTTTGTTCCGGGGAGATGATGTGGATAAAAAGATAAAAGTGCTTTCCGGAGGAGAACGAAACCGTCTGGCGCTTTGCAAAATGTTGCTGGACCCTTTTAACGTGCTGGTTATGGATGAACCAACGAACCACCTCGACATAAAGTCCAAAAACGTACTTAAGCAGGCTTTACAGAATTTCGAGGGGACCCTTTTGCTGGTATCGCACGACAGGGATTTTCTCCAGGGACTTACCGATAAAGTATTTGAGTTTAAGGAAGGAAAGATAAAAGAATATCTCGGAGATATTAACTTTTTCCTGGAGCAGCGTAATGTAGCCGATTTCCGGGCTGTGGAAAAGGCTGCGGTCAAAAAACAGGAAAAGAAAGAAGAAAAACAAAAAGATACAGGGCTTTCCTATGAAGAGCAGAAGAAGCAGAAATCCCTGAAGAACCGGCTGGGAAAAGTAGAATCGCGGATCACCCGGCTGGAGAAAGAAATAAAGGAAACCGATGCAAGACTTGCGGCAGATTATGATGCATTGGTTAATAACAAAGTATTTTTCAGGGAATACGAAGATAAGAAGCGCGAGCTGGCCGATCTTACGGCGGAGTGGGAAGAGCTAATGGTAACCCTGGATGAATAGTGCCGGTGCGGAAATGGTGTTTTTGTACCGGAAACGGTTTTGAAGGAGGAACAAAACTTTAACTTTTACAGGGTACAGGCATTCTAAAATACTACTGTTCAAAGTTCCTAATTTATAATTTAAACGGTATCTTTGCACCCGATTATCCGAAAAGATGAAGACGGCTTTACGAACTACTACAAAGACAGGAACGTTTGCACAGGCTTTGGAAGACTTTAAGCAGATTACCAAAGTAGGCCTGGCCGTTAGTGTGGTATTCTCTTCTGTTGCCGGTTATTTCCTCGGCGCCGAAACCATAGATTACAAGGTATTGTTATTGCTCATGATAGGAGGGTATTTTATGGTAGGCGCGTCCAATGCCTATAACCAGATCATAGAGCGCGACCTGGATGCCTTGATGAAGCGCACCATGAACAGGCCTGTCCCATCGGGAAGGATGTCCGTGAATACGGCATTTATAATAGCCACGGTCTGTGCCGTTCTCGGCATAGTGATCCTGTATATGGTGAACCCTAAAACAGCCATGTTCGGGGCTATATCCATTTTTTTATATACCAGTGTATATACCCCTTTAAAGACCAAAACACCTTTGTCCGTATTTGTGGGGGCATTTCCGGGTGCTATTCCGTTTATGCTGGGATGGGTGGCGGCTACAAATACTTTCGGTATAGAACCGGGAACCCTGTTTATGATACAGTTTTTCTGGCAGTTTCCCCACTTCTGGGCTATAGGCTGGCTTTTATATGACGATTACAAGAAAGCGGGGTATTACATGCTGCCTACAGGTAAAAAAGACAGTGCTACCGCATTACAGGTGATTATGTACACGATATGGATGATTATCGTTTCGGTTTTCCCGGTGACAGGGCTGACCGGCAGGCTGCACCTGTCTGTGACAGGGGCGGTAATTGTGGCCCTGCTGGGTGTGGGCATGTTATATTTCGCCATCCGGTTGTATCATGAAAAAGACAATGCGGCCGCCAGAAAGCTTATGCTGGCCAGTGTTGCATATATCACTTTTGTACAGATAGTATATGTCGCCGATAAATTTATTGGAGGATATTAGAATAAAATAGAAGGAAAGACCGGGCATGTCCCGATGAGATAATTGCGAAGCGTTACGTATGGATTTGACACAGGGAACTTTTGAGGAAAAGAATGTCAGGGCGAAGAAAATGATGCTCTGGTTTGGTATGGTTAGCATACTGATGACCTTTGCAGGTCTTACCAGTGCCTATGTAGTGAGCAAGACCCGTCCGGACTGGTTACAGGATTTTGAATTGCCGTCCGCATTTTATATCAGCACGTTATTTATTATTGCCAGCAGTGTTACCTTTCACCTGGCAAAAAAGGCTATTACAGGATCGCGCCGGGGTATGGGGACGCTTATGTTGCTCATCACCCTGGTTCTGGGAATAGCGTTTATTGTGTCCCAGTTTTCGGGATTTTCACAGATAATAGAAGAAGGGTATTACTTTACAGGAAGCGAGAGTAGTATAACCACCTCATTTCTTTATGCGATTACCATAGCGCATATAGCTCATGTTGTGGCTGGTATCATAGTGCTTTTGGTTGTAATTTATAATCATTTTAAAGAAAAGTATGGCCCGGGTCAAACCCTTGGTTTAGAATTGGGTGTGACTTTCTGGCATTTCCTGGATTTTCTGTGGGTATACCTCATTTTATTTTTCTATTTCTTTAGATAAGAAAAAAGCGTAAATTTGGGCAGTTTTTAAAAAGATATATGTATTAGTGTATGGAAGCTACTGTTACAACAGCTACGGAAGAGAAGGTTTGGGGAGGAGGCAATGAGCCACTCAACGCCAGTTATGGCAAGATGATGATGTGGTTCTTTATCGTATCCGATGCCTTGACATTCTCCGGATTTCTGGCCGCATATGGTTTTTCGAGGTTTAAGTTTATAGAATCCTGGCCTATTGCGGATGAAGTGTTTACACACTTTCCGTTCCTGCACGGTGTAGACGCCCCTATGTACTATGTGGCGTTGATGACCTTTATCCTTATCTTTTCATCCGTGACCATGGTGCTTGCTGTGGATGCCGGGCACCAGCTGAAAAAGACCAAGGTGGCGTGGTATATGTTGCTGACTATTGTAGGTGGTATCATATTCCTCGGTTCGCAGGCATGGGAGTGGAAAAACTTTATTGCCGGTGAATATGGCGCTTTGGAAACCAGAGGAGGCAGGATACTGCAGTTTGTGGATGCCAATACCGGTAAACGCGTAGCTCTTCACGATTTTGCTATACCTACGGGAGCGTCTGATCAGGAAATGAATGTCAGCGGACTTTCTGCCAAGGAAGAAGGTGGCGAGGCGATATATACCATACAGGATGTAGTGGATGGGTTTAGTGCTCATTCCAATATTGTCATAAGAACAGAAACACTTAACGAAGAAGGGCATAAAACCGTACTTAGCAGAGCGGAATCCGAAGATAAAATTAAGAGTGCCGTTCTGGTTGTAGAGGGTGCTAACCTGGAGAGGAATGAATACGGGAACAGGTTGTTTGCAGACTTTTTCTTCTTTATTACCGGCTTCCACGGATTTCACGTATTTTCCGGGGTAGCTATTAACGTTATTATCTTCTTTAATGTTATACTCGGTACATATGAGAAGAGAAAGAGTTATGAGATGGTAGAAAAAGTAGGGTTGTACTGGCACTTTGTAGACCTTGTCTGGGTGTTCGTGTTCACCTTCTTCTATCTGGTATAAATAAAAGGATAATAAACAGAAGTCTCAAAAAAGGGATTCAGATAACATATAATTCGAAAATGGCACACGCACACGTATCTAATGTAAAGAGAATATGGACGGTATTTGTCATCTTGTCCGTAGTAACCATAGTAGAGGTAGCTCTCGGTATTGTAAGGCCGGAGTGGTCTATGGCTCATATTATCGGGATGAAAATCCTCAACTGGATATTTATTATCCTTACCATAGTCAAAGCGTATTATATTGCCTGGGCCTTCATGCACCTCGAAGGAGAAAAAGGAGCCTTCAGGTGGTCTATCGTTTTGCCGCTTCTGGTTCTGGTTCCCTATCTGGCATTTATATTGCTTACGGAGGGGAGTTACGTACACGATGTGCTTAGTGATGGCTTTGTAAGCTGGGATTTCTAAACCATATTTAACAATATTAAGAAGGCGGTTTTAAACCGTCTTTTTTATTTTTGTAGCACCTTTTAGGTAGTCTCTGGAAAGAGGGAGATGTTATGCTTGACAGGTTCTTTAATTGATGTTACTGATGAAAAAATATATAGTTCTCGGCGTATTGTTTATCCTTCCTATTATAGCATATCTGTTTTTTGCTTCCGGGGTAAATAATTTCGTGAAATTACCGGTGCTGACGGAGGGTGTCGAAGAAGTATCGGATTTTCATTCTTTGAATGGCGATACAGTACGGCTGAAAGGAAAAATAACAGTACTTGGTTTTCTGGGAAAACATCCGGAAAAGATGAAAGGCAATGCTTTTAATATCAATCAGAAGATATACAAGAGATTCTATAAGTTTTCCGATTTCCAGTTCGTGATGATTCTTCCCGAAGGTATGCAAAAAGAAGCGGAAGAGTTAAAAAGAGAATTATCCCCTCTTACCGACATGGTGAACTGGAAGTTCCTCTTTGGAAAAGACAGAGATATAGAAGAGCTTTTTCACAGTCTGCAGAGCAATGCCGCCCTGGATGAGGATATGAGTACCCCGCTCGTGTTCATTGTGGATCGTGAACGTAATCTTAGGGGCAGAAAAAAAGATGAAGATTCCGGACGTGTCCTTTATGGCTTTGATGCTACTTCGGTGGCTGAGCTCAATGATAAGATGATAGACGACATAAAAATATTGCTTGCGGAATACCGTCTGGAGTTGAAGAAAAACAACACCACCAATAAACGGAATTCCTATCTCAAGAAATTAAAATAACCATTAATAAAGCCTGTTATGTTTAATAGAAAAAGCGAGGTTCAATGAAAGGTAATTATACATACGTTTGGGTTTCTCTTGTCATTCTTGTATTCGGTATTATTTTTATCCCCAGGATAATAGACCGCGTGAAAGATGGCAATGTGGTAGATGGCGACCGGCATAAGATAGGTAAGGAGCACAAAGGTGCCGGGGCGGAAGAACTGGTTATCGTAGGAGAGGTTCCGCCTTTTGCCTTTACAGATCAGAACAATAAAAAAATAACCAATAACGACTATAAGGGAAAGGTATATCTCATCGAGTTTTTCTTCACTACCTGCCCTACGATCTGTCCTGTAATGAATAAGAATATGGTAAAGATACAGGATGCGTTCAGGGATAATCCGAAATTCGGAATAGCCTCTATAACCATTAACCCGGAGAATGATACGCCGGAAGTCCTGAAAGCATATGCTGAAAAATATGGAGCCGAACACCCGAACTGGCATTTCCTGACGGGCGACCAGGACGAAATATATCAGCTTGCCAATAATGGCTTTAACTTATACGCAGGAGTGAACCCTGAAGTGGACGGAGGTTTTGAACACTCCGGGATGTTTGCCCTGGTGGATGAAAAGGGAAATATACGTTCCAGGACAGATAAGTTCGGAAACCCGCTGGTTTATTATAACGGACTGGAGCAGGAGGGTATCGACATGCTGAAAGAAGACATAGCCACCCTGCTTGGGCATTTAAATGAGAGTCTATGACAACAACAACCGTAGAAGAAAAGAAGTATAACAAACTTATTCTTGCCTTGTCTATTGCCATACCCGTTGTGGTAGCCGTTCTCTTTGGGGTGAAGATCCCCAATGCGGAGCCGTTGACTTTTTTACCGCCGGTATACGCTACGATAAACGGGCTTACGGCGGTTTTGCTGGTTACGGCAGTTTGGGCTGTTAAAAACGGTAAAACAGTGCTTCACGAGCGTTTGATGAAAACATGTATAGCTTTGTCAGCGGCTTTTCTCGTCATGTATGTTGCTTATCACATGACATCAGATTCCACACCCTATGGAGGGGAAGGGGTAATCAGGTATGTGTACTACTTTATCCTGCTCACTCATATTCTACTTTCCATAATCATTATCCCCTTGGTGTTGATATCCTTCGTAAGGGCACTGGCAAAAAGATTTGACAGACACAGAAAGATTGCACGTGTAACATATCCCATATGGCTGTATGTTGCAGTTACCGGAGTTGTGGTGTACCTGATGATTTCCCCGTATTACGCCTGAGCCGGAGATTGTTTTCTGATAAAGATTATGCTAAAAAACTATAGCTATAAATACTAAATATTACATACTCGTTTTTGTTCTTCTGTGGACAGCATTGCCTGCCGGGGCGCAATGTGCCATGTGCAGGGCCGTACTGGAAAGCGGGGAGGGGCAGGAAGCGGCCAGGGGTATTAATAATGGTATTATATACCTGATGGCCATTCCGTATATCCTCATGGGCGTACTGGGGTATTTCGTGTATCGCAGGTTTCGCAGTAAATAACCGCCTTTTCAAAATCGCCTGATACCGGACCGGAAGTGCCGAAAAAAAGAATGCCCGAAAAGCATGGCTATTCAGGCATTTTCATAACCTTATTTTATACTGATAACTAGCAGTGCTCGTTATATGCCTCGATCAGGTTGTCCGCTATCATTTCCGCGGGACGGCCTTCGATGTGGTGGCGCTCCAGCATGTGTACCAGTTCTCCGTCTTTGAAAAGTGCCATGCTGGGAGAAGAAGGAGGGAAAGGGACCATATGGCCTCTGGCCCTGTCCGTAGCTTCCCGGTCAACACCGGCAAAAACAGTAACGATATGGTCCGGCTTTTTGGTGTTGTTCAAGGACATTTTGGCGCCGGGCCTTGCATTTGCGGCAGCACATCCGCATACCGAGTTCACCACTACCAATGTGGTTCCCGGTTTGGCCAGGGCTGCGTCTACTTCTTCAGGGGTATGTAATTCTTGAAACCCGACATTGGTCAGGTCTTCTTTCATCGGTTTTACTAATTCTTCCGGATACATATTTCTGCTTTTTTTGACTTGTCTACAAAATTACAAATAATTTTGCGGAGAAGCGACGCTTTAACAGTTTGTTTAGCTTTCCTGATCAACACCTTATCCGGAGGCGGGTCAAAAGCCCTTGCGGTTGTGCATTGTTCCGAATTGTTGTTTATTTGCCATGCAGATATATGATTTTTATAAATAAATCGTAAGTTTGGACAACCTCAAAAAATATCTATATGTCACAGTTTTGGCTGTATTTTAAACTGGGGCTCACACATGTCCTGGATATCAATGCGTATGACCATATTCTTTTTCTTGTAGCGTTAACGGTGCCTTATACCTTTAATCACTGGAAGAAGATATTGTGGTTGGTTACGGTGTTTACCATAGGACATACCCTGTCCCTCATTATGTCTACATACGGGCTTATACGGGTAAGTGCTGCATTGGTGGAATTCCTTATCCCGGTAACCATTTTTATTACGGCATTATTCAACATATTTACGGTAAAGCGCTCCGGGATAGAAAAATTCGGCCCCGCATTTTTTGTGACTCTGTTTTTCGGTATTATCCATGGCCTTGGATTTTCATCATATTTTAAAGGTATTATTGCAGGAGAGGAAAATAAACTGTTACCCCTGCTCGAGTTTGCACTGGGGATCGAAGCGGCACAGGTTATTGTGGTGCTTGTAGTGCTTATTGCAGGGTTTATTTTATCTACTGTTTTCAGGTTTAACCGGAGAGACTGGATCCTCGTTATATCGGCCATGGTAATAGGTGTCGTATTGCCGATGCTGATAGAAAATTATCCGTATTGATATGTTAGGGAAAAAACAGGAAAAATACGACAGGGCCTATCTGCGGATGGCGATGGAGTGGAGCAAGTTGTCCTACTGTAAGCGCAGGCAGGTAGGGGCTATAATCGTAAAGGACAGGATGATCATATCTGACGGGTATAACGGAACCCCGACAGGTTTCGAAAATATCTGTGAAGATGATGAAGGGTACACCAAATGGTATGTGCTCCATGCGGAGGCCAATGCCATACTTAAAGTAGCTTCCTCTACCCAGTCGTGTAACGGCGCTACTTTATATATAACCTTGTCTCCTTGCAAAGAATGTAGTAAATTAGTACATCAGGCGGGAATCACCCGGGTGGTCTATCACCAGGCCTATAAAGATGATTCCGGATTACAATTTCTTGCCAAAGCAGGCGTTGAATTAAAACATATACCCAATCTGGAGGAATAATATGAAGGATGAAAAGAAAATATGGCTTCCGTTGCTTATAGCTGTAGCCCTGGCTGCCGGGGTGCTTATTGGCGGGAAGATTAATTTCGAGGATGCTCCCCAGAAACTCTTTTCATCCAATTCCAAAAAGGAAAAGCTCAATCGTCTTATCGATTATATCGATTACGAGTATGTAGATGAGGTCAATACCGACAGTATTGTGGATATTACCGTAAATGAAATACTGGAAAAACTGGACCCGCATTCTGTGTATATTCCCAGGGAAGACCACCAGCGGGTAGCAGAAAACATGCAAGGTGATTTTGTGGGGATCGGGGTAAGTTTTTATATGTATAAAGACACGCTTTCGGTTATACGACCCATAGAGGGAGGTCCCAGTATCAGGGCAGGCATTAAACCGGGAGACCGTATCCTGTACGCGGATAATGATACACTGTTCGGAAAGGATATTCGCAGCAGGGACCTGGTAAACAAGCTCAAAGGGGCTTCCGGTACGCCCGTGCAGGTAAAAGTTTACCGCAGGGACGAAGATTCGTTGCTTACTTTTAATATAAAAAGGGCCAAAGTCCCTATCCGGAGTGTAGATGCCTTTTACATGCTTACCGATACCCTGGGGTATATAAAAATAAACCGTTTTGCCGAAACCACGTATAAAGAATTTAAGGAAGCGCTTAATGTGCTGATGCGGCGCGGCGCCAGAGAACTGGTTCTTGACCTTCGGGACAACCCGGGAGGATATATGGGGGTGGCCGAAGAAATCGCCGATGAATTCCTCGAGGAAGATAAGCTGATATTATTTACCAAGAATAAAAAGGGAGAAGTGCGAAAAACCTTTGCCACTTCCAAGGGAGATTTTGAGGAAGGAAAAGTGTATGTGATCATCAATGAGAAATCCGCTTCCGCCAGTGAAATCATTGCCGGGGCACTCCAGGATAATGATAAAGGGGTGATCGTAGGCAGACGGTCATTCGGAAAAGGACTGGTACAGCGTGAAATGGCCCTGGGAGACGGTTCATCCGTAAGACTGACGGTTTCCCGGTATTATACCCCGACAGGGAGGTCCATACAGCGTTCATACGACAATGGCATAGACGATTATTACAGCAAGTTCTATGAGCGGTACCACAATGGCGAGCTCGCCTCGGCAGATAGTATCCATGTTGATGATTCCCTGAAATTCACAACACCAAAAGGAAAAGTAGTTTACGGTGGCGGCGGAATAATTCCGGATGTGTTTATCCCGCTCGATACCAACCTCGAAGAAGAAGCATTGAACTATATACTTCAGAACGGATTTCTATCCTATTTTGTATTTGAATATCTGGATAAGGACAGGAGCCTGTTCAGTACATACGATGAAGAGAGCTTTTTGAAAAATGTCGTCATAGACGATAAGCTTATCGAGGAATTTGTCAGGTACGGACAGCGCAACAGGGGACTGATAGGAGTTGATTTTTCCCGGATAGATTTCTCCAAATACAAGGATAATCTCAAAAAGCATATCAAAGCGACCATCGCAGAGCAGCTTTACGGAAGCGTGGCGCATATCCGTATTATCAATACGGGAGATAATTCCATATCCAAAGTTCTGGAAATAAGCCGGACAGCGGAAGAAGTGGAAGTGGCCGATTATGCCCGGCCCAAAGATTAAAGTTGTTATATCTTATCGTGTACTTTGGTGTGTTTGCCATTGTTCCAGACAGTGAGGATGTCCGTGGCTACCTGTGCACCACTACCCGCAGCTATCGCAAACTGACTGCGCCACCCGGCCAGGGTTCCGGCCACGTAGATACCTTCTTTTACCAGGTGGTCCGTGTTCTGCAGTTGTTTTCTGTTTTTTTCGGGAGGAGATAACCTGTGCGGGATAAGGTATTCGTTTAATCCTTCTATATCAAAAAGATCAGTATACCCGATAGCAATTACTACAATCCCGGCCCTGTATTCCCCTTTGTTGGTTTTAACGGTGAAGTTTCCGGCCTCTCCTGTTACGGCCATTACTTTTTCGCCTTCTATTTGTGTGACATTGGGATATTTGTCCGTCAGGTGTCGTTTTCCTTCTTTCAGGATTTCCACCCCGGTTGTCCCCGGTGTAATGCCCAGAACATTGTTCAATAAGGCACTTTGCAGGTGCGAGGCCTTTTGGTGTATGATGATTCCGGTTTTTTTGTCCCTGCCGTAGGCTGTGCTCCCGGAAGATCCCAGTACAAGCGCACATTGCATCCCGGCGGCTCCTCCGCCTATGATCATTACATCAAACACTATTTCTTATTGTTGATTTTGTCCTGTATCCTTTTGGAAAGAGTAAAAATAACAAGCAGTAATATGGCGCAGAGTGCCGAAACAATACCGATCATAGCTACAATACTGTCCCCTTCCATAGGGGCGCTGAAGTCTATCAGCGTAATATTATAAGCGATAAGGCCTATGGCAGCAAGGATCAGTATAAGGATAAAATATTTCATAGGTGCTTGTGTTTATCGAGGAAACAAAGGTACAAAGAATTCGGCAACCCCGTTATCGATAAAGATTAAGATATAAGGGGACGGCTATATAATATCGTTCCGGCGGCTACAGGTTAAAACAGGTTGGTCGCATTACTGGCAAATAACTTTACCGCAATGGCAAGCAGTACCACGCCGAATATTTTGCGGATCACCCCGAGTCCGGATTTGCCCAGCATCCGTTCGATTTTCTTCGATGATTTCAGAACGATATAAACAAAAAGAATGTTAACGATAATAGCTACAATTATATTCTGCACATGGTATTCGGCCCGAAGCGATAAAATAGAGGTCATGGTCCCTGCCCCTGCTATAAGAGGAAAGGCCAGGGGGACTACAGAAGCCGTTTCCGGGGCGTCGTCATTATAGAGTGTGATGCCAAGGATCATTTCTATGGCCAGGAAAAAAATGATAAAAGAACCTGCCACGGCAAAAGAATAAACATCAATCCCGATGAGGCTGAGTATCTTTTCACCGACAAAAAGAAAGGCGATCATGATAATTCCGGCTATAACAGAGGCTTTTTCCGATTGAATATGCCCCACTTTTTCCCGTAGTCCGATAATGATCGGAATGCTGCCGATAATGTCGATCACGGCAAATAAAACCATCGTGGCAGTTACGATTTCTTTAAAGTTAAAGGTCATAATAGCAGTAAGTTAAAAAAAATGATGGCAAAAGTAAGCATATCCGTCGGATAAACAGAGACTTGCAATTAAAAAATAATCGGGAATCTTTTGCTCTCAGGGAACAGAGCAAATAAAGACTGCCGGCAATTGACAAAAACGGAATTCTTACTTTATTTTTTCAGGATATCGAACAATAATTCGGGCTCATTGGTAGTAATGAAATCCACATCCTGTTCCAGCAACCATTTCATGTCCTCCTGTTTGTTTACCGTCCAGACATTTACCGTGAGCCCTTCTTCTTTTGCCTGTTGTATCCACTCGGGGTGCTTCTTCATCACTTTTAATGAGTAGTCCAGGCCAAAGAAACTGTCTTTTTTCAGTTCGGCAGGAGACAGGTTGCCGTTGAGGTAGGCGACATTGGCCTGCGGGTCCAGGGCCATTACTTTTTTGCAGATGTCATAGTCAAAGCTGATGTAATCTATCCATTTTTGTGCCTTCAGTTTATGTACGAGTGCAACGGATTTTGCTGCCAGTTCCTGGCCACGGGCCTTGTCTTTGGATGGTTTTATTTCAAATATGAGTTTGGTGTGCTGCTGCTTCATGCCTTCCTTGATGTAGGCCTCGGCTGTCGGTATCTTTTCGCCGTTAGCATGTTGTTTTTGCAGTAATTCCTGATAAGTGGACTCTTCTATCTGCATCCCCATGAAGTCCGCATCATGGTTCACCACAAGTACACCGTCCTTTGTCATCCAAACATCAAATTCGGAACCTTCGCATCCCAGCGCTATGGCCTGGTTCAGGGAAGCAAGTGAATTTTCCGGGTGCCCGGCCTTTTTGAATGCGCCGCGGTGGGCAATTACTTTATTCCTGTTAAAGCCTTGTCCGTTCTGGGCAACAGCTTTCTCTGAAATGCCGGTTGCTATCATGCATGTGATAAAAAAGAAGAGTGTTTTTTTCATGTCTTTCGGGTCTTTTGTGAAAAAAGCTGTGCTAAAATAGGAAAATAATCCGGGTTGTCCCTGTAATATCATCACTAACTTAATGTTAGCTAAACGTAAAGGACCAAAAAATAAAATATTCGTACTTCTCATTCTTTTGTCCGTATCTTTGCCGCATGTTTCAATTAGGAAAGACCATAGTGTCCGAAGAGATTCTGGATGAAGACTTCGTGTGTAACCTGTCTGCCTGCAAAGGAGCTTGCTGTGTTGACGGGGATGCCGGTGCACCTCTCGATCAGGAAGAGACCGCTATACTTGAAGCTGTTTATCCGGAAGTAAAACCCTTTTTGCGTAAAGAGGGTATTGCTGCTATTGAAAAGCAGGGAACTTTCGTTAAAGGTGAAGACGGTGACTGGGAAACTCCCCTGGTTCACGGCAGTGAGTGTGCCTATGTTATCTTTGATAATAAGGGAACGGCACTCTGTGGTATAGAAGAAGCCTACAACCGGAAGAAAATCTCCTGGAAAAAACCTGTTTCCTGTCACCTTTATCCGGTTCGGGTCAAAGAATACTCCCAGTTTGCGGCCGTTAACTACCACAAATGGCATATTTGTGATGATGCCTGTACCCTCGGAAAAGAGTTGCAGGTGCCTGTGTATAAATTCGTCAAAGATGCCCTGATCCGTAAATTCGGGGAAGACTGGTACAGGGAATTGGAGGAAGTCGCCGAAGGACTGGAAAAATAAAAAGCGGGACATTGTGTTTCGGATTCCCATTCTTACGATGTAATCTCGTATTACTTCACCGTCAGAAAAACAGAATTTCTGTGTTGTCCTTACAGCGTTATTTTTTGATGGCGGGTCCTTGGTATTGCCTTTAAAATAAGAATTTTTCCGGAATATCCTCATTTTTTTACCGGAAAAGCATTTGAAGTCAAAATATTGTTTTTCAGTGGTATACGTCATTTTTGTCCGGAGATGTTCTGAAAACATTTCAACAGGTACTGTTAAAAACTTTTATTCGAAACTACTGCTTTAGCCTTTCATTTCTAACGACATTTTGCAATCTTTGTTAGTCCCAACCTGCCCCATTCAAATTAATACTAACTTCCTAAAAACGAGAAGAAATGTCAATGACTACAGAGCCCATTTTACAGGATAACAAAGACAGGTTTGTTATTTTTCCGATCCAGCACCATGATATTTGGGAATGGTATAAGAAACAGGAGGCTTGTTTCTGGACCGCTGAAGAAATTGATCTGCACCAGGACCTGAATGACTGGAATAACAAACTGAATGACGATGAGAGGTATTTTATAAAACATATCCTGGCATTCTTTGCGGCTTCTGACGGAATTGTCAATGAAAATCTTGCGGAAAACTTTGTGAATGAAGTGCAGTATTCCGAGGCAAAATTCTTCTATGGTTTCCAGATTATGATGGAAAACATCCATTCGGAAACCTATTCTTTGCTGATAGATACTTACGTTAAGGAAGAAAATGAAAAAAATCAGCTGTTTAAGGCTATCGAGGTTTTTCCGGCGATCAAGAAAAAAGCGGAATGGGCGCTACGCTGGATAGAATCCGATTCTTTTGCGGAAAGGCTAATTGCTTTTGCCGCAGTAGAAGGCATCTTCTTCTCGGGAGCCTTCTGTTCTATATTCTGGTTGAAAAAACGCGGACTGATGCCCGGCCTTACCTTCTCCAATGAATTGATATCCAGGGATGAAGGGATGCACTGTGATTTTGCCGTGCACCTCCATAACAACCACCTGGTAAATAAAGTCCCGAAAGAACGTATCAGGGAAATCATCGTTGATGCGTTGAATATAGAAAGGGAATTTATAACAGAATCACTCCCGGTCAGCCTCATTGGGATGAATGCGAAACTGATGACACAATACCTGGAATTTGTAACGGACAGGTTGCTGATAGAGCTGGAATGCGAAAAAGTGTACAACGCCACCAATCCGTTTGATTTTATGGATATGATATCCCTGCAGGGTAAGACCAATTTCTTTGAAAAACGCGTGTCCGAATACCAGAAAGCAGGTGTGTTGAATAAAGATAAAGATGACGATTCCCAGAAAATCAGCTTCGATGCCGATTTTTAACGAACGGTAACACAAACAGATTATGAAAAATATTTAACTAAAAAACAGTAGCGGTATGGATGTAATTAAAAGAGACGGTAGAAAAGAGCCCGTGATGTTCGACAAGATCACAGCACGGGTTCGAAAATTGTGTTACGGGTTAAATACCCTGGTAGATCCCGTAAAAGTAGCAATGCGTGTCATAGAAGGATTATACGACGGAGTGACCACTTCGGAACTGGATAACCTGGCGGCTGAAATTGCGGCCACAATGACCACCACACATCCTGATTATGCCAAACTGGCTGCAAGGATATCTGTTTCCAACCTGCATAAGAATACCAGGAAGTCTTTTTCCGAGACCATGGCCGATCTCTACAATTATGTAAACCCTCGCACCGGGAAGAAGGCACCGCTGTTGTCTGACGAAGTTTACAAAGTAATCCAGGAAAATGCCGAAACATTAGATTCGACCATAATATACAACAGGGATTTCGGGTACGACTATTTCGGGTTTAAGACCCTCGAACGTTCGTACCTGCTGAAACTCAACGGTAAGATAGCCGAGCGGCCGCAACACATGCTCATGCGTGTTGCCGTAGGAATCCACCTCGATGACATGGAGAGCGTTGTGGAAACATATGAACTCATGTCCAAGAAATACTTTACGCACGCTACGCCCACCCTCTTTAATTCCGGGACACCAAAACCGCAGATGTCCTCCTGTTTCCTGCTGGCCATGAAGGACGACAGTATAGACGGCATCTACGATACCTTGAAACATACCGCAAAAATATCCCAGTCTGCCGGAGGAATAGGCCTTTCCATTCATAACATCCGCGCTACCGGGAGTTATATCGCCGGCACTAACGGTACTTCCAACGGTATAGTACCCATGCTCCGCGTATTTAATGATACTGCCCGCTATGTAGACCAGGGAGGAGGAAAACGAAAAGGAAGCTTTGCCATTTATGTAGAGCCGTGGCATGCTGATATTATGGATTTCCTCGACCTTAAAAAGAACCACGGAAAAGAGGAAATGCGTGCACGGGACCTGTTCTACGCCATGTGGATACCGGACCTGTTTATGAAAAGAGTGGAACAAAACGGGACCTGGACCCTGATGTGCCCTAACGAATGCCCCGGGCTATTCGACAGCTATGCAGAAGAGTTTGAGAAAAAATACGAAGAATACGAAGCCGCAGGCAAAGGGAGGAAAACCATAAAGGCAAGGGACTTATGGGAAAAAATACTCGAATCGCAGATAGAGACGGGGACACCCTATATGCTCTATAAAGATGCGGCCAACCGTAAATCCAACCAGAAAAACCTCGGAACCATCCGTTCTTCCAATCTCTGTACCGAGATACTGGAATATACCTCTCCCGATGAAGTGGCCGTATGTAACCTTGCATCTATTGCATTGCCTATGTTTATCAAGGGCAATGAATTTGATCATAAAGAACTCTTCAGGGTCACCAAAAGGGTTACGCGGAACCTTAACAGGGTGATCGACAGAAACTATTACCCGGTAAAAGAAGCACAGAATTCCAATTTTCGTCACCGTCCCATAGGGCTGGGTGTTCAGGGACTTGCAGATACTTTTATCCGCCTGAGAATGCCTTTTACCTCCGATGAGGCCAAAACCCTGAACCAGGAGATTTTCGAAACCATCTATTTTGCCGCGGTAACAGCGTCTATGGAAATGGCCAAAGAAGAAGGAGCATACGAAACGTTTAAAGGCTCACCGATTTCTCAGGGAGAATTCCAGTTTAATCTGTGGGGCATAAAAGACGAAGAACTGAGCGGAAGATGGAACTGGACAAAATTACGTAAAGATGTCATGAAACACGGCGTACGGAATTCCCTGCTCGTTGCGCCTATGCCTACCGCATCCACTTCGCAGATACTTGGCAACAACGAGTGTTTCGAGCCGTACACATCCAATATCTATACGAGAAGAGTGTTATCAGGAGAATTTATTGTCGTAAACAAACACCTCCTGGAAGACCTTGTAAACCTCGGTTTGTGGACGGAAGAACTGAAACAGGAACTGATGCGTGCCAATGGCTCCATACAGCATATAGAAGGTATTCCCCAGGAGATAAAAGATCTTTATAAGACCGTATGGGAGCTCAGTATGAAAGATATTATAGATATGTCCCGTCAACGGGGGTACTTCATCGATCAGTCGCAGTCACTGAACCTGTTTATGGAAAATGCCAACTTTGCCAAGCTCACTTCTATGCATTTCTATGCCTGGAAAAGCGGGCTCAAGACAGGAATGTATTATCTGAGGACCAAATCGGCGGTCGATGCCATTAAATTTACTTTAGACAACAGTAAAAAGGCTGCTCCGGAACCAAAACATGCAGAAGTACCGGCAGAAGCAGGTGCCATGATACCAAATGCAGCCGGAAAACAACCTGTGGCCGTAGAACCCCTGACACCGGCAGAGCTGAAGGAAATGCTGGCCAAGTCCCGCGAAAGCGAAGACGATGATTGCCTGATGTGCGGGTCTTAGAACTTGTTTAAATTTTGTTTCGGGAATATAGTTTATAGCGTATTTTTCGTCTGGCGAAAAAGAAGCATAAAAGAACCGAAGGCGATGCCTGAGTTTGCCGAAGGGATAAAACTTGAACAGTTTCTTAAAAAGGGAAAATTTACAAGAAGATAATCACACAACCCCGGAGAAGCTTTACGGAAAGCTTCTCCGGGGTTTTGAAATGCAGACAGAGAAGCAAATATAATCGCCCCGGAAAATTTAAGGAATATATACAAACAACAGAACAGACAAGCCATGTACAGGGGAGAGGGAGAAGGTGAGAGGGCAGGAATTTTGATCGGGACCTGAACCATTTATAATTTTGCTATATGTTTGCCCTGACATAAACAATCTGAATTACGACCTGTGCAGAAAAAATACTACTATCTTCCCGAAAAAGTATACGCCAGTAAAGGCAAACGCTTAGCCAACTTTGTTATAGACCGGATCGTGATCTATGTATTGACATTTTTGATGGGCATGCTGGCCTTTGTATTGTCCGAAGCATTGGGAATGGGGGGCTTTCTTCGTTTTATAGAGAATATGACCGCCATGGAAGAACTTTTGTTCGGGGTGGTCGTCAGCCTGCTCTATTACATGGCTCTGGAAAGCACGACGGGCAGGACCATAGGGAAGTTCATTACCAATACACGGGTAATCAGCGAAAACGAGAAGAAAGCGGCCCCCGATGAAGTCTTTATCCGGAGCCTTTGCCGTTTTATTCCCTTCGATGCTTTTTCTTTCTTGGGCAGCGAAGGCAGGGGATGGCACGATTCCATACCCAAGACCTATGTGGTGGACATTAAAAAATACGATGAAGAAAAACAAATACGGGAAGGCCTGGACCAATTAGGAGCAAATACACAAGAAATATGATGCAATGGGAAGAACTTTTGTCCCTTAGACGACAGGGAGACAGAAATAAAAGATTACGTAAAGAACAGGAAGAGACCCGTCTGGGGTTTGAGGTCGATTATGACCGTATCATATTTTCTTCTTCCTTCAGGAGTTTACAGGACAAAACGCAGGTGATCCCGTTGTCCAAGACCGACTTCGTACATACCCGTCTCACCCACAGTATGGAAGTATCCGTAGTAGGCCGTAGCCTCGGGAGGATCGTAGGTATAAAAATACTGGAAAAGCACCCTTACCTGCAGGAAGTACACGGATACAGGTTTAATGATTTCGGGGCTATCGTGGCCGCCGCCGCCCTTGCCCACGACATCGGGAACCCGCCTTTCGGGCATAGTGGTGAAAAAGCCATAGGAGCATTTTTCAAGACCGGGGAAGGAAAGAAATACAAAACAATGCTCACGGCCAAAGAATACCAGGACCTGACTGATTTTGAAGGAAATGCCAACGGTTTTAAGATACTTACGGAAAGCCGGGAAGGTGTTCAGGGCGGGCTGAGGCTAAGTTATGCCACTCTTGGGGCCTTTACCAAATACCCGAAGGAATCGCTCCCTAAAAAGCCTACGAAACATATTGCCGATAAAAAATTCGGCTTTTTTCAGTCTGAAAAGGAATTTTTTGAAGAAGTAGCTTCCGAACTCAACCTGCGGCGTACACGGAATGGTGGAGATGTGTCTTATGCCCGGCATCCGCTCGCTTTTCTCGTAGAAGCAGCAGATGATATCTGTTATACGATCATCGATTTTGAGGATGGCATTAACCTGGGGCTGATAGATGAGGAATACGCCCTGGAATACCTGATAAAGCTGGTTAAAGACCGTATCAATACCGGTAAGTACGGAGAACTGAAAACCAAAGAAGACCGGATAAGCTACCTCCGGGCCCTGGCGATCAACACCCTTATCGAAGAAGCCGCACGGGTGTTTATAGAAAACGAGGAAGCCATACTAAAAGGGGAGTTCTCCACATCGTTGCTGGACAAATGCAGGTATATGGCGCAGGTGAATGATATTATAAAACTGAGTATCGAAAAGATATACAAATCCGAAGAAGTAACGGAAAAAGAAATAGCAGGCTATGCCATTGTAGAAAAACTTCTCGGAGTTTTTTGTAAAGCTGCTTTGCACAGGTTTTTCGGAGAGGAAACCCATTACGACAATCTCGTACTGCAACTTATACCGGAGAAATACCTGCACGGGTTTAGGTCCGAATACCAGTGCCTCCTCGGGGTGAGTTGTTTTGTGGCAAGCCTCACCGACGGAAGGGTCGTAGGTATTTATAATAAAGTCAACGGGGGGCAGATCGGTTAAGGGGATCAGTTATATTTGTCCAGAAAGGATTTTACAATGTCGAAATAAGCTTCCCCGGCTTCCAGGTTAAGGTTATGGGCAGCGCCCGGTATAATGTGCAGTTCCTTTTTATCCTCCGGAACCTTTTTAAGGGCAGCGTAAATCTTGTGGGCCTGTTTTAAGCCTATGGCATAATCATATTCGCCTTGAACAACGAGGACAGGTTTGGTTATTACTCCGATTTCACCAATAATGTTCAGGTGATTGTATTCGGGAGTATTCCGGAATACCCGGTTCACATATTCGAATTTTTGCATGACCGTATCAAATTCCGCTTTGGTATAATGGGCCCGTTCATAATATCCTGACGTTTTTCCGAGTGCCGCCGCTTCTTTTCTGGCTTTCTCATTGGCCCAGTAGGCATTGAAGCCCAGTGCTTCCGGAAAGGTGTGTTTCAGGAGGTTTACTTCCTCAAAAAGCTGGTCAAAATCACTTTGTTCTATTTCCTGCAATCTGGAGAGAATTTTCCTGTAATGATCTTGTGCTTCCGGATCGTCCGATTCCTTCAGCAGTTTCTCGGCCAGGCTTCTTTCATATTCAATGAGGGCAAGAATAGGATATACGCCATCTGCCTTTCCGCTTACACAAGTATAGGTATTTATTTTTTCCTGGTACTTTATCATATACAATAACCCGAGAGTACCTCCCCAGGAAGCACCGATGAGATTTACCGGCCTGTTATTGTATTTATCTTTTAAATGGTCTACTACCGCATCCAGGTCTTCTACGAACTGATCCATGTTCAGCATGGAAGAATCCTTTTCTACATCTGATTTACCACTTCCCCGTTGATCCAGGTAGGCAACCAGGTAGTCGTCTTCCAGGTACAAACGGTTAAATTCATGGTCAAATCCCGAAAAAGCGCCCGGACCACCATGCAGATTGATCAATAACGGTGCGTCCGCATTTCCTACCATGCGGACATATAAATTTGATTTTTTAACAGGAATCCGAAATTCAGTATCTGTTTTGGGCGTTTTATCCGTACAGGCCGATAAGACGGACATAAATAAAAGTAAGAAAAGAACAGGAAGGGGCAGTTGTGTTTTAAGTATCATAGAGGGCATTTTTTTAATAGGATAAAGACAACTCCCTTTTCAGGACTGAGGTAAAAATGATTTTTCGGCAATGTGCTCAAAAATCACTTTTGTGATATACCGATGTCAGTCATCTCCGGACATTACCAACGTATCGGAGCAGAGTATTTTCGAACCCCGGATACCAGGTAAAGTATAGATAATCAGTTGCTAATGTAATGAATTTTACTTAAAAGCCGTTGTCCCGGGTTTAAACCAGTGCCGTACGGCTAAACTGCATGCTGGTCTGTAATATAATTTTTTTCCTATAATTGCTGATTGTCTTACAGGCGGGGGCATACATATCTGCGGGGATATTGCCCCGGGCACAGATGCAAATTTCCATTCCGGTTGAACGGGCGAATAAAGGCATGTTTCATATCCTGCGGATTAGGTAATCTGTAAAATGCGGCAAATATTATTTTTTGAGTTCAAAAGGACTTGCCAGTAAGCCGTTTTCCGAGTACAGGTTAGCCGTAGCCGGATTATTAGCCCAGGCATACCGCACCACTACCGGATCAGAAACCATATCATTCCAAACCCTTATGGTGTTTTTACCCGTTATCTCGGCCTTTGCCCATACAAAGTTTTTTCCGTCTGCCGAAATTGCAAAATACTCGAGTGCTTTATCATTCCGGGTTGTTAAACCTCTCCCGGCATGATCGAACGTAATCATTACATAGTCCTTTTTAAAGTCTGCTTTCGCGGGAACAGGTCCCGAGGCCGTTAATGCCTTTTCACCGTAAGCTATTTTCCTGGCCAGCAGTGCCAGGCGTTTACCGACATCTTTTTTGTTTAGAGGATGAATGTCATTCCATTCGCCCAGGTCGGTTATAACGGCCATTCCCGTATTCGGTACGGATAACGTATTTAATTGCGCCTGTCTTAATACCGCCCAGTTACTTTCTATCGGGGTATCGGTTTCCTCCATAAAATTAGCCAGTTGTACGTAGAGGAAAGGAAAATCGCCCTGCTTCCATTCTTTTCTCCAGTTTCTTATCATGGCAGGGAAGGTCTGGTTGTATCCTTCCGGATTTCCGGTGTTTGATTCTCCCTGGTACCAGATTACCCCTTTTATGGAATAATTGAACAGGGGGGCTATCATTTTATTGTATAATCCACCCGGTTTCCAGCGTATGAATGTTTGTCCCGGTGCGCGGGGCATCGTTGCACCAATCCGGTATTTCCACGTTCCCTTCAGGTCTATGGTATCACCGGGAACAGCGAGATAATACGGTTTATCCGGGACAAAGCCACCGTTTCCCGCATTACTTACAACCCGGATGGTTATAGTATTTCTGCCCGCTTTCAGCACACCGGCCGCTATGTCGTATTTCCGCGGCGGGTACTGGTAGCCCGTAGTCCCCACCTGTTTTCCGTTTACATAAGCATAATCCTGGTCCACAATACGCCCCAGGGATAATCTTGCAGGTTTGCCCGCCATGTTTTCCGGAATATCCACCGTTTTACGGAACCATACAGTACCGGTATGGTGCCCTATAGGACCTTCTTTCCAGTAACCGGGGATCTCCACGGTATCCCAATCCAGGTCTTTTGTTTCCGGACTGCTCCAGGCATTGTTTTCGGTGAGTCCCGGATCTTTAGCGTCCAGAGTCCGGTACCAGTCGGCAGCACGTGCACTGTCTTTGGCCTCTGTTTTTTTAATAAGGGCATCATCTTTATATTTTTGAAGTTCCTTATAAGCATAGGGAAACTCTTTCAGGGTCTCTTCACTCATCCAGGCCTCCACGGGCGAACCTCCCAGGGAAGCGTTGATAAGCCCTATGGGAACCTGATACTGTTCATATAATTCCAGTGCGAAAAAATAGGCCACGGCGGAGAAGTCGAGAATATTTTCCGGGGTGGCACTTAGCCATTCCCCGCCTTCCAGGTCTTTATTCTCCTTTTTAAAATCATATTGATCCGGCACCAGGAATTGCCGTATATCCGTAGTTTCAGCCAGCCGGACAATTTCCGCATATTTTTCGCGGACCCTTGCCATAGGAAGTTCCATATTGGATTGCCCCGAACAGACCCATACATCCCCGAACGCAATGTTTTCTACCGTTACCCGATTACTTGCTTCAAATAACATATCATAGGGACCACCGGCTTTTTGTGGGGGGAGCATAATGTGCCAGTCTCCGTTACTATCCGCTTCCGTTTTATAGGTGTTATCCCCGAAAGTAAGTTTTACCGGTTCGCCCGGCGAAGCCCATCCCCATACCTTGATTTCATGATCCCGTTGCAGGATCATATTGTTGCCGATAAGACGGGGAAGCCGGATTTGTGCAGATGTGAAAGCCGGGAACTGCAGGAGTATAAAAAGAATGCCGAATATGCTCAACTTATTCATGGTAAGGTCGGTTTTATATGTTATGTGAGGTTATGGTTTGGTCTTTCTTATAGTCTTTATGACTACTAAAATACATTTTTTTGATGAATAATAACAGGTTTAAACAGGGGTATTTCTGTTTTCTTCATTAAAAAGGAAGAAAATTTTCAGGATTTGCTTATTTCTCATAAGCCCGGGATTAAGAACTCATACGCCAATACCTTTCGGATATGAAAGCGCCCGTGTTTAGCAGTCAGATAATAAAACCTGCATTCGCAATACCTTCGGGTGGCTATGACATCCGCAGATATTAAAAAAGGATTGCACCCCGGAAAATCGGTTCATAGGTGCCGGAATGAATATTTTTCCGTAGAGGGAAGATCCCCGGTTTTCTTAAAGACTATTTCGTTGAGATGTTATAAAAAAGGCCCGGTCCGTCACATACCTGCATATTGTTGACCAAAACATTTTCCTCCGCATCCATCCTCAGGTATTCCTTGTTATCGTTGGAGCAGGTCCCTATAATCGGGTTGTTACTGTCCGTGTAGGTAAGGGATACCCCTGTTTGATCACCATCCTGTACAATAACAAATGTTCCCCCACCGGTCAGGGTCTCATTGTCCGTCATCCTGGTTTTTATAAAAGTGTCATCGTCGTTCAGTACATAAGTTTCCTGCCATTCCATATCTTCCCCGCTAATAACAGAATCCTGCCGGCTGGGGGTCATTTCGAATAATTTCCATTCCTGGGGATAAGAATTGTTCAGGAGCGGGTTGTCTACGGAAGAATCATTATCGTCATCCGAGCAGGAGAAAAACAAAAAGGCTAAAAACACGAAATATAGGATACGAAAGTTCATGGCGTATATTATTTTAGTTATTAAAAATATTGCGGGTGAGTTGGGAAGATGGCTATGTTCTAACAAATATGGGGCTTTTTTACCTTTTAAGTAAGAAAAAGCATCGAAAATTAGAAGTACATCCGGAATTATATTTTATTTGTATTACTAATTCCTGGAAAGGGGCCGGGATATAATAATCAGTTATCCTTTATATCTTATGAAATGAGCCATAACAATTTGAGTTGATACCTCCCGATCCCGATAATCCCGATAACTATCGGGATCGGGACTATCGGGACGAAATGTTC
>NZ_RJTM01000098.1 GCF_003725735.1 Sinomicrobium pectinilyticum | reverse complement strand
AACAATTGCGAAGCACATCAGCGAACACCATTAAAAAATGAATAACAAGTGAGTTAAATAAGAATGAACAGATGAAATCAATTTAAACACCCGGAACAGACCATGTAAATGTAATACAAAGAACAAGATTGCATCATAAACCACCAGAACCACATGAAGAAAAGAAGCTACCTGCCCATCGTTGCGGGATTCATCATACTGCAATCATGCATAACCGTAACAAAAGAAAAAAGCTCCTCCATACAAGGGACCTGGAAACTCGTTTCCGGGACCACCATACAGGATAAGGATACCGTGCATACCGATTATACCAGGAACCAGGAAATGATCAAAATCATCAACGATACCCACTTTGCCTTTTTACGGCACGACCTGAACCGCGGGAAGGACAGCAGTGCGGTCTTCGTAGCCGGGGGAGGGAAGTACACCCTTAAGGGAAATAAGTATACAGAGCACCTGGAATATTTCAATGTCAGGGAATGGGAAGGCAACAGCTTTGAACTTGAGTACGAAATAAAAGGAGATACGTTGACCACCAAGGGAATCGAAAAAGTGGAATCCCTGGGCATAAACCATATAAATATCGAAAAATACGTGAGGATGCCGTAAAGAGACGCTCCGCAATATGGAAATTGTTTTTATGTATAAGTTCCCGGACAAACCGTACCTTATTTTCTGGTGGATGATTCCCGTGGTCATGGGCTTCGGGTTTACCCAAAGAAGATGTCTTTGCACATATGAGATATATTAGCTGGATAAATACTGTTTCCCTGTTTTTAATTTTTGGCATATTGTTGTCACAATTAAGTTATCTGGTGAGTATAGTATGGGCATTATTACATAAGTCCCCGGGTGAACAAGAATAAAAATATATTTCCCACTGGCACCCGTTTGCAACGCACCTGAAAAACTTTCCTGAAAAATGTCCCTGCAACTTTTCGCTCAAACGGAAATCATTATATTTACTTTTCCCCAACAGGGAATTTTCAAAACAGACCAACGCTAATGAAACACATATTTTTCCCGGTTTTTCTTATTATTTCCCTTGTGAGCAATATCGTTTCTGCCCAAAAAGCAGAAGAAATCCGTGAATATCTCCTGAAAAAAATGCAGGAACACCAGATTCCCGGGCTACAGCTTGTCATAGTCAAAAACAATGAGATCGTGTTTTCGGAAGCATTAGGGTTGGCCAATCTTCCTTTCTCTGTGGCTGCCATGAAAAGCACAGTCTTTTCGATTAATTCCGTAGGCAAGGTCTTCACATCAACTGCCATTATGCAATTGGTGGAACGGGGCAAACTTCAATTATCAGATCCCGTATCCAAGCACCTTAAGGACTTTCCCCGTGATTGGCAAGACATCACCGTAAAACAATTGCTGAGCCATACCTCCGGCCTCCCTGATGTCGAAGCGCCGAACGGTCTTATAGGTGGCAAGGACATGGATACCGCATGGGCACTGTTACAGGAACTCCCTCTGAAAAATACTCCCGGAGAAAAATTCGACTATATAAGCACCAATTATCTTTTGCTGGGTAAGGTTATAGAACAGTGCAGCGGTGTACCTTTCGGGCAATTCATTCAGAAAAGCCAATGGGACGTCGCCGGGATGTCTGCCACCGTTTACAGTAACTCTTCCGATGTTATGGAAAACAAAAGCCCTACATATTCCTATTACTACCAGGACAAAGTGTCGGGCGAGTATAAGAAAGGAGACCGCTTGCGGGAATTGCATGAAGAATTTCCCCCGGCCTTAAGAACAGATTCCGGCGTGTTCTCCAACGCCGAGGAAATGGCGCAATGGATCGTAGCCCTGCAAACAGGAAAACTGTTGAAAAACAAGGAGACTCTAAAAACCATGTGGCAACCGGTGTCCCTGAACAATGGTGAGTATGGCGGATTCGGAGGTATTTTTACAGCCTACGGACTGGGATGGCCCGTGGTACAAAGAGAAAAACATCACGCCGTTGCCCCCATAGGTGGAGGGCGGGCCTCATTCTTCATCTATCCCGACGACGACCTGGCGATCGTTTTACTTACCAACCTGATGAGGAACGGTTCCTATAAAATTATTGAGGACGTAGCCGGATTTTTTTTAGAGGATTAAAACACTTCATATACAAAGCATTTGTAAGGCCACTAAAAAAGACTTCTTTAACATTTTTTTGAATAATTCGTCATTGAGATAAATGACTGTGATGATAAAATCATCTATTTTTTGTGCCTTCCTTACATTATCTGTTTTTCTTTGTCCTAAGGCTTCTTTTGCACAACAGATAACAATAGAACCTTTCCCTTTTATTACTACGGAAAACGATACCATAATAACAGAAAGAGGAATATATAGGGAATCAGAAAATTATGAAGTATCCACAGATTTCTTACCATCCACTTTTATAAGATTTTTAAGCAATGATCCTGTTCCCGGAAAATTAATTCTTTACTTACATCCGGATATAGACCGTTTTATAATAGAAGGTCGTAAGAATAAAAGATTCACATACTTCTTAAAAAGTCGGAAGGCAACAGATTTTATTGTGATTAATATACATGTACAGGGTATAAACACTCTTATCAATGATTTGTATATGACTGGAGAAGGAATTTTTGGTAATAAAGTTGATAACCTTAGGAAATCAAGACCATCAAAAATAAAGAAGATCGAATGTGGCCCCATTAGTTATAATCCTTTTTTGCCTGTAGGTTGCCGTGTTGGAAAGAGTGCTAATCATATCTTTAAATTTTATGAAATAATTTATTAAGTTAATTCTTTATCTTTGGTTGATACTGATTTTCAAAAGAAAATCTCGTATTTTTAATGTCAGAAATATGCAAAACCCATGAAACTAATTTGCTTTTCTATCCTTTTATGCTTTTTGAATTTAGATGCTCTTGCACAACAACAACAACCTTCGGATATCTATATAAAGGTTAAAAATCTGATGGCAGAAGAACTGCAATATACTTTAGAGCCGAAAACCAGCAAAATTCAGGAGAAAGAACAGGATGTCGCAACGACTCGGTCTGATAGTGCTAAAATACTTATATGCCAGGTATCCAATTCGTTGAATGACACACCACTTGTTATACTGGATGGGAATCCCGTTGAACCTGCCATACTCAATCGATATAAAACAGAAGATATAAAAGACGTAAAAATATTAAAAGATGCACAGGCAACCGCCGTTTACGGATCGCGGGCAAGTAAGGGAGTAATATTACTGTATTCCAAAGAAAATTAAAGTTAACGCCCGCTTCACCGTTTGCCATTTATAACTCCTCTGGAAAAACCCATTGATGCTCGTCTGCGAATGAGCACCATCACACAGAGCATTTTTAACGCCACTAAAAAAGACTTCATTAAAAGTTTAAAATCCTTAAATTTGGATAAACAAAATCCGTCAGAATGATTTCCAGAGAAACCCTTTCCTTTTTAAAGGAACTGAAAATAAACAACAATCGCGACTGGTTTAATGAAAACAAAAAACGGTTCAAGGCTGCAGAGACAGAGGTGAAAAGCACCGCCAATACCCTTTTCGAAATGCTAAAAACGCACGATGCCGTCGATAATGTAAAGCTATTCAGGATATACCGGGACGTACGTTTTTCGGCCAATAAAGAACCTTACAAAACCCATTTTGGAATAACGTTCCACAGGCAAAAACCCGAGTACCGGGGAGGGTATTACCTCCACATAGAACCCGGGAATTCCTTTATTGCCACGGGTTTCTGGAACCCCGAAAAGCAGGATCTCAATCGCATTCGTAAAGAGTTTGAAATGGACGACTCCGAAATGCGGGAAATTATGGATAATAAAACCCTGCAATCCGTTTGGGGTCAGCTAAAAGGAGACGAAGTGAAGTCAGCCCCCAAAGGCTTTAACAAAGAACATCCGGCTATAGACCTCATTAAGAAAAAGCAGTATATCTTTACCAAAAACTTTACCGATAAAGAAGTATTGAGCAAAAATTTTCTCGAAGAAGCAGATAAATCCTTCCGCGCCATACGTCCGTATTTCGACTATATGAGCGATGTGCTTACTACCGATTTAAACGGTGTTTCATTGATTTAAACCGTAAATACAAAGCAACTTAAGCGGAGGATGAGAAAAGCAAGCCAACATTAATTTCTCCGCTTTATTAGAGATGTTATGTTTTAAGCTCTTGCACATTGTAAATGTTCCATCCTTTTTCCCGCAAGGGTTTTTTCTCCCACAACCACAAAACCCAGTTTCAGGTATAATTTTTTGGCTTTAGGGTTCGTTTTATCCACTAACAACCCTAATACCTTACCTTGCTTCAGTACATATTCCGCAATCAGGAATTGCAGTATTCCCGATCCGACCCCCTTACCCTGCATATCCGGATTTACCCCGATACAATCTATGTAAAATTCACCGGGCTGCGTTTCTTTTTCCATAGTAAAATTTCTGCCGAACCTCAGTTTTACCTCATCGGCAACAGGCTTTCGCAGCGTGTCCAGCAATGCCCCGTCATAAACAAGAGCTGCCCCTGTTATGCGGTCCCCATCTTCCGCCACCCAGCAATTTTCATAAGAGTACTGGTTGCCCTCCCTGCCTGCCAGGCTTTCAAGGAAACCGGCAGCCTTTTCCGCATTTCTTTCCCCGATAATATCATAGGTGATGTCCTCCATAGCCAGCATAATACAAGCGGCTATAGCCCCGGAATCCTCTTTCTTTGCTTTTCGGATGACCATATGTCCGTTACGGTTAAAAATTTGTGCAAAGGTAATCATGTTTACGCACCGGTATAATTCGATACCGTCGTTTTCTTTTCCATCAGATTAAAGATGGAAACAAGCAGGATCAGAAATATTCATTTGAAAATTAGGAAAATGCCAATAAATTTGTATTACTTGTCAAAAGCCTGTCCCGGAGGCTGAAAAAAATAAACTGACAAGAAAATCCACAGCATGACCCCGAAAGAAATTTTACAAAAATGGATAGATGCGTTTAATGAAGCGGATTCCGAAGCTATTTCCGAACTCTATGCCGATAACGCAGTAAACCATCAAATCGCGAATGAACCGGTAATTGGTAAAAAGGCCATCAAAAAAATGTTTGCCGATGAATTTGCAACTGCCGAAATGACTTGTATCCCTGAAAATATTTTTCAAGACGGAGAATGGGCAATTTTAGAATGGAAAGATCCGAACGGGCTCCGTGGCTGTGGCTTTTTTCAGGTCAGGGACAACAAAATTGTTTTTCAGCGGGGTTATTGGGACGAACTTTCGTTTCTGAGACTCCATAACCTGCCAATTCCGGATTGAACAATAACAGGGTTAAGCCCGGACAAGGCACGTTTTATATCCATACAGGCAGAAAGTATTTGTTTGTAAACTCCGTTGTCCTCCGCGTTTGCAACGCCCTTCGGAACACTATCCAAAGTAATACGGTTATTGTTTGTAGACTAACCCCGGAAATCCTTAACTTTATGGGACAACCATACATATAAGCAAGATTATGTGTAGCATAAAAAACAATGAGGAATGGAAAAAGGACGCCAGACATTAGCAAAAATCGCCGAAACATATATGCAGGTATGGAACGCAGGAAAGGAAGATATACTGGATAACCTGGCGGATGAAAAACTAAACGTAAACTATCCGCATTTTGAAAAAACCTATGAGGGTGCCGCAGTATATAAATCCATGCTGAAAATGACCTATGATTATTTCCCCGACCTGGAGATTACCCTGGAGCGGGTCATTCCCCATTCAAAAGAAAACTGTGTAACCGTTTTATGGCAATATACCGGAACACACAAAAACGGGAATCTTTTCGGAGTCGAACCCTCAGGGAAAAAAGTAACGGTACATGGCATGACGTTGCTCGAAATAGAAAACGGATTGGTCAAAAGTGAGAGAGGAGTAGTGGACAATCTGAGCCTTGTAATGGAATTGGGAGCCTTTCCATAAATAAAAAACCTGTATCACAAAGAAAAAAGAATAAAATCCCCGGAATGAAAAATAACATAACCATCCGCAGGATCGTACCCAACATATATTCCGATAACATCGAAAAGAGCAAACAGTTTTATACCAGGTTCCTGGATATGGAACTCGTTATGGATATGGATTGGATACTCACCTTTGCCTCAAAGGAAAACCCTACTGCGCAGATATCCGTTTTTGAGAATACCAAAAAAGAAACGCTGAACAATACCGCCATATTTCTGTCTGTGGAAGTATCCGATGTAGATCAGCTCTATGAAAGAGCAAAAAAGCAAGGATGGGAAATAATATATCCCATTACCGATGAACCCTGGGGTGTAAGGCGCTTTTTCGTAAAAGACCCGAACGGGGCAACGATTAATATATTAAAGCATTTATAAAGAGTGCCCATTGT
The DNA here is from genome assembly GCF_003725735.1 of Sinomicrobium pectinilyticum. Lineage (GTDB taxonomy): Bacteria > Bacteroidota > Bacteroidia > Flavobacteriales > Flavobacteriaceae > Sinomicrobium > Sinomicrobium pectinilyticum. The sequence continues at coordinate 25,686 of NZ_RJTM01000098.1, read as the reverse complement.
CCCCGGGTTTACAATACTCATCCCAAATTCGAATTCCGAAAATATTATAATATGTACGAACCATTTATTAAAACAAAAATCACCATCCAGGCCCCTGTTGATAAAGTCTGGGAAATACTGGTAAAAGAACAGTATACCCAACAATGGATTAATGAATTTTCGGGGGGCAATGTGGTGACCGAAGACTGGCAGTTAAACAGTAATATTGCCATGACTGATGATGACGGTACGGTACTCATGGAGGGTACCATAACCGAATTTGAGCCCAATCGCCGATTGAAAATTGAATTTGAGCATAGTGACTATACAGAGGAACTAGCCCTCTCCGAAAAAGGCAATCACACCCTTTTATCCAGCCATGCAGGCCCGGTAGACCCTGATGAACATGAACAGCATGTAGAAGTCTGGGAGAAGGGATTAAACAAAATTAAAATACTTTCAGAAGCTTTATAGCAATATCCGGGGCAAAAAATCACTTTGCAACCAAACAGGAGAAGTTCGTTCCCTGTTGCTCGGTTGTAACGGGTACCCGTCGTTCCCCTGTGTTTGTAACGCCCTTCAGAATACTCCCTGAATACAACATTCTCTTACATATCCCTGACTTTTGTAAGGGACCATGTATTTGAAAATAAATAAAATGGTGGTAAATTGTTGTCATTAAGAACTTTTGCTTAAAAAAGGAAATGAAACAAACACTACCGATTTTAATAGTTCTGTTGCAGGGCCTTACCGGCTGTCAGGAAGAAAAGAACGAAACAACCATTCAGGGAAAAATAACCGGCAATATCCCGGACATAATGGAATACACGATTCCTGTGGACGGGATTAATTACTTTGGTTTTGAAGATGCTGTGCCTGTCAATTCTTCGGGTCATTTTCAAATAAAAGTCAACACCGACCAGCTTTGCTTTATAGAATTGTCACATGGTTACGAATTTTACGGCACTGTAGTTGCCGAGCCCGGAGCAAACTATACCGTTTCTGTCAATACCGAACATACAGACAACCCCATTGAAATCGAAGGCAAGGACAAAAAAGGGCAGGAGCTGTACAATCAGCTTCACAACCGGAGCATGCTCAAAGGCCATTTCGAAGAGGAAGCCGGAAAATATCGGAAAGACACAGTAGCCACCCGGATAGAACAAAGTATCCGCAAGAGTGAAGAGGCCGAAATAGCGCCATTCCGGGAATTATTTGAAAATAAGGAGATCTCCCAAGATTTCTATCAACTTGTAAAAACAGACCGCGAATATTTTTATAAAGGAGTTCAGGGTTCCGTTGGTTTTGTTAACTTTCTTTTCAGTGAAAGACAACAAAACGCCTTAAGCAAAGATGCGTATACCAAATTATGGGGAGCAGTTTTTCAGTCACATCCCGTATCCGACCTCCGGTTGTTGAAATCCCCTTGGTTCTATCACTATGCAGAACTTTATTTACGCTATAACGACCTTATCAAGGAATCCACAAGTACAGAAACACTATCGGAGTTACATAAACAGGGAGCAATTCACACCCATAATATTGAAAATGCCAAAAAATACCTGTCGGGGAAGCAGTTAGAGTACTACATTGCGGCTTACCTCTATTATCAGGCTATCAACAAAAATTATGAAAAAGAGCTGATATCCCTGTTCGATAAGTTCAAAGAAGAATATCCCCATAGTGAGTACAGTCATTTTATCGAACCTGAAATTATACCTGTCATCGGATTTCACAAAAAGAAAAACGACCCTTTAGACAAAAACATTAAATTTCTCGAAGGCACTGATAATATCAATTCATTAAAAGATGCAGCAAAAGAATTAAAAGGAAAGAAAATCTATATAGATGTCTGGGCAACCTGGTGCGGCCCCTGTAAGAAAGAATTTAAACATAGTGCCGAATTATATGAGGCACTGACTTCCCGGGATGTCACCATATTATATATTTCCCTGGATAAAGACGAAAAAGCAGAACAATGGAAAGATATGGTTAATTACTATAACCTGAAGGGATATCATATCAGGGCTAATGAGAAGTTATGGGCCAGCCTCAGAGACCTGAGGGGCAGTGACACCTTTAGCATTCCATGGTATATCCTGGCCGATGAAGATGGTCAGGTACTCCGAAAATATGCGGGCAGCCCGTCCGACCTTGAAAAGCTGAAAAAACAATTGGAAGAAAACTAATGTGCAGGTATTTATACGCTGATATGATGGCAATTACTTCATTATCTATACATATGGACAAAAATGTCGCAAAAATGTCGTGCTAAAACCGTTATCAAAAAGCTATTTTCAGAAATAGATTTGTGGTCAACAAAATAATAACACAAACTATGAACGAAGTCGGATTAAAGATTAAAGAAAGCAGAAAAAAGAAAGGGCTTTCACAAGAAGAATTAGCCGAGGCCGCCAAGGTGAATTTAAGGACAATTCAGCGTATTGAAAACAATCAGAATGAACCCCGGGGAAAAACCCTGAGCCTCATTTGTGAGGTGTTGGAAATAAATGTAGAGGACATTCTGGATTATGGAAAACACACAGACAGGAAATACCTCGTCTATTTTCACCTTTCCGTCCTGTCATTTTTAGTTATACCTTTAGGAAACATTCTATTACCACTCATCCTGTGGCTTACTAACAAAGACAAGGTCATCGGGTTAAAAGAAATCGGAGCGAACCTGTTGAATTTTCAGATTATCTGGACGATCTTGATTTGCCTTTCTCTCATTGGCCATGTCTTTATTATTATGCGTTACGGTATAATAAAAGGGCCCTTTTTCCTGTTCCTGGGATTGTTCCTGGTATTGAATGCGATAAATATTATCCTGCCGGTTGTCTTTGCAGTAAAAATAAGAAACGGACAAACAAAAAAGAGGTATCCGACATTTATAAAACTGGTAAGCTGAACCAAACAGAAAATACGGTAAGGAGGCAGGGAGAGTGGAGACAGCCCTGCTTCACCATGCCCCCGGCAGTACACAACGGAAAAACAACTCACTGCTATTGAGAATAGATGTTTTTGTGGTGTAGTTCCATCCATACAGAAGGATCTGCAAGGTCGGTCCATCCGAACTTTCGGTATAGCTCATGGGCGTCACCGGTAAGTAAAATCCACCGCCTCAATTCTTGCAGGTCAGGGTAATTCATAATTACCTCCATGAGCCATTTGGAAAGTCCGTTTCCTCTGTAATTCTCAAGGATATAAACATCACCTAAATAGGCAATGGTAGAAAAGTCGGAGATTATTCGCGCAAAGCCTATTTGTCTTTCATGGAGGTAAACACCAAAACAAAGTGAATGTTCTATTGAGGTCCGAACTTTATTTTTAGGAATATTTAAGCACCAGTATGCTTTGGTTGATAGAAATTCATGAATCGAATCAACATCAAGTTTTGCCTTATCAGTTGAAATACAGTATTCCTCTTTGTATACGGTCAATGTTGTCATTTAAATTTTTAGTAAAGATTGACCTTTCAAATATATCAATAAAGCATGAATATAAGAATACGTTTATCCCCCCTGGTGCCGTTTGCAACGGGTCTCATCCTAATGCCCCTTACCTGGCTGTACAATGTATCTCATTACTTTGTACTGTAGGATTAGATGTTTTAACTAACTTATGCATCCGCATTCTGGGATTGTAGAAAACCACAACATTTACAATGTTACCCGGCTTTTTGGGTAAACGTATGGATGTTGTCGCATGGTGGGCCTGGGCTTCAACACAATCAGGAACGAAAAAGATTGAACGGGCTCTATTCTAATTTTAAACGCCATGTGGCCTGAACCTTTCCCGATTTTCCGAGTTTATCCAATTGTTCGGGAGATGCTACCTGTAATAATTTTTCAGAGGCGCTTAATTTGGAATAGTCCGGAATGTATTCCTTATCCAGTACAAAACCATTATTGAAGAAAAATTCCTCCGCCTCTTCAAAACTTTCGAACATCTGGTTGGTTACATTTTGTTTACTAAAAAACCGGTCCCATTTTTTCCCCTTATCAGAACCAATCCGGCCGGGGTTATGATTGAGATAAATATCTGCCGTTATCCAATATCCCTGTTGTTTTTCGAGGTGTGTACGAATAATTCTGCACAACTTGCTTTTCTCTTTTTTAGAAAGATAAACCAGTAAGCCCTCATTAATAATGGTTAGCGGACGGTTATTAAAACGGTCGACAATAGCTTGAAATTGCTTTTTATCTAAGGCATTTAATGCCTCGTAATCAAGTCTGCCCGTTGAATGTGTTTTTTCAAATGAAGAAACAATTTGTTTTTTATAGGAAATAATATCAGGTAAATCTGTATCTATATAATGTATATCCGGTTTGGAGTTTGTAAACTCTAGTCCCCGGTAATTAAATCCCGACGAAAGCTCTAATATATTTGTGGCCGGAATTTCCAGGGCCAATTCATTAACAGAATAATACCTGTTCTCAAAATGAACCACACTTGCCCAGAAACCAAAATCTTTATTTAAGGCTCCCGTATTTTCATCTTCATTCAACAGGACTTTGACAGTCTGTTTCGCAAACGGAATTTGAGTGTGTGCTTTAAACTGCATTAAAGCTTTTGCCGATGGACTAATGGATTTAAAATTTCTTTCTTTGCCCATTTTTATTCATTTAATTAGTTTCTAAACTGCAAAACTAAGCAGCATGTACCCTTTTAAATTGTAAAAACAGGACATTGGATTATTCAATACGGTTAAAATAATTTCCAAATTGATTTATGGATTTCAAAAACTGATTAGGTGTTTTTCCCGTCACTTTCTTAAAAGAATGAATAAAATGAGCTTGGTCATAAAATGTCAAATAGAAGGCTTTCAGGGCTTCTTTGTCTTCCTTACAGTCTTTCTCCAAAAGATTATAAATATATTTAAATCGTATTGTCTGAGACCAGGATTTAATGTTCTGACCGACGATCTCTGAAAAGGTTCTGTTTAAATGCCTTTTTGACCAATTCGTTTGTTCACAAAGCTCAGCCAATGTTATTAATCCCCCGGAGTCAATAATTTTTTGCGTTACTTTTTCTACTATTGGTTCTTGGATTTTGGGAGGAGCTAATTTTGAAATGAGAAACTTCTGAAGCACATATACCTTATCCTCATTACTATGGGCGTCAAACATGAGTTCTTTCAATATCCTCGTTTCTCTGTAGAATATATGTTCCAGGTCCAATACCAGGCCCTTGGTGTCTGTAAGGTGCCCTTCAAAAAAACGATATGCTCCCGTAGGATTAAAACTAACACCCAAAGAGGTCACCGGCTCCGCTCCCTTTAATGTCAAAGCACACGATTGTTGTCCGATGAACGTAAAATTGTCCGAACAGGTTGAATGCATGAGACCATTTTGCGAAACCGTTTGGTAATCACCTTTTAAGGTATAAATTAAAGTGATATTTCCCGACGGAACAACCATCCTCAAATCGTCGGCATCCATATCATATGAACTTTCGAAAAACCATATTCTATTAATGAAAGGCTGTAGTACCGGATGTATTTTGAATAATTTTAAATTCACTTTGCATAATAATTTGACGGAGATTCTTGCCCACCCGATATGTAGCCCAGCGGTTTTGGCTATGTCAAGTGCAGGATTTTTTTAGAAGTTTAATTTTCCCGTTAGCGATGTGTTTGTTTCGCATCTGCCGCTCGTTTACCACCAACACCCATCGACTCCCGCATTCGCAACACCCTTCCCGAGGCTATATGACGTGTTCCATTCATTGCACCATAGTACTGCATGGTCTGTCCGCCAAAAATACCACTTTTATAAAGAATGCATTCCTACTTAAAAAAAAACAAAACCAAGGCTGCTGAGTGCTTCTGCCCAAAGGAAGAAGTGTACCGAAGCCCCGATCCCCTAAACCAACTTTTAAGAAAATTTTAATATCGCATCATGCGACTTTTTTATACATTGTAAGCAGTTTTAGCTATTTGCATGCAATTATTAATTTGAAGCCACCTGATCCCTACATGAAAGTTTTAATCCGAAACTCACAGGAGCAGTAAAGTTAAAAATCTGTTCATGCTTATCGTTTCAAGTAACGTCCCAGTAACTTCCGGACGTACACCCATTTAACTATTAATTTTTATATTATGAAATCCACCTATGAAACCGGCAATGCCAAAAACGTGGCCAATCTTGGCAAGCTCATTGCGCAGATCGCACTTTATGACAAGTACAATCCGCCTGTAGAAGCCCTTACCGTAGAAAACCTCACCAAACTCCGCGACGAAGCCAGGCAAAGTATAGAAGAAGTCGAAACCAGGCGAGCGGAAAACAAGAATGCCATTCATCGCAGAAGGGATATTTACCAGGAACTGAATCCCCTTTGTACGAGGATAGTTAACCACCTGGATATCCTGGGCCTTAGCAGCGGGGTTACAGATCGTGCCCGCTCCCTGAACAAGCGTATACAAGGCGTCGGGACTTCCAGGAAAGTTACTGCCGGGTCCGGTGAGGACGGTTTAGAAGAAACGGTAGCGGGGATATCCACTTCCCGGCAGTCCTTCACCCAGCGGGCAGAACATTTTTCGTAGTTGCTTACCCTCATACAAACCATAGACAACTATGGGCCTAACGAAGAAGAGCTGCAAAAGGAAAACCTGGACAAATTGCTTGCAGATATGCAAAACGCCACTGAAGGAGTAGAGCAAAGTGAAGCTACGCTTAATAAAACCCTTCGTCATCGTAACCAGTTGCTTTACGGAAAGGACAGCGGATTATACGATGTGGTACAGAATGTTAAAAAGTATGTAAGGTCTGTCTATGGCAGCAGTTCCGATCAGCACGCCAGGATATCCGGTATTACGTTCACTATGGTAGGCTGAAAAGTCCATGCCTTAAAATTGGTACTGCAAGCATTGTAGCCCGGTTTTTCTCCCCCTCTATAACCCCCAACCAGAATATTGTTTTGCACTCCCGGCCTTAAGCAAGGAACAGGGTATAAGAATTATTGTCCGCTTTTGGGCAAATAAATTACTTAGCCCTGTAAACCATATCCCTAATAGCCGGGAGTTTTCTTTTAACACCTGCGGATAATATTCTTGTACCTGTAAATATGGTTTTATGGCCTGTAGTTTACAATTCCCGTTCCATGACCACAAAATCATGCCCGTCCTTAAAATAGGTAATATCCGTTTCCCTAAAACCGTATCGTTTGTAAAAAGCAGAAGCACTTGTACGTGCATTGCACCGGAGTACCCTGGCATTTTTTGCCTGGCAGAAGTCTATAATGTAGGAGAGCAGGGCAGAGCCGTAACCTTTTCCCTGTTCGGAAGTATCCGTGGCAAACTTGCGGAACTGGTAGTGGCCATTTTCCCGCTCAAAGAGTGAAATTACGGAAACCAGCTTGCCATCAGGGGAGAAAAGGCCAAAATGTATACCCTGTGTATCCTCATCCAGGATAACACTTTCCGGGGACATCTCCGGGTACATCACCCGGTGACGCATGGGCCACGTTTGCGAGCCCGGAATTGGTTTAATATTAAAGTCCTTATAGGTCATATAAAATCCCGGTAAAGATAATAAGGATGGTACGTATTTCACATATACTCCTTACCGTTTTTACGATAAGAACGGCATATTAGCATATGTAAGTCAAAGGCGCTGTCTCCCGGAGCATGCTATAAAAAAGGCCTTGTCCCGCTATCCTGTACAACAATGTTATTAAGTGAAGCACATTCATTTTTCAGTGTGCTATAACACTTACTAAATGATGTTACCCTAATGCAATGGAATACTAAAACATATAATTGAGGCCTACACCCAGCAGCTGCTTTAACTGTAACCGGGGACCGTAGGCAAAAGTTTCGTTCTCACTTAACTGCAGTTCACGTGTTTTTATATCATTGTCATAAATAAGGTGCGCCCCTATGTTGGCCTTTACATATTCGTTGACCACCAGGTTGAGGTATAGTTCGAAGTTGACGTCCACATTCCCGAAGTCGTTCAGATAATCCGTGTAGAGTGTCACCTTATTAACAAGGGTCATGTTTTTGTAGATCACCGTTTCGTACTCGTTCGTAACCAGGATACCCACTTCCGTCCGGGTCTGCTTTCCTTCCCGTATAATATTGCCATCATTGTCATACAAAGCCTTCTGTACACCAAAAGCCCCCGAATTTGCCAAGTCCTGGTCCAGTACATAGGTGGACTTTTGTGTTATCGGTGAAAAATAAAACTGAAGTTTTTTATCCGTGGGCGAATACCCCGCCCCGACACCGAAGGTAAGATAACCCGGGGCCATGAATTTAGATATGGGATTGTCCCGGTCCGGATACTTGTAACCATCCGTAAACTGGGTCTTAAAAGTAAGTTTGGCCGAATAATACCAGTCCGATTTTGGCCGCGTACGATAACCGAAAGTACTGTTCAGTTCTATCGCATCATCCGATTTTCTCAGTTTCTGGTCTTCCTGGGCGTTAAGCCCGTATCGCATGATAAGCTCATTGTTCCAGCTTACATTCCCTCTTTTATACCAGCGGACAAAGTTGGCCGATGAAATTCCCGTAACCGAGTTGTTACCCCCTGCATTCCAGTTAGAAAAAGCCACCTGGCTGAGTACAACACCCATTTCGTTTTTCTTGGACCAGTAAGAAATAGGGGCCGGGGGTGGTGGTATAATGCCCTGCAGGCGTCTGGCCCTGGCATCTGATGTATCTTTCGGGATATATACCGGAAGCGACTGCACACCATAAGACGATGAGTTAATAGGCGTGAGGATTTCCTGTGCCCCGAGAGAATACATACAAAAAACGGCTGCGATTAAAGAAACGGTCTTTCTCATTGTAAAAAACAAAGTTTTATATTTAGATTAGTGTTACCCGTATCATACCAGGGCTAAAAAAACAGGTAAATACACATCTACAGGTCTTGACGGCTCTCGATCCTAAGGTATTTCCCGCGCTGTAACGAACAGGTTCGGGACAGCTTTTTATTTCTGGCATCATACCGGGCTGGTTAGGTTTACGTATTCACATATTATGCAGGTTGTACTCATAGGGTCAGGGTGTTGATTATGAACCGGTTAAAAACAGCTAATATATAAAAATGTATCTTCTATAGTAATTTCATCACCATTTCCCTGATATGTTCCGGACTTATATGAACCAACTCCTGGAGCTCATTAACCTTGCCCTGCCCCACAAAATGGTCCGGTACTCCCAGACAATGTACAGGCTTCGTATACCCGTTAGCGGCAGCAAATTCCAGGATTGCACTTCCGAAGCCCCCGGCAACACACCCGTCTTCCAGGGTAATTAACGCCGTAAACTGCACGAATATTTTATGCAGCAGGGATTCATCGAGGGGTTTTACGAACTGCATATCGTAATGGGCAACCCTATCTTTCTGATCCTCAGTAAGTCCTTCCAGAACAGGTTGTATGTTTTTAGCAATGCTTCCAATCGTTAAAATAGCAATGGTTGTCCCGTTTTTTATCATTTTTCCCCTGCCGATCTCAATTTCAGCAAAAGGTTTTCGCCATTCCGGGGTTATTCCCCGCCCTCTAGGATAACGGATGGCAACAGGGTGGGGGAGGCCCAGCTGGGCCGTATACATCATATTTCTCAGGTCCGTTTCGTTTGCAGGGGCATAAATAATAAGATTGGGAATGCACCGCAGGTAGGCCATATCAAAAACCCCGTGATGTGTGGCCCCGTCTTCACCTACAATACCTGCACGGTCCAGGCAGAAGATCACCGGGAGGTCCTGCAGGGCAACATCGTGGATTACCTGGTCATAAGCCCGTTGCAGGAAGGTAGAATAAATATTGCAAAAGGGAACGAGCCCCTGGGTGGCCATTCCTGCAGCCAGTGTAACCGCATGCTGCTCCGCAATACCCACATCAAAAGCCCTTTCCGGTATGGCTTCCATCATAAACTTTAAAGAACTTCCCGTAGGCATGGCCGGGGTAATCCCTACGATCTTCTCATTCTTTTCTGCCAGTTCCACAAGCGTATGCCCGAAGACATCCTGGTATTTAGGTGGGTCTTTTTCAGAGACAGCCCGTGCAATGATCTCTCCCGTGGATTTATTAAATTTTCCCGGTGCATGGTAGCGTACCTGGTCTTCCTCTGCCTTTCGGAGCCCTTTGCCTTTAGTCGTAATGACATGAAGGAATTTAGGCCCCTCTATCTTCTTTAACCGTGAAAGTTCCTGTAACAGGGCAGGCAGGTCGTGCCCGTCCACAGGCCCCGTATAATCGAAATTCAGCGCTTTGATGATATTATACCGCGCCAGTTTCCGGTTTTTCTTCACCTGTGTCAGGTATTCCTTTACGGCCCCCACACTGGGGTCTATACCAATAGCATTGTCATTGAGTATAATAAGAAGGTTCGCATTTGTGACACCTGCATGATTAAGCCCTTCGAAAGCCATTCCGCTGGCAATGGAGGCATCACCTATAACCGCTACGTGCTGTTTCTCTGTTTCTCCCTTGATCTTTGAAGCAATGGCCATACCCAGCGCTGCAGATATGGAAGTAGAAGAGTGGCCCGTGCCAAAAGTGTCGTAAATACTTTCCCCGCGTTTCGGAAAACCACTGATGCCGTCCAGTTGACGGTTGGTATGAAAAATATCCTTCCTGTCCGTTAGTATTTTGTGTCCGTAAGCCTGGTGCCCTACATCCCATACCAGTTGATCGTAAGGCGTATTGAAAATATAATGAAGGGCAATGGTAAGTTCCACCACACCCAGGCTTGCTCCCAGGTGCCCTTCCTTTACCGAAACGATATCGATAATAAAATCTCGCAGTTCCGCTGCCAGTTGCGGCAGTTGTTCCGTAGGCAGGCGGCGCAGATCTTCCGGTACGGTTATATGGTCTAACAGTTTTTTTGACATGACGACACAAAAGTACGAGATGCGTTTGTATTTTTGCGGGTATGACAGATACTTTTGACGATGTTTATTTTATGAAAAAGGCACTTCAGGAAGCAGAAGCGGCTTATGAAAAAGGAGAGGTGCCGGTAGGAGCGGTGATCGTGGTTGACTACCGGATCATAGCCAAAGGGCACAACCTTACAGAAACCCTTATCGATGTCACTGCCCATGCCGAAATGCAGGCCATTACTTCCGCTTCCGGTTTCCTGGGAGGAAAATACCTGAAAGGCTGTACGCTCTACGTTACCCTCGAACCCTGCCAGATGTGTGCCGGGGCCCTGTATTGGAGCCAGATCTCCCGCGTTGTCTTCGCCACGCCCGATCCGCACCGGGGCTACCGCGCTATGGGGACTTCCCTGCACCCTAAAACACAGGTGAAAGAAGGTGTCATGGAAGAAGAAGCATCCGCATTGCTCAAAAAATTCTTTAAAGAAAAACGCGATTGACCTTTTTTCCTTTCAATAAGCTGTTGAGTAATCGAATTTTATATGTGTTACCTGCTTTATCAAACCTCCGCAACTTTCGGTATAGGGAGGTTTGGCCTTACATACCTGTTTTCTCCTCCCGGGACAGCAGTTGTTTATTGTTAGCCACTTTTAAGAGTACCGACAACATTTCCGTCGGGACGAAAGGTTTATTGAGAATATCATAAATACCCATGCGGGCCAACCGTTGCTTTACGTCGGTCATAATATCGGCTGTAAAAATAACAATGTGTATGTCCGGATAGTCCCGATTGATGATCTCGGACAATCGATAACCATCTATCTGCGGCATATGGAGGTCTATGAGTGCTACGTGATAATGGTGTTTCTCAAGAAGTCCCAGGGCTTCATCCCCGTTTTGGGCATGATCGGGCTTTATGCCAAAATACTCCAGTTGTTTCCGGGCAACCAGGGCATTTACACGGTTGTCTTCCACAAACAGGAGTTTTAGTCCCGAAAGCCTGTTCTCAAAACCTGTTAATGATTTTGGTGTCAGTTTTTTACGGTTCTCTTCCGAAGGAAGTTCCAGGGTGAGGTCAAAAGAAAACTCCGTGCCCTTGCCCGGCTTGCTATTTACGGTTATATGACTATTGTGTAACGCTATCAGTTTTTTGGTAATGGTCAATCCCAGGCCGGTACCCGAATGCTTGCGGTAAGCCTCTTGTTGTATTTGTTTAAAACTTTCAAAAATGGTCTCCTGCATTTTTTTCGGGATGCCCAGGCCGGTATCCCTGACAGCAAAACGGATCGTAGTATGTGTTGGTGTGGTCGAGAGGTGTTGCAATATAATGGAAACTTCCCCTTTTTCCGTAAATTTTATGGCATTGCTTACCAGGTTGTTCAATATCTGGCTTATCCGCACTGCATCACCAATAATCTTGCGGGGGATATTTCCGTCTATACCGGAAATAAGTTTTATGGCTTTGGCATCTGCCAGTGACTGGAACTGGTTTTTAATATTAGATATAAGCTCGGGAAGGTCTATTTCCGTATATACCAGTTCCAGCTTGTCGCTTTCTATCTTGTTCAGGTCCAGTATATCATTGATGAGTTGCAGGAGATGATCGGCCGAGAACATCAGGTTGTTGATGTATTCTTCCTGTTCCGGCGTATGGTTAAGTTTTAGCAGGTTGGTGATACCGATGATACCGTTTAACGGCGTACGGATCTCGTGGCTCATTACCGAAAGAAAATCCGTCTTGGCCCGGGCTGCGGCCTCAGCCGCGTTTTTTGTCTGCTCCAGCATCAGTTCTGTTTCCTTTTGCCGGGTAATATCAAGGAGAACGCCACGAAATAAAATAACTTTACTGTTTTTAACGATGGGGATACCTATAGAACGTACCCACTTCCTGTCTCCCTGCAAAGTGGTGATCCGGGTAATGACATCATAGGGTTTTTTGCTTTTTAATGCTTTTAAGGCATTCTCCTTAATAAGTCCCGCACCCATTTCTTCAAGCAGGTCCCATAGCTCCCTGTACGTTGTTTGCTGAATATATTCGGGAGATATGCCAAGTATGGCGTGTGTTTGTTTGGTCCATACCACTTTTCCCGTTATCATATTGTTCTCCCATCCGCCTATCTTACTCAGCTCCTGGCTGAAATCGAATAAGAGGTTGGTATGTTCCAGCTTTTCTTTTTCGGCTTTAAGGGCTTCGATATATTTTGTTTTCTCCGTGATGTCCCGGACAAAGATGGCCATTTTGTAATGGTCCGGGCGGGGGTCAAGGTTAACGGGGGTTACCTTGGCTTTATACCATTTATCGACTGCAGGGTCCAGGTGCTTGTATTCAAATTCCTTCGTTTTACCCGTCCGGATGACATTATGGATATGGTCTGCAAAAAAAGAGGCCCTTTCCCCGAAGACTTCGGTAAGGTTTTTACCTATAAACCGTTCCTTGGGGACAAACAGGATATCTTCGTTACGTGCCCATACATTCCGGAAAACCAGGTTGCCATCGATTTCCAGGATAATATCTTCAAGGGAAGAAATTAAGGATTGTAGATGATTGTTCAGTTCTTCTTTTCTCGTGTCGGCCGCTTTTTTGGCTATGGTCAGCCGATGAAAAGCCACCAGGCTGGCGAATGTGGATAACAGCGGATCGAGAAATTCCACAAGAGAAAGATCATATCCGTTTTTTCGATTGGCAACACCTATCATCCCCACAAGCTGGTCTTTGGTTTTTGCGGGAAGCCCCAAAAAAGACTCCAATCGGGGATGGTCTTCCGGCGTACCGCCCCGGTTTTCGTCCGTTTCGGGAGCATTGGAGATATAAGGTTCACCGCTGCTTATCACCTGTCCGAAAAGAGAGTCAAGATTTGTAAATACCCCCCCCTCTGTTTTGGTGTCTTCATAGATCTTGCGGCTCGCCTCATCCCAGGCGATGTTAGACAGGGCCAAAGTTTTCAGGTAAGGCTGTCCGTCGTGCTTGTCCCGGATAATTTCCCCGATAAACCCGAATTTACTTTCGGTGATCTCTAAGATATTTTCCAGCAACTTGTTAAATAATGTGTACGGACTTTCACCAAGGTAAAAGCGGTCCTGGATATTTTTTAATATCCGGAATAGTTTGTTCTGTTTGTCAATATAAACCGTAGACAGCCTGGTTTCCGTAATATCCTGGATGTATCCCAAAAAATATTTTTCGTTTTCCTCTTTATTGAGAACAGGACGGGCATGTGTCTTGAAATACCTTACACCGTTTTTTTGGTGCTGTATGCGATAGATAAAAGAAACCTCCTTTACTTCCCGTATGGCTTGTTGAATGATATGGGAAATTGCAGGGAGGTCTTCTTCCACTATTATTTCCATCCATTTTTTTCCCAGGGATTCTTCGGAGGTTAATCCGGACATGTCTTCCCAGGATCGGTTCACAAAAAAGCAGTTGCCGCCCATGTCTGTCTGAAAAGCCCCTACGGGCGATGCTTGTAAGACTTCCTGTACCTGTCTGTGGTGAGGTGAGTTGTTTGTATTCTTCATATAGTCCCTCTTCTTTCCGGGCAATCACATCCGTTTTCGGTGTATGTAAAAGATATTGGTTGAAAACTGAAAATATCAGGTTGATCAACACAAGGCGAAGAAATTATGAGGGGTAGGTCTATATTCTTGCAAAGTGCGATGGTTGCCGGGCTACTATTAATTAGTCCTCTCAATATAGAGATATTTTCTCTCTTGGTCAAGCTTTAAATAAGCGAAAATAATCTTAAATTGACAGATCGGGGAACAGGGTTTTAAAGTTTCGTGGTTAATGAGTTACGGGTTGCGCAGGTGCTAACGAATGGCCCGATTGTCAGAGAAAACAAGTCAAAGCCGGGATCATCGAAGATATGGAGAATGATCTACAGGCGGGAAAACTAAAAAAAACAGTTATCATGTAGACGGAAGAAATGCCTGAAGAAGAGCAGAAAAACCCAGTCAAGAACTCAAAACTAAAAAACTCCCCGGCCTTTTTTCCGCACATAAAAAAAGGCGTTTACTGTTCCGGTAAACGCCTTGGGTCAATCAAAATAAAATATATATTATCCGATTACCTGCACTTGTGCAGCAACCATGCCTTTTCTTCCTTCTTGTTCAACATATTCTACTTTGTCTCCGTCTTTTAGCTCAACACCTTTTAATCCTGTTACGTGTACAAAGATGTCTTTGCCGGTTTCGTCGTTGGTAATGAATCCGTAACCTTTAGATTCATTAAAAAATTTAACTGTTCCTGTCATTATGAATTATAAATAAAATTTAAGTGACAAATGTAGGATTTATATGAATGCAAAAGGTTAAATTATCGTTTTTTCTTAAAAAAAAATTATTGATTTTCAGCATTTTTGTGGTCCTCCTCGTCCTTAAAGAGACGAAATTCCCTAATATTTCTGCCTTTGTAACGATGAAAGAGAAACAGAGGCATAAGTACAAAAGCAAGGGCCAGCACGGCAAAGCCAATAATACGGTGGCCGGTATGCGCATCTTCTTTCCATATAAAGGAATAGCCGGTGCACAGTGCAGCCAGAATGATGAAAAACAATATCCTGATGAGGTTCTTCATATAGATATAAAAGTTACATTTTTATATGGTTTTATGCAAATATACGCTTTTAAAAAGCGGGGCAGGCTATATGAAAAGTTAAAGCGTTTGTAGTCCGGAGTCCCTTTTTGCGATGGGGCGAAATGCGAAGGTTAAAACCATGCCTGTGGCAGGCCTGTAATTTTATTGCCTTTGCTTTATTTCGTGTAAATTCTGCGTGTATTCCGCAGTTAAATACCGGACAGATAAAGTTTCAATCTATTAACTCCCCAACTCCGAACTCCTCAATTCCCAAACTAAAACAACCCTGATGCCGGTTTTCCCCTTAACGCGCGGTAAAGGAAATCAGTTTTCTCCGGTAGGCCGTCAGCAGTTTGGACTTGGAAATAAAGCCCACGTAGATATTGTCCTTCAGTACCGGAAGGTTCCACGCCCCACTGTCCTGGAATTTTTGCATGACTTCCGTCATCTTGTCTTTCTCCAGGTGAATGACCGCGGGAGGGTCGTGCATGACATCCGAGGCAGAAACTTCTTTATAAAGAGACTGGTCGAACATGATGGGGCGGATATCGTCAAGCAACAGGACGCCGGCCAGCGAATTATCTTTTTCGTTGATCACCGGGAAAATATTCCGGTTTGATTTAACCACGGCCTTGTGGACGATATCTCCGAGTTTCATGTCCGGATAGACAGCTACAAAATTCTTTTCGATGACTTTGTCTATGTCCATAAGCGTAAGAATAGCCTGATCCTTATTATGGGTAATAAGTTCTCCTTTTCTGGCCAGTTCCATGGTATATACCGAGTGGGAAATAAAATATTTGGTAATGGAAAACGAAATGGCCGAAGTTATCATCAACGGGATAAAAAGTTCATAACCTCCTGTGAGTTCTGCAATGAGGAAGATTGCCGTAAGCGGCGCATGGAGCACTCCCGCCATGAGGCCGGCCATACCGACAAGGGTAAAATTGCTCTCCGAAACCGCCGGGTTGCCCAATCCTAAAACATTGATTATTTTGGCAACACAATTTCCCATAATACTCCCCATAAACAAAGTAGGGGCAAAAATTCCCCCTACACCTCCGGCTCCGAAAGTAAGGCAACTGGCAATGACCTTGAAAAATACCAGCCCGGCAAGAAGGGCAATGACAATCCATACATTGTCCAGGCTCAGGTTAAAGAAGTTGTTGACCAGGGCCTTTTCCGGGTTTCCTTTAATCAGGTTATTTATAACATCAAACCCTTCACCATAGAGCGGGGGAATAAAAAAGACCAGTATTCCTATGCCCAGTCCGCCGATGAGCAACTTGCGGACGGGTGATTTGATGTGGTCAAAATAACTGTGCGTTCGGTGATAAACTTTTGCAAAATATATGGAGACCAGTCCGGAAACCGCTCCGAGAATAATAAAAAAGGGAACATCTTTTATGGCGAACCCTTCCACGATCTGAAACGGCAACAAACTGTCTGAGCCGAAAAAGAAATACGAGGTGATTATAGCTGATATGGATGCCAGTAGCAACGGAAGAAGGGAAGCAAGAGTAAGGTCCAGGCTAAATACCTCTATAGCAAAAATAATTGCCGCAATCGGCGCTTTGAAAATGGAGGACAAGGCACCTGCGGCGGCACATCCTATAAGCAACGTACGGTTTGCCTGGTTCATATGAAACAGCCGGGCGATGTTGGAACTTATGGCTGCTCCCGTAGCTACCGTAGGGCCCTCCAACCCGACAGAACCCCCAAAACCAACAGTTATCGGTGCCGTAAGTATAGAACCGACCATCTGGAACTGCCGTATGATCCCCTTTCTTTTGGATATGGCATACAAGGTAGAAGGTATACCGTGGCTCACCGGGTGCCGTATAATGTATTTCATGATAAGATACGTAATACTGAGACCGATGATAGGAAAAATAAAATAAAACGCCTGATGGTAATACTGTACCAGGTTGCCCTCCAGTATGTGCTGGATAAAATGGGTGAAGTTTTTAAGTACCACGGCACCCATACCGGAAGTAAAACCTACCAATACACTTAATATAAAGATAAACTGACGCTGGGAGATATGTTTGGCACGCCATATCAAGAACCTGGTGAGCAATGATCTTTCCTGCTTTGGCATTTTACCTTGTTCCACCAAAAGAAAAAACTTAAAACATTAATATTCCGTTACTGTGCCCGAAGCACAAAAGAAAGTGCAAAATTAAGTACATTAGTACGGTTATTCCAAGTTTTTTACCGATCAAGTGTAAAAGTTACGGAATTTATGTGTTGGCAACCTCAAGTTATTTCCACATAATTGTCTTATTGTAAACCGGGAAAATGCCGTTTTCCCGTATTGCTGTAAAATAACCAACTAACCAACTCCGAACTTATCAACTCCCAAACTAACAAAAAAATCCCGCTTGGTCTGAACCTGAACGGGATATATTTCTTTAAACTATAATTTCGGGCAGCCTTTACAATGTGTTTTGCCCTTTTTCTTGTACTTCTTACAGCACTTTTTTTTCTTTTTGCCACATTCCATATGGCAAAGCATGGCCTCTATATTGCTAAAGTGCGGTCCTGCGGCATTTCTCATATCACTCTGCATCTGCTACTTTAAATTAATTCTAAATAAGTGCAAATATAGAATAAAATCCTGAATATCATACCGGAATTTCCCGATTATCAGTTCTCCCGTTTTAAGATCAGGATTTAATGACCAGGTGCAGTTCGTCCAGCTGTTCGCGGTCTATCGGGGCGGGGGCATTGATCATCACGTCCCTTCCCGCATTGTTTTTCGGGAATGCTATAAAATCGCGTATGATCTCCTGTCCGCCCAGTATGGCTACCAGCCGGTCAAATCCGAAAGCAATACCTGCGTGGGGAGGCGCCCCATACTGAAAGGCATTCATCAGGAACCCGAACTGTGCCTCCGCCTGTTCGTTGGTAAAGCCGAGTAATTCGAACATTCTGCGTTGTAATGCCGCGTCATAGATACGGATAGACCCTCCCCCGATTTCATTTCCATTGAGTACAAGGTCGTATGCATTGGCTCTTGCCTTGCCGGGATCGGTGTCCAGTAATGCGATGTCTTCCGGTTTGGGAGCGGTGAACGGGTGGTGCATGGCATGATAACGCCCTGTTTCTTCGTCCCATTCCAGTAATGGAAAGTCCACAACCCATAATGGAGCGAATTCATCCGGTTTACGCAGGCCGAGACGTTCGGCCATTTCCATACGGAGTGCGCTTAACTGCGACCTTGTCTTATCGGTTTGTCCGGCCATGACCAGGATGAGGTCGCCCGGTGTTGCTCCGGTAGACTCAGCCCATTGCGACAGGTCGGTCTCATTATAGAATTTATCTACGGAAGATTTGAAAGAACCGTCGGCATTATATTTTACCCAAACCAGTCCGTTGGCCCCGATCTGCGGACGTTTTACCCAGTCTATCAGGGCATCGATCTGTTTCCGTGTATATTCTGCGGCTCCCGGAACAGCAATACCCACTATCAGTTCCTGGGCATCAAATACGTTAAATCCTTTTCCTTTGGCAAGGTCATTGAGTTCCCCGAATTCCATTCCGAAGCGGATATCCGGTTTATCAATACCGTACTTTCGCATGGCTTCGGCATAGGACATTCTCGGAAAGGTATCGACATCAACACCTTTTATTTCCTTTAAAAGATGCCGGGTCAGGTTTTCAAACACCTGTAGGATATCTTCCTGCTCTACAAAGGTCATTTCACAGTCTATCTGTGTAAACTCCGGTTGCCGGTCGGCCCGGAGATCTTCATCCCTGAAGCACTTTACGATCTGGAAATACCTGTCCATTCCGCCCACCATAAGCAATTGCTTAAATGTTTGCGGCGATTGCGGAAGGGCATAGAACTGTCCTTCGTTCATGCGGGACGGCACTACAAAATCACGTGCACCTTCGGGGGTAGACTTGATGAGGTATGGGGTTTCCACTTCTATGAAACCCTCCTGAGAAAGGTAATTGCGTACCTGCATGGCCACGTTATGGCGGAAAATAAGTTTGTCCTTTACAGGGTTTCTCCGGATGTCAAGGTAGCGGTACTTCATACGGATATCCTCGCCACCATCCGTATTGTCCTCTATGGTAAAAGGTGGGAGCGTGGCTGTATTCAGAATGTTCAGGTCACTTACCAGGATCTCAATATCTCCGGTTGGAATGTTCTTGTTCTTGGATTCTCTTTCGATAACCGTTCCCGTAACCTGTATCACAAATTCTCTCCCCAGGGTCCCGGCTTTTTCGAAAACATCTTTCGGGGTTCTCTCCTCGTCAAAAATAAGCTGGGTTATACCGTAACGATCACGAAGATCTATCCATATCATAAATCCCTTATCGCGTGTTTTCTGCACCCATCCGGCGAGGGTAACTTCATTATTTACATGAGAATCCCGCAGTTCTCCGCAAGTATGACTTCTGTACATTGTCTTTTGGTTAATTAGCATATCCGTGTTCTGTTATTCCGAAGTGGCAGATAAATCCTGGGCCATTCATAAACAAAACAATATTTTTCTACCGGTTTTCGGGCTGTTTTTTCAAAACCCGATCCCCGGTAATCCAGGATGCAAATGTAAGAAGATATATGATTCGGGAAAGGTGCATGCTCCCTTTTTTCCCGGGTGGATTACAGCTCTCGACTATATTCCCGCGGGGAAGTACAATGTTGACTGTCAAATCCTATGTTAAATATACGGGGCGCCAGTTGCTTTGTTTCTTATTGTTTAACTTGTTGAAATACAGTTTTTTGAAACTTCAATGTTAATTTAATGTTATGTAAATGTTTTTTAAATGTAAAATTTTAGCTATCTTTGTTATAGATCGAAGAGAAAAAATCCATTAAAAAAATAGATATGAAAAGTATAACATTAATAGCAGCCTTATTATTATCCGGATCCCTGTTCGCCCAGGAACCCGGTTTAAAACCCGTACTGGAGAAGGAAGGAGATTTGGTGAAAGCTACTTATTTCCACGATAACGGTGAGATCGCACAGACAGGATTTTATAAGTACGGTAAACCTCATGGTGACTGGAAAGCCTATAATGCGGAAGGAAAAAAGATCGCTTCCGGGACCTATGAAAAAGGGAAAAAAGTAGGGAAGTGGTTCTTCTGGACTCCTGATGATCTGAATGAAGTAAATTTTGAGAACAGTCAGATAGTAAGCGTAACGAAATGGAGTAACGCCAGGCCTGTGGTATTGAACAAATAAGCATTTTTCAGAAATGAAAAGGGCCGCCCGGGAAATTTTCCGGGCGGTTTTTTTGTGGACAGTTTGAAGACTCAACCGCCTATAGATTTTTCCCCGTGCTCCGGGAAAAGATCCGTAGTTTTTGCGTTTGGTTCCCGGTGATCTGGTCATGATTCCAGGCTTCCGGCTAAAAGGTCCCATAGCTTTAGTACCTGTGGTAAAGCTACCGACAAATTCTTATAAAAAGAAAAAGGAGGTTATCTTTTTAAAGACAGCCTCCTTTTTCTTTTCGGTAACAGATGTGGTTATGACAATGCCATACCTGTTTCGGTATTGTTCTCAGTATCTTCCCCGTCATTTCCGGATTTGCTGCCTCTGTTGCGCAACCACATTTTGAAACAGGTTACGAGATAGAAGGTTACCGGAACTATGACCAATGTAAGGAAGGTGGCAAAGGTAAGTCCGAAGATCACGGTCCAGGCCAGGGGCCCCCAGAAAATAACGTTGTCCCCGCCGATATAGATTTTCGGATCCCAGTTCGTAAACAGGGAGAAGAAATCAATATTAAGACCGATGGCCAGGGGAACAAGCCCTAATACTGTGGTAATGGCCGTTAGGATAACAGGTCTCAGACGGGATTTTCCGCCTATGACGATAGCTTCTATCAGGTCTCTTTTGGATAGCATGCCGTTTTCTTCCATTTGAAGTTCTTCTTTTTTCCTGTCAATGAGCAACTGTGTATAATCGAGTAAAACCACCCCGTTGTTCACCACAATTCCCGCAAGGGAAATTATACCCATCATCGTCATGATGATCACAAAAGTCATATTGAAGATGACCAGCCCGAACAACACCCCTATAAAACTGAGGAAAATAGCCAGCATTATGATCGAAGGTTTGGAAATAGAGCTGAACTGGAAGATCAGCAGTAACATAATAAGTCCGAGTCCGGAGGCAAGTGCTCCCAAAAGGAATTTCATGTTTTCTTCCTGTTCTTCCATTTCCCCGGTAAAGGCATAGGAAGTATTTTGATCTTCTATATTGAAATTTTTCAATTCCGATTTTAACTGTGTTACAATTTCATTGGCATTGTAACCCGGTAGTACGGCAGAGTAAACGGTTACAAGACGCTTCAGGTTCCGGTGCTTGATGGCGCTAAACGATGCCGTATTTCTTTGTGTCACCACTGCGGCTACCGGGATTTCCTTTAATTGTCCTGAGGCAGCATCCCTGAAAGTGATCTTCTGGTTGAACAAGGCACTGGTGTTGTACCGGTTTTCTTCATTAAATCTTATGTTGATGTCATAATCTTCTCCGGCCTTTTTGTAGACTCCGGCTTTTTCACCGAACAATGCCCTCCGGATCTGGGTACCAACCTGTCCGGCAGATACACCGAGTTCTCCCGCTTTTTTCCTGTCTACCGTAACCTCCATTACCGGTTTGTTGCGGTTCACATCTATTTTCAGCTCCTCTATACCACTTATGTTAATGTCGTTGATAAAGTCGCGCATGTGTTCGGCAGTCTGAACGAGCTTGTCGTAATCTTCCCCCTTGATTTCTATATTGATAGGATATCCGGCAGGTGGTCCGACAGCATCTTTTTCAACAGAAATAATAACCCCAGGGTATCTTCCGGCAAGTTTTTCCTGAACTTCTTTTCGCAGCTCTTCACTGTCTTGTCCCCTCCGGTATTTGAATTCCCGCAGGGTTACGGTGATCTTACCTTTGTGTGGCATTTCGGCAGAAGAACCTCCGTCCGTTTCCGGGTTCCCCGCACCTTCACCTACCTGTGATACGGCAGATTCAACCATGTAATTATATCCGTCATCGATAAACTTCGGATTGTTCAAGACACTGTATACATCCTGTTCTATTTTTTTGGTAACAGCATTAGTTTTCTCTATATCCGTTCCCTGCGGATATTCTATATAAACAATGATCTGATTGGGTTTGTTGTCCGGGAAAAACTCCACTTTAGGACTTGCTATCCCTACCAGTACAAAAGAAAAGAACAATAGGAGAATGGTGCCTCCTACAAAAATATAGGGCCACCTGCCTTTAAGTGCAAAGGACAGGAAGGACTTGTACTTGTTTTCCAGCCATACGAGGAAAGTACGCTGAAAACGGTTGGCCAGTCCTTTTATAAGGTACTTGTATGTCCAGAACATGATGGCTGTTACAATCATCAGCGTCCCGATTCCCCTTGCGCCTCCTCCTATAAATATCAGTGGTATTCCCAGGGCCCCGAGTATAATGGAGAGGCGAATGAGTTCTTTCCTGGTAAGTATGCGGTTTGTAATCTCCATGAAGTTGGACACCAGCATGGAATTCATAAAGATGGCCACAAAAAGGGAGGATCCCAGTACAATGGATAATGTCATAGGGAAATAGATCATGAATTTTCCCATGACCCCGGGCCACATACCTAACGGAATAAATGCGGCAACCGTAGTGGCTGTTGATACTATAATGGGAAGGGCTATTTCACCGATACCCTTTTTTGCGGCTTCTATACGGTTCATACCTTCCTCCTCCATAAGCCGGTAGACATTCTCCACCAGTACAATTCCGTTATCCACCAGCATTCCCAGTCCCATAACCAGGGCAAAGAGCACCATGGTGTTCATTGTAAAGCCTAGAAATTGTGCGACCATAAAAGATATAAGCATAGACATGGGAATGGCAAATCCTACAAAGAGGGCATTCCGGAAGCCTAAAAAGAACATCAAAACCCCTACCACCAGAATCACACCAAAGATGATGTTGTTAACCAGGTCGTCTACCTGATTCAGTGTTTGTGTGGACTGATCGTTTGTGATGGATAGTTTAACATCCTTAGGGAGATAATCCTGCTGTGTTTCCTTAACAATTCCGTATATTCCTTCCGTAGCATCAATGAGGTTTTTGCCTGAACGTTTCTTAACATCCAGCATAACCACATTTTCACCGAACTCTCTTGCATAAGTGGTCTTGTCCTCTTCTTTAAACGAAACTTTGGCTATGTCTTTTAAATAAACGGCGCCGTCTTCGGATTTTACTACAAAGTTCAGCAACTCTTCAGGGGCCTCTATTTCGCCGAGTACCCGTATGGTCCTGCGTTGTCCGCTGACAATAAGGTTACCGCCGGAAATAGTGGCATTTCCGTTGCTGATAGCACTTATGACATCATCAAAACTCACTTTGGCCGCTGTCATTTTATAAATGTCTACTGCAACTTCTACCTCTTTGTCCTGTGCCCCACGGATATCTGCCTGTTTGATCTCCGGAAGTGTTTCTATTTCATCCTGCAGGTATTCTGCAAAGTCTTTCAGTTTTTCTACGGGGTAGTCTCCCTTGATGTTTACGTTTAATATAGGAACTTCTTCGGAGAAGTTAAGGTCAAAAACGTTGGGTTCTACCTTGGCTCCGTTAAATGTCGGCCAATCCTCGTCCGCCTTTTCCGAATCTACTTTATCCTTTACTTTTTGTTTGGCTACATCCACTTCTATATCTTCGTCGAATTCAACGATAATCATCGAGTAATCCTCCTGCGATGTAGAGGTGATCTCCACGACATTGCTCACGTTTCGCAACTCTTTTTCGAGCGGATCCGTGATGAGTTTCTCGATATCTTCTGCTGTATTACCGGGATATAGCGAACTGATGTATATTTTGGTTTCCTTTACCTCGGGAAAACTTTCTCTTGGCATGTTGTAATATGCCGACAGCCCCATGAAAAAGAAAATGGCGATAATAACATATATGATTGTCCTGTTGTTGATCGCCCACGAGGACATGGCAAATTCTTTGTTGGTCTTTTTGTTATCCATTGGTTTGGGAGTTTATACCTGTTGTACAGGTAAGATTACTTGTTGGATATTATATATTTTAAATCAAATCCCCAATCCCATCATCACGTCATGCGGTCCATGTGAAATGGCAGGACTTCCGGACGAATATTAATTTTCTTCAATGATCTTTACTACTTGTCCTTCTTCCACGCTTCTTGCTCCTTCATTGATGATGTGGTCTCCTGTGGAAAGTCCCTCCAGTACTTCTATAATGTCACCCTGGGTCTTACCGGTTTTTATAATTACCCGTTTGGCGACTCCTTCGGATTCTTTTCCGTTTTTTTCCGCCACATAGACATATTGGTCTCCGTTGGCATTTTCGGAAACGACATTTTGAGGAATAAGGATGGCATCTTCATTGGTGTAATCATATACCTTTAACTTGGTGGTGAGGTTCGGTTTGATATCTCCGGAAGAATTAGGCACATCAATCTCAATTTTAAAAGAGCGGTTATTGGGGTTGATATAATTTCCGGCCTGTCTCACCTTGGATTCCAAAGTTTTGCCGAGGACGGGAAAATAGATCTCGACGCTGGTCTGCTTTGAAATATTCGGCAGATATTTTTCGGGTACTTCAGCTTCTATGTACATGTTTTTCAGGCTGACGATACGCATAAGCGCGGCCCCGGCGGCAACTACAGATCCCTGATCGGTAATTATATCATCAATAGTACCGGAGAAGGGGGCAGTCACCCTGGTTTTTGCGATCTGATCTTCCAGTTGCGCAATGGCCTTTTCCTGAGCTTCATAAGAAGTTTTGGCATCGAGGAACTGTATTTCGGAACCGATGTTCTGGTCCCACAGGCGTTTTTGGCGCTCGTATGTGGTCCTGGCCAGATTGGCCTGTACTTCTGCCTGGGCCAGTTGCTGAGAGAGGCCGCCGTCATCTATTTTGGCCAATAATTGCCCCTTTTTAACATCCTGTCCTTCACGAACGTAAACTTCGGTAAGTATACCGTTATATTCCGCATTGATGACGATGTTCTGCTTGGTACTGACGCTTCCCTGCAATTCTATATAATGATTAAAAAGGGTGTCTTTGACCGTTGTGGTGGAAACCAGGGCAAGTTTGTGCAATGTATCGAGCTCGGAAATGGCATCGTCCAGTCTGGTCAATTGGCCGGAAAGTTCGTCTCTCTTCTGTACCAATTCACTTCTTTTGGCTTTCATTTCGCCCAGGGAGCCATTTTCTATTATGCTCTCTACCGATTTTTTCCCATCTCCACCCCCGCAGGAAGTAAGAAATGCAATACCTAAAACTACTATATATGATCCTTTCATCTGTTTAT
>NZ_RJTM01000097.1 GCF_003725735.1 Sinomicrobium pectinilyticum | reverse complement strand
TATTTAACTCACTTATTATTCATTTTTTAATGGTGTTCGCTGATGTGCTTCGCAATTGTTTTTCATCAGTCAGAGGGAACGTCCATCAGGAATAATTACGCCGGTCGGTGTGCAAATGTGCTGATGAGCATTTCATAATTGCTTTTTGTGGTGTTTTTATTCGTTGGCATTATGTAATACCATTTCCAGTTCGGTTTTTGTGTTAATGATATCTATCATAGATTGCAGGTATTCCTGTTGAGCGGTATATAACTGGGTTTGGGCCTGTCTGAGGTCAAAACTTGTTGCCATACCTTCGGAAAATTTCACCTGGTTTTTTTGTTCTATGCGTTCGGCAAGTTCCAGGTTTCTTTTCTTCGTCTGATATTGTTCGAGAGAAAACTGGTAATCGCTTTTTGCCTGCTGGATTTCCAGTTGTAATTGCTGTTCGGTTTCCCTGAGGTCGTTTTTGGCCTTTTCCAGTTCTACTTTCATTCGTTGTGTAGCTGCGCTTCTTCCCAAAGAACTGAACACGGGGACATTAAGGGTGAGGCCAACCATGGAGTTGCCAAACCATTCCTGTTCTCTCTTAAAAAAGTCGAAACTGTTCCCAAATCCGAGATAACCGCCGTTTATATAGCCTTCTAGGGTTGGCAACCCTTTACTTTTTTCGTTTTTCAGCAGGAGTTCCTGTGATTTTGTGTTATTTTCCGCAATTTTATAGTCGATATTATTTTCAATGTTAAATTGTTCTTCCACCAGCCCCGGAACAGTATTTTGAATAGCAAGGTTATCCAGGTCATCTGTTAATGTTACCTCTGTTTCAATAGGTGCGCCCAGTGTAATATTGAGCATTTTGTAAGCAATTTCCCGTAGCCGGATACTGTTTTGCAGGTCACTCTCAACACTGGCAAGTGTTATCTGCAATTGCTCTACACTTTCTTCCTCTGCAAGTCCGTTTTCATAAGTCTTCTGTGTTTCGTAAACATTTTTTTCGAGGACTTCTTTGTTCTTTTCCAGGATACGGATGTTCTCTTCCGTAAGCAGGACATTGCCATAGGCATTGATAACCGATTTTTTTACTTCCAGGTCCGTTTTCTTCTTGGCATTTTCGGATATTTGCAGGTATACTTTGGCCGATTGCAGCCCTACGATGTAAGAGCCGTCAAATATTTTTTGTCTCAGGGTGGCCAGGGCATTTACATTGTGTTTGGTACCGAAAATAACTTCTTCGAATGTACCGGGTTCGCCGCCAAAAATTTCCGCGGGGATAAGGGAAACCTGCTGTTTCAGGTTGTTCTGGTAATCTGCGGTAATACTTATCTGCGGAAGGCCTGTTGCTGTGGCTTCCCACTTTTGCTTTTTGGCTATTTCTATATCGTTTTCCGCGTTAATGACGGTCCTGTTGTTTTCCAGGGCAAATGCTATTGCCTCATCCAGGGAAAAACTGTGTTTCTCCTGTGCCGTAACACTGACCGAAAGCAGAAGGGCTAGCAGGGGGAGGATGTTTTTCATATGAAATGTTATCTTTTTTTAATGTTTGAAATAGAGTTAATGACCATTTTCTTTTATGTCTATAGAAGATGGTGGTGCCATGGAACTTTTATTGCGGTCTTTTACCAGTATCCCGTTCAGGGTATCAACCCCTTTCGGGGTAGCAATGGCCCGGATATGGTATTCCAGGAAAATATTCATCAGGTAAGGGACAGGGTACGTTGGCGAGTCGAACAGGTCCTTCTCTTTGAGCCCGGTTACACCGTTGTGATATATCCTGGAAATTACGTCAATGTCCAAACCTTGCCGGTAATATCCTTGTTCCATCCCTTTTTTCAGGTTGTTTATCAGGCAACCGTCCATCATGTTAAACCTTTCTTTTCGAAGGGACAGGAAAATTTTCGGATAGTACTTTTCCAGTTGATAAACCGGTGACGTCTTTTCGTTCTTTAATCGCCTTAAAATAATTTTTCGGGCTTCGTACATCTCCTCGATCGGGTTTAAATTCCAGCTTTTCACTTCTTCGATATCTTTTGAAATGATATTGAGGATATGAGTACAGCAATGCTCAACAAGGTCCGCTTTGTTTTTAAAGAATTGATACACGGTCTTTTTTGATATCCCCATTTCATTAGAAATGTCATCCATGGTAACGCTCTTAAAACCAATGCTCAAGAACATCTCTGTCGCCTTTTCAATGATTTTTTCCTTCATAATTAAGAGCAAATATAGCTAAAGAAACTTTAAAAACAACAAAAGTTTCCAAAGTTTACGCAAATTTAAAATGCTTTCCCTGGCTGTCCGGGCAAAGAAAGCATCCCCAAGTGACAACCCTGTGTCATGAGGGGAAAAAAATTTAGAAGAACACCGAGGGGAAGGGGTAATAATTATAAATTACTTTGTTCTTTGGGGGCGGTAATGTATTTTAGCTCAAAATTATATATATGCTTACCATATCCCGGTACCAGGAGGAATTTCTGGAATATTTAAAATCATATCCTTTTAAAAAAGAACCGAAAGGTTTATATGCCCCGATGCATTACATCCTTCACGTGGGAGGTAAACGCCTGCGCCCGGTATTGACCCTGCTTACAGCAGATATTTTCGGGGGGGACTACAAAAAAGCGATGAATGCGGCCCTTGCCGTAGAGGTATTCCACAATTTTACGCTGGTACACGATGATATTATGGATGATGCCCCCCTGCGAAGAGGGATGCCTTCCGTACACGAAAAATGGGATCTTAATACGGGCATATTGTCAGGTGATATTATGCTGATCATGGCCTACAGGCTCTTTGAGGATTATGAACCCGTATTGCAGGCCGGATTGATCCGCCTTTTCAGTAAGACTGCCGCAGAAGTTTGCGAGGGACAGCAGTATGATGTGGATTTTGAAATGCGCAACGATGTCACCTTGCCGGAATACCTTCGGATGATCCGTTATAAAACGGCAGTACTGGTGGGGACAGCCATGAAAATGGGAGCTTTAATTGCCGGGGCGGAAGAGTGGGAGACGGAAGCTATCTATGATTTCGGTCTTCACCTGGGGACAGCTTTTCAGTTACAGGACGACTATCTCGATGCTTTTGGAGATGCCGAAACTTTCGGAAAAAGGATCGGAGGAGATATCGTGGAAAATAAAAAAACCTTCCTCTACCTGACGGCTTTGGAAAAACTGGATGAAGAAGATGCCCTTTTGCTTCGGAACCTGTACGATCTTACCCCTGCCGATACGGAAGAAAAAATAAACACCGTAAAAGACCTGTTCGTTGCCAGCGGGGCCACGGAACTTATCCGTGAAGAGATCCGTCAACATACGGAAAAAGCCTTTGAGAGTATTGCATCGTTAACTGTTACGGAGGAGAAAAAGGAAGTATTGCTGGAATTCGGAAAAAGGCTGATGAACCGGGAAGTATGATCTGCTTTGTGTTGGGATGAGACAGGATAGGGACGGATGCTTTACATGCGGAGGTTTCAGTATTCTATATCTTTATCCAGGAATTTTCCGTATCGGGCAAATGCCTGTTCCGTTTGGGCTCTTACTTCTTTCCCGGGGTTGATCAGGTAATTTGGCTCTATTTTTACTTTATCTTTTTTTATAGTTCTTTTCCAGGTGCCTATAACATTTCCGTTGTGGGTAATTACCGGCCAGAAAATACCATTGTTGGAAACTGCCTTATGCAGGTGTTTCGGTGGAAGGGAGGCGCTTCTGTCTTTGTAGCTGATGAGAAATTCATCAAATGCCGGTAAAACGTGGATGGAATGCGTATGCGATATTTTTCCCGGAAATGTAAGTGGAAATAAATATACTGCGTCTCCGATTTTTTCTGTCGAAAACCCGGATTTGATCATTTCCGTTGCTTTCCTGGCATCGGTAATGGAGAGCCCTGACCACCATATGAAATCCTGGATCGTAGCCGGACAATGGCTTGTAAAATATATTTCGGCC
The DNA here is from genome assembly GCF_003725735.1 of Sinomicrobium pectinilyticum. GTDB lineage: Bacteria > Bacteroidota > Bacteroidia > Flavobacteriales > Flavobacteriaceae > Sinomicrobium > Sinomicrobium pectinilyticum. The sequence continues at coordinate 1,130 of NZ_RJTM01000097.1, read as the reverse complement.
AGTCTGGCCAGAGATTCGTCCCGATCAGGTACATCACATGCCGGAACCCGGTCATCGAGCAAGGCATAAGTAATTTGTTTGTCCTTTATTCTGCCGCTGCACAAAATGCCCTCCAGTTCCGCGTGTAACAGCAGATGAGAAGAGCGGTTGTCGTCCGTGGGTAAACCTGCATTTTGTAATTCGGCAACCAATTCCCGGCGGGAAAGGTGTTTGCCTGCTTCAAGTGTTTTTTGCAGCACATAATTACTTTTGTGATAAACAGCCTCCGTAAGTCCCAGTTGTTTGCTCCTGGACCTCATGGAGGTCCGGATGTGGGGGGCGGTGAGCTTTAATATCCAGCGCAGGTCTTCCGCCGTTACCAGGTGCCAGGTGGGGCGGAGCAGATGGGTGCGTATGAGATCGCCTCGGTTTATGGCTTCTTCAATAACATTTTCCGTAGTGCCCGGCAGACGGATACCCACCGCCCATTTTATCATTTGCGGGTCCTGGGCCTGCAAGGCGCCCATCCATTTCACCACATCTTTTACCGTTTGGAATCTTTCCCCGTCAATGTGCTGGTTCTGGAGGCGGCTCAAAGCAATATCGGATGGAGGCATGTATGGTTTTTTAGATTTTACGGAACTAAAGATACGAATGTCCGGCGAAAGAAAACATTTCGCTAGGTAATATCCGTTTTTCCGATATCCTCCAATTCGTCATCGTTGCCCTCGCCCTTTGGATTTGGGCCGTATTGGTTCGGACCGTATTTGCTTTCCGCGAACAGTAAGTAAAAATTGAAAAAGGGTATGATCTGGCACCATCCGCTATACCCCCGGTCATGGCATCTCTTGGCAGATTGGGCTATCATAAAATATATCAGGGGAAGAAACAGTATAAGTGTTATGATTTCCGCAGGCTCCGATAACGAATTTCCTGTAATTATAGCTGTGATGATATTAATTATGAGTACGCTGATTATATAAATGATATAACTTAATCCGTATTCTGTACGGCGAATCCTGCCTTGGAATGAAAAAGGTTTTTTGAACATGAGGTGAATGGTATTAACAGAACCTAATAAACCCACACAATGAAGTGATTTAAACTTTTTTTAAAAATAAAAAAGGGTTGCAGATATTTGTGTTGCGAAA
>NZ_RJTM01000096.1 GCF_003725735.1 Sinomicrobium pectinilyticum | reverse complement strand
AAAAATTACCTGAGTTCGTTGTTTATTTTTTGGGAAATTGGCTTACTTCTGAAAGTGCCTTTTTGTATCCGTAAGTGAAGGGTGAAAAGGAATCCGGAGCAGCACCTGCACATAGGGATGCGTTTGGTGCCGATAACATTCCCCGGGTTTTATGCTTGGCCTTCAGACGCTTTTCTGTACCACCTCAAACACTTTGCTGCCATCGCATTTCAGGGTTTTGGAAGGGAATTTCAGCAACAGGGCATAGTCATGTGTGGCCATGAGGATAGTCCGGCCGTTGCGGTTTATTTCCTGTAATACCTTCATAACTTCTACACTGGTTTGCGGGTCCAGGTTTCCGGTGGGTTCGTCGGCAAGGATCAGTTCCGGGTCGTTGAGCAGTGCCCGGGCAATAGCAACACGTTGCTGTTCCCCGCCCGATAGCTGATGCGGAAATTTAAAACCTTTGGTCTTCATGCCTACACGGCCCAGTACCTCTTCTATTTTAGCGGCCATTTCTTCCTTGTCCTTCCACCCGGTAGCTTTTAATACAAAAAGAAGGTTGTCGTTTATCGTCCGGTCCGGCAGCAGGTTAAAGTCCTGGAATACAATACCGAGCTTGCGTCGCAGAAATGGGATATCCCTTTCTTTCAGTGCCCTCAGGTCAAAATCCGTAACCATACCGGAACCCTGCGTAAGTGGCAGATCCCCGTAAAGCGTCTTCATAAAACTACTCTTACCGCTTCCGGTCTTTCCGATGAGATAAACGAACTCTCCCTTGTTTACGCTCAGGTTTATTTCACTGAGCACCAGGTTTTCTCTCTGATAGATGGCAACATCTCTTAGTTCTACGATGGTATTCGACATATTTCGGGTTTTACGGAGGTAAAAATAATAAAAGTTAAGAGTCGGGGTCCGGGATGTATCGTTAAATTCATGAGAACATATGTCAAAAGTAAAAAAATCCCTCGGTTTATCATCCTCTATTTAGGGTTTGGCATGTGTGAAACTATGGTTCCGCAATCCCGTAAGAGCAGAATTGTAAAGGAAACTCTGATTTACTACCCGTTAATCTCATTGTGGATAATTATAAATGAAAAGCTGCGTTATAGGTTGTATATTCGGTTATCTTTGAGTGACGAAAAAATATCATTTATGCATTACAGAAAGGTTATCCCGCTTTTTGCGAGTTGTTGTTTTACGATGACGGCAATGGCGCAAATGTCTGAAGTATATACTTATAACGACAAGGATTATGAAAAAGCGCTGGAGTTGTATAACAACAAACAGTACCGCGCCGCCCAGCTTGCATTTGAAAAAGTGAAAATGCAGACGAAAGATGAGGAAGTGGAAGCAAACAGCGCTTATTATGTTGCCGGAAGTGCTATCCGCCTGGAACAATTAGGAGCGGACAAACTGATGGAAAATTTTGTAAGGAATTATCCTACCTCTACCAAACGGAATACGGCTTACATTGATGCGGGAGATTATTATTTTTCCAACGGAAAGTACCCGCAGGCACTCAAGTGGTACAGCAAGGCCGAAGACCAGGGAATGAGTGCCAAAGAACGCGATGCCTTTAACTTTAAAAAAGGCTATGCACTTTTTACCGTGAAACGCTATGCCGATGCCAAAACTTATCTGAACCGGGTGGCGACTTCCGAAGAGTACGGGCCCAGGGCTAAGTATTACCTTGGATACATGGCATATGAAGGGGATGATTACAATGAAGCCAATCAGTACTTCGAACAGGTTTCGGGCGAAGAAGAACTCAGCAAGAACCTGTCCTACTACCAGGCAGACATGAATTTTAAAGCCGGTAAGTTCGAGGAAGCCATACGGCTGGCAAAGGAGCAATTACCCAAATCGGGCCCGAATGAGGTATCCGAGCTCAACAAGATCATAGGCGAAAGCTATTTCAACCTGAAGCAATATGAAGCTGCAGTACCTTATCTGAAGGCGTATAAGGGGAAGCAGGGGAAGTGGAACAATACGGATTTCTACCAGCTGGGGTATGCGTATTACAAGCAGGATGACTATGAAAATGCCATAAGCCAGTTTAATAAAATTGTGGGAGGGAACGATTTTGTGGCACAGAACGCTTATTATCACTTGGCAGAGTGTTACCTGAAAACCGATAAAAAACAGCAGGCCCTGAATGCTTTTCGCAATGCCTCTCAGATGGATTTTGACGAAAGGATTCAGGAAGATGCGCTTCTCAATTATGCCAGGCTGAGCTATGATATAGGCAACCCTTACCAAAGTGTGCCCGAAGTGCTGTTGTCCTTTATAGAAAAATATCCCGGTTCCGGATACAAGCAGGAGATCGAAGGTCTGCTGGTGGATTCGTATGTGACCTCAAAAGACTATGATGCCGCACTACAGGTACTGCAGAAGAACAATTCATACAGCAATAAAGAGACATATCAGAAAGTTGCTTTTTACCGTGGTGTGGAGCTGTTCCGGGATGGAAAATATGAAGAGGCCGGAGAATATTTCGACAAGTCGGCCAAGGAACCGCAGAACCGGAACTACCTGGCCAGGGCCATTTACTGGCGGGGAGAGACTGCGTATTTATCCAATAAATACGATCAGGCGATCGTAGACTTTAAAGATTTTATCAATAGCCCTGCCGCGCCCGTAACTCCTGAGTACGACCGGGTGAATTACCAGTTGGGGTATACCTATTTTAAACAGAAAAATTACGATCAGGCCATCACGTACCTGGAAAGGTACCTTGAAGATAACACGGGACAGGATCGTGAAAGGGTCAGTGATGCCTGGCTGCGTCTCGGAGACAGTTATTTTGTAGTCGGAAAATACTGGCCGGCTATGGAAGCATACAATAAAGCCATAGCCATGAAGGAAGCACATACCGATTATGCACATTTCCAGAAGGCGATCAGCTACGGTTTTGTGGACCGTACACCTACCAAGATCGAAGAACTCGATAAGTTCATAAAAAATTATCCCGACTCCGACCTGAGGGATGATGCTATGTATGAACTGGGGAATACTTATGTTGCGCAAAACCAGGTGTCTGCAGGTGTGGGGATATACAACCGCCTGATAAAAGAATACCCGCTCAGCCCGTATGTTCCAAAAAGCATGCTGCGTGAAGGGCTTGTATATTATAATGCCGAAGAGAACGATAAGGCCCTGGAAAAATTCCGAAGTGTCGTAAATTATTATCCTGATACGCCTGAAGCGTTGCAGGCCGTATCCACAGCAAAACTTATTTATGTGGACATGGGCAGGGTAGACGAATACGCCAGTTGGGTAAAAGGACTCGATTTTGTAGAAGTAACCGATGCCGAACTGGACAATGCCACTTTCGAATCGGCAGAAAAACAATATGCACAAAATAATACGGCGGAAGCCATTAAAGGATTTGAGGCCTATCTGAATAAATTCCCGAAAGGATTACACGCTCTCGAAGCCCATTTTTATACTGCGCAGTCCTATTTCCTGAAAGGGGATAAAGCCCGGGCAGTATCCCATTACGAGAAAGTGACGGAGCAGGGAAGAAACGAATTCACGGAGCAGAGCCTGACCCGCCTGGGGCAGATTTTCCTGGACGAAGATAATTACCGGAAAGCCATTCCCGTTTTAAAACAATTGGAAGAAGTTTCCGGATCGTCACAAAACCTGATTTTTGCACGATCCAATCTGATGAAAGCCAATTACGAACTTAAGAATTACCCCGAGGCTATCCGTTATGCACAGGAAGTGCTGCGTAATGACAATACGGACAACAGGATAAAAAGTGATGCCCACACCATGATAGCCCGTGCTGCCATAGAAACAGGAGACGAAGCTGCCGCAAAAAAGGCATATGCCGAAGTAGGAAAAATAGCTACCGGTTCCCTGGCTGCCGAAGCCCTTTACTACGACGCTTATTTTAAAAACAAAGAAGGGGCTTATGAAGCTTCCAACAAAAGCATACAAAAACTGGCCAGCGATTATTCCGGATATAAGGAATTCGGGGCTAAGGGATTAGTGTTGATGGCGAAGAACTTTTATGCTATGGACGATGCCTTCCAGGCTACCTACATACTGGAAAGTGTTATCAATAATTTCGAAGATTACCCGGACGTTGTCCTCGAAGCCCGTAATGAACTGTCGCGTATCAAGGGAGAAGAGGCCAAGCGGAATTCTTCCGTAAATCCGAATAATAATTAAAATTCCATACCAGTATAATGTATCATATATATAGTAATACCGGGAAATCCGGGTATTGTACCGAAGAGACAAAAAGCAATGCCCGAAGATCAGATATGAAGAAACGACAGCCGGGAATACCGGGGAATAAATATTTGTGGTCACTGGCATTTGTCTTCCTTTCCCTGTCACCTGGCTTTGCCCAGGAGAAGGAGAATATAGGTACGGAAACGGTAGATGTGGTAAGGCCGTATAAGGCAAATATCTCCGACGCTTTTAAAGTGCGTGAGGTTCCGGCGCTGGACGATTCCACATTGTTAAAGAAAAAGGAGATAAATTACAGCATTTTTTCCGTTCCCGTAGCGTCGACGTTCGTTCCCGCCAAAGGGAAGGTTTCCGGGATAGAAAAGAAAAAACGGGATATGCTGTACAATACTTACGTTTCCCTCGGACTGGGGAATTACAGTACGGCTCTGCTCGATTTTTATACCAGCAGGGAGATCACTAAAGATCAGTCCTTCGATATCGGGCTCAACCACCACTCTGCACAGGGGCAACTGGACGAAACGGAACTGGATACCAAGTTTTTCGACACCAAGCTGGAAGCGGCGTACAGAAATGCAGGTCGTTTTTATCGCTGGGGTGTGAGCGGCAGCTTCCGGCACCAGATCTATAACTGGTACGGTTTACCGGAACAGGCCGGTTTCGGTCAGGCTGTGATAGATGGTATAGATGAAAGACAAACTTATTATACCGCTGCCGTGGGAGGTAACCTCGAAGCTATAGACGAATCTGTATTCACCGGGGGAGAATTTACTTTAAGACGTTTCTGGGATGCCCACGATTCCGGGGAAAACAGGGCCCTTCTGAACCCTTCTTTTCAATTCCCCGTAGGGGAAGAACTGATCACCACCCACGTTTTTGCCGATTATGTAGGGGGGGAATTCAAACGCGGATACTTTACCGATGAAAAATGGAAATACAGTAATCTGCTTTTGGGAGTAAATCCCAACCTGGTAATAGATGGAGAAGACTTTAGCATAAGTCTTGGAGCATCTGTTTTCTATGGTATGGATATCGAGAATGATGATAATGACTTTTATATCTACCCGCAGGTAAAAGCATCTTATCGCCTTGTGGAAGAATTCGTGACCCTCTACGGAGGTGTGGTGGGCGGCCTGGACCAGAATTCTTATTACGATCTTGTTCAGGAGAACTTTTTCGTGTCCCCTACCTTAGGGATTACCCCTACGGACAGGCAATACGATGCCTATGTTGGGATGAAAGGGAAACTGTCTTCCAGTATAGGGTATAATATAAAAGGCTCTTACCGGGCAGAAAATAATAAACCGCTGTTTCGCGCCAACCAGGTTAATGTTGCCGGCAATGAAAACCAGGGGTATGTTTACGGAAATTCCTTCGGAGTGATATATGATGATGTCACCACATATTCCGCTTTCGGAGAAATCCATGCGGATATAGACCGTAATCTTACACTCGGTGTCAATGCCGAAATATCCGGTTATGATACGGATAACGAACAGGAGGCGTGGAACCTTCCCATAGTACAGGGATCTTTCTTCGGAGATTACCAGATCGGGGAGCATTGGTTTGCCGGGGCCAACATATTTTTTGTAGGCCGGCGAAAGGACCTGTATGTACCGGAGTCCTTAATGACCGCAGAACCACAGATAGTGGAACTGGACAGTTATTTTGATGTTAATGCCCGCCTGGGATACCGCTTTAACGATCAACTGTCGGTTTTTGCAAAAGCCAATAATATAGCAAATAATCAGTATACCAGGTGGATGAACTACCAGGTTCAGGGATTCCAGATACTGGGAGGGGTAACCTATAAGTTCGATATGTAATCCACGGATATGGATATCATATGAAATTGAAGAGGCATCCTGGGGTGCCTCTTTTTATATATCGTATGGTATTGCCATCGTTTATGATTGTGGCTGCCCGATCATCTGAATGGCCGGGGTATACCTGCGGTATGCTTCTCCCGTCAGTACTTTGGCCAGGTGTCCGGAGATGGTACCATTGGCAAGCCGGTCGAGCCAGAGATATTCCCCGGCGGCATTGATCTCCAGGAAATAATATTCGTCCTGCGGGGTAACTATAATATCTATGGCCCCGTAATTGACCTGGTAAACATCCATTAACCGAAGTAATTTTTCCCTGATATCTTTCGGCAGGTCATAAGGTTCCCAGTCATGGAGAAGGGTATTCCCTTCCCGGCGCCAATCGATCTTTGCATTTTCCAGTTTTCGGGAATCTATGGCATAGGTAAACACGGCATCTCCTATTATGGTCACCCGTAATTCGCGGACTTTTTCCAGCTTTTCCTGGAATTGCATGGGGCAGTACTGAAGAGTATCTATGGCGTCCAGATCTTTGTCGGATACTACATTGGTAAACACTACATGTTCCCTGCCTTCTTGGTATATGGCAAAAGAACTCTGCATCTTAACGATGGCTCCCTGCGGGTGCGACCGTACAAAATCGCGCGCTTCTTCCGGATCGTTGGTGATACAGGTATCCGGTATGCGAAGCCCCAGGGAAGACGCTATTTTCATTTGTTCTTCCTTACTGTCCAGCCGGCGGTACTTGCTGAACCTGTCTATCTGGAAACAAGGCATACTTTCCAGCATTCCGAAAAGGGTACGCCGTATCTCCTTCTGCACACTGGTAAGATAAGTACCTTCCAGTATATGATGTAGTCCGGCAGCAAGGTTATGGCTTCGGCGGTACCATACGGCTGTGATATCATGAAGGGACTCCCGCTTCCCGTCAGTGTCCAGAAAAATCTGCCATGTATTGTTTTCGAAACGGCTGCTGAGTCGGTATTTCAACGGGTATTCATCTACATTAAAACGAATGACCAGTGCCCCCGATTCTTTTAAAAAACCGGATACGGCAGAAACGGAGGCATTGTCTTTGGAATGGGTGATGATTAATATTTTTTGCATAGGTGGGTGATTTTGGGATTTAAATTCTCGCTACCAGTTTTTCCGCTATGGTCTCCCCGATGGGATAACCGAGGTCGCGTTGCAACATGCCCCATTCTCCCTGGGGATTTACTTCCAGGAAGATGTAACGTCCGTCTTTATGCCGGATCATATCCAGGGCTCCGAAGAACAGTCCCGTTGCCTGCATCATTCGGGTGAGGGAGGTGCGGATGTCATCCGGCAACGTGTAAGGCTCCCATACAATATTCTGGTCCGTAGCAATCCTCCAATCCGTTTTCCCCCGTACCGAATCTCCCACATCGATCTTCCCGGTAAAAAAGTTTCCGTCCACATAAATGATGCGGAGTTCATAGGCTTTCGGGATCATTTCCTGAAAAATCATAGGGCAGAGCGGAAGTACGTCAAGTCGCTCCAGGTCCTTTTCGGTAATAGATGTGGTCGGAAAGAAAGGAGCATCTCCCTGCATACTTCTGGACAGGGAGCCGTGGAGTTTAGCGATCATTTTTCCTTTGCAATCCTCGTAAAAAAATGACCTGGCCTTTTCCGGATCGTTGGAAAACAGGCTTTTCGGGATTTCCAGTCCGTGCAGGGAAGCTGTCTGTAACTGCTCCAGTTTGTCCTTGCTCACTTCATGGTCCCTGGTCATGGGATTCATCCAGGGAAGGTGCCGGAGCGATTCGAAGAAGATGTTTCGCATGGTGCCGTACTCCTGGGTGTATATTTTGTGATATTCCGGGGCGAGGTCCCGGGGTGGGTGAACAGACCAGAGTTTCCGGTACCAGACCGCTTCGATATCCTTAACGGAAAAACCCCGGTCCCCGACCGACCAGAAGAGGTCTTTCCGGCTGTTGCCGCAGGTATAACTGAAACGTGATTGATGGGAGAAAAGATCGGTGTCCATCCGGAAAGTTTCTTTGCCGAGGGCTTCACATTTTTTCCGGACTATATCTATGGTGTAATGGTCTTTGCTATGGGTAAGGAGTAAAATCATCGGGGGCTGATGTTTTTATGGTTAAGAACGGGACATTAAAAGACAATAGCCCCGAAAGGCTATTGTCGTGTCACAGAGATAAATCTCGTTGTTCTACATGATATCCCCCTCTTCATCGTCATCCGAAGGGAACTTCTGGGTTACATCACCTCCGCCGTCCTGGTCCAGGACCGGTTTGGTAATGGTGGATGTAATGCCGCTTCCATCCTCTTCCTGATCGGAAGGGAATTTAAGGGTAGTACCACCCTGTACACTTTCTTGTTCCTCTCCGGATACCTGATGCTCCAGGAAATTTGCGAAAAACGGCTTTTTAAGGCCTTTGTTTTCTTTTTTCATGATAGAAAAATTTGGGGTTAATACTTATTTTAATATTTAAATGATGCACAAAAGAAAGAAAGGTTGCAAAAAATACACTGTTAATATGTTAAAAGTTTGATAACATCAATCATATGGTGCTGCAAATGATATTTTCTCAATCAGGATGATAATTGGATTCATAAAGTTCCAGGGGAAGCCCGTCCGGGTCCGGAAAGAAAGTAAACCTTTTACCGGTAAGGATATCTGTACGGATACCCTCGGTCTCAATACCGTTTTTGCGCAATATTTCCAGTGCTCTCTCCAGGTTGTCCACCTCAAAAGCGAGATGTCGAAGTCCCGTGGCCTCCGGCCGGGAAATACGGGACGGGGGATGGGGAAACGAGAAGAGTTCGATAACATAATTATCGTTCAGGGCGAGGTCGAGTTTATAGGACTTTCTTTCCGTTCTGTAGGTTTCTTTCAGGATGGTAAGGCCCAATATGCCGGTATAAAAGGCTTTGGATATTTCATAATCCGAGCAAATAATTGCTATATGGTGTATTTTGTTCAGACGGAGCATAGGGAGGTTTAATTTTTTCCTATCCATTTACTTACCGAAGGAGCGATATAACGGCTCATTTTGTCCAGAAGTTCATCGATATCTTCGCTTACGAGCAGCATATTCCGGTTCACTTCTTTTAGCAGTCCCCGCGAGGTCATGGTATCCAGTAATTGTACCAGTCCGTCATAGAAACCTTCTGTATTCAACAAGCCGACCGGCTTTCGGTGTAATTGTAATTGTGCGTTGGTAAGGGCCTCGAAAAGCTCGTCAAGGGTTCCGTATCCCCCGGGGAGGGCTATGATACCGTCTGCCAGCTCTTCTATTTTAATTTTTCGTTGCGACATCGTTTCCACCAGTAAAAGTTCTGTGAGTTTTTCATGTGCGATCTCTTTATTTCGCAGAAAACCGGGCAATACCCCCGTTACTTTTCCGCCCTCGCCAAGGGCCCCGTCCGCGATGGCGCCCATAAGCCCTACGTGGGCCCCGCCATAAATGAGTTCTATATTTCGCTGGGCCAGGGTTTTTCCCAGCAAAAAGGCCTGTGCTTTATAAACCGGGTCGTTTCCGTCGTTGGAACCGCAGTAAACCGTAATTCTTTTCATTTTTTCGTAGAATATAAGAGGTTAATAATGTTTTGTTACCTGTATGAGAAACTTTAAAGGGGGATTTTCATCAGCCAGTCCGTCTGTTTGGCCTCACCTATGACAAAGGGGTGCTCGCCGAATTTCACAAAACCGTTTCTTTCGTAAAATGCAATAGCCCTGGTATTTTGATCCCACACTCCCAACCACATATAAGCGGCGTTTTGTTCCCGGCTGATCTCTATGGCTTTCCGGATGAGGTCGTTCCCCAGTTTTTTGCCTTGGGCCGACCGGAGCAGGTAAATACGTTCCAGTTCCATAGTCCCGGGCTCGTTGATATCGGTCTGGGCCCCTGCGGGATTAAGTTTAAAATATCCTACCGGCTCCCCGTCATCATAAGCTAGGTAAAAAAAGGAAAGGCCATTTTGCAGTTCTTTTTGTACCAGTTCGCGGGCAAAAGCCTTTTCCATGTATGATTTAAAATCTTCAGGATCGTTTTGAGCGGCATAGGTCTCCGTAAAGGTGATTTTGGATAATTTTAACAGGACATCCAGGTGGGCCGTAGTACATTTTTTGAATGAAAGAGACATGAGAAATTATTTTTTCGGGTTTTTAAAATAAGTAATTCTTATGAAAACAAACAAACTTTGGCATACAATTATTTATTCCGGAAATCCGGTGATTCCGTAACGGGTATACTTCTTTTTAATTGCAGCTTTTTTATATCTTTGGAGCCGTGATGAAACCTGTGGTAAGAATTAAGCAACCGATTTACACCGAGATGGAACTTTTCGAGAAAAAGTTCTACGAATCCATGTCTTCCAAGGTTTCCCTTCTCAATCGCATTACGTATTATATCGTAAACCGCAAAGGGAAGCAGATGCGCCCCATGTTCGTCTTTCTCGTAGCCAAAATGGTTTCGGGGGGTAAGGTAAACGAACGGACATACCGGGGAGCCTCCGTAATAGAACTTATCCATACCGCCACCCTGGTGCATGACGATGTGGTGGACGACAGTAACCGCCGTCGTGGCTTTTTCTCCCTCAATGCCTTGTGGAAAAACAAAATTGCCGTTCTGGTAGGGGATTACCTTCTCTCCAAGGGATTACTCTTGTCCATAGATAACGATGATTTTGACCTGCTTAAGATCATTTCCGTAGCAGTAAGGGAAATGAGCGAAGGAGAGTTGTTGCAGATCGAAAAAGCAAGACGACTGGATATCACCGAAGAAATATACTACGAGATCATCCGGCAGAAAACCGCTACCCTGATAGCTGCCTGTTGTGCATTAGGCGCCTGTTCCGTGAAGCCCGCTTCGGAAGAAATAGAAAAAATGCGGAAGTTCGGGGAACTTATCGGCATGGCATTCCAGATCAAGGATGACCTTTTTGATTACGGTGAAGAACGTATCGGTAAACCCACCGGGATAGACATCAAAGAACAGAAAATGACCCTTCCCCTGATCTATACCCTTAACAATTGTTCGGAAAAGGACAAGCGGTGGCTGATAAATTCCGTAAAGAACCACAACAAGAATGCCGCGAGGGTGAAGGAGGTCATCGCCTTTGTAAAACAGAGCGGCGGACTGGAATATGCGGGACAGAAGATGAAAGAATTTCAGCAGGAAGCTTTACAATTGCTGAATGCCTATCCGGAATCCGAATACAAGAGTTCCCTGGAACTTATGGTAAACTATGTTATAGACCGGAAGAAATAATACCGGGATCATAACCATATCTCATTTGCCGGCAGGGAAAAGATATACCACCCTTAAAAGCAGACCGTTTTCTGTATTTTTCCGATAACCACCTAAAAAATTACCTGCCCGGGCAACCTTTAAAACGCTTTTTTCGTCTATGTAAATAGGAATACCAATGAAAAAGCAACTCTTGAAGATCATACCGCTTTATAAGGACGAAACCAAACTGGTGAAAAAGGCTGCCGACAACAACCGGGAAGCCCAATACGAACTTTATAAGAAGTATGCTTCGAAAATGTTGAGTGTTTGCAGGTATTACATCAAAGACGAACAATTTGCCGAAGATGTGATGATAACCGGTTTCTTCAAGGTTTTCACCCACATCGGCACCTTCCGGAAGGAAGGGAGTTTTGAGGGTTGGGTACGCCGGATCATGGTCCGTGAGTGCATATCCTTTCTGCGGAAAGAACAATCTCTTTCGTTCCTGGAGGAGGAGGGTCCTGTGATCAGGGGATATGAGACCGAAGGGTATGCGGAAATGGATACGGAGGATATCCAGTTGCTCATAGACAAGTTACCGGACGGTTACAAAACCGTGTTCCTGATGTATGCCGTGGAGGGATATTCTCATAAGGAAATAGCCGGATCATTGCATATTTCGGAAAGTACTTCCAAATCGCAGTTATTCAAGGCGCGAAAAATGCTACAGGAAAAGATCGAAGAATTAAAAAGGCAGGAGAATGGGACACGATAATCTGGAACGTAAGATAAAACAGAAACTTGAGAAAAGACGTATAGAACCTTCGGCGGATGCCTGGAGCAGGTTGGAAGAGAAACTGGAAAAGGCGCCAGCTTCCCGCCGCCCGGGGAATGGTCCGGCCTACTGGATAGCCGCTTCGGTTATCGTGATGCTGTTCGTGGGAATATGGATTTCACGGAATGGTTACGTACAACAGCACATTCCGGTGATTACGGACGTACGTGTGGAAAAAGAACATCCCGGAGAAAAGAGAGAAACTATAGTCGCCGATTCCGAAAAAGAGGACAAAATACCCGTGGAAAAGACAAAACCGGCAGAAAGCGCGGATAAAAAGGAGCCTTACCCGTTGAATTCCCCGGAGAAAAAAGCCATTCCTTTCCCGGTAGAAGAAAAAGGATCAGGCACATTGGCCTCGCACGAAGTGGAACAGGCAGGCGATTTTGAAGACAGGAAAGTAGAAGAAGTAGTTTCCAGAATAATGGAAATACACGAAAAAAGGGAGGTTACCGATGAAGAAATAGAACTTTTGCTTGCCGAAGCCCAGAGAGAAATAGATTCGCAGCGCATTATTATAAAGCAGACCGGCACCGTAGATGCCATGGCCCTTCTGGAAGAGGTGGAAACGGAACTGGACCAATCGTTCCGGGACAAGGTCTTTGAGGCCCTGAAAGAAGGGTTTGTAAAAGTAAAAACAGCGGTGGCCAACCGTAACCAATAGTTCATTCATCAATCAAAATCCGTTAATCATGTTACGTATTATCAGCTACATCACGTATGTGATCCTGTTATTTATTGCCCAGAATTTATGTGCCCAGGCAGCACAGGAGAAAGACAGTTCCGAAATCCGGACCCGGGAGAGGGTATTAAAAGCCATCGATGAAGAAAAGGAAAGGGTGGTCAGAGAAGAAAAATCAAGATTAAAGAAAGAAGTGGAATTCATCCGGGAACTGGAAACAAAAGGCGAAATAACAAAAGAAGAGGCACAAAACAGAAAAGAGGAAAAAGCCAGGAGAACAGCCCTGAATATAGAGAATAAACTGGCTGTCCTTGAAAACAAGAGGGCGCTGGTAGAACGTGGTGAAGAAAAGGGCTGGGAGTACCTCCGGGGGGCTACCTTGGGCATCGGTATAGGGAGTAACTATGACGGAAACGGAAGCAGGCTTATCGGGATACAGTTTGAAAACGTAAGAAAAGACAAAAAGTATGACCGAAGGACCTATTCGAACATTGTTGTGGCCCTGGGTTTTAATAATGCGTTGATAGAGGGGGAGTCCCTGAATGACAGCCCTTATAAAACAGGTGGAAGCCGCTTCTTCGAACTCGGGTGGCAGTGGAAAACGCGAATCCTGAAAAACAGCAATGCCGTCAGGGTAAGCTATGGGCTGTCTTTTCAGTCCAACGGCCTGAAACCTGAAAGTAATCAGTATTTTGAAAAAGAAGGCGAAATAACCAGGCTGAAAACTTATCCTTATGACCTTAAAAAGTCCAAATTCCGTCAGGACAACCTCGTGGTCCCCGTTTTTTTCGAATTCGGCCCTTCCAAGCGGACAGATTATGATGATTATTTCCGCTATTCCACCCGAAAAAAAATTAACGTGGGTATCGGCGGATATGCCGGGATAAACCTCACTTCCCGGCAAAAGCTGAAGTATACCAGCGAAGGCCGTACCAGCAGGGAAAAGATCAAAGACGATTACAATACGAACAATTTTGTATACGGGCTTGCGGCTTATGCGGGTATCGGAGGTTCCTCGCTGTACCTCAAATACGACCTGAATCCGGTTTTTAAGAGCCCGAATATCAAACAGAACAATATTTCCCTGGGGCTTCGCTTCGAATTATAGAAAGAGAAGAGAGATATATTAACAGGATAAATATATTCTAAAAAGATCACACTGTTTTTTAGTTTTAGGATCTGGGGCTGATGGGGGAAATGAATAGAATATCTTCAAAACTCAAAAACTCCGGACTCATCAACTCCCAACTCTGTAATATTCCTTATTTTTGATTCCCGTTTTGTGCGGGAATCCTTAATTTTATAAAAAGCCTCTAAGATTGATTTCCAAGGAAACCATAGACAAAGTTTTTGAGACCGCCCGGGTAGAGGAGGTTATCGGCGATTTTGTACAGTTAAAAAAATCGGGTTCCAACTTTAAGGGATTAAGCCCCTTTACCGATGAACGGACGCCCAGCTTTATGGTGTCCCCTGTAAAACAGATCTGGAAAGACTTCTCATCGGGCAAAGGGGGAAATGTGGTGGCCTTCCTTATGGAACACGAACATTTTACCTATCCGGAAGCCATAAAATACCTGGCGAAAAAATATAATATTGAAATAGAGGAGACCGAGCAGACCGACGAACAAAAGCAGCAGGCGGATGAGCGGGAAAGCATGTACCTGGTCAGTGAATTTGCAAAGGATTATTTTGAAAATATCCTTTGGAATACCGAACCCGGAAAAGCGATAGGCCTAACCTATTTCAAGGAGCGGGGCTTTACCGACGGGACGATAAAGAAATTCGGACTCGGATATTCTCCCGATGAATGGGAAGCATTTACGAAAGAGGCTCTGGCACAAGGATATCAGCTGGAGTTCCTCGAAAAAACGGGATTGACTATAGTCAAGGACAATGAGGGGAATACTGGCCGGAAGCAGTTCGACCGTTTCAAGGGACGGGTAATGTTTCCTATCCAGTCCATGAGTGGCAGGGTGCTTGGTTTCGGAGGAAGGATACTGACTAACGATAAAAAAGCGGCCAAGTACCTGAATTCGCCGGAAAGTACCATCTATCACAAGAGTAAGGTACTGTACGGTATATATCATGCCAAACAGACCATAGCGAAAGAAGACACTTGTTACCTGGTGGAAGGGTATACCGATGTTATCCAGTTTCACCAGAGAGGAATAGAAAATGTAGTGGCCTCCAGCGGAACTGCACTGACACCTGAGCAGATAAGGCTTATACACAGGCTTACCAATAACATAACAGTTCTGTTTGACGGGGATGCTGCCGGGTTGCGCGCCTCGGTCCGTGGAGTGGATCTTATCCTCGAGCAGGGAATGAACGTAAAGGTCTGTGCATTTCCCCAGGGGGAAGATCCGGACAGTTTTGCCAGGACGAATTCCCTGGAAGAGATAAAACAATATCTCGGGGACAATGCCAAGGATTTTATCCGTTTCAAGGCTTCCATGCTGATGGAAGAGGCAAAGGACGACCCCGTACGCAAGGCAGAGACCATCAGGGATATTGTAAACAGTATTTCCCGCATACCGGACAGGATACAACGCGAGATTTATGTTCAGGAATGTTCCAGGATCATGGACATTTCGGAGGAGGTTTTATTCAATACCCTGGCACAGATGGGCCGGAAAGAGGTTGCCGATGCGGACAAAAAGCTCAGGAAAGAACGTCAAAGCAGGGTTTTTGAAGTAGTGAAGGACCAGCATGAAAAGCTGGAAAAAGTGGATCAGCAATATCTCCTGGAGCGGAGGATCATTGAGGTGCTGCTACTCTACGGCAGAAAAACGGAAGAATTTGAAGATTTTATTCTTAAACAGGACGATGAAGGTGAACTGAAACTGGAACGGGTGGTGCATAACAGCCACGTTTTCGAAAAGATATTCCTGGACCTGCAGGAAGACGAAGTAGAACTGAGTAATCCTGTTTTCCGGAAAATCTATCCGCAGCTCATACAACAGCTCAGCGAACAGGAAAACTTTTCGGTAAAGGGCTTTGTGCAAATGATGGAAAATGATGTTGCGGATGAAGTGACATCTATTCTTATGGAAGAAGAAAAATATATCCTGCACCGATGGGAAGAGCAGGATATCCTGGTCAAGGATAAAACGGACAGCATTGCCCAGCTGGTCAGTGAAACTGTTTTGAACCTGCGGTGTTTTCTTATAGACAAGCGGGTTTCGGAACTTCAGCAGCAGACGCTGGAAAAAAAAGATGGTAATCCGGAGATCCTGGAAGAGATCATGAACTACCATCAGTTAAAACGGTTACTGGCTCAAAAGCTGAACCGGGTCCTGTAATATTTATTTCCCCTGATTCCTGGGCGGAACCGAAGGATTAGTACAATTCCAGGGCTTTGGCCTGCTGCAGCATATCTACCATATTATCTACGTTCAGCTTACGCATAAGACGTGCCTTATAAGTACTCACGGTCTTTTCGTTGAGTCCGAGTTCTTCGGCTACATACTTGTTCCTTTTTCCTTCGGCAAGAAGTTTTAATACTTCAACCTCCCTTGTGGAAAGCTTGCGGAAGAATTTACGGGGTTTGTTCGTACTCTCGTCAAAGGCCAGGCGCTGAGCGAGTTCATTGGTGATAAACAGGCCGCCGTTGGCGATCTTGGTTATGGCTTCGGAAAGCAAAGAAGTGTCCGCATCTTTGGAAAGATACCCTGAAGCACCGGCACGAAGTGTACTTAGTGCATACACATCTTCGGATTCGGAGCTGTAAATGAGTACCTTAGCCTGAGAGTATTCCTTCTTCAACTGGCGCAAAGCCGTAATTCCATTCACTTCCGGAATATTCATTTCCAGAAGGATAATGTCCGGGCTAACTTTGGGTAAAACTTCGAAAAGTTCGGAAGTCGTACGCACTTTAGCAACTACTTCAATTTCTTTATTGTTGCCGAGGGCTGCAACAATACCATCTTGTACTACCGGATGGTTGTCGGCAATTAACACTTTAATCATGATGATTTGTTTTTATTAGGATTAGTTAGGTTTTTCCACAAACCATCGCGAATAGGTAGATATAGTGACTAAGCACAATTTGGGGTAAGAGGGTATAAAGGTAATTAAAAAAAATATCTTATGCAAAAATAAGGAAAAATATTTCGTTTTCTTCTATACTTGAAGTCTTACATGCGTCAGTAAATATGATGTTAAAATACAGTTAATTTTTACGTATACCCTGCAAACGCATAAGCAAGAAAGCTGGTAGAGCAAAAAACCGGCATATTTTTTCGGTTGCCGATAAATACATGAAGAGTTGGGAATTATTAAAAAAGAAAGGCAATCTACAAAATGAGATTGCCTTTAATATTATTATGACTTCAGTTCTTCGGGGATTTCGCAGACGGGTATCGGAATCATTTTGTGTTTGTTGGCGGTGTTAAAACGTTTGTAAATTTCGAACACCTCTTTTTTCCTTCCTTCGAAATCACCGGGCCTTTTGCCCTCAGCATTCACTTTCATGGCCCATTCCAGTTCCGGATATGAAGCCCCTATCTGATCTTCATCCGTTCGGTCATCTCCCCACAAGCCATCCGTAGGGGGAGCTACAAGTATTTCTTCAATGATCCCGAGGTGTCCGGCCAGCTCGTAGACTTCTGTTTTTAAAAGGTCGGCTATAGGGCTGAGATCTACTCCGCCATCCCCGTATTTGGTATAGAACCCTACACCGAAATCCTCGACTTTGTTCCCCGTGCCGACAACGAGATAATTGCGTAGCGCGGCAAAATAATAGAGCGTGGTCATTCGCAACCTTGCCCTGGCATTGGCAAGGGACATAAATCTTTCTTCTTCACTGTCTACAGGTGGGAGACTCGCTATAAAACTGTCAAAAACCGGGGTCAGGTTAACAGATTGCATACTTACATTGGCGTTGTTTTCTTGCAGCCATTCAATATGTTTCAGGGCCCTGGTCACCTGGTTTTCCGCCTGGTGTATAGGCATTTCAAGGCATAAAAGAGGTAATCCTGTCCTGGCACATAGTGTTGAGGTTACGGCAGAATCGATACCTCCGGAAACACCTATGACAAAACCTTTGATTTTGGCGTTCTCTGCATAATGCCTCAACCAGTGAACAATATGATCGATTACTTTTTCGGTTTTCATTCCGTTGTAGTTTATTCTATTTACCTTTGCCAGCTGTTAGGCCGGATAAAATTATTAAAAAGATCGGTCGGTAATAAATGGTAATTTCACACGTATGCAAAAAATTGTGATATTTTTATTGGTGTTCCCACTCGTGTTAGCCTGTAACCGGAAAGACCGTCTGGAAGAAAAAATAGAACAGATTCATGTGAAAGTACAGGTAGACAGGTTTGATCTGGAATTTTCCAAAGCTACTCCCGAAACCCTCCCACAGCTTAAATCCGATTATCCTTTCCTTTTTCCCCCGCAATATACGGATAGTGTGTGGATAGAAAAAATGAAAGATACCATTCAGCAGGAGCTTTCGGATGAAGTGCAAAAAAAGTTTCCTGATTTTTCCGGTCCTGCTGCCGGGCTGCGTTCCCTTTTCAAGCATATAAAATATTATTTTCCCGGGTTTGAAGAGCCCCGGGTGGTAACGCTTGTATCGGGAGTAGATTACCATAATAAGGTTATCTGGAGAGATAGCCTGCTTCTGGTTTCCCTGGATATATATCTCGGAACAGACCATCGGTTTTACGGGAGAATTCCCGGGTACCTGACAAAAAACTTTTCCGCCGAAAACATTGTTTCCGATGCCGCATCCGCTTATGCGGCCCGGCAGATCCCTCCGGACAGGGACAGGAGCCTGTTGTCGGCAATGATACGGGCCGGGAAGGAACTCTATCTGAAGGACCTTTTCATACCCTCGGTGTCCGATGCGCTTAAAATAGGATATGCCGAAGAAGAGATGACCTGGGTAAATGCCAATGAAAGAGAGATGTGGCGCTATTTTGTAGAACGCAGCCTGCTGTATGCGACAGATAGCAGGTTAAAGGACCGTTTTATAGAACCGGCCCCTTTTTCAAAGTTTTACCTGGATATAGATAATGAGTCCCCGGGTGGGGCAGGCCGTTTTATAGGCTGGCAGATCGTCCGGGCATATATGAGGAACAATGATGTATCTTTGCAGGAAATGCTCAATGCTCCGGCAGGGGAGATCTTCAAAAAATCGGGATACAAGCCTGAGAAGTAACCTTATTGCCGATTGAACAGTGCGCGATTGTAATATGAAAAAGAATTAATAAAAAAATAAAATGGCAAAAACGCATAAATCCGATATAAGAATTTCCGTAGAACTCGACGAAAACAGGGTGCCGGAAAAGCTGCACTGGTCTGCCCAGGACGGAGGGGTTGACAATGAAGAAGCTAAAGCTATGTTCCTGTCCATATGGGATAGCAAACACCAGGAAACGCTGCGCATTGATCTCTGGACGAAGGATATGCCTGTAGATGAGATGAAGGTATTCTTTCACCAGACCCTCGTGGCTATGAGCGATACTTTCAATAAGGCTACGCAGGATGAAAAAATGACCGCAACCATGCGGGATTTCTGTGATTATTTTGCGGAAAAGCTGGAGTTGAAGAAATAAATGGTCCTAACGGCTGCTGTTGACTTCGCGGTTGATATTATCTATATACCCCAAGAGCTCTTCCTGCCCGCGGCCATCCGATGAAGAAGTGATAAAATGCGGAGGTGCCTCCTCCCAGGCGCCTTCCAGCATCTTTGCCAGGTATACCTGTGTGTTCCTTTCCGCTGCTTTTGGTTTCAGTTTGTCCGCTTTGGTGAATACAATGGAAAAAGGGATGCCGTTCAGTCCCAGCCACTCCATGAATTCCAGGTCTATGTTCTGGGGTTCGTGCCTTATGTCTATGAGTACAAATGCACATACCAGTTGCTCCCGCTTTTCAAAATAGTCTGTGATGAACTTCTGAAAGGTCTTTTTTACTTTCTTGGATACCCGGGCATAACCATATCCCGGGAGGTCTACCAGAAACCAGCGATTGTTTATACGGAAGTGGTTGATGAGTTGTGTTTTTCCCGGTTTTCCGGAAGTTTTAGCCAGTTGTTTTCTTCCTGTCAGCATGTTAATCAGGGAGGATTTCCCTACGTTGGATCGCCCGATAAAAGCATATTCCGGTATGGGTTCGGAAGGGCATTTGCTTACGTCCGAATTACTTATTACAAATTCTGCTGTATGTATCTGCATATTAAATGTTTCGGGCCTTCAGCCATTTTTCCAGAAGCACATTAAATTCTTCCGGGTGTTCCATCATCGGGGCGTGTCCGCATTTATCGATCCAGTACAGCTCGGAATCCGGCAACAGGCTGTGAAATTCTTCCGCTACATTCGGAGGGGTTACATTATCGTTCTTTCCCCAGATGATACATGTTGGAGTAAGCATATGCGGAAGGTCTTTCGCCATGTTGTGCCGGATGGCACTTTTGGCAATAGCCAGGGTTTTGATCAGTTTGGAGCGGTCATTTACCGTAGCGTAAACTTCATCTACGATCTCTTTGGTGGCTATCTTCGGATCGTAAAAAACATCTTCGCTTTTTTTCTTGATAAATTCGTAATTGCCCCGTTTCGGATAGCCATCGCCCATAGCACTCTCATAGAGTCCGGAACTACCGGTAATAACCAGTCCCTTTACTTTTTCCGGAAACATTCTGGCATGCAAAAGCCCTATGTGGCCACCCAGGGAATTTCCGAGGAGGATCACCTGGCCCAGTCCTTTGTATTCTATAAATTGTTCCAGGTATTTTGCGAAACTCTTTACATTGGTGCGCAGAAGAGGTTTTTTGTATATAGGCAGTTCGGGCACTATAATCTTATATCCTCTTGTGGAAAAGTGCGAGGTCACACCGTTGAAGTTACTCAAACCCCCCATTAAACCGTGGAGGATAATCATCGGGGTGCCTTCTCCGACCTCTAAATAAGAATATTTCCCTTCTTTCTTTATGTCGTGTACCATCAATAGGTTAGTTGTTATTCTAAGATAGCAAATTTACATAAAATTGTTTCACTGCAAATTTTACTTCTCCGCTCCTTTCGGATTTTATGAGAAATAAGGAATTCTGGGCTCTCTGGGCCCTGTTAATGAATGAAGAGAATACAACTTTGTACAGATGAATAAATAACGGCATGTGTAGGGGTATTATCCTGAAAAGGATATGCTAAGCAGGTGTCTTTCATCTGTATTACCCTTGAAAACACCTGCTAAAATGTGCATTTCAACGGAAAAACCGCAAAACTTATCAACAAAGTGGTAGAAAGTGGTAAAAAGTGGTAAATAATTCCATATATTTGAAAAAGTAAACCACAGAACCTTATGGTTTGATAATGAATAACTTCATCGGGACATACGAGTGTAAAGCGGATGCCAAAGGGAGGGTGATGCTCCCCGTGGCACTCAAAAATCAGCTTTCGCCTGTTTTGCAGCAGGGGTTCGTGCTCAAAAGGGCGGTGTTCCAGTCGTGTCTTGAATTGTATCCGATGGAGGAATGGAATGTATTGATGCAGAAGATGAACAAGCTGAACAGGTTCAAGAAAAAGAACAACGATTTTATCCGTCGCTTTACGGCGGGGGTTAAAATGGTGGAGGTAGATGCTACCGGAAGGCTGCTCATCCCTAAAGACCTGGTGGCATTCGCGGGGATCGATAAAGAAATAGTATTGTCTTCGGCCATTAATATTATTGAGATTTGGGACAAAGATAGGTATGAGCAGGCTATTGACGATGCTGCGGTGGATTTTGCTGATCTGGCCGAAGAAGTAATGGGTAACGAAGAAGAGGATGGAATATCATAGGCCCGTACTGTTGCAGGAATCTGTAGACGGACTGCAGGTGAAGGAAGACGGAGTTTACGTGGATGTGACTTTCGGGGGTGGCGGACATTCCCGTGAAATATTGAACAGGCTGGGGGAAAAGGGAAAGCTCTTTGCTTTTGATCAGGACGAAGATGCGTGGGAAAACGCACTGGAAGATGAGAGGTTTGTACTGGTTCGTGAAAATTTCCGGTATGTAAGACGTTTTTTGAGAGTGCATGGTGTAAAGCAGGTAGATGGGGTTCTCGGGGATTTCGGCGTGTCTTCGCATCAGTTTGATGTTCCGGAACGGGGGTTTTCAACCAGGTTTGAAGCCGGACTGGATATGCGGATGAGTAAAAAAAGCGAGCTGTCGGCCTATAATGTGGTGAATGATTATAGTGAAGAGCAGCTGCGGGAGGTGCTGAGTTTGTACGGGGAGTTGAGAAATGCCAGGGCTATGGCCAGGGCGGTAGCCGAAGCCAGAAAAAAGGCGCCGGTAAACACCACGGAAGAGTTGAAAGAAGTACTGAAGCGGTTTTTGCTCAGAAACAAGGAAAATAAAATATTGGCCCAGGTGTACCAGGCCATCAGGATAGAGGTGAACCGGGAAATAGAGGTCCTGCGGGAGTTTTTACTGCAAATGCCGGAGTTGCTGAAACAGGGAGGGAGATTGAGCCTTATAAGCTATCATTCCCTGGAGGACAGGTTGGTGAAACGGTTTATACGCAGCGGAATGTTTGAAGGAGAGCCGGAAAAGGACTTTTATGGGAATATAGAGGTCCCCTTTAAAAAGGTGGGAGGGCTTGTTGTTCCGGATGCAGCAGAAATAGAACGGAATAACCGTGCCAGGAGTGCAAAGCTCCGGATAGCGGAACGGATTTGAGAAGGATGAAAAACGGACATTAAACAAAAAGGAGATGAAAAGCAGGTTGATGGACATACTCAAGGGGAAATTCCTGGTGAGTGAGGATGCGGTGAAAAACTGGAGGTTTATCCTGTTCGCGTCTGTTCTTGCCGTGTTTATGATCGCCAGTTCTCACAGTGTGGATAAGAAAGTACATGAAATAGCCAGGCTTAATGACGAGGTGAAGGAATTGCGCAGTGAGTATGTGGATGCCAGGGCAACAATGCAGCAGATGAAGCTCGAATCCGCAATAATGTCGCGCTTGAAAGACAAAGGGTTGAAGCAATCGGAAACAGCACCGAAAAAAATAGTGATTTTGGAAGGCAGGTAAATAAATTAAGGATTACCTGTTCCTTTCGGAAATGGAGTTTTTAAAAAGAGGACCAATGCCGATAACAGAAAAGAAAATATTGCACAAATTGTACTTTGTCGCCGGGGCCATGTTCCTGTTTTCTTTGGCTGTGGCCGTAAAGCTTGTGTTTATCCAGATTGACGGGGAAGAGTACAGGCAGATGGCAGAGGAGCGTACGATCCGGAATTTTACCATCCCGGCGAACCGGGGCAACCTCTATTCGGATGACGGTAGCCTGCTTGCTACCTCAGTGACCAAATACGACATTCGTTTTGATGCATTGACTGTTTCCGCCAAGAATTTTGAAAAATATCTCAAGCCGCTTTCCGATAAGTTGTCGGCAATGCTCGGTAAACCTTCTTCGTATTACCAGAGAGTATTCCGGAAAGCCAGGGCAAATAAAAACCGCTACCTGCTTGTTACCAAGGATCTCGGCTATGCCGATTATATCCGGATAAAAAATTTCCCGTTGTTCGAACTCGGCCCTTATAAGGGAGGGATTATCGTAGAGCAGCATGTGGAGCGGGAGCATCCGCTGGGAAAAATAGCGGAAAGAAGTATCGGGTATGAGCGTCTGGACGAGGAAGGAAATGCCTTGAAAGTGGGGCTGGAAGGTGCCTATAGCGAATACCTGAAGGGAAGAGAGGGCAGGCGTCTGAAGCAGCGTATTGCAAAAGGACAGTGGAAACCGATAAGTGACAATAACGAAGTGGAGCCCAGGGACGGCTATGATGTGATCTCTACCATAGATATCAATATACAGGATATAGCCCACCATGCCCTGCTGTCGCAACTTGAAAAGTATAAGGCGGAACACGGCACTGTGGTGGTGATGGAAACCACAACCGGAGAGGTAAAGGCCATTTCCAATCTCGGCAGGACAGAGGACGGAAAGTATTATGAAAAACTGAATTATGCCATCGGGGAATCCCATGAACCGGGATCTACCTTTAAGCTGATGGCTCTTGCCGTGGCACTGGATGATAAGGTTGTCGATACCAGCGATATTGTAGATACCGAAAAAGGCGTGATCACGTACTACAGGAGAAAAGTACGCGACACCAAGGCCGGCGGATATGGTAAAATAAGCATAGCCCGTGCATTTGAGGTGTCCTCCAATGTGGGGGTGGTAAGAACTATTCACGATCATTACAGCGATCACCCCGAGAAGTTTGTCAACAGACTGCGGGACATGGGACTGGACAAACAACTGGGGCTTTCTATAAAAGGAGAAGGGGTTCCTTACATCCCGGACCCTAAAAATAAAAAACAATGGAGTGGTATAACGCTCGAATGGATGGCCTTCGGATATAATGTTTCGCTGACCCCCTTACAGACGCTTACTTTTTATAATGCCATAGCAAATGATGGGCAGATGGTGAAACCACGGCTCATAAAAGAGGTGAAAGAGTGGAATAAAACCATTCTGAAATTTGATAAAGAAGTGATTAATCCGCAGGTATGTTCGCCGGAAACCGTGAGCAAGTTACAGGATATGATGAAGAATGTGGTATTGCGCGGAACAGGTAAACGGCTGTATTCACCACATTTTTCCATGGCCGGAAAAACAGGTACGGCACAGAAAAACTACAACCCGAAAAACAAGGAGAAATTACAGTATATATCCACCTTTGCGGGATATTTTCCTGCTGAAGAGCCCGAGTATTCCTGTATTGTGGTCATTCATGAGCCGGACAGGAGTGTGGGGTATTACGGTGCGGATGTATCCGGACCCGTTTTTAAAAGTATAGCGCATAAGATCTATACGAGTTCCCCGCTCACGGATGAAGTGAAAGATCTGGAAAATGATAAAGGGGAAACCGCTGAAGATTACCAGTCATACTATGCCAAGGCACAAAAGCGCCTGGAGATCGTACCTGATGTGATGGGGATGAGCGGTATGGACGCCGTGCCACTACTGGAAAACCTCGGATTAAAAGTTAAGGTGGTTGGGAACGGAAGGGTGAAAAAGCAATCGATATCCGGAGGGAAAAAATTAGTGCCGGATCAAACTATAGTATTAGAATTGTCGTAGCAGATGAACGTGTTAAAGGACATATTATATAAAGTGCCCATAGATGCCGTTACCGGAAATACCTCGGTGGCGGTCAATGCATTGTGCTTCGATTCCAGAAAAGTGTCCCTTAACGATGTTTTTGTTGCTATCCGGGGCACGGAGTCGGACGGGCATGCTTATATAGAAGGAGCTGTGAAGAAGGGAGCTGTTGCGGTGGTTTGTGAAGAAATTCCGAAAGATATAGTTAATGGTATTACTTACGTACAGGTTTCCGATACGCATGCCGCCCTGGCCATCATGGCTTCCAATTACTACGGAAACCCTTCGGTAAACCTCAAAATGGTAGGGGTGACGGGGACTAACGGGAAAACTACGATCGCAACACTACTGTATCAATTGTTCCGCAAAGCGGGATATAAGGTAGGATTGCTCTCCACGGTAAAAATACTCGTAGACGATAAAGAATATAAGGCGACGCACACTACTCCCGACCCGGTGACCATTAATTATTACCTGGACCTTATGACGCAGGAAGGAGTGGAGTATTGTTTCATGGAGGTGAGTTCGCACGGAATTGCGCAGAAGAGGACGCAGGGGCTGCACTTTACCGGCGGCGTGTTTACCAATCTTACCCACGATCACCTGGATTATCACAACACTTTTGCGGCGTACAGGGATGTGAAAAAATCCTTTTTCGACAACCTGCCTAAAAGCGCTTTTGCGCTGACCAATGTGGATGATAAGAATGGTATTGTGATGATGCAGAATACCGCAGCGAAAAAATATACTTATGCCCTGAAATCTTATGCGGATTACCGGGCAAAAATACTGGAAAACCAGTTTGGCGGGCTCCTGTTGAAAATAGGGGAGAATGAAGTCTGGGTGAAGCTGGTTGGGAGATTCAATGCCTATAACATGCTGGCTATTTACGCCGTAGCCAGGTTGCTGGGGCTGGAAGAAATGGAGGTCCTTAGGCTGTTGAGTGAGCTCGACAGTGTACAGGGGAGGTTTCAGTATTTCATATCCGGAAAAAAGATAACCACTATTGTCGATTATTCGCATACTCCCGATTCTCTCCGTAATGTATTGGAAACCATAAACAGTATCCGGACCGGGAATGAAGAGTTGATTACTGTGGTAGGGTGTGGTGGAGACAGGGATAAGGCCAAAAGGCCGCTAATGGCGGCAATTGCATCGGAACTGAGCACCAGGGCCATTTTTACATCGGATAATCCCAGGACAGAAGATCCGGAGGCTATAATAAAGGATATGGAAAAAGGGGTGGAGCCGCTGAACTTTAAAAAAACACTGTCCATAACAGATAGAAAACAGGCTATAAAAGCCGCATGCCAGATGGCCGGTGAGAATGATATTATACTTATTGCCGGTAAGGGGCACGAAACATATCAGGAGATAAACGGTGTGAGAAAAGATTTTGACGATTTCAAAATAGCGGAGGAAATGATGAAAGAGCTGCACAAGTAGTCTTTTGGTCCGGAAAAATTATAAACAAAAGCAAAAACAGTAAAAAACACATAGGTTAAATGCTTTACCACTTATTCGAATACCTGAGCAAACACTACCAGATCCCCGGATCGGGACTTTTTCAGTTCCTTTCGTTCCGTGCGGCGATGGCTATCATTTGCTCTTTGCTTATATCTACCATTTTCGGAAAGCATATCATCAATTTTCTTCGCAGACAACAGGTAGGGGAAACGGTGAGAGACCTGGGGTTGCATGGACAGACCGAAAAAGCGGGGACACCGACTATGGGAGGGATCATCATTATTCTCTCCACGCTCGTGCCTGTGCTGCTGTTTGCCAAACTGAACAATATATATATCATCGTACTGCTCATAACCACTGTATGGATGGGGGCTATCGGTTTTGTGGATGATTATATCAAGATATTTAAAAAAGACAAAGAAGGGCTAAAAGGCAGGTTTAAGATTCTCGGGCAGGTAGGGCTTGGTATTATAGTAGGCGCTACCTTCTATTTTCATCCGGAGGTTACGATCAAACAAGATCCTAAAGCAGATAATACGGCGATCGTATCTGCTGTGGCCACTCGGGGAAATGAAGGGGAAAAGTCCACCAAGACAACCATACCCTTTGTTAAAAACAATGAACTCGATTATTCGAAGATCATAGCCTGGACCGGGGAAAATTACAGGGATTACGCCTGGCTGGTATTTATTCCCATCGTCATATTCATTGTTACGGCCGTTTCCAACGGAGCAAATCTCACAGATGGAATAGACGGGCTTGCTGCCGGGTCCTCGGCAATAATTGTTATTGCCCTGGGGATATTTGCCTGGGTTTCCGGTAATATTATCTTTTCTGATTACCTGAACATTATGTATATCCCCCGTGTGGGCGAGTTATCGGTCTATATAGCTGCTTTTGCAGGAGCACTGGTAGGGTTTCTCTGGTATAATACTTATCCGGCCCAGGTTTTTATGGGAGATACCGGGAGCCTTACGATCGGAGGGATCATTGCCGTGATAGCCGTGGCTGTAAGGAAAGAGTTACTCATTCCCGTACTGTGCGGTATTTTCCTGGCGGAAAACCTTTCAGTTGTGTTGCAGGTGAGTTATTTTAAATATACCAGGAAAAAATATGGTGAAGGCAGGCGCATATTCCTGATGTCTCCTTTGCACCATCACTATCAGAAAAAGGGATATCACGAAAGTAAGATTGTAACCCGGTTCTGGATTATAGGTATCATGCTGGCGGTTATTTCCATTGTGACACTGAAGCTCAGGTAAAGTTGGTCCGTTATGAATGTAAATGACAAAGGAAAAGGAACCCGGTTGGTCGTTCTGGGAGGAGGAGAAAGCGGTGTGGGGACGGCAATCCTGGGAAAGAAGGCAGGTTTTGAAGTTTTTGTTTCCGATAAAGGAATTATAAAAGAAAAATATAAAGACGTTCTTGAACAACATGAAATAACATGGGAAGAAGGGAAGCACACTGCTGAAAGGATATATAGTGCCGACCTGGTGATGAAGAGCCCGGGAATACCGGACAAGGTGCCGCTCATCCGGGAACTGGCCGGCAGGGGGATTCCGGTAATATCCGAAATAGAATTCGCCGCGGGCTATACGAACGGACAGTTAATCGGCATTACCGGGAGTAACGGCAAGACCACGACAACCATGCTTACCTATCACCTGCTGAAAAGCGAAGGCCTTGATGTAGGTATGGCCGGAAACATAGGGGATAGTTTTGCGCAGATGGTTGCTGAGGATGATAAAGCGTATTTTGTCCTGGAGATAAGCAGTTTTCAGCTGGACGGAGTAGTGCACTTCCGGCCGCACATAGCCGTGATCACCAATATCACCCCTGACCATCTTGACAGGTATGAGTATGAGTTTAGGAACTACATAGCATCGAAGTTCCGGATAACAATAAATCAGACAGAGGAAGATTACCTCATTTACGATGCCGATGATGAAGTGATAACTGACTGGTTGGAAAAACACCCCGTAAAGTCGCGGTTATTGCCCTTTTCCCTGGAAAAGGAAATCAGTAACGGCGCTTATGTAAAAGAAAATAAAATTATACTAACTATAGATAACGATCAGATAACTATGTCAACAGACACATTAGCATTAGAAGGGAAGCACAACATAAAGAATACCATGGCAGCTTCCCTGGTGGCCCACCTGGTGAAAGTAAGAAAAAAGACCATAAGGGAGAGCCTGGAGAATTTCCAGGGTGTGGAGCACCGGTTGGAAAAAGTGCTGAAAATCCAGAATGTACAGTATATCAATGACTCCAAGGCAACTAATGTAAATGCTGCAATGTACGCATTAGACAGTATGTCTGCCCCGACGGTCTGGATTGTCGGAGGAGAAGACAAAGGGAACGATTATGGTGTACTGATGCCCCTGGTACGCGAAAAGGTGAAGGCTATTATCTGTCTCGGAATAGACAATACCAAGATCATCGAAACTTTCGGTAAAGTGGTAGACCTGATGGTGGAAACCCAGTCAATGGAAGAAGCTGTGAAGATCGCCTACAAGATTGCCGAGAAGGGAGATAATGTATTGCTTTCGCCCGCATGTGCCAGTTTCGACCTGTTTCAGAATTATGAAGACAGGGGAAGCCAGTTCAAGGAGGCGGTAAAGCGATTGTAAGAAAGATACCGGCCTCTTAAAGGCCGGATGGCTGAATATGTAAATATTGATTCGGATTGAAATATATCCGGAAGCGCTGATAAACAACAAACCGGAAAAAATGCATAGTATATTCAAAAATATAAAGGGGGACAAGACCATATGGGCTGTTGTGGCTTTGCTGGCGGTGCTTTCCTTTTTGCCGGTATACAGTGCCAGTTCCAACCTGGTGTATGTGGTGGGTAATGGCACCACCGTAGGACATTTGCTGAAACACGGCTTGTTGTTGTTGTTGGGGTTCGGTATTATTTTCGGTATGCATCGCATACCATACAGGTATTTCAAAGGCCTGTCCATCATAGCAATGCCTGTAGTGTTTTTACTGCTGGTATATACCCTGGCACAAGGTACTACCATTGATGGTGCCAATGCCAGCAGGTGGGTTCGTATCCCCTTCGTGGGAGTAAGTTTCCAGACCTCCACGCTGGCTACGGTGGTATTGCTGATATATGTTGCGAGGTACCTGTCCAGGATCAAAGATCAGGAAGTAACTTTTAACGAAAGCCTGTTGCCGCTCTGGGTGCCGGTTTTCCTGGTGATGGCATTGATATTGCCCGCAAACTTCTCTACCACGGCCATCCTGTTTTTTATGGTCCTGGTGTTGTGTTTCCTTGGCGGGTACCCTATGAAGTACATGGGGGCCATAGTAGGTGTAGGTGTCTTCTGCCTGCTGATCTTCGTTCTGGTCAATAAAGCGTTCCCCGACCTGTTGCCCAACAGGATAGATACCTGGGTGAGCCGTATAGAAAATTTTGCCAATGACGAAGATACCGAAGCGGATTACCAGATAGAGAAGGCAAAAATTGCCATAGCTACCGGCGGGGTTTTGGGTGTCGGTGCGGGTAAGAGTGTTATGAAGAATTTCCTGCCACAGAGTTCTTCCGATTTTATCTATGCCATTATAGTTGAGGAATACGGGTTGGCCGGAGGATTGTTATTGTTGTTCCTGTATATGTTATTGCTGTTCCGCATAGTAATAGTGGCCTATAAGGCCGATTCCGTATTCGGAAAGCTCGTGGTGGTCGGTGTCGGGCTGCCTATTGTTTTTCAGGCATTGATCAATATGGCAGTTGCGGTGGAACTGTTTCCGGTTACCGGGCAAAATCTGCCGCTGATCAGTACCGGGGGGACTTCCATATGGATGTCCTGTATGGCACTGGGGATTATTTTGAGTGTGAGTGCCAAACGCCAGGAAGTTGTAGAGCAGGCAGAAGTGAATGTGGAAGAAGAAGAACAAAATCCATTAGAGATATTAAGTGAACAACTATAAGTTTATCATATCAGGAGGAGGAACCGGGGGGCATATATACCCGGCCATTGCCATTGCCAATGAGCTGAAGGCACGTCACCCGGATGCGGAGTTCCTTTTTGTAGGTGCCAGTGACCGGATGGAAATGGAAAAAGTACCCCAGGCAGGATATGAAATCGAAGGATTATGGATTTCCGGGATACAGCGGAAGCTGACGCTTAAAAACCTGCTGTTCCCGTTTAAATTGATAAGCAGTTTGTGGAAAGCCACGAAAATAGTGAACAGGGTTAAACCCGATGTGGTTATCGGCACCGGCGGGTTTGCCAGCGGTCCCCTTTTGCGGGTGGCTTCGGGGAAAGGCATCCCTTGTGTTTTACAGGAGCAAAACTCCTATCCGGGGATAACCAACCGTCTTCTGGCTGGTAAAGCACGCAAAATATGTGTAGCCTATGACGGGCTCGAAAGGTTTTTTCCCGCGGAGAAGATCGTAAAGACGGGAAATCCGGTGCGTCAGGACCTGCTGGATGTAAGAACGAAAAGGGTCGAAGCATTGGAATTTTTTCAGTTGCAGCCTGGTAAAAAGGTGCTGCTTGTACTGGGAGGAAGCCTGGGAGCAAGAGCGATAAACGAACTGGTCAAAAAACATTTGTCCCTTTTCCGGGAGAAGGATGTCCAGGTGTTATGGCAGTGCGGAAAATTATATTATGAAGAATTTGAAAAATATACGGATAATACCATTCGGGTGCATGCGTTTATAAACCAGATGGCTCTGGCATATGCTGCGGCCGATGTAGTGATTTCCAGGGCCGGCGCCGGTTCGGTTTCCGAACTGAGCATTGTGGGGAAGCCTGTTATTTTTATCCCTTCACCACATGTTGCGGAAGACCATCAGACCAGGAATGCCCTCGCTGTAACGGAAAAAAACGCTGCCGTCCTTATCCGCGAAAAAGACCTGGATTCGAATTTCGAAAAAGAGTTCACCGCCCTCATCGCTTCGGAAGAGAGACAGAGAGAACTCGGAGAAAATATCCGGAAGCTTGCGTTGCCGGATGCTACCGGGGATATAGCCGACGAGATAGAAAAGTGTATCCGGAAAGAGAAATAATGAGTAATGATCGGGAAAAATGGTTTTCCGGTCTGGATTGAAAATAACGATAAGAAACCGTAAATGAACCTGAAGACAATACATAATGTCTATTTTATAGGTATAGGAGGTATAGGGATGTCCGCTCTGGCCCGTTATTTTAAGTTTATCGGGAAGAATGTCGGGGGGTATGACCGTGTGTCTACCGAGATAACTACCGAACTCGAGGATGCCGGCATGAAAGTGACCTTTAAGGACGATGTGGAAGAAATTCCGGAGGAATTCCGCAATACGGTGGATACCCTGGTGGTATATACGCCTGCCATCCCGAAGGACAGCGCGTTACTTGCCTATTTTACCGAAAGAGGGTTTGAAGTGAGTAAACGTGCCCGGGTTTTAGGGTATATCACGGCAGATTCTTATTGTTATGCGGTTGCCGGGACCCACGGTAAAACAACGACTTCCGCGATCCTTACCCATGTATTGCGGGAAACGGGGACGCCTGTCACGGCATTTCTCGGGGGGATTTCGGAGAACCTGAACAGTAACTTCCTTCTTGAAGGAGACAAAATAACTGTGACCGAAGCAGATGAATTCGACCGTTCCTTCCTGCATCTGTCGCCGAATATCGCTTGTATAACCTCCATAGACGCCGATCATCTGGATATTTACGGGAACAAGGCGGAGATGGAGCGGACCTTTAATGCTTTTGCCGGTAAAGTAAAGCCGGGAGGTAAACTTATTGTCCGCTACGGATTGCCGCTTCAGGGGATCACCTATGGGGTAGAAGCCGGGGCGGATTATGCAATTGAAAACCTGGAGATCAGGGACGGAGGGTATGTGTTTGATATCCGGACCCCGGAGGAGCTGGTGACCCTGGTGAAATTCGGAAAGCCGGGAAAACACAATTTACTGAATGCTCTTGCGGCATTTGCCATGGCTGTCGAAGGCGGAACATCGCCAAGGGAAGCCGCGGATGCACTGATCGGTTTTAAAGGGGTGAAGAGGAGGTTTTCCTATCAGCTGAAAACCGATTCCATAGTCTATGTCGATGACTACGCCCATCACCCTGCGGAGATCGACGCCGTATATCAGGCAGTAAGGGAAATGTACCCGGGGAAAAAAGTGCTTGCTGTTTTTCAGCCGCACTTATTCAGTCGCACCCGGGATTTTCTGGAAGAATTCGGCAGAAGCCTTTCCGGTTTTGATGAAGTAGTGTTGCTGGATATTTACCCGGCGAGGGAAGAGCCGATAGAAGGGATTACTTCCGGTCGCCTGCTTGAGGAAATAAATAACGAAAATAAACGGCTGACGGGTAAAAAAGAATTGTTGTCCCTTTTGAAAAAGACAGATGCGGAAGTGGTGCTTACCCTGGGTGCAGGAGATATCGGACATGAAGTGGAGAAGATCAGGGAAGTGCTGTCCGAAAAAGTGAAAAAATAAGCGGGTTCCGCAGCAGCCCGTAGGTGGAAAAAACAAAATAATAATCAACCAAGTAAAAAGACAGAAACATAAATATCAGTAATATGCGAAAAGTCATATACATAATAAAATTGTTTTTCGTACTTATAGTGCTGGTATTTCTGTATTCTTTTGCAAATCAAAGACATAATAAAAAAACGGTAAATAGTGTTAATGTGGAATTTCTGGATGGAGATAACCTGTTTGTAACCTATCCCATGGTTAATAAATTGTTAATACAAAATGCGGACTCTATCCCGAACATACCTAAAGAAAAATTAGTTTTGAATAAGTTGGAGGATATTCTGAACTCTAACGAAATGATACAAGATGCCCAGGTCTATCTTACTGTAAACGGGCAACTTGGTGCGAGGATAAAGCAAAGAGAACCCATAGCCCGTATAGAGGGCCAGGCTTCGTTTTATATAGACAGGGAAGGAAAGAAGATGCCCCTTTCCCCGGTGCACACGGCCCGTGTACCATTGGTTACCGGAAAGATGAACGAAAATGATCTGGGTGATGTCTATACACTGGTGAAGTATATAAATGAAGATAGGTTTTTAAACAGGAATATTGTAGGAATACACAGAATGGCATCGGGATACGAATTGAAGTTGCGAACGGACGACTTTACTGTAGCACTGGGGAACACGGATAACCTGGAACAGAAGGTCGTCAATTTTAAGGCATTTTATCAAAAAGCTTTAAAGGATGATTCTCTCGGAGCGTACAGTAAAGTGGATCTGCGATTTAATGACCAGGTGGTGTGCACCAAAAAGTAAGATATGGAACAGGAGAAATACGCAATAGGATTGGATATAGGGACCACGAAGATCGTGGTAATGATAGGCCGTAAAAATGAATACGGCAAGATAGAGATACTGGGCATAGGAAAAGCGAAAAGTCTTGGTGTCCATAGAGGGGTGGTGAACAATATAACCCAAACCATTCAGTCTATACAACA
This sequence comes from Sinomicrobium pectinilyticum, assembly GCF_003725735.1. Taxonomy (GTDB): domain Bacteria; phylum Bacteroidota; class Bacteroidia; order Flavobacteriales; family Flavobacteriaceae; genus Sinomicrobium; species Sinomicrobium pectinilyticum. Next base: position 24,613 of record NZ_RJTM01000096.1, on the reverse strand, counting down.
GGCAGTACAGGAAGCAGAGAACAATTCCGGAAAACGGATAACCGAAGTGGTGGTGGGTATTGCAGGGCAACACATCCGGAGCCTGCAGCACAGCGATTATATTACCCGTCCGAATTCGGATGAAGTTATTGACGAAACGGATGTGGACAGGTTGTGTAACCAGGTGTACAAGCTGGTTATGCTTCCCGGAGAGGAAATCATACATGTATTGCCGCAGGAATATAAACTGGACGGGCAATCCGAGATCAAAGAGCCCGTGGGGATGTACGGAGGCAGGCTCGAAGCCAATTTCCATGTGGTGGTAGGACAGGTGTCCTCCATCCGTAATATAGGCCGTTGTGTAAAGAGTTCAGGCCTGGAGTTAGCCGGTATTACACTGGAGCCCCTTGCATCGGCCAATGCCGTATTGAGCCAGGAAGAGAAAGAAGCGGGCGTTGCGCTCATCGATATAGGGGGCGGGACAACCGACCTGGCAATTTTCAAGGACGGAATTATCCGCCATACTGCGGTGATACCTTTCGGCGGGAATGTCATAACCGAAGATATCAAGGAAGGCTGCTCTATCATAGAAAAGCAGGCAGAACTCCTGAAAATCAAATTCGGTTCCGCATGGCCGGGAGAAAATAAGGACAACGAAATCGTTTCTATCCCCGGTTTGAGAGGAAGAGAACCAAAAGAAATAACCTTGAAGAACCTCTCCAAGATCATCCACGCCAGGGCAGTGGAGATTATAGAGCAGGTATACATGGAAATCAAGAATTACGGGCATGAGGACCAAAAGAAAAAACTCATAGCCGGTATTGTACTGACCGGAGGAGGAAGTCAGTTGAAACACCTGAAACAACTGGTGGAATACATAACGGGAATGGATACCAGGATCGGATACCCTAACGAACACCTGGCGGGAGATTCCGATCCCGAAGTGGCGAGTCCCGTATATGCCACGGCCGTTGGCCTGGTAATGAACGCCCTCAACCGGCAGGAAAGGAACTTTAAAGAAGAAAAAATTACAGAAAAGGGAACTGAAACCGATCAACAACAATCCCAGCAACCAACCAATGATGAGCCCGAAACTATATCACAGCCAAGGAAAGAACGGAAGTCCTTTCTGGAGAAATGGTCTGATAGAGTGAAAGATTTTTTAGACAATGCAGAGTAAAAGCAGTATTGGCTAAAGGAAAATATTTTAAAACCTGTAAACAAGAATTATGAGTAGCAACACAGATTTTGGAAACATCTCATTCGACATGCCTAAAAACCAGAGCAATGTAATCAAGGTTATTGGTGTTGGAGGTGGTGGCAGCAATGCCATAAACCACATGTTTCAACTGGGTATCAAAGGCGTCGATTTTGTAGTGTGTAACACGGATTCACAGGCTTTGGACAATAGTCCCGTGCCCAATAAGATACAGCTCGGGGTGTCTCTCACCGAAGGGCTGGGAGCAGGGGCCAATCCCGATGTAGGAGAAAAAGCGGCCATAGAGAGTTTCGAAGAAATAAAAGGCATGCTCGACAGCAATACCAAAATGCTTTTTATAACCGCCGGAATGGGTGGTGGTACCGGAACCGGGGCTGCTCCGATTATAGCAAAAATGGCCAAAGAACTGGATATACTTACCGTAGGTATTGTTACCATACCTTTCCAGTTCGAAGGTAAAACGCGTAACGAACAGGCCCGGAGAGGAGTGGAAAACCTGCGCGGACACGTTGATTCCCTTGTGGTTATTAATAATAATAAACTGCGGGAGGTATATGGCAATCTTGGTTTTAAGGCAGGTTTTTCCAAGGCAGACGAAGTGCTGGCCACGGCTTCCAGGGGTATAGCAGAGGTTATAACCCATCACTATACACAGAACATCGACCTCAGGGATGCCAAGACCGTCCTGTCCAACAGCGGTACTGCCATTATGGGGTCCGCGTCCGCATCAGGAGGTAACCGGGCACAGGACGCCATAATAAAGGCACTGGATTCCCCGTTGCTCAACGATAACAAGATCACCGGAGCCAAAAACGTACTGCTACTTATCGTTTCGGGTGGAGAGGAGATCACTATAGACGAAATAGGAGAGATCAACGACCATATTCAGAATGAAGCGGGTCATGGAGCCAACATCATTATGGGGGTAGGAGAAGACGATACGCTCGGAGATGCTATTTCGGTTACGGTAATTGCTACAGGTTTTGATATAGAGCAACAACACGAGATCGTAAATACCGAGGCAAAAAAAATAATTCATACACTGGAAGACGAGCAGAAAGCGACACAGGAGCTTACGCCCAATAAAACTTTTTCCACTATGAATTTTCCCGGACAGCCCAAAGCTGCCCCGAAGGAGGAAAAGGAACCGACGGTAAAGCATACCCTTACGGATGATGCTCCCGTGGATGTGCAAAAAGGACCGGATCTGGTCCCTACCACTGACCTAATCCGGAACATAAATGTCATATATGATGAAGTCTATGCCAAAGAAGAGGACTTCGTTATTATAGATACTACCGATAATATCCGGAATATAGAAGTGGAAGCAGAGGAGGTGAGAATGAAAGAACAGCAAAAGCAACAGCAGCAAACGATGCTTTCCTTTGATATGCCCTTGAGCAGCAAACAGGATAATCCGGAAACAAAAAAGACCGGGCAACCGGAAAACCGTGAGGAAAAAAACAATGTGTTTACTTTTGATATGGACCGGGATGCGCGGGATTATGACGTAAAAGACCATGTAGAAGTTGTTCCTGTTACCGAAGTATCCCAGGAAGGAGTAAGACGTTACAGCCTGGATGATTATATGGAAATGGAAAGCAGGCTTTCCAGTGCCAAGCCGGTACAGAAGAAGCCCGAAATCGTAGATAAGGAACTCGCGATCGAAAAAAAAGTGGTAAAGGAACCTGAACAACAAACAGAAAACAGGGAAGTAGACCCTTTCAATACATCTATCGAAGAAAGCCTGAAACTGAGGGCTGAGGAACGCAGAAAAAAACTCAAGGAGTTTAATTACAAGTTCAATAACAATGCTACCAAAATAGATGAGATCGAAAAGCAGCCTGCTTATAAAAGAATGGGCGTGGAATTGCACGAAAGAACATCCGAAGACGGAACTTCCAGGATTTCCGTGGGAAAGGACAGTAATGACGATATACAATTGCGGTCCAACAATTCTTTCCTGCATGACAATGTGGACTAAGGAAAGTACTGTTCCCGGACTGCCATTTTTCCGGCAGGTTTGCGGGAACAGATGATATAGGGTTAAGTTATGCTTTAAAGACGTTAAACGTTGTGTGTTTTTGAAAACCATGACGTTTAACTGTTTTTAGGGGACAAGTCAAAAAATCTTATAATTTTTAGATACACGTTTTATAATTCTTTCTTATATTCGCAGTCCGGAAATAAAAGCCGATATTATGAGTTTGCAAAGTAACGTAATGGAGGAGATGAAGACAGCCATGAGGGCTAAAGACACAGTGTCTTTGGAAGCCCTTCGCGCTATCAAATCTGCCCTGTTGCTTGCCCGGACCGAGAGCAGTTCCAAAGAACTTACTGAGGCAGATGAATTGAAGTTGTTACAGAAGCTCGTAAAACAACGTAAGGACAGCGCGGCGATTTATTCGGAACAGGGAAGAGAGGATCTTGCAGAACCCGAACTGGCCCAGGCAGCAGTAATCGAAAAATTTCTTCCGGAGCAAATGAGTGAAGAAGAAATAGCCGGGGTAATAGAAAAGATCATTGCTGAAACCGGTGCCGAAGGCATGAAAGATATGGGTAAGGTAATGGGATTGGCTACCGGACGACTGGCAGGAAAAGCAGACGGAAAGGTAATTTCCTCCATAGTAAAACAAAAATTGGCATAAAATAGACATCCCGGACTTTTACTGTTCAGGGTTGGTATATGTGGAAGAGATTGAGGGGAGGCAAAAGGCCTGAGAAAGGGAAAAATACCTGAAATCAGGTGTAGGAAGAGAATTTATTACTGAAATACTGAAAAAATAATAAATCTTAGTGGTTTTACACTAGATTTTAAGTGACGGCTCCGTAGTTCAACTGGATAGAATATCAGATTTCGGCTCTGAGGGTTGGGGGTTCGAATCCCTCCGGGGTCACATCACCAGCAAATAAACCCCTGATTTACAGGGGTTTATTTGTTTATTTACTTGAAATGTTTCCGACATATTTTGTTTGACATCACTTCCCAAAGCCCTTATTGCGAGCTCGGATTGACTATATCCCTTTTTCTTTCGTTGTGTTCTTACAAACTCAGCAAATTTATATTTGAGGTCAAGTTCTCCTTTAGCCATTAATCTAGTTTTTATATCTGTTAATTTTTCAGAATGATTTAGAATTAAACTTCTCAAAATCGAGGTAAGTTGCCCTCTCCTTCTTTTAGGTACTTCAAAATCTCTCTTGCAAATTAACATTTTTCTTGTTTAGCTGTAAAAAAACGCATCCGGTTGCAGATTATTCGGCAGTAACACTATGCCGGGGCAAATATCCAACGGGTGCAGCGTGTTGAAAATCAGCAGACCCTAATAAGATGTGCCTGATCGGTTATAGTTTAGCTTTTATTGCAATAAACCCACAACACCTATACTCATTAACTCTTACCAGTCCAAAGTTGAGAACAGGCAAATAGATCGAATATAAACAGGCCGCCTAAAACTTTTTAGAAGATAGCCTTTTTTTATTTTTCGTAATCAAAAACTACAAAACTGCAAGGTTTTTACAGTGAACAATATTAATTTGGTAGAAAGTTTTGGCACTTCGTTTTTTGTACCCCGTCATTTTTATACCGTCTGATGATTGTGTGAAAGTGATACCCGATCCTATTGTATAACCTAACTTAACAAATCGTGAAAAATCTGGAAAACTACGGAGTTCAGGAATTGAACGCTACGGGAATGAATGAAATCAACGGAGGTGAATCTGTCTTACGTTTGATTAGGGAGGGCTCTGCCAGGCTTAATTAATTGCTGGAGAATGTGCGTGAAGCAGTAGCGGAGTTCCTTTTTACAAGCATCGGTTAGCGCATGGCAGGTATCCAGGTGAAAACCGGCATGGGTGTCCACGTCAATGATGGCCATACCCAGCAGTTCCAGTTCGCGTTTGACCTGCCCGGCCTGTCCGGACGGACCAGAAATAGCCGAGTCCCGGGGTTTTCTTGCCCGATTTGGCAATATAGCTCGGGGCGATAACGCTGTCTGGATACGTTGATATTTTCCATACTTGACAATATTCTTCAAGCACTTTTATTCAAAAGAGTATCGTGTTACTACTTTAATTTATACCAGTCAGGGAAGATAAGTCAATAGGAGGAAATGCAATTTCAGGACTGGATGTACATGTTGGAATCCTGTATTAAGTAAGAAATAGATTCTTTGCTGAAATTGATTAATCAAACACCTTTTTCTAACTAACTCAAATATTGTTTTTTATGGCTAACTTAAATGTATTGCTTACCGGTGTTACCGGAATACTTGGCAGGCATATATTGTATGAATTATTGCACTCATATGCATCAGGGCAGAAAAAGGGTATATTGATCGTTGTCATAAGGGCTAAATCATCCCAAACCGGATTGGAACGGCTAAAGGCCGTCATTACTCATCGGTACAGGCCTGCTTATTTAACTGAGTATGCCTCAAATGATTTATTGAAATATATAATACTGATTGAAGCAGGTATTGAAGAATTGAATGCTACCCACCTCACCTCACTGAAGAATTTTGACAAGCTGTATGTTATTCATACCGCTGCAGAAACCGACTTGTCTAATACTACCACTGCGCATGAAAAAACTTTCACCCATAACTATTTGGCCACAAAACATTTGTTGACATGGAGCATGCCGAAATTACACAAATTTATTTTTATCAGTAGCGCTTTTTCAATAGGTCATTACAAGGGCGTGATCACTGATCAGTACATACAATTCGATGCGAATGGCGATCCTGTTTTATGCGAAGCGATTGAAAACCGCAACCCGTATGAAAAATTCAAAATAAAAATGGAATACGAGCTCATTCAATACTGTAGGCAACATAACAAAACCTGGCAGATCATCAGGCCATCCGCCATATGTGGCCGCATGCTGGATGAACCCTTATATTACACCCCTACTTTTAACGTATTTTACTTGTTTGGAAAATTTTTACTGGCATGCAGTTTATCAAACATCCTTCGGACAGGCGAAAAAGTCAGGATTGAATCGAACCCTGCCGGCAGTATGAATATTGTGCCTGTTGATTACGTAGCCAAATCCATTGTCAAGACGTTTGAAAATGATACTATAGATCAGTTGAATGCGGTCAGCTCCCGGCAGGTACCCGTTATTTACTTATTTCAATGCATGTGCAGCTTTGCGGGAATAAAATGTGACCTGACGGAATATGCGCCTCCACCCGAAAGCATGTCGGTAGTGGAAAAGCAGTATTATGAAACGGTAGGCCCTGTGCTCTCTCATTACATATCTACCCCTATTCATCAATTTGATACTACCAGGCTTAGAGAAATTATGCTTGATATTGTTGAGGCAGATATAGAAAAGGAGTTTAAGAACTTATACGAATTTGCCTACGAAAATAAATTCGGATCACTTTAAAAAAAGATATTTCTCATATGTAAACCTTTTTACTTGTTATTAACCCCTAAATAACTGACCATGAAAAAAAAGAAAATCGCTATTGTAGGTATTGGCTGTAGGTATGCAGGAAATATAACCGACTCAGAAAGTTTCTGGCATCTGTTAAAAAACTGTCATGATGGTTTGAGCAGTGTTCCGGAAGACCGATGGAGTTTAGATAAATTCTATGATCCGAATGAAGATGCTCCCGGAAAAATGTATGTAAAACGGGGAGCTTTTCTCAAAGGAAATATTTACGACTTTGATTATAATTTTTTTGGTCTTTCTCGTAGGGAGAGCCTGACGCTTGACATCCAGCAAAAACTGCTCCTGGAAATAGCATACGAGGCATTTGATGATGCAGGGCTGGACATTCATGCACTCCGAAAAACAAATACCGGTGTATTTATCGGTGCCTTCATGCTGGATAACCTGATGCTACGGGTAGCTGGGGACGCACTGCAATATATGAATACGCATACAGCAGTAGCCGGTTCCGCTACTTTACTTTCTAACAGGCTTTCTCATGCCTTTGACCTGATGGGGCCTTCTGTTACGATTGATACGGCATGCTCTTCATCCATGGTAGCCATTCACCTGGCCTGTCAGGCCATTAAAAACGGGGAAGCAGAACTGGCCATTGCAGGTGGCGTAAACGTAATGCTCAGCCCGGCAGCGAGCGTATTCATGTGCAAAGGGAAATACCTGGCCAGAGATGGCCGGTCCAAAGCGTTTTCTGAGCAGGCCGACGGATATGGCCGGGGGGAAGGTGCGGGGATCCTTGTTTTAAAATCACTGGACAAAGCAATAGCAGATAACGATGATCTTTATGCTGTGATCGAGGGTACTGCCATTAACCAGGACGGGAGAACGGAAGGCATCTCGCTTCCCAACCTCGATGCCCAGGTGAAAGTGATCCGCAGTGTGCTGAAAACGAGCAGTATACACCCGTCAGAAATTGATTATGTTGAAGCGCACGGAACCGGTACAAAAGCAGGAGACCCTATAGAACTGAATGCACTGGGCAGCATATACGGCAAAAGCAGATCGCAACCACTACCTGTTGGTTCAATAAAACCAAATATAGGCCATACAGAAGCGGCTTCCGGTGTAGCCGGGGTCATTAAAGCAGCATTAGTACTAAAAAAACAAAAGCTTGTACCACATATGCACCTCGGTTCTTTATCCCCAGCCATACCATTCTCACAATTGAACATCAGCGTTCCCCTTGAGGGCGCTACCTGGTATCTGGACCACAAACCAGCATACGCAGCGGTTAATTCTTTCGGTTATGGAGGTACAAATGGTCATGCTATTCTATCCGGATACCATCCGGATGCAACAACGCCCGTTAAAGTGCCTGAACATCCCGCTCTATATCAATTCCCAATTTCCGGAAATTCCTCCGGAGCACTGAAAGGGAATGCAGTGAACCTTCTGGGTTTCCTGGAAAAAGAAAAGGATCTGTCGCTGCATAACCTGGCCTATACCTTAACCCGGAGGAAAACGCTGCACCATCTTGTGTGGCTTATAGAAGCCGCCAGCCGTGAAGAGCTGATAGCTGCTTTGGAAATGAAGATACAAAACGGGGAATATCCCCGAATAGCAGCAAACAAAGACCAGCGGTTGGTTTGGGTTTTCACCGGGATGGGTCCGCAGTGGTATGGCATGGGGCAGGAGCTTTACAGGAATGATATCGTATTCAGAAATACGCTGAATAAATGCGATGCTATCTTTACCGATATCGCCGGTTATTCCCTGTTAACCGAAATGCAGAAAGGCGCAGCCGATTCACAGATCACCAGGAATAACTTTGCCCAGGCGGCTAATTTCTTTATCCAGGTAGGCTTAAGTGAAATGCTAACCGCAAAAGGAATCTCCAAAGATATGATCATAGGTCATAGTGTGGGAGAAATTGCCGCGGCAGTGATCGCAAAAACAATTACATTGGAAGAAGGGGTACGCATTATTTATCACAGGGGGGATATTCTGGAAAAAATCGCCGGTAAAGGCACCTTGCTGGCTGTGGGGCTAAGTAGTGAAAAAGCAGCCGGATACCTGCAATCCTTTCCCGGTCTTGAAATTGCTACCATCAACTCCCCTCAATCGGTTACTATCGCCGGAACAGAGGAAAGTTTAGGCCGGCTCGACAGGCAATTGACTGTCGACGGTTTTTTTTCCAAATTTGTTCGTGTAGAGGTCGCCTATCATTCGTCCCAAACCGATATCCTTGAAAAGGAACTGTTAGAAGCTTTTGACTTCGTGGAGCCTCACCTGCCGGCCACACCCTTATATTCTACCGTGACCGGAACAGCCGTCGATACCCCCATGCACCACGCGGGTTATTGGTGGAGAAATATACGGCAGCAGGTCTTTTTTAATCAGACACTTGAAAACCTGATAAAGCAGGGATATACTAACTTTATCGAAATTGGCCCCCACCCTGTTCTGGGCGGTGCCATCAAGGAAATTGCCGCTGCGGCAAACACAAAAGTGAACACTTTCCATACTTTAAAGCGGCATACCGACGAATCTGAAAACATTTGTACAAACATAGAAGAAATGATGAGTACGGGTGTCCCGGTTTTATTGAACCCAGGCATTAAAGGTGAGATCATAAGGTTGCCGGCTTATGCGTGGGACAAAGAATATTGCTGGGCACAGGCGGCGGAAATTACCAGTTTCCGGTCGGGTGAAAATAACCCGAATCCCTTTTTGCAGGAAAAAATAGCTGGCCCGGCTCTTTGCTGGAAAACTCAAATTAACCGGCCGGCCCTGCATTACCTGAAAGACCACCAGATCGGAAACACTGTCGTTTTCCCTGGAGCAGGTTATGTAGAAAGTATTCTATCTGTACTGTCTGCCAGTTCGTCCGGTAGAACACTTATTGCCGAGCAGGTGGAATTTAACACGCCACTCTCTTTTCAGGAAAGCGAGTACCCCGAATTGTTTACCTCCCTATTTCCTGAAGGCAATTTTTCGATTTCATCTAAAGTTGATGATAACTGGACAACTCATGTGAAAGGGATGGCCTGGACTTCTGATAAATATACTACTTTACCCGGTAAAGACATACAACCCCTGCTGGCGACTCCCCGCACCTTCACCAAAGCAGATGCCTACCAATATTTTGCATTGATCGGCTTAAATTATAAAGAACATTTTCAGACCATTTCATCCTATTCATTTTTCAACAACAGCCACGTATTTGCTATTTTACAAAGGACAGGCGAACCGACAAGCCGGCAATCTGTTGTACATCCAGAGATCCTGGATGGTGCTTTTCAGTCGATCTTGCTCTTATTGGCCAACACTCGCCCGGGTCAAGCCTACCTGCCCGTTAAAATCGATACTATGAAAGTGTTTAAGCCACTTCCTCCTGTTGTCTACTGCATAGGCGAAATCACCCGGCAAAATGCCAACAGCTTTTCAGGTAACCTGCAATTGCTGGATGGCAGCGGCAATGTACTGGTCGACCTGCAAGGGCTCTTCTGCAAAAAAACGACGATCAGCGCAGCGCTGAACCCACAACAAAGCTGGATATACAAGTATACTTTTTCAGCGTACGAGTTCGCTTCCAATCATGGTTATGCTCACACGACTTTTTTGGCAACTGGTGATCGTTCAGCGTTCGACAAGCTTCCGCAACTGTCAACGCGGCCCATTCAGTTTATTCCCATTGATGAGCTGGTGCAAATAAAGGATGAAGATTTCCAGTTACTCTACATAGCAGCTGCAGACAGTAACAATATAACGGGTGCCTTAGCAGATTGCCATCAGTTGATCACTTTACTGCAAAGCCCGCTAAAAAAACAGCTGGAACGGTTATTACTGTTGATAGAACATGGCCTCGCCGATGAAACCAGTCCCACCATTGAAAAGATAAATCCCCATCATACGGCCTTAGCCGGATTTGCCCGGACGGTGACAACGGAAATGCCGCATATACAATTAAAAACAATCGATTTGCAACATTCGCCGACGGAAAGTGACCTGAGCATGCTGGTAGAAAGTATATTTGAAGAAGAAGAATTGATCTATACTGCATCTGGCTGGTACCAGGGGGCTCTGATAAGAGACGATATTGGTTTTCCGCAAAGGGCCCAAACACCGATAAAGAACGAAAATAGCCAGCCATACCGGTTAGATATACTTCAAAAAGGTAAAATGGAAAGCCTTGCTTTCAGAAATATAGGGATCAATGCACCTGATGTCAATGAGGTGCAAATTGAAGTAGCATCATCTTCGATCAATTTTAAGGATGTAATGAAAGCGATGGGCATGCTGAATGAAGCTGCCCTGGAAGACACCTTCTTCGGTGCTGATTTTGGTTTGGAAGGTGCAGGTATTGTTACGCAGGTCCATCCTTCTGTCGAGCAACTCAAGGTCGGAGACAGGGTATATTTTATTGGCAACGGCTTAAGGACACATATTAACATTAACCGACAGTATGTATTCAAATTGCCGGATAATGTTTCTTTCCGGGAAGCTGCTTCTTTCTTCGTATACTATACCGCCTGGACGGCATTGATTGAAATGGGACGCCTGCAAAAAGACGAACGCATACTGATCCATGCAGCTGCCGGCGGGGTGGGATTATCGGCGTGCAATATAGCATTGGCCAGGGGCGCCGAAGTATATGCTACTGCCGGCACAAATGAAAAAAGAGCCTTATTGAAAGCGATGGGTGTTGTACATGTATATGATTCGAGATCGCTGAATTTTTACGATGAAATATTACAGGATACAAACGGGGAAGGCGTGGATGTGGTATTAAATTCCCTGTCAGGCCCTGCCTTGCATAAAAGCCTCCGTCTTATCCGTACCCTCGGCAGGTTTATTGAAATAGGCAAGCAGGATATAACCACAAACAGTAAGCTTTCATTGCTTCCCTTCAACAAGAGCGTACAATTCATTGCTCTTGATCTCGACAAGGTCCTTCCGGTATCTCCGCAGTCTGCCCGCCGGTTTTTCCTGAATTTTCTCAGGGATTATACCGGGAAATTATTGGCACCGCTTCCTTATGAAGTTTTTGATGTGGCCAAATGCAAGGAAGCATTTAAAAAACTGGCCTCAGGCACCCATTCGGGTAAGGTGGTGATAGATTTTACCAATCACAATATGGAAACAGTACCGGAAACCAGGAAGCAGCTCAGTTTCAATGAAAATGAAAGTATTTTAATAACAGGAGGGTGCGGCGGTTTTGGTTTGCGAACTGCACAATGGCTGGCAGAGCAGGGGGTAAAACACCTGGTATTGGGAAGCAGGAGCGGACGCATAACTAGTGAGGAAGGATATATCCGGGAAAAAATCGAAACTTACGGTTGCACTGTTTATCCTGTTCAATTAGATGTAACCGACCCTGCTTCGGTAAAAAAAGCCGTGCAACAATCATCGGATAAAGGATTGGAACTGGCCGGCATAATACATGCCGCAGCTGTCATGGAAGATTGCCTTATCGAATCAATTACACCGGCTCTTTTCGATAAAGTGTTTTTGCCCAAAGCATTAGGCGCATGGCACCTGCATAAGCAAACCCGAAACCTCCGTTTAAAATTCTTTGTGTGTTATTCCTCTGTCACAGGTTATACAGGTAATACCGGGCAATTGGCATACACAGCAGCTAATTGCTTTTTAGACGGCCTGGCGCTGGACAGGATACGACATGGTTTACCTGCAACCAGTATCAGTTGGGGCGCCATTAGTGAAACAGGCATGCTGGCGAGGAATCAGTTGGCACAATCACATGTGGCCAGTATCGGTTATAACCCCATTTCCCCTGTCATTGGTCTCCAGTTAATGGGCGAAGCCATCGATCACTTTCAAAATCATATTGGCATTATCGATATCGATTGGAATAAAATGACCAGTTCGCTCCCGGGGACCTGGAAAAGACTTTCAAGATTGCTGGAAAACAAACAGCATGGATCATTGCCTGTTTTTATAAGCAGTCTTTTGGCGTTGGAAAGAGATCAATGGGATAATGTTGTAGTGGATAGCATTAAGCAGCTGATTGCTGAAATAACCGGTTCCCCTGTAGAAGCGCTGCAAATGGATGTTAAATTAAGTGACCTGGGATTTGATTCTATTATGTCTGTTGAATTGGTAGTAGCCATCCAATCCAGATTAGGAATTGACCTACCGGTAATGGAAATACTGGGCGCAGGAACCATTACCCAATTGGCCCAACTGATAAACACAAAGATATACCGGTTAAAAACAGGCTCACAGGATAAAAAACGAAAGAGTGAAAAGGTACAGGAGATAATGATGTAGTAAGTGGTAGACACGGTTGAAGTAGCAGGTTATTTTTCGTAAAACTAAAAACCTTTGTAATATCAGTAATTACAGGGGTTTTCAGTGGCCCCAAAGATACAAATCCCGAACCAATTTCTGAAAGATTTGGAGCTTTTATGTGTGCTTTCTGAATAGAAAATCTCAGTAGAACATATCACTCAAAGACAGTTAAAGTCTTACAGTAAAGCCAATTTACTTGAATTACCTAATAGTATAAAAGCTGTGTAAATAAGGTTTAGCCTATTCTCGCATGGGATGTTAATTTCTTCAGATCTACCATAAACCGGTTCGAAAATCGTTCTGCCAGGCTCACTTAAAAAAAGCAAATCATTTTTTAAAATGATTTGCTTTTTTTATAGCATGCTTTTCCGGAATATCTCGTTATGGTGGGCGGGGCATGCGGAATACAGATTTTACGTCCGGGAATGGTGGGGTATTCCGATTCACTTCACTACCGTAGCCTCAAATTCGATCTTCAGTGTTTCGAAAAGGACTTTTACTTCCATTAAGGTAAGTGCTGTTTTAATACCGTGTTTTTTTACCCAGTCCAGGTAAATATCAAAACCGGTATCAAAAAGCTCTTCAGATGAGGTTGTGTAGACATTCAGCCGTACGATATTCTTACATTCATACCCGGCTTCTGTAATTACCTGTTCCAGGTTTTCCAGTGCATGGATCAACTGACTTTTCATGTCGGCGTTGCTCGAAGTGCCGTCCGGGTTTACGGCCGCCTGTCCTGCACAATAAAGTGTCCCTTCGGTCTGTTTGACTTCTACGGCCTGTACATAACCGCGTTCGTCCTGCCATTTCCAGGGATTGAATGCTCTCTTTTCCATTTGTCTGTTTTTTTTGGGTTAACAATTACAAATTATATGACAAAGATGAGTACGGTATGAAGTTTAATTGCGTGACAAATGTCACAATTAAGAACAGGAGGAAACGGCTCAGGAGGAAAGCCTGCTGAGGGTTTCCCGCGAAACACCTAGGTAGGAAGCGATCAGGGTTTTCGGCACTCTTTGAAAGAGGGAAGGATAGCGTTTAAGCAGTTGATTATAACGATCCCGTGCATTGGAACTCAGAAGGGAGAAAATACGTTGCTGTGATGCAATATGTCCCGAGGTCGCTTTTTTGAGAAAAAAATGTTCCATCTTCGGAAGGCCCGAACATAGTTTCTCATAATCCTCCAGCGAAATACAGAGTACACAGGTATCCTCCAGGCATTGCAGAGACATGGTGGCTTTGGTCCCGGAATAAAAAGCGAGAAAATCCGTTTCCCACCAGTCTTCCATGGCAAAAGATAAAATATGTTCTTTGCCTGATTCGTCGTTATATATCAGTTTTAAAAGCCCGGAAACTACAAAATAAGTATATGGTACATTTTTTCCCTGACGGATCAGGTATTCACGTTTTTTGAAGTTCTGAACAGAAAAATGAGCAGCGACAAATGCAAATTCGTCTTCTGTCAGTGGTATTATTTCTGTTATATGTCGTTTTAACGTTTCCTGCATATGCCCGGTTTATATACTGATGTTTTAATTGAATTCCAGCTGGTGCAGGATATCGCTCTTGCGATTAATAACCAGTGAGTCTGCCTTTTTAAGCAGTCGTTCTTTGTCGGTAAAGTAATATTTGTATTTTGCCTTGTTCAACAGGCTGATGTCGTAATCGTCGAAATTTCCCTTTACATCCACTCCTGTTTTAAACGGAACAGGCGATTTGAGTACGGAAATATGGTAGTCATAACTCATGTCCAGGTTTTGTATCCCCCCTACGGCGAGTTGGTAACGGTCGATTTCCAGCAGTGCGGGAAGTATCTCCAGGTGGCTTTCTTCGAAGGTCATTTCCATGTTCAGCTCCTTTATGGGATTCTTTTCTTTGTTTTTGAACATGAAGGTTTTGGCAAGATCGGAGAAGGTCGGTCCGTCAAGTACTATGATGTCATGGGCCTTTAAGGCGGCGATACCTTTAAGTGTGGGGATCTTTATGTCCATGTCTTCGCTCAGTTTGGCGTTGCCTTTCAGCCTGAAATCGGCCTTGCCTTCAAAGGACCTCGTCATAGGGAAAAGAGAATCCAGAACAGGAAACACGCGATGGATCTGGTCCATTTCAATATTGCTCAGGTATAAGCGGAAATCGAGATCGGCTTCTTTATTGGTTTTGGCTGAGTAAGATATGTCGGCCTGCAATTGCGCTGCCAGGGTATTGAGGTGAAAATCCTCCAGTTTCATTGTGCCTTCTTTAATTCTCGCTCTGCCATAGATATTGCGCATGTCCATATCACCGAATTTCAACCGGTTGATATTGGTGTTTAAGGTGAAACGAAGATTGTCCGGGATTTTAAAAGTGTGTTTTTCGCCTTTAAGAGCATCCGTTGCAACTTCCTGATCGATTTTCTCCATATTATCTACATCCACAACTTCGTCGGGAGGAGAGGAGAATACCTGCATTAACTGATTGGCATCTATAAAATCTGCATCTACCTCCAGGGTTGCCGTCACGGGATCGCCGGATTTGAAGCCTTTGAGGTGTTGTATATTACCGGTAAGGGTTGCATCGGAGTTCCCGAAATGGAACTTGGCGTGATCCAGGGTAATGTTGTCATTTTCAAAAGAAATCCTGGAAGCAGGCATTTTAAGCGGAACACCCATTTTCGGACTGTATGCGATAAGGCGGTGAAAGTTAACGTGGCCTTTCGGGGCCCATTTTTTCGGAGCCTTTTTGTCCAGTCTCATCACGTAGTTCCCCTGTTTTATCGCTACAAAATCTTTCTTCTGACGTAAAGCCGCACTGTCTATGGTAAAACGAGATGTAATATATGCCGCTTTGCCCTCCTCTTCAGGAAAAAGCCGGGCTTCCCCATTTGCTTTTTTGACTATTCCCCTCAGAGAATCCGATTTTGAAGTGAATCTCAGTGTTTTCAGACCCATAGTCATGTCAAGCTTGACTTTTTTTTCTCCTTGCTGGTCTACTTTAAGGTCGGCCGTGATCTCTTCGGCGGTAAAATCGAGATCGTTCTTATAGACAAGTCTGGCATCCCGGATATCCACATTTCCGGCCATATTACTCCGCTCATTTTTCTGTCGGAAGAAAGAAGTTTGCAGTTGTCTTGTACGAAACCACAAGCTGTCTTTGGGCGAATCGATATCTACATCGTCAAATTGCAGATTCCCTACCAGATTGATGTTCTCATAGTGATTGCCCGTGAGGTCATTGAGTTTAAAATTGGTTTTGAGATCGGCCTCGATATTCCCTTTGGCTTTAATGTTTTCGTCTACCGGGAAATTGGCGTGGAACTCGGTAAAGTCGATATTGCTTTTCAGGGCAATATCAAAAACAGCGTTTTCGAAAAGGTGCTCTATATTCCCGGATGCGTCTATATGAACTCCCGTTCCGTTAACACGCAGATGGTCGATGGTCACCGAAGAAGGAGCAGCCCCATCCGGGAATAGGACAGAAGTGGCCCTGACCGAGATATCCTCAATTTTTCCCCGGAAATCCGAATAGGCCAAACTTGCATGATCTATATGGAGACTGGCATCTATACGGGGTTGGTGATCCTTGCCGTAAAGGCCGTTTACAGTTAACCGAAGATCTACCTTCCCTTCGGTATCTATTTTTTCGTTGTGCAGGATATGGGGAGGTATCAGTTCAACAATATTTTTAAAAGAATTGGTAACCAGCCGGGTTTCCAGGTCGGCGGATAATTCCTGCTGTTCGGGATACAGTTGTATTTGTCCCTTAGTGGAAAAATGGATGTCGTTCAAAGAAAAATCACTCTCTTTGATATGTATTGTTCTGTCGGATCGATCGTAAAAAAGTGTAGAAATTATGGTGATATTTTTTATTTGATAAGGCTTGCCTCCATCTTTGTACATGGAAATATTATCGCTCTTATTGTGAGTATTGAGAAAAAGTCCCTTATCTCCTTTCACAGCCTTCACACGAAAATTGAAATCATGTACCTGGTAATTGTTTTTGGAGAGCCCGTCTTCATAAAGGAGGTTACCGTGTTGAATCTCGAGATTCTTCAGTACGATTTTCTTAAAGGAAAAACCACTTTCGGTGGTATCGGCCGGAATAGTGTCTGTTACCAATCCCAGTACGTCCCAGTTGGGATTACCCAGGGAGTCTACCATAGCGTGTATATCCGGACGATTTAGTCTTATATTGTTGATGTGAAGTTCATTCTTTGCCAGTAACTTATACATATTAAGGATTACCTGGGCGTCGTTAAAGGCTGCCAGTGTATCCCCGGAACCGGAATGTGTCGGGGGCAATACGGCGCCGTTTTTCAGACGAATACCAAACCGGGGAAAACTGGGAAAAAAGGTAAGTTCTATGCGTTCGCAATCTACTTTTCCACGTATATTTTCGTTGATTATCTGTACTACCTCCGGAGTGATCTTCTCAGGAGTGAAAATAAAATTGAGGGCTATGGCAATGATTACCGACATCACTGCAAAAAATGTCAGTAATACGATCCCTGCCCTTTTGAATGTTTTGCTGATCTTCATTTGTAACGGATACTGTTTCCAAATGACAAAGATATCATACGGGAAAAATATCAAACCTCAAATCTGTTAATTTTCTTCCTTTTAACAAGGCTGCTTCTATAAAGCACTCTTCGGAAGGAATAATTATAAGAGGACCGGGAAATTTAAGAAAGACACAATTTTAATTAAAACTGTTTAATAAACATTCATTATATTTGGTTATAGTACATTAGACTAAAAGGTAATGGAAAGTAAAAAAGACCTGTGGCGGTTTTTTGGTATGATCAGGATACTCAACGGATTAAAAAAATAAAAAAAACAATGATGAACACAGCACATTCAAATGGGCTCAACAATGCGAAGAAATGGAGTTTTCTAATTGCGACGATGATAAGTTTTATGACCTACGGGCAATATGATTTCCCCTTTCAGAACCCGGAATTACCGGTAGAAGAACGGTTGAACGACCTGGTATCCAGGCTTAGCCCGGAAGAAAAAATAGCACAGTTGATGTCCGATGCCCCGGCAATAGAACGCCTGGGGGTACCAAAATATGACTGGTGGAATGAAGCTTTGCATGGTGTTGCCAGGGCGGGCTATGCTACAGTATTCCCGCAATCCATTACCATAGCAGCCTCATGGAATAAGGATCTGCTTTTCAAAGTAGCCACCGCAATATCGGATGAGGGAAGGGCGAAGCATCACGAATATATAAGAAGGGGACAGCACGATATTTACCAGGGGCTTACCTTCTGGTCGCCTAATATCAATATTTTCCGTGACCCCAGGTGGGGTAGGGGGCATGAGACGTACGGGGAAGATCCTTATCTGACCGGGCAGCTGGGACTGCAATTCGTAAAAGGGCTGCAGGGCGATGATCCCGAATACCTGAAAACAATAGCTACTGCGAAACATTTTGCCGTGCATTCCGGGCCCGAACCGTCCCGGCATGAGTTTGACGTCATACCGGATAAACGCGACCTGTGGGAAACCTATCTGCCTGCTTTCAGAACATTGGTTAAGGAGGGGAATGTCCATTCCGTCATGACCGCTTATAACCGGGTGAACGGCGAAGCGGCAAGTGCCAGCGAATACCTCTACGATATTTTAAGAAATCAATGGGGCTTTACCGGTTATGTGGTTTCCGACTGCGGTGCTATTTCCGATATATGGAAAACGCATAAAATAGCAGATAACGCGGCCATAGCTTCGGCACTGGCGGTAAAGGCCGGGTGTGATCTGAATTGCGGAAACTCCTACGAATTCCTCAATGAGGCGATTAAGGAAGGACTGGTCAGCGAACAGGACCTGGACGTGGCGGTTAAAAGACTCTTCAGGGCCCGGTTTAAACTGGGGATGTTCGATAATGAAGAACGGTCCCCTTATTTTCAGATACCGTTCTCGGTAAACGGCAATGCTGCCCATGATGATCTCGCAAGAAAGGCAGCACAGGAAAGCATAGTCCTCTTACGCAACGAAAATCAGATGCTACCCTTGTCCAAAAATGTAAAGAACATTGCCGTTATAGGCCCCAATGCAGATAATGTGCAATCCCTGTGGGGGAATTATAACGGTATTCCGGAAAAACCTGTTACCGTATTACAGGGAATAAAAAACAAATTGTCTCCGGAAGTTAATATTTTATATGAAGAAGGAAGTCCCCTGGCCGATGGCATTCCTACCATGGAGGTCATACCCTCTGTTTATTTGCAGGGTGAGAACGGTTTACAGGGACTGAAGGGGGAGTACTTTGATAATGACAACTGGGAAGGGGAACCATTATTTACAAGACAGGACGATAACATCAATTTCCAGTGGGACATCAATACACCCGACCCCCGGTTGAAAATGAGGAATTACAGTATACGGTGGACAGGATATCTCATCCCACCGAAAACAGGAACGTATTACTTCAGCGATTGGGGAAAACCATTTATGGAATTTTCCATCGCCGGGAAAACGGAAGGAGGAGGAAATCACAAACACCGTGCTTCCCTGGACCCCAAAGAAATAGTTCTGGAAAAAGGAAAGAAATATAAAATAGAAGTAAAATATAAAAATTATTATGGCGATGCTACGGCACAAATGCTTTGGAGCACTCCCAAAGGAGACCAGAGGCGCAAAGCCGTGGAAACAGCCAAAAAGGGCGATGTGATTGTTTTGGCCCTGGGACTGAACGAACGCCTGGAAGGAGAGGAGATGAATATAGAAGTAGACGGGTTTTCAGGGGGCGACCGTACCAAACTTGATTTACCGGAAGCCCAGGAAAAACTGATGCAGGAAATTGTGGCCCTAGGTAAACCCGTGGTCCTCGTATTGCTCAACGGTAGTGCATTGTCCGTAAACTGGGCGGCAGATCATGTCCCTGCCATCGTGTCTGCCGGTTATCCCGGGCAGCAGGGAGGTAATGCCATAGCCGATGTTTTGTTCGGGGATTATAACCCGGCAGGAAGGCTTCCTGTTACCTATTATAAATCTGTGGAAGAACTACCGCCTTTTGAAGATTATGATATGAAAGGACGAACCTATCGCTATTTTGAGAAAGAACCTTTATACCCTTTCGGATACGGGCTGAGCTATACCAGGTTTACCTACGATAAGCTTAATATCCCTTCGGAAACAGGTACCAACGAACCGATTGCTATTGAAGTGGAAGTAAGCAATAAGGGAGAGGCAGACGGGGATGAGGTAGTACAGGTATACCTCAAAGACGAAAAGGCCTCTACCCCAAGGCCCAGGCACCAGCTGGCAGGGTTTAAGAGGGTACATCTTAAAAAAGGAGAACGTAAAAAAGTACGTTTTACCATTCAGCCCCGGCAGCTTTCCATGATAAACGATAAAGAAAAACTCGTCATAGAACCCGGGTGGTTTACCATTACCGTCGGGGGCGAACAACCGGGATTTTCCGGCAGGTGTGATGCCGTTTCCACAGAGACGGTTTCAAAACGCGTAAAAGTTGTGGGTCCAACCGCTTCCCTGGACTTTTAATGCTCCCGGAATTCCGGGTTACCCGGGATTTTCATGGACTCCGGAATAAACGAATCGCGGAACAGGTCGCTTTCTTCCTGTATCACCTGGTCACGGTATTGCAGGGTCCATCCCATGGAATTGGTGAGGAGGTATATTTTATGCAGTTCCGTAAGCAGCCGGTTCCGCGAATTGGTCATTAAGGTAGATTTGTCGATCTCCTTGCGAAGGGAATTTTCTATACGTTTCCGGATCTTGTTGTGATCGCCGGCATCAAAACGGTTAAAGTAGTCCTGTTGGATGTCGTAATACTCGATTTTAGGATTAATCTCCAGTTCCGGTGGCGGTATATAGGTAATGATCACGGTCTTTTTATCTTCGAGTATTTCCGTTTTTATTTTACTCAGGTCATAGGAAACCTTTGCTGTGGCATTGACCACTACCAGAGCTTTTTTCCTTGCGGACAATATGTCCAGATAGAATTTTTTGGAATCTTCGAAGGTAAAGACCTGAGCGTAGTTACCTTCCGTAACGATGAGCTTCCCTACATTCTTAATCTGTTTTTCCAGCAAGGTAGTATTGTGTAGCAGTATTTCCCTGTTTTCCCTGCGATAACGGTAAAACTGCCATATGCACACAATAAGCAGTACAACTATAATAACCCTTAACAGGGGACGTGGTATATATTTGTGTTCTTTCAAAAACTATGGTTTATTTGTTTTATTCCCGACAATATTCTTTAGGGATCAATATGCATAAAAATACGATTATTTTTCAGGTCGGTATATAACACATAAACCGGTTACGGAAGAACCTGCCTGTTTTTCGGACAGAAAAGCAAGTTTGCAAAAGAAAATAACACGTGAAAATAATGGTTTCGGGGGATGTCCGGCTATATGCGAAATATGTAATTTTGAGCATTTGTTTTCCGGGTAACAACCTTTCCCGTAATCCCGGAATTTCATTAGTAAAAGAATGGAACGATAACCAATGAGCGTAATGATGAAAATAACTAAAAGCACATTTTCCCTTATATCGGTGCTCTTGTTCTTTGTAGTGACCCGTGCACAGATTGTAGAGGTGTCGCCGGAGCAGGCCGAAGAAACAGAGAATGGCCTTTCCCGTTTTGTAAACGGCTATGCGAGAGTAAAACAGGAGGGACGGAGTTTTTATATAGATACCACTGGGCGGTATGCTTTTGACAAAATGTATAATGCCAAAGACTTCGGTACTATCCATGCGGAGGAACTGTACCGGGATGAAACGAAAAATGCGCCGGGAGAGATACCTGAAACCGTATTTGCCGTTTACCGGGGAAAAGATGATAAATGGGGCATACTTGCACCGGACGGAACCTGGGTGCTAAAACCGGAATACAGTTATTTCGATGCTGCTTTCAGGAAATACGGAAAACCCGTACAGGACTGGAACAGCGCTCCCGTACCTTCTGTTTCCTCCCGGCTCGCACGTTTTGAGGATTACTATGTGCTGGATGGTAAACACTACGGGATAAAACAGGATGGTAAATGGGGAGTATATGATATAACGGTCGACAAAATGATAGTGCCGACAGCGTATGACGAATTTGACTATTGTGGAGGCTGCGGCCTGAAATCGGATTATGTATATGCGCGTAGAGATGGAAAATGGGGGATAATTTCCTTTAAAAATGAAGTTCTGGTGCCATTCCGTTATGACCATATGCACTGGAATATGCGTAGTGATGACTGGGTTTTGTCTTTCACCCGGAACAGTAAACCTGTAGTGGTATATATACCTACGGCAAAGGAATTTACGGATGCCGAGTGGATGGGAGGGGGTTTGTTAAAAATAAAAAAGGAAGGTAAAACCGGGGTTGTCGATAGGAACGGTAACACCATATTACCTCCGGTATATGATGATATCCGCGAACCGTCTTTTTATTTTGAAGAAGGGCCTGAACTTCATCTTTTACTGTTGAAGGATGGTCTCAAAGGACTTGCAAACAGGAAAGGCAATATTATCCTGGAACCGCAATATGAAGACATACGGATCTACGGAAACTTTTTTGTGGCCAAAATGGACGGACTGTACGGATTGCTGAATACCAGAGGTGAAGATGTGTTGCCTCCGGGATATGATGACATTTATCCCGTAGACGTAAAGCATTCCGATGATTCCGTTACCCGGTTATTCCGGTTGGAGGAAATGGAGTCGTACGGTTTTTTTAATCCGGGGAACGGCGTTCTGGTAGCACCGGCGTTCCGGAAGGTACAAAATGCCGAAAGCGGTTTTTACGGAGACACGGATGATGTCCCCCTGGGACTGGTAGAAGTTGGTTACGACGGAATGGTGGCCCTGTATGATTTGAACGGGAACGAAATTATGCCCATGCAATATGAAGAATGGGACCATTATGATAAAAATTATCCCTCAGTGCTGGAGGTGACCAGGAAGGGAAAGAAAGGACTCTTTGATTTAAACACGAAAAGGGAGATACTACCCTCCGTTTACGGCTGGATAAAAAAACAGGATTCCCTGAAGTTGGTTGCCATAAGTACCGAATCCTACGGAGGTGGAAAGCAGGGGGTATTTACAGTAGAAGGGAAACAGGTTGTCCCTGTAGAATATGATGAGGTTCGTTTTTTGGAAAACGGGCTAATCCTTGTCCGTAAGGAAACAAATAATAATGGTATGTCTATTGAGGTAAGCGGTTTGTTCGATACGAAAGGAAGGGAAGTACTCCCCGTTAAATACGAAACCGTATCACCACTGGATGAGAATGTATGGTTGCTCAGGAAAGAACAGAGGCATTATCTGTTCCGGCCACAAAAACGAAAAATAATTCCCCTGGATTATCCCGCAGTGTGGGAAACGGGGAGCCCGGAGGTGCTGCTGGTAAGTAAAGACAGCCTTTCCGGACAATTATACAATGTGCCGGAAAGAAAAGCTTATTCTGAGAAATACGGCACGTATTATTATAGTGACCTCGAAGATAGAACGAATCCGATTTCCTTGATACACAGGTTTTCTGGTGGATTGGCAAGGGTAGATAAAGTAACGGGAGATCGTTATAAAACCGGATTTATAGATACCGAAGGAAAAACAATTATCCCCTTTGTATATGATATAGCATCCGATGCTGTAAAACACGGTATGATCATGCTGGGAAAGGGAGGCTCCGTAAATCGTGTTCACGGAAAAAATAAAAAAGAGGCTCCGGGGACAGGGATTATGGAAAAAACCGAAGCGTACTCCGATGCGGTATACGGGTATGCGGATAGTACGGGACAGATCGTCGTACCGTTGCAATATGATTATTATAAGAGTATTAACCTGTCGTACATCAATAAAGATCACATGGTCCTTTTAAAAACAGACAGGAAAAGTATGGGAGAAACATTGGCAGGCCTTGCCAGTCATAATGGTAAGGTAATCCTGTCCCCTGTTTACAGTACTATCCTGCCGTTTAATAATCGACGGGGTTTTCTGCTTCGGACGGGAGGTACAAGATATATCAATGATGTGTTCTACGGCCGGGATGTTCCCCCGGTAAAGTTTGGTATAGCGGACTGGAAAGGAAAGATCATTATTCCCGCGGAGCTGGACGATGTGGCATTTAACAGTGTGATGAACCATTTTGATACCTCTGTAGACATGTCCTTTCCCGTGTTGTGTCTGAAATACGGCCAATGGCAGTACTTTACAAGAGACGGGAAGAATCTTTCCTGGAAGGCAGGGGATATAATAGAATTTGTTGGGAATTAGGGCAATACTCTTTGCGAAAAGTTGTAGAGCTTTTAGTTCGGGGCTCTCAGAAACTGTTTAAATTTTGTTTTTGGTCCCGATAATATCGGGATTAAAGTGTGGAATTAATGAGATTGATGGTAGATTGAAGAAGATTGAGGGAGATTGAAATGTTTAAAATCAATCCTTTCAATCTCCCTCAATCTTTCGGCATAGCCGGATCAATCCCCTTCAATCCCTTTAACCTGCTTTGCCGGTATGGAAAAAGGTGCCTGAAAGAACCAAAGGCGGTGCTTCGAGCCTTTCGATAAATTCAGAAACCACTTGCCGAAGGGATAAAATTTAAACAGTTTCTTAGTCTTTTAAATTCAGTTGTTAAGTTTAAGCCCATGCTTTTTATAGTTGGTAAAGAGTAGCTTTGACTTCATTTTTTTGAAATTTCTTTATATGTTGCTGAATACTCGTACCTACTTAAAGTAGTTAGATATTCAGGTGTTTGTATTTGTGTTTTTTGGGGTT
>NZ_RJTM01000095.1 GCF_003725735.1 Sinomicrobium pectinilyticum | reverse complement strand
TAGCGACATAATTGCAAAACGTACGGTATCACCGCCGGTTTCCCGGCAAGTTCAGGAGGGGGAGCCTCCCTGTAAAGAAGTGCCTGCCTTTGTCACGGGACCGGCATATCGTATCCCTGGCCGTATAATCCGGAGCCGGTTTTTGCCATTTAAGGGATTGTGTTTACACCGAACCGGGTTGGGTTCGCCGCTTAAGCAATTGCGTATGCCGT
>NZ_RJTM01000094.1 GCF_003725735.1 Sinomicrobium pectinilyticum | reverse complement strand
AACTATGTATGCCGTAAACAGGATCCCTTACGACTTCGTCCCCATTCCCTTAAGCGGTCAACGTAACCCGGTCAGTGGTTAAAGCAGTTGTATATGATATCATAAGCAACCCGGTTAGCCGCTAAAGGAAACAGGTAAGCCGCATACCGGCCCTGGTTCGGTGTAAACACAACCCCTTAAATGACTGTTTTCCGGGCTTAGAAGCGGAAAGAAACGGAGCGTTTTTCTAAGGGTCCGGGTACAGGAGTGTATGGAAAAGAAATACGCTTATGATGCGTACTCCGGTCTTCTGAAGATAGGCGGAGTTTTGAACATCTGTCGTACCCGGTGAAGCAGTAAGCGAAGTGCCATTCATACAATTCAAATCGTCACGTCATAAAAAAGGATGGAAAGCTATGAGGTACAAGGAATGTAAAGAACGCATATTCATTTTTAACGAACATTGGGGAATTCTTATTTGAAATAATAACTACTTACCGATCCTGAAAGCGAAGGGGCGATAAGAAGATGAAAGAGGTGAGGGGGTGTCTTTTGGATGAGCTTATCAATACTTACCTTAATAATGGTATCGGAAGATGTGAGAGGCGAAACATAGGTACGTCCGAAGTCAACCTGTTCCCAGGAAAGTTGCAGGTAATCTTCCAGGATCTGTAGCCGGTGATTCTTACGAATGCTATCCCATAATGCCGTCAACCGGGGAGCCTCGGAAGTTATGGAATAAGAGACTTCCGATGGTCCTAATGTTTTCATAAGGCTGGCTACACTTTTCGATAATCCGTTATTTTCCTGGTCAAACGCATAGCTGTAATAAAGCTGCGGAGCTTTTTCTTTAAGAGGATAACGGATATAGGTAGTTATATAAACAGAGGGCGTTCCGCCCAGCGGCGAAGGAATCTCATTTTTAACATAAGCCCAGTCCGCCCGGCTGAAGTCCGGCTGCAGATCATAGACTTCATTTTCTTCTAAGGACAGCAGTTGCAGGAGTTCCCGGTCTGTTTCGGTTATCTTTATCTGTGTGTCTGAGGAAGCCAGGTGAGATGGAGAAGAAGTTATTTCAGATAAGACTTTTTTCATATTACTGAGATGATCACCATTAACCGGCGGTGTAATGGTTAAGATAAGGAGACTGTCTCCCCGTACCATACTTTCAATGTTACGGGAGCTTTCCTCAAAGGTTGAATACCGGTCCGTAAGGCGTAGCAAACCTTTGATCTCCGCAGTAACCCGGGCAGTGTCCAGGACCCGGGTTGTATCCGGGCGAAGTGTCAGAACCAGTTCGGTGGCAGGTTTGGGAAACAGCTTTCCGTTTGTTTTTCCTTCTTTGGAATTACATCCTGCAGATATAACCAGGACTATTAAAAAATAAAATGTTTTCATAACCGGAAATCGTCTTTGGGTATAATCTATACACCAAAAATAGGTATGTTAGAAGAGGAAAACAATCCCGAAAACCAGGGATTCTCTGTCTGTCCGGCAGTAATGAGGTAAGACTGAAGTCTTATCGAGTTATACTCTTAATTTCTATATAATTCTCTGTGTAACTTTGTGCCTGCTTATGAATCTTTGTGTAATAATATTACGGAAATAGGCTGTTACACAGAGGACTCACAGAGAATACGCTAAGATGCACAAAGGAAGACACCTTTTAAAATGCCCATCCATTTTACAGCACATACGGATATTTAAACATTTGTTTATGAGATTAATACAAATAGCATCTATGTATATAACTCAAAAGTCTTAAAAACAGTTTTGCTGTGATTGTGTGATTATTAATTTTCCGGCAGTAAAAATCTTTTTTTGATTTTTATATAGTGTGAAAATTACATTTAATTTTGTTTTAATAAATGTTTTATTTACATTTATAATCGATTAGCCAAGGAATTTTTCGAAAAAGTAACACACTATGCTTCGAAATATCCGACGACCAAAACTTTATCGTATTATGAGAGGACCAGACACTAAAAAGGAGAGGAGAGTACTTCGCAGACTTCTGTGTATGCTGTTTTGTGGCTATCTGTGCGCTTCACTTTACGCGGAGAACATCAAGACCGGTATGCCCTCCGGAATTTTTCTGAACGTTTCGGGAAAAGTTGTTTCGGCCACCGATGGTCAGCCCCTTCCCGGCGCAACGGTAATGATAAAGGGAACTTCTAAAGGCACTGTCACCGATTTCGACGGTAATTACGAATTGGCAGTGGATAATCCGGAAAGTGCCGTACTGGAATTTTCATTTATCGGTTTCCGGACAGTTGAAGTTCCGGTAAATAACCAGGATGTTATAGATGTGGAACTGGAAGAGGACCTGGCCCAGCTGGACGAAGTCGTCGTAGTGGGTTACGGGACACAGCGAAAGGCAGATGTAACCAGTGCCGTAGCTTCGGTCAAATCCGAAAATTTTGTACAGGCCCCGGTCAGGGATGCTGGGCAACTGCTGCAGGGTAAAGTTGCCGGGCTTACGGTGGCCGCCCCGAGTGGTGACCCCACTCAGGGCGTAAAAATTTCCCTTCGCGGAAATACTACTATTCTGGGAGCTAACGAGGCCCCGCTGGTGCTGATAGACGGTATACCGGGAGACCTCAATACGGTTGCCCCCGAAGATATAGAATCCGTCGATGTGCTGAAGGACGGTTCTGCTGCCGCTATTTACGGGGTTCGGGGTAGCAACGGGGTAGTCATTATTACCACGAAAGGATTTAAGGACGGGCAGATGAATACACTGGACTATAGCGTGCAATTAAGTACCCAGCAAATTGCACGTAAACCGGACATGCTCTCCGCAAACGATTACAGAAGGCAGATAGAAGAAGGCACCCGTGCGGGCTCCTGGGACAATGGCCATGACACAGATTGGTTTAAAGAAGCGACACAAACCCCGTTTTCACAGGTTCATAACCTTACGTTCCGCGGAGGGAATTCGGAGACCAATTACCTTTTCAATCTGAATTATCGCGGGTTCGATGGTATTATGCGCAAGTCAGACAATGAGACCTTTAATGGCAGGGTAGATGTGGAACACAATATGTTTGACGGCAAACTGAAGTTCAACCTGGGAATTATAGGAAGGCAGAATTCCTATACAACTACCGGCGATGGTGTTGGTTTCAACAACTGGACATACCGGCAGATAACCATACAAAACCCCACATCCCCCACCCGTGACGAAAACGGGAACTGGTTTCAGGAAGGGATTTTTGATTATGACAACCCCCTGGCAAGGTTATACGAGAGCGATGGCCGTAACAAGAGCCAGTACACCAGGTACAATGCCCGGGTTACCTTTATGCCCGTAGAAGAAGTCCGTCTGGCGGCAAATATGACGTATGACAAGTATAACCAGTCGCGCGGCTATGCGGAGACCAAGCAGCATATCAGTACTACCAGGGACGGAAGAAATGGTTACGCCTCTATTGGTAACGAGGAAAATATATATCGCTTTATAGAACTTACCGGAGAATATAAAAAAGCTATCGGGGATCATAATTTTTCCGTTCTCGGCGGGTATGGTTATCAGGAAAACGAATTCTTCTCTTCATTTATGCAGAACTGGGATTTCCCTACGGATATTTTCGGATATGCCAATATAGAGCAGGGCAAGGCCCTGGCGGAAGGCAGTGCCGAACAAGGTAGTGACCGGAGCGAGACCAACCTGATCAGTTTTTTCGGAAGGGCCACATATAACTACAAAGATAAATACCTGCTTATGGCGAGTGTACGTTATGAAGCGGCCAGCCAGTTATACAAGACCAAGGACCCCTGGGGAACCTTCCCCGCGATATCCCTCGGATGGAGGATCAATGAAGAGTCTTTTATGAAAAATGTGGATTTCATAGACAATCTCAAGATCAGGGCAGGGTACGGCGTTACCGGGAATCAACCACAAGATCTTTTCCTGGGCCCTGCAACCCTCGATTATGCCGATTACTTTTATATCAATGGCGATTGGATACGTTCGCTTTCGCCAAACCAAAACCCTAACCCTTACTTGCGTTGGGAAGAAAAGAAGGAATATAATATAGGTCTGGATTACAGTTTTTTCAATGGCAGATTGTACGGGGCACTGGATTATTATAACCGGAAGATAGACGGTCTGCTGTACGATTACCAGGTTCCCAGTCCACCCAATATCCATACGGTAACCAGGGCCAATGTGGGAATTATGGAAAACAAAGGGCTGGAACTGGACATATCGGCTATCCCGGTAAAAACAGATGATTTCACCTGGACTACCCAATTGCTTTTTTCCACCAACTCCAACAAGCTGGTAAGCCTTTCCAATGACCTTTATCAGCTGGAATCCAACTATTTTACCGCAGGTAGTACGGGCGTGCCGATTCAGACCCATACGCACATCGTGGAAATAGGAAAACAACTGGGGGATTTTCACGGGTATAACGTAGTGGATATCTCGGATGACGGGTACTGGATATATGAAGATGCCAACGGGGACAGGGTGGAATACGATGATTTTAACCGCGGGTTTGAGGACAAGCAGGTGATAGGTAATGGCATACCCAAATACCATGGCGGTTGGAATAATAGTTTTCGTTATAAGAACTGGGACCTCGGGATTACCATGCGTGGGTCATTCGATTTTCAGATCATTAATTTCCAGAGAATGTACTATGAGAATACCGGGGATGACCGGTATAACCGACTTCGTTCCGCTTATGACAATATTTACGGAAAAGCGGTTCTCAATAAAAATGTCCCCCTCGAATTTAACAGCTATTATGTAGAAGACGGGGACTTCTGGAAGATAGACAATATTACCCTGGGCTATAACTTTAAAGATATCGGTGGAGATCTTATACGCTCTGCAAGAGTATATGTCTCTACCCTGAACACTTTTGTTATTACAAAATACAAGGGGATAGATCCGGAAGTCGACTGGTCCGGTTTGTCACCCGGTATAGATAACAGGGATAAGTACCCTACTACGAGGACATTCACCCTGGGTATTAATGTGAGCTTTTAACCTTCGCTGTTCGCAGAGAAGCGTAGTTTTTTAACACATAAGTAAGTATCACGGAAACGGAAGCTATAAGAGAAAGTAGAACATTTTGGAAAAACAAAGGCATTCCGTATCAAAAAAGGAACCGATGAAAACAATAAAAACTCATATGACTATCCTGTTATTAATTTTTGCGTTAACAGGATGTACCGATCTCAAAGACCAGAATTTCGATACCATTATAAGCGATGAATTCAATGCTTTCGAAGACGATGTGAATTCCCTTATCGCTTCGGCTTATATCCCCTGGCGGGAATTGTTCAACAAGTGGCAGAGTTATTTCTGGGCTCAGGAAATATCCACGGACCAACTCGTGATCCCCAAACGTCCCTGGGGATGGGTGGATGATGGCGGATACCGCAGATTTCATACCCATAGATGGACTTCTGAGGATGCCATCGTTACCTCCTGCTGGCAAAGGGCATACAAAGGGATCACTACCTGTAACCGTGTGATCTACCAGGTGGAGAACGATCTGGTCCCGGTAGGGGAATTCAGGGAAAGCACACTGGCGGAACTTCGCGTACTTCGGGCAACGTACTACTGGGTATTGTGCGATATGTACGGAAATACACCTATAGTCACCGATTTTGACGTGCCGGATGATTTTCTTCCCGTGCAGAACACGAGAAAAGAAGTATTCGATTTTATTATACGCGAACTAAAGGAAAATATGGAGAATATCCGGGAAGATAATATTCAGTTTCCCTCTACCAGAATGAATGAATGGGTAGCCCGTACCTTACTGGCCAAGATGTATCTGAATGCTGAAGTATATACCGGCACCCCGATGTGGGAGGAATGTATGGCGGAATGTGATGCGATCACGGGAGCAGGATTGTACGACCTGGAGTTTGATCAGAAGAGCGTATTTGCTACCGATAACTGGCAGTCTACCGAGATCATCTGGGCCTTTATTTACAACGATAAGTTCCTGGATCAGTTCGGGGACGACTGGAATGCCTTTGACCATCATATGCAGACATTGCCGCAGGAAATGCAACGGACCTATAACCTGCAGAATTCTCCCTGGGGAGGGATCTGTGCCATACCCCAGTTCATAAATACCTTCGATCCGGATGATGCCCGCTATCGGCAGAACTGGATCAAGGGGGTGCAACGCGCTGCAGGCGGAGATACACTGCTGGTAGAGAACGGAGAACAAAAGGGACAGGTGCTCAACCTGGTTAATGTACTTCCGGCCATAGATACTACAGAGGCTAACCATGGTCTTCGTCTCGGGAAATTCGAATACGCCATGGGGGCTTCTGCCATACTTAACAATGCATTTCCGTTTTTCAGGTATGCCGATGTACTTATGATGAAAGCCGAATGCCTGCTCCGAACCGGAAGGGCAGATGAAGCCGCTGTCCTGGTAAACCGGGTCAGGGAAAGGAGTTTCCGGGAAGCCCCCGAAAAAGCTACCGTTACGGGAGCGGAACTGGCCGGGGGAAGTTCCTATGATTATGGCAGGAGGGACGTGCACCAGACCACCTCCGAAGGAGGGGCCGATATTCAGTACGGCAGATTCCTGGATGAACTCGGTTATGAGTTTTTTGAAGAAGCACGCCGCCGTCAGGATATGATACGCTTTGGCGTATTTACCACGAAGTCCTGGTTTTCCCACGATGCAAGCGATAGCTATCGCACGCTGTTCCCCATCCCCCAGGTGGAACTGAATAAAAACGGGAATCTGGAACAGAATCCGGGTTATTAATCCGGCGGACTCATGCGAATCCGTTTTGTGTAATAATTACTCCTTTATCATCATGAAATATTATTTGAAATTTGTTTTTCTGTATACCGTAAGCTGCTTTGTAACAGTAGCTACTCATGCGCAGGATGTGCCGGTAAAAAATAGTAAAGAAAAACCTATCAGTCCGGATCTGTTCGGGATATTTTTTGAAGATATTAATTATGCTGCCGATGGCGGATTGTATGCCGAAATGGTTCAGAACCGTTCGTTCGAGTACAATCCTTCCGATAGAAAAGGATGGCACTCTCTCACGGCATGGAAATATCTTGCCGAAGATTTTGCCTATGGGACCTTAACGGTAGAGACTTCGGAGCCTTTAAACGAAAATAATCCGCATTATACCGTATTGAACATTGAAGATGAAGGACAGGGGAAAGGAGGGCTCGGCCTGGCTAATTCGGGTTTTGACGGTATGGTGCTGAAAGAGGGAGAAAACTACAATTTTTCCGTATGGTCCCGCCTGTTTTCCGAAAGTGCGGTTCCCTTAAGAGTGGAATTAAGGGACAAGGAAGGAAAAGTATACGGACATACCACATGGACAGCCGAAAGTACGGATTGGAAAAAATATGAGGCCCGGATTGCCGTCACACAAAGTACGGACAGCGCTTACCTGGCAGTTGTCGCAAAGGGAAAGGGGAAAATAGCCCTGGATATGGTATCACTTTTCCCGGAAAATACCTTCAAAGGGCGTGCTAACGGGCTTCGTGCCGATCTCGCCCGGGTAATAGCCGATATGAGACCGGCATTTGTACGCTTTCCCGGAGGTTGCCTGGTACACGGAGACGGACTGGAGAATATGTATCGCTGGAAAAACACCATCGGACCTGTGGAAGAACGGGTTCCTCAAAAGAATATATGGGGGTATCACCAGACGGCGGGATTGGGATATTTCGAATACTTTCAGTTCTGTGAAGATATAGGGGCGAAACCGTTACCGGTATTGGCTGCAGCGGTGAGCTGCCAGAATTCAGGAGGGACCTGGCGTATAGGAAGTATAGGGCAGAAAGCGATGCCCCTGGAAGACATGCAAGATTATATCCGGGATGTCCTGGACCTTATAGAATATGCCAACGGCCCCGTAACTTCAACCTGGGGTGCCAAACGCGCTGAGGCAGGGCACCCGCAACCTTTTAACCTGGAATATATAGGTATAGGCAACGAAGATAAAATAACCCCCGGCTTTGAAGAACGATTTAAAATGATACACGATGCCATCAGGGAAAAACATCCGGAAATTATTGTCGTGGGAACTTCCGGACCAAGTCACTCCGGGGAGGACTATGAAAAAGGATGGGAATTCGCCAAAAGAGAAAATGTCGCCCTGGTAGATGAACACTATTACGAAAAACCCGAATGGTTCTGGAATAATCGGGAACGCTATGATAAGTACGACCGTACTGTTCCGGCGGACATTTATCTCGGGGAGTTTGCCGCTCATGATACCGATCGTAAGAATACCCTGCGGTCTGCACTGGCCGAAGCCGCGTATATGACACACCTGGAACGCAATGGCGATATTGTCCGGTTCAGCTCCTACGCACCCCTTTTCGGACGTGTGGGACATACCCAATGGAACCCGAATCTCATCTATTTTACCGGTGATAAAGTATTACGGACGGTAAACTATTATGTCCAGCAACTGTTTTCCGTAAACCGGGGAGATATTTACGATCCCGGGCTGGTATCCCCTTCCGGCAGGGGCAAAGACAAGAAGGCATTTGTAGTATCGGGCGTAAAGGATTCCGAAACGGGGGACATTATCATAAAAATAGTAAACGGGGAAGAAGGGGAGCTCGGGGCGGATATCAACCTTTCCGGGTTGGATATTTCAAAAGCAGAAGCAGAATGTATTCTCCTCACCGGGAACCCTGTGGCTGAAAATACCTTCGAAGCTCCGGAAACCGTAGTCCCGGAAACACGGTCTCTCCGTGTAAATGAAACTTTCACTTACCCGGCCCCCGCACATTCGCTGAGTGTGATACGAATTAAGCTATGAAGGATAAATTATCTTTGATCAAAATAAGAGATTGTTACATTGTCTATAAAACCTGAAGAATGAAATTAAGATATGGCCTCTTGGCACTGGGCATTTTATTTGTTACCGTAGGGCGGGGACAATCCCTCCGAAGTTTTCCACTTTCCGAGGTAGAGCTTGCTCCCGGTCCGTTTTACCGGGCACAGCAAACCGATTTGCAATATATCCTGGAACTGGATGCAGATAGATTGCTGGCCCCCTTTCGCATGGATGCCGGGCTGGAACCAAAAGCAGAACGGTATGGCAACTGGGAAAATACCGGTCTGGACGGCCATATAGGAGGGCATTATCTCTCCGCTTTGGCCCTGATGTATGCATCTACAGGGAACGGAGAACTGAAAAAGAGGCTGGTCTATATGCTCGATGAACTGGAAGAGTGCCAGGAAGCCAATGGTAACGGGTATGTCGGGGGCATTCCCGGCGGAAATGAAATGTGGAAGGAAATTGCCCGCGGGAAAATAGAAGCGGCAAGTTTCTCGCTTAACGGTAAATGGGTGCCGCTGTACAATATTCACAAATTGTTTGCAGGCTTGCGTGATGCCTTTGAAATTGCCGGTAACCCGAAAGCAAAAGAAATACTGGTAAAACTTTCCGACTGGCTTGTAGATATTACTTCGGGCCTTTCCGACGAACAGATACAGGAGCTTCTGATAAGTGAACACGGCGGGATGAATGAAGTCCTGGCCGACGTATCGGAAATTACCGGGGATAAAAAATACCTTGTGCTCGCAGAAAAATTTTCACACCGGAAAATACTGGAACCCCTGCTGCATCAAAAAGATGAGTTAACCGGACTTCACGCCAACACGCAAATTCCCAAAGTCATAGGTTTTGAGCGTATTGCAGAACTCGGTAATAATGCCGATTGGGCAGAGGCTTCCGACTTTTTCTGGAATACGGTCGTGGAAGACCGCAGTGTATCCATCGGGGGGAACAGCGTACGCGAACATTTTCATCCCGTAGGGGATTTTTCGGATATGATAGCATCCAACCAGGGACCGGAGACCTGTAATACCTATAACATGCTACGGCTTACCAAAATGCTTTTCCTGTCCCGTCCCCAAAGAAAATATATCGATTATTTTGAAAGGGCATTGTATAATCACATCCTTTCATCCCAAAACCCCGAAGGCGGTTTCGTCTATTTTACCCCGATGCGCCCCAGGCATTACCGGGTATATTCCCAACCGCAGGAGGGATTCTGGTGCTGTGTGGGCTCCGGGCTGGAAAACCACGGAAAATACGGAGAGCTGATATATGCGCATAACGGCCCGGATATTTATGTTAATCTCTTTATCCCTTCGTCACTGAACTGGAAGGAAAAAGGACTCAAACTGGCCCAGCAGACAAAGTTCCCGGACGAAGAAGGATCACAGATCACCTTACAATTGAAGAAACCCACCCGGTTTAAGTTATATGTACGTCATCCGGGTTGGGTAGAGCAGGGAGCATTTTCGATAAAAGTCAATGGAAAGGAACAGAAAATACGGCCCGGCGTTTCCGGGTATGTAGCCATAGACCGGAACTGGAAGAACGGTGATAAAGTTTCCGTAGGGCTGCCGATGCACACCACTACGGAATATCTGGAAGCCGAAAAGACGGGTACTTCGCGCTGGGCTTCATTTGTACACGGACCTATAGTACTGGCCGCGGTAACAGATACTACCGACCTGGATGGCTTATTTGCCGATGACAGCAGGATGGGGCATGTGGCCAATGGCAAACTTTACCCCTTGGACGAGGCACCGCTGATAGTGGCAGAAGATAATGAAGACCCTTCCGTTAAAGTGAGTCCGTCAGCAGAAAAACCGATGACTTTCACAACTTCCGGTTTGATCTATCCGGGGAAATATAAAGATATGGAACTGGTTCCGTTTTACACCATACATAATGCGCGGTATATGATATACTGGCCGGTAGTAGAAAAAGACGAACTCAGACAAAAACTTGATGTTATAAGGGAGAAGGAGAAAAAACACCTGGAGCTTGAAGAAAGGACTGTTGACCAGGTGGCCACAGGAGAACAGCAACCCGAAACAGAACACCATTTTCAGGGCAAAGAAACCAACACCGGGATGAACCGCGGGAGTTTCTGGAGAGATTCGGCTGCATGGTTTGGATATGAACTGAACAATGTGCGAAAGGAAGGGAAAGTTTTACGAATAACTTATTTCGGGGGAGACCGGGACCGGGAGTTTGATATTATGGTGAACGGAAATTTACTTACTACCGTAAAACAGGATGGTTCCGGAGGAGATACTTTTTACGAAGAAGATTACCGCATCCCCGCAGAATTCCTCAAAGTTGCAGAAGGAAATTATATTAAGGTAAAATTTGTGGCGCATAAAAATTCAAGGACTGCAGGAATCTACCATATCCGCTTGTTAAAAGAATAACTGATTTTTAGACAGTCTCTTGGAATGTTTTTTACCGGGGCCCGGTATATATGATGATGCGGGCCCTTTTTTGTGACTACCGATCCGGAGTTGGACCGTTATCTCATATTCTTGTGGACCTGCCTGTGCGGCCAGTATAATTTTCGAAGGTGGAAAATATGTATTACGGAAAAAACGACACCCGCAATCATAATGGGAATGGCTTCCAGTAATACCCCATAGGCAATATAAACCAGGTTGGATAAGAGGTGCCACACGCGGAAAGTCCGCATATCCTTTTTAGTTATGGCAAAAAAACCGGTGCCAATAGCTATATATCCTATTATTTCAGTCATTTATTTGTAAGGTTTCTCAAAGTCCTTTCTTTATAGTTTTCCCTGTTTAATTTTTCCTCGATATTCTTCAGCTGTTCCACAAAATCCGGGCTGTCGTCCAGGAGGTCTTTTGTCGTCTTTATACCCGCTTCCCAGTACATTTCGAAGACCGGAAGTTTGTCCAGGGCCTTTTGCGAGAGACTGAGCAGTTGTTTCCGCGAATCCTCTTCATCCGTTTGTGTGTCTATATACCCTTTTTTCTTCATTTTATTGATGATCTTTACAACTGCCGGATGCGAGAATTGTAACTTTTCCGATATTTCGGTTATGGTCATTGTGCCCTGCTTTTGCAGTAGCAGGAAAACCAGGTTCCAGTTCGGCTCAATGTCCAGCCCTTCCGATTTGTAAAAGTCTCTCGTGCTGTATAAGAGGGCATCACTTAATCGTTTAATACGGCTGTGCAGCCCCGCATATTCTATTTCAATTAAAAAATCATCCATAATATCATAATATGTAAAATATGTAACTGGTTACGCAAATGTATAAAAAAAAGTAACCGGTTACGTATTTGAAAAGAAAATTAGCGATGAAAACCGATAAATGTTATAACCCACTCATATTGTCAGTTATACTATAATGTTTTCTATATTTGTTAATAATGTAATTTACATTTGTGTTTATTACATTTTATATTTAGTTTTCCTTTCGGATTTTTTAAAAATAAAAATGAGGATACTTTTTAAAGAGTATCTTCCCGTTCAACAATAAACCGATCTTAATGAAAAACACCAGAAGAAATTTTATACGGACATCAGCCGCGTTTACTGCGGCAGTAGGTATAGGCACTACAATGCCTTCCGCATTTTCCATGATTACGGATAAGCCGAAGAAAAAGATAAGAATAGGAGCCATAGGCATCAACGGAATGGGCTGGGCCGATCTCAATGCCATCCTGAAGCATCCGGATACCGAGTGTACCGCACTATGTGATGTAGATAAAAATGTCCTGGACAAGCGGATAAAAGAACTGGCCGGCCGGGGAATAAAAGTTAAGGGGTATGGCAATTATAAAGATTTGCTGGCGTCTAAAGATGTGGATGCCGTAGTGATCGGCACGCCGGACCACTGGCATTGCCTGCAAATGATAGACGCCTGTGCTGCGGGCAAGGATGTTTATGTAGAGAAGCCGCTCGGAAATTCCATCACCGAATGCGAAGCTATGGTAAAAGCCGGCCGGAAATATGATCGTATTGTACAGGTAGGACAGTGGCAGCGCAGCCAGAAACATTTTCGGGATGCGGTAGGTTTTGTTCATTCCGGGAAACTGGGAGAAATACGCCTGGTAAAGGCCTGGGCTTACCAGGGCTGGATGAAGAGTATTCCCGTAAAACCCGATAGTCCCGTACCGGACGGAGTAGATTATGACAGCTGGCTGGGGCCTGCGGAGAAAAGGCCTTTTAACCCTAACCGTTTTCATTTCGAGTTCCGCTGGTTCTGGGATTACGCGGGAGGCCTCATGACGGACTGGGGCGTGCATATGCTTGATTATGCCCTGCTGGGAATGAAAGCCACCACACCGAAATCCATTATGGCCTCCGGCGGGAAATTTGCATATCCGGATGATGCTGCCGAAACTCCGGATACACTTACCACCGTATTCGAATTCGACGATTTTAACGTACAGTGGGAACATGCCAATGGTATAGACGGCGGCCCCTACGGCCGCAACCATGGAGTGGCTTTTATCGGTAATAAAGGAACCTTGGTTGTCAACCGCGATGGTTGGGAAGTCATCCCGGAAAAAGACCGTATGGAAGCCGTACCGTTTCAGAAAAAAGTGGACGATGGCCTGGATCTGCACGCAGCTAATTTTATCGAAGCTGTTCAGAAAAGAGATAAATCTCTGCTGAACTGCCCCGTAGAAGCAGGGGCACATATAGCTGTATTCTCTCAAATGGGGAATATAGCCTACCGAACCGGTAAGAAGATCTACTGGGACGAAGCCAAAAAGAATTTTCACGACGGGGAGGCCGATAAGCTGATTACCGCTTCCTATCACAACGGATATGCCATTCCCGCCCTGTAATACCAATATACCATAATAAAAAATGAAAAAAGTTGCAGGTGCGGACCATAGCGTATTATTTGTCTTTTTATGTGCCGCGATGTTTTCCTTCGGCCAGGATGCAAGGCGTTTCAGGGCAGATATCGAAGCTTTCGGCCGGCAGGACGATACGCTGAACATAAATGATTACGACGCCCTGGTCGTAGGCAGTTCCTCGGTGCGGATGTGGACGGATATGGATGCTTATTTTCCCGGTTACAGGTTTCTGAACCGCGGCTTCGGAGGGTCGCAGATGAGCGACGTGCTTTATTATGCAGATGAACTCGTTTTCCGGCACGCCATAAAAAGATTGTTCCTGTACGAGGGAGATAATGATATAGCCTGGGGCAAAAGGGTAGGACAGGTAAAAAGGGATTTTAAGAAATTACTTCGGGCTGTTCGAAGGCGTACTCCGGGAACGGAAGTCTATATTATATCCGTAAAGCCTTCATTGGACAGGGAGAGAATGGGGAGAAAAAAGAGATACCGGGCTTTTAACCGTTGGGCGGAAAAGTATTGTAACAGGAAAGAACAACTTTACTTCATCGATGTCTGGCCCTCCATGCTAAATGACAGCGGTAAACCCCGCCCCGAGCTTTTTATTGCCGACGGTATTCATATGACCGACGAGGGTTACGGGGTCTGGGCGGAACAGATTACACCTTTTCTGAAGTAGATCCCCGTTTTTTGCGGAATATCCTGCTCATTATAAAAATAACCAGGTGATCGTCCTTAAATGCCTCCCGGATTTTTTGGAAGGCAATCCGCATCTGTGACTCTACGGTCTTTACGGAAATATCCATTTGTACGGCGATATCCTTGTATTTTATTCCCTCCATTTTATTGAGCCGTATGATTTCCCGGCATTTGGGAGG
The DNA here is from genome assembly GCF_003725735.1 of Sinomicrobium pectinilyticum. Classification (GTDB taxonomy): domain Bacteria; phylum Bacteroidota; class Bacteroidia; order Flavobacteriales; family Flavobacteriaceae; genus Sinomicrobium; species Sinomicrobium pectinilyticum. Next base: position 68,433 of record NZ_RJTM01000094.1, on the reverse strand, counting down.
CAGGGATTCCATGACCTTTTTTATTCGTTCCGCCCTTCTTTCCAGTTGCTCGCTGTCTTCGGCAGTTCGTTCCTGCAAGGCCTTCTCCCATAACTCATCCAGTAACTTATTGTATTTCTTCTCTTTCTTAACGCTGTCAATATACCGGTTTCGGGCTATAGTGTAGAGATAATTTTTCGGGGATCGTTCCGGGTCCAGTTTCATGCGGTCTTCCCATAAATTAATAAAAGCCTGCTGTACAATGTCTTCTGACAAGACTTTATCCTGCGAATAGGTAGTGATGTATGCCACCAGACGATCGTAATAGCACCGGAACAAATATCCGAAAGCTGCTTTGTCGTCTTCTTTTAACGCTCTGACCGCTTCTGACTCATTCATGGGTACTTGTATTAATTTTCCGGCATGTTGATAATTATATGCTGTAAATATTAAAAAAAAATTAATTCTTTTAAGGGTTTTTTAATTATTTAAAGCATTAGGGATACAAGATAAAATTTAACAGCATTGAAAAACCTTGTCACCAAATTACTTACAGGGACAATTACCGAAGAGGAAAAAGAACAGCTTTATGAGTTGTTAAAAAATCCCGAGAACAGGAAGGTCCTGGAGGAGCATATACGTGATGATCACGATCTGAACCTGGCAATGCAGAAGAATGATACGGACACTGCTTTTGGCAGGGTTGTGCGGGAGATATCACATAAACAACGGCCTGTGAGAAAACTATTCCCCGGCATACTGAAATACGCCGCCGCCGTGATCGTATTGCTGGGGCTCGTTTTCTGGTTCAACCGGTATTTTCCTTCCCGTGAGGACCGGGGAGGACTGGTCCCCAAAAATGAACTTATTACCATAGACCTGGGTAACGGGAAGACCCGGACTATAGATCCTTCCCAAAGCGGACAATTAACAGGTGTAACCGGTAATGTGGTGGCCGTTCAGCAGCAGGACTTACTTAGTTACACTTCTGATGGACCTGAGAAAGAAGAAGAGTACAATACCATCAAAATACCGTACGGGAAACGTTTTAGTGTGAAACTTTCCGACGGTACGGTAGTGCACCTTAATGCCGGTACGGAATTAACATACCCGGTTCGTTTTTCAAAACAACACCCGAGGACCGTATCCCTGAGAGGAGAAGCTTTTTTTGAAGTCAGCAAAGACAGGGAACATCCTTTTATTGTCACTGCGGAAGAACTGGATGTAAGAGTTCTGGGTACAAAATTCAATGTGTCCGTCTATCCCGAAGATGAGGTTACCGATGTTGTTCTGCTGGAAGGTGCCGTAGCTATGTCATTACAGGAAAACGATTCGTCGCCGGCCACCGTACTGGCCCCGGGAAATAAGGGGACACTATACCATACGGGCAAAACCATAAGCGTAACCGAAGTACCTGTCAATATTTATACGGCATGGATGAACGGCGAACTTGTTTTCCGCAGTATGCCTTTTGACGATATCCTGAAAAAACTGGAGCGCCATTATAATGTGGAAATAGAGAATACCAACGTATCACTGGGGAAAGAATTGTTTAATGCTTCTTTCAATGAAGTACCCATAGACAGTGTATTGAGTTTTTTCAGCGATGTACATAAGATCAATTTCGAGATCAAGGACAATAAGGTCTTTATCCGTTGATAGAAATATCGATCCATCTATTGTTTAACCCGTATAAAACCATTTCGCATGAAGTAAGAACCGATACTGCAGCACTTCAATAAAACAGGGAACCGGAAAATGGTGGCTCATTTCCCGGTCCTGTGATGTGTGATCAAACTAAAAAAATAGAGTAACCACAACCAAACGTTTAAATGTATGAAAAATCATCCGAATGAACGGAGGAGAATATTCCCTTTGTTTAAATTTGACTTAAAGATGAGGCTTACGGTACTGTTTTTTTTGGTTGTCCTGTGCGGATTACATGCCAACAACGGCTATTCGCAGAAGAACAGGATAACCCTGGACGCGGAACACATGACAGTACGCCATGTGATAGACCATATAGAATCTACCACGGACTATCGTTTTATTTATAAGACCAGGCATGTAGACCTGGAAAGAAAGGTCACCTTAAAAGTGGAAAAAGGTGCCATAGAGACGGTATTGGACCGTTTGTTTGCCGATATACTTATCGGTTACAGAATAAGGGGAACCCATATTATACTCAGGCCTGTTCCCGGAAAAAAATCAACGTCCCCGGAAAGAAAAGATCCGGAAAGTACGGAACAGGACCCCGTACAGGTAAGCGGGACCGTCACAGATGCGGAGGGCGTTCCCCTTTTAGGAGCCAGTATCCTGGAAAAAGGAACGGATAACGGAACGCAATCGGACTTTGACGGTAATTTTTCCATTGCGGTAAAAGATGAAAATGCCGTACTCGTTATTTCATATATAGGATTCAAGTCGCTGGAGATCCCGGTGGACGGCAGGACGTCCATAGCCGTTACCTTAAATGAAGATGCGGCAATGTTGGACGAAGTGGTGGTGATAGGGTACGGAACACAACGCAGGTCGCAGGTAGTAGGTGCGGTAGACCAGGTAGCGGATGAAGCTTTCCAGGGGCGTTCGTCCGTGAATACCACACAGGCCCTGCAAGGAAAATCCCCCGCCCTGGTAATACAGCAGACAAATTCCGAGCCCGGAGCAGGACTTAATCTCAATGTACGCGGTGTAAGTACGTTCGGGGATAACAGCCCCCTTGTAGTTATAGACGGAATAGTCGGCGGAGACATCAATGCCCTCAATCCTGCGGATATTGAAAGCATTTCCGTATTAAAGGATGCGGGGAGTGCAGCTATTTACGGTTCCAGGGCAAGTAACGGGGTGGTGCTTATAACCACTAAAAAAGGGAGTAAAGAATCCCCCCTGACCGTCACCTATAACGGGTTGGTCGGTTATAATGTCCCTCATTATTTTACGAGGCCGGTACACGGTTATGAAAACGCTATGTTGCGAAACGAAGCCGCACTGAACTCTAATGAAACTTCGGCAGTCTTTACGGCCGAACAGATACGGCAGTTCCGGGAAAACGGCGATGAAGAATGGTTTGCCGACGAAATTATAAAGCCTGCACTGCAGCAGAATCACAATGTATCAGTATCCGGTGGAAATGAAAATTCCACATATCTCGTATCCCTGGGATATATGGACCAAAGAAGCAATTTCGTAGGGCCTTCCAAGGGAATGGAAAGATATAACTACCGGATCAACCTGACCAATGACTACGGGAAGTTTAAACTTACTTCCACGCTCGCCTATACCAAACAGAAAATTACAGACCATTCTTCCAGCACCGGTACACTTATGGTAGATGCTTTCCGGGTACCTCTTTACTACCGGCAGAAAGACGAGGAAGGAAATTACCTGATCAATGATGTTCTCCGCGAATTCAATCCGCTCGGAATACTGGAACAGGGGGGCTTCCGGAAATATGATAACGATGACGTTTTCGGGAATATCAGTGCAGAATTACGGATAACCGATAATTTCAAACTCCGGGGAGTGTTCGGAGGACGGTTGTATTCCAATAACCTGTTCAGCCGTACGAAAGAAGTGGATTTTGTACCTGCCGGTATTTACGGAGCTACCCGCGAAACCAATGACGAGAGTTATAAAAGCCTCGATCTCAATACGCAGTTTATAGCCGAGTATACCAAGGTTTTTGCTGATTTGCACGATGTGAATGTTTTGCTGGGAGTTTCCAATGAAAATCATTCCGACAGAAAATCCCGTATCCTCAAACGCTATACCGACCCTGACCTGGGGACACCTACAGGCGAAACCGTCATTGTCGACACCGATTCGTATAACTCTAACGACCAATCTGCGAAAAACAGCCTGAACTCCCTTTTCGGGCGTGCGTCGTATAATTACGACCATAAATATTTTGCCGAATTCAGTTTTCGTTATGACGGTTCGTCCAAATTCCGGAAGGAAAAACGCTGGGGGTTTTTCCCGTCCATGACACTGGGATATCAGGTTACCCGCGAAGACTTTATGCAGGGATACCGGGATAACTTCGGGAATATCAAATTGAGGGCCTCTTACGGGATTCTCGGTAATCAGAATGTGGGGAATTACCAGTACCAGACCACTTATTTCACATTCTCCAATGCTTATGGCTTTAATAACAATGCCGTGGGAGGGGCAGGATTTAACTTTGCGAACCCCGATATTCAATGGGAAAGGGCTGCGACCTTCAATGCAGGGGTGGACATGGATTTTCTGGAAGGTGCCCTCAGCCTTTCTTTTGATTATTTCGACAAGGTAACTTCAGACATACTGGTAGCTCCGGCAGTACCCGGTGTGTACGGTACGGACCTTCCCGATTTCAACGCCGGGAAAGTAGGAAACCGCGGTTGGGAAGTAAGTGCCACCTACCGGCACTATGGAGAACTCTTCCGCCACAGTGTTACTTTCAATATCGGGGATTCCAAAAATAAGGTACTTGACTTTCAGGGTAAAGAGATACTGACACAGGTAGAGGAATTACAGGTATTACTGAGAGAAGGGCTGCCTTTTAATTCGTATGTGGGACTTAAAAGGGACGGATATTTTCAGAATTACGAAGAAATATCCGGGGCAGCGGTCCCGGAAGGGCTTACTGTTGTGCCCGGAGATAACCGTTATGTGGATGTAAATAGTGACGGGGTTATTGACGATGACGATAAATTTGTCTTCGGGAACCCTTTCCCCAGGTATACGTACGGATTTACCTATAATCTCGGCTTTAAGAACCTTGACCTTAGTATTTTCCTCCAGGGAGTAGGGAAAAGGACCATGATGATACGTGGCGAACTGGTAGAACCGTTTCATTACAATTACGGTATGACCATGTACACGCATCAACTGGATTACTGGACACCACAGAATACGGATGCCAGGTATCCGAGACTTGCCAATAACGGCTCTCCCTCCAACACCAATAACTTCCGTCGCGGGTCCGATATGTACCTGTATGACGGTGCTTACCTTCGCCTGAAAAACCTTCAGATAGGATACACCCTGCCTGCAGAAATTGCGGAAAAACTCGGGATGAAGAGTTATCGTGTATATTTTTCCGGCCAAAACCTCTTTACGCTGTCCAAGGTGAAATTCGTGGATCCCGAACTTTCCGAATTTAACAACAGGCTGGAAAATTCGGGGGCTAACAGCGGAAGGGCCTATCCTACGCTGGTGTATTACGGACTTGGTATAGATATCAGTTTTTAAAAATCAGAGCGATGAGAAAAATAATCCGACATAAAATAAAGTATCTCGCAGTATTACTGTTGTTCATGACAAGCTGTGAGGACCTCGAACTGGTTCCTGAAGATGAGTTTACGGACCAGAATTACTGGACAAGCGCGGCGAGGGCCGAAAGCATGCTCAATACGGCATATTCACAGCTATATACCAGCAGCCGGTTTTTCTATAACGAAGCCCTTTCTGACAATGCCTTTAACGGCAGGGGAGATAATGAAGGTGCCGCTTCCCTGGCGGCCGGTACGTATGACCCTTCCCTGGGAAGGATAAAGAGCGAATGGAACGATCGTTATGCAGGTATAAAAAGTTGTAACCTTCTCCTGGAAAATATAGACAGGGTAGAAGACATGGAGGAAAGCCTGCGGAACAGGTTCAAGGCCGAAGCCCGGTTTATCAGGGCATTTCAGCACTTTCAATTGATGACCTGGTTCGGGGACATACCCTTGGTTTCCAAAGATCTTACACTCGAAGAAGCCCAGACGATAAGCAGAACACCCCGTTCCGAGGTCCTTGCATTTATTCTGGCTGAACTGGACGCCGCCGCCGGTGTATTACCCTCCAATACGGAATATCCTGAAGCAGACCGGGGAAGGATCACCCGCGGTGCGGCTATGGCATTAAAAGCAAGAGTATTGCTGTACGAAGGACGTTGGGAAGAAGTGGTAACGGTCTGTGAGGCCATCATAAACGGTGGCGAATATGGCAGTTATGACCTGTTTCCTTCTTACGAAGGACTGTTCCTGCCCGAAAACCAGTATAGTAGCGAAGATATTCTCAGTCTGCAGTATGTACCCGAATACCGTACCTGGGGAGAATTCTTTGACATGGCACCCCTTTCCGCCGGTGCCAGGCTTAATGCCCTTGCGCCTACGCAGGAACTGGTGGATAGTTACCGGATGCTGAACGGTAAGGCTATAGAGGAAAGCGGTTCCGGTTACGATGAAGAAAATCCGTATGAGAACAGGGACCCGAGACTTACTTACACGGTGGTATACCACGGTTATGAGTGGAAAGAACCGGGCGGCGGAAGTCACACTATTTATATTGAGCCCGGTTCGTCAGAAGGAGATAGTCCCGATGAATACGTGTCCGGCTCTTCTGCAAGTCCCACGGGGTATTATACCCGGAAATATTTCGATCCTACTCACCTTTCATCGTTGAGGTCGGGCCTTAATCTCATGCTCATCCGCTATGCGGATGTACTGTTAATGTATGCCGAAGCCAAAAACGAACAGGGCCAAATGAATCAGGATACCTGGAACAAGACCATAGGAGCATTACGGACACGTGCCGGTTTTGAGGAAAATGCCGCGCTGGAATTTAACAGTGCACTCGGGCAGAATGCCCTGAGACAGGTGATCCGGAATGAACGCCGGGTAGAACTCGGCATGGAGGGACTGCGTATTTTCGATATCCGCAGATGGCGTATTGCCGAAGATGTTCTCAACGGATGGGCACACGGAGCACAGTTCGACCCGGCTTCTCCCGATGACGGGTATATCCGTGCCAACCAAAGACATTTCGACCCTGCTAAGCACTACCTCTGGCCGGTGCCGAGAGATGAACGGCTTATCAATGGAAACCTTTCACAAAACCCCAATTGGTAACGAAGGGAAACGACCACAGAAAAACAGCGATCAACCGAATATCAAAAATAGTCTGACAGAACCCGGATGTTTAAAATATCATTGGACATTAAAGGTTTCGGTCGACCAATAAAAAACGATAAAAATAACCAGATGAAAACAATATTCACCAAACTGGCTTTCCTGGCGCTCATAGTATTTAGCGTTACAGGCTGTAGCGACGACGATAAACTTCCGGACGTAAAAGTGTCCGCTGTAAATGCCCTGTATGCTCCGGAAGATGATCTTTTGGTAAGACTGGAAGGAAAAGGTTCCGTCTTTTTCGAATGGGAAGCAGCCAAATCAGAAGACAACGGGGTGGTCCTTTATGATGTACTTTTCGATACTGCAGAAGGAGATTTCTCGAACCCCGTTTATGTCACAACTTCCGAAGGAAAAGGCTTTCAGAATACATTGACCTTATCCTATGAAGATCTTACTGCAATAGCAGCTATGGCCGGGATAGAAGCAGATGCTACGGGAAAGCTCAAATGGACGGTCCACTCTTCCAGGGGCTTGGATATCGTTGAATCTGATGTGTCCAGGACCATAGAACTCGAGCGTCCGGAAGAAGTATATATACCGGAGCAGCTTTTCCTTACCGGAACGGCTACCGAAGGAGGAGAGGACCTTGCTGCCGCTACCGGCCTGAAAAAAACGGGAACGGCAACATATGAGATATACGCAGCCCTCAATTCCGGATCTTATCAGTTTACCGATGCAAAGACCGGGACGCCGAATACTTATTTTATTGAAGGTGACAAACTTGAGGAGAACGGTACGGCAACATTTGACGGAGAAGAAGGCGTATACAGGATAAAGCTGGATCTCAATGACAATTCCGTAGAAGTTGCCCGGGTAGAGAAAATGGAATTATGGTTTGCACCTTTCGGGGAATTTTTATTTGAATTGCCCTACGCAGGGAACGGAAGCTGGCTGGCAGTAGACGAAATGATAGAATTTAAGCAGGAAGACTGGGGAAGGGACGAACGATACAAATTCCGCATGACCCTCGTACAGGATGGCAACACCCTTGAAGAGTGGTACGGCAGTGTGAATAATGATAACTCACGACCCGATAGCAATACCCCCGCATCGTACTGGTATATGGTATCCGTTACGGATGACCGCTGGAACAACTGCTTTAAGTTCGCCGAAGCCGTAGATATGCATACGGTAAATGTAGAGGTAATTTTTAATGCCGAAGTAACAGACTATACCCATGAGGTTACCGTAACAGACTAAAAAAACAGAAACATGAAGAGGAAGCACAAATCACTTCAAAATATTATCTTTGTCATGGCAGCTCTGGCCTTTGTCATGGCATGCGATGATGAAGCCATTCCGCTCCGGGATCCGTCGGACAATGAAGAACAGGCAGGTTTTACCTGGAAAGAGACTGCCGATTCGTTACAGTCGGCAACCTATAATACCTACCTGGGGACCGAAGGGACCTTTGTACAGGACAACCAGGGCAATACCACATTTCATTACTGGTGGAATTCCCATATGCTGGATGTCCTGGTAGATGGTTACCTGAGGACGGGAGACGAAAATTATGTTCCCCGTATGAAAGCCCTGGTGCAGGGAATAAAAACGAAGCACGGCGGTACGTATACCAACGATTTCAATGATGATATGCAATGGTTGGGCAATTCTTGTGTGAGGGCATATAACGCTACGGGCGACGTGGAATTCAAAGAAGTTGCCGAATTCGTCTGGGAAGAGATCAAAAAAAGCTGGAGCGATCTGTACGGCGGCGGAATTACCTGGAAATCCAACGAACCGCTCGGAAAAAACGCCACGTCCAATGCCCCTGCGGCCATACTGGCCATGCGGCTTTTTGAAGTGGATGGAAACGAGGAAAACCTGCAATGGGCAAAAGATATTTACCAATGGCAGAAAGATATACTTGTAGACCCTGCTTCGGGCCTGGTATGGGATAATATAAATGAGGTAGATGGCGAAGTAGTGATCAACAAAGACTGGATCTTTACCTATAATATAGGGACATACATAGGAGCCGGGCTTAAATTATATGAAGAGACCGGGGAACAGATGTACCTCCGGGAAGCAGTAAAGACCGCCCGGTCTATGATGACGAGTCCCAAGCTTACAACCGAAGGGTTGTTAAGGGACGAAGGACAGGGAGACGGCGGACTTTTTAAAGGCATACTGGTCCGCTATTTTACATTGCTTATTCAACAGCCGGACTTAAACGATGGCGACAGGAAGTCTTTTCTGGACTTCATGAAATTCAATGCTAAAACGTTTTACCAAAAAGGAATAAAACGTCCGGCTATGCTTGCAGGGCCCAACTGGAGAGAAATGCCGGGAGACCGAACGGATCTTTCTACGCAACTCAGCGGGGTAATGCTTATGGAAGCGGCTGCAAAGCTGCATGAAGAAGGGATGCTGGAATAGGAAAGGTATCGGGAAACAGTTATGACAACAGGGATGAAGACTATAATATTTGTCTCTGAGGTTTGATTTTAGACACTTGTGAAAGGAAAGATTTTAATTCATTTTATTAGAGTATATGACAAAAATTCAATTTCGATGGATTTTCCTCTCCCGAAAGTTTTCGGGATTTAACCCCAGCCCTAAAGGGTGAATCGAGGAAAATCAGGTTCCCTTTAGGGCTAGGGTAAAACTGATTTTCCGAAAAATCCTGTTAAAAAAATCTTTGTCATATACTAAACTAATTCAATCTATAAATACTATAAACGAAAAATGCAAAGAAGAAAATTTATCCAAAACACGGCTCTTATGGGAAGCCTGGCAATGGTAGATCCTTTTCACCTGGCGGCGGGTACGTTGCACAAACAGCAATTTCCGGAAGTAAGGACCCCCAAAGGCAAGAGACATTTTGAAAGCAAAGCCATCGAAAAAGCTATAAAAGAGTTTCAGAAAAATGTAAAGGATGAGGAGCTGGCCTGGTTGTTCAACAACTGTTTCCCGAATACTCTCGACACCACGGTTACCTATACCGAAAAGAACGGAAAACCCGATACCTATGTAATTACAGGAGATATCGATGCCATGTGGCTGCGCGACAGTTCGGCCCAAGTATGGCCATATATGGCATTTGCAGATAAAGATGACAAACTGAAAAATCTTATAGCTGGCGTTATAAACAGGCAGACACAGTACATTCTCAAAGATCCTTATGCCAATGCCTTTTATGATGACCCGCAGAAAAAAGGGGAATGGACAAGCGATTTTACCGATATGAAACCGGGAGTTCACGAACGTAAGTATGAAATAGATTCCCTTTGCTATCCCATAAGACTGGGATATAATTACTGGAAAACCACCGGAGACACGGCCCCGTTTGATGCAAACTGGAAAAAAGCAATAGAAGCCATACTTAAAGTTTTCAGGGATCAGCAGCAAAAAGACGGCCCCGGCCCGTATTCTTTCCAGAGGGAAACGGCTAATGCCACCGATACCAGGTCACTGAAAGGTTTCGGATACCCGGTAAAACCTGTGGGATTGATATGCTCTGCTTTCCGTCCAAGTGATGATGCCACGGTATTCTCCTTCCTGGTGCCTTCCAACTTTTTTGCCGTGGTCAGCTTAAAACAGGCTGCGGAAATGGTGGAAACACTGGTAGGTGATGCCGCACTGGCAGCAGACCTGAAAGCACTGGCCGCCGAAGTAGACAAAGCGCTGAAAACATACGCTGTGGTAAAACACCCGGAATACGGGGATATTTACGCTTTTGAGGTAGATGGTTACGGAAATCACTTGTTAATGGACGATGCTAACGTACCCAGCCTTCTGGCGCTGCCTTACCTGGATGCTGTAGATATCAAAGATCCTGTTTATCAGAATACGCGAAAGTTTGTATGGTCGCCGGACAATCCTTTCTTCTTTGAAGGAAAAGCAGCCGAAGGCATAGGCGGGCCACACGTAGGTATGGATATGGTATGGCCTATGTCCATTATCATGAAGGGACTGACCAGTACCGATCCTCAGGAAATAAAGAAATGTATAAAAATGCTGAAGTCCACTCACGGAGATACCGGCTTTATGCACGAATCTTTTCATAAGGACGATCCGAAGAATTTTACCAGGTCCTGGTTTGCCTGGACCAATACATTGTTCGGCGAACTCCTTTGGGATACTTATAAAAAACAACCGGAATTATTGCGTTAAAAACGCTTAAACCGATCAAAACCGTTACTATGAAATTTTTTTTGAAGAGCGGGATTACCTTGCTTATCCTGTCCCTTTTGTGCTTTAACTGCAAAGAAGGAGATAAGGAAAAAAAGGTTCCCGTAAATAAAACAGCAGAAGATGTCGCGCTTACATCATACGTTAATCCGTTCATAGGCACGGCGCCGCTTACCGACCCGGAGATGATAGGCTATACCCCTCCGGAAAACTGGCGGGTTTGGGCGGGGCTGGTATATCCCGGCTCCTCCCTTCCCAATGCTATGGTGCAATTAAGCCCTATTACCGAATACGGCAGCGGGGCGGGATATGAATATGAAGATAGTGAAATACTGGGATTTACACATACCAATAAAGGACACTGGAACCTCTGTAATATCCCCGTACTCCCTGTTTCGGGCAATGCCCGGCATCCCTTCAGATCTTCATTCGATCATAAAGAAGAAGATGCTTCCCCGGCCTATTACGAAGTCCTGCTGAAAGACTACAATGTAAAAGTCCGGTTGAGCTCAACCCTTCGCTGCGGGATTCACGAATATACCTATAAGGATACTACGGACCGTAAGGTGTTACTCGACCTGGGCAGGGCCAATAACCGGGTTTCGGACTGGGAAATACAACTCATCGGAAAAAACAGGCTGGAAGGGTTTCAGCAAATGGGAAAGGAGAAGATCTATTTTTCGGCTTTGATAAGTGACGAGATCGAAAATATAGAAAAAAAGAATGAGGGGGAAAGTGAAGGTTATGCCCTGGTACAGCTAAAAGACGGTAGCCGTCCCGTGGTATTGAAAATCGGGCTGTCTTTTGTGAGTACCGGCAATGCAAGGGAAAACCTGGAAAAAGAAATAGGAGACAAATCCCTCGATGATATCCGTGAAAAAGGTGTTGAAACATGGGGAAAACTATTGTCATCGATCAAAGTTTCCGGTGGGACCGGCAGGCAGAAAGAACTTTTTTATACTTCCTTTTACCGCGCTTTTTTATGGCCCGCACTCCGCAGTGACAACAACGGGGAGTTTACCGATGAAGCCGGTAATAAAAGAAAAGAAGACTTCCGTTACTACACTATTCCTTCATTGTGGGATACATACCGGAATAAGCTCGTGTTACTGGCACTAGTTTCTCCTGATGTTACCGAAGATGTCATAAAATCCCTTGCGAACAGGGGAGAAATAAGAGGATTTATACCTACCTTTTTTCACGGGGACCATGCCTCGGCTTTTATTACCGGTTCCTATCTGCGGGGAATAAAGGATTTCGATGTAAAAAAGGCATATGAATTATTGCTGAATAATGCCTATAAAGAAGGAGGTACAAGGCCTTTTATAGCCGAATATATAAAAAAAGGATATATCTCCGACCCGCAGATCGATGATCCGCATGTGGAAAGCAAAGGAAAAGCCGGGGTTTCCAAAACCCTGGAATACGCTTATGACGATTATGCATTAGCCCTGCTTGCCCGGGAAATGGGAGATATGGAACACTACCGGGAACTCCTGAAAAGATCGGGTAATTACGCGAATGTGTTTGACCCCTCTGTAAATTTTATGCGCGGGAGGCGGGAAAACGGACAATGGATAACCCCTTTTAATCCCCAATACCCTTATTATGAATATATGTACCGCGAAGCCAATGCCTGGCAGGTCTCTTTTTATGCACCACATGACATGCCCGGGCTTGTGGAGCTTTACGGAGGGGAAAGAGAATTTGAAAACAAACTGGATTCGCTCTTTAAAGTTCCGTGGAATCCCGGTCACATAGCGAGAAATGTCTCCGGGTTTATGGGGCAGTACTGCCACGGAAATCAGCCCGATCATGAAGCTCCGTTTGCCTATTACTTTGCAGATAAACCACACAAATCACAAGAGGTGATCGACAATCTGCTGGAAAATTATTACGGAGTCGGGGAAGACGGACTGGCCCTGGTAGGGATGGACGATGCCGGGGAAATGTCTTCCTGGTATGTATTTGCTGCTATGGGACTTTACCCGCTGTCTCCGGCCGATCCGGAATACCTTGTAACTGTACCTGTTTTTGATAGCGTGGACTTTAATTTCAAGGGACATAAACCTGTTTCTCTGCAAAAAAAATCGGAGGGAAGGAAACTGGAGGAAATACGCATCGACGGAAAAAAGAGCAATTCCTTTTTTATACCGCACCGGTTGTTCCGGGATGGGGGAAAAGTGGAAATACATACAGGAGAATAGTAGATAATTACGTAGTGTTTTTGTGAATTTTAAAAGGTTTTAAAAGTTAATTTGCGAAAAAAACAGATAAAATTTTGTTAAAACACTAATTGTTGCTAAGTTTATACCGCTGGATAAAAGTATAGTTTCCCTTCGGTGAAAAAGCCTACAATTCATACTATAGACGACACATTGCTAAAACCTTTTAGCAAAGGTGACCGTACAGCCTTTCAGACCATATTCGAACTTATGGAGAAGAGGCTGTACGGTTTTGTATTTTCCTATACCAAATCCGAATACATCGCTGAAGAAATTGTACAGGAAGTATTTATAAGGATCTGGGAAAAGAGAGAAGAGATAAAGCTGAAAGGGTCTTTCAGTTCCCTTCTGTATACGATGGCAAAAAACCTTACCCTGAATTATTTGCGAAATGCTTCACAACGAGCTGTTATCCGTGACGAACTCTGGAGAAATGTTTCCGAACTCCGGGAAGATACGGAATCGGAAGTGATATTCTCGGAATATCGCGATATCCTCGACGATATTGTAGATCATCTGCCACAGAAAAAACGTTCCATTTATATAATGTCCAGGGAAGAAGGAAAGACCAATGCGGAAATTGCCGATATTATGGGCATTTCCCAGAAAACTGTAAAAAACCATCTCTGGAAGATCTTCGAAACGATAAAAGTGCAATTACAGCCTCACCTGGAAAATACCATTAAATTTTTCTTTCTCCTGTCCGTATATCATTTCTTCTGATTTTCAGTTCCTTATTTTTACTTCCCGCGGGAATATTTTGTATGAGATAAAAAAAACAAAAAGGTATTGGGACTTTGCAGGTAGTTATGTGTGTTGTTTACAAAGAATAAGTTTTTACAATTGAGAATTTAGTACCTGATAAAATTCATTTTTTAATGAATTTCCGGAATATCGGTTTTTTCCCTTTTGGGAACAGAGGATGAAAATCGGGAAAACTTTATCCGGATTGAGTTTTATCACCTGTTGAAAAGCGAGAAACTTCCTGTTGGTCAGATGGAGATTCCACCCCTCAATACTTAGGGACAGGTCGCGACCATTGAAAAATAGTAAAAAAGACATGAAAAATATTATTACCTGTTTCGGCATTGTTCTGTTATTGTTGTCGTGTAAAGAAGAAGAAAGGACTCCGGAAGTGAAGGAGAAAAACGAGATAGCTTCTGCCAACTATTTACAGAACAGGAAACCCTTACAACCAAAACCATACCTGGAATTGCCCCTGGGAGCTATACGCGCGGAAGGATGGCTCGAAGAACAACTGCACCGGATGGCAAACGGGATGACGGGGAAAATGGATTCCATCTATTCGGAAGTTGTGGGTGAAAGGAACGGCTGGCTCGGGGGCGATGGCGACGGATGGGAAAGAGGCCCCTACTGGATTGACGGCCTGCTTCCCCTGGCATATATACTCGATAACGACACACTTAAGGAAAAAGCAAAACCCTGGATCGAATGGACACTGAACAACCAGACCGACGACGGTTATCTCGGCCCGGTACCTTTTGAGAAAGAACCGGAACATGAGCCTGGATTGCAACGGGGGGCACGCCGGGACTGGTGGCCCAAAATGATCATGCTTAAAATATTGAAACAGCATTACGAAGCTACCGGAGACAAGAGGGTGATTACCGCCCTTACCAGGTATTTCAAATACCAGCTAAAAGAACTACCCGAAAAACCTCTCGATTTCCTCTCGTTCTGGGGCAACCGCAGGGGAGGGGACAATTTGCAGGTGGTCTATTGGTTGTATAACATAACCGGCGATGAATTCCTCCTGAAACTCGGAGACCTCATACACGAACAGACATTTCCCTGGACAACAGTATTTCTCAACGAAGTCAAAGATGCCGATCCGGGACATCCCTGGTCTTTCGGGAGCACAAAAGGTTATCCTTTTGATTCCCTGGAAATAAGTAAAATCACCCTTTCCAAACCAGGAGGTATACATACCGTAAACCTGGCACAAGGGATCAAGGAGCCCGTAGTACGTTATCAGAAAGAAACCGACGATAAATATCTTCGCGCCGTTAAAAAAGCATTCCGGGATATAAAACAATTTCACGGTCAGCCCCAGGGAATGTACGGGGGAGATGAGCCCTTACACGGCAACAATCCGGTTCGCGGTATTGAGTTCTGTTCCGTTTCCGAAATGATGTTTTCGCTGGAAAGTATGGTACAGATCACCGGGGATATGGAATTTGCCGACCTGCTGGAAAAGATTACTTATAATGCCCTGCCTACCCAGGCATCGGACGATTATATGGCCAAACAGTATTTCCAGGCGGCTAACCAGGTGGAAATAAGCGACCGTATAGATGCTGCTTTTGAGACCCATAACCACCATTTTACCGATTTCGTATACGGTACGGTAACGGGTTATACCTGCTGTACAACCAATATGCACCAGTCCTGGCCCAAGTTTGTTCAAAACCTTTTTTACGGAACAAAGGACGGTGGTGTAGCAGCCCTGCAATACGCCCCCAGTCGGGCAGAACTCAAAGTTGCCGGCGGGGTAGACCTGGAACTCCATGAAACCACGGAATATCCTTTCAGGGATACGGTCCGTTTTAAACTGACATTATCCGGGTCGGCCTCCTTTCCGTTCCATCTGCGCATCCCCGGATGGACGGACAATCCCGTCATTACCGTAAACGGGGAGAAAGTAAACGCAGATATTCAGGAACAGATTGCCATAATAGACAGAAAATGGGAATCCGGAGATGAAGTGGTATTGCAATTACCTATGAAAATACGGACTTCCAGGTGGTATGAGTTTTCCGCCGCTGTAGAGCGGGGGCCTTTGGTGTATGCTCTTAAAATACCGCATCATGAGAAAAGAAAGGACCGGAAAGACGGTTACGGGGAGTTCCGTGAATTTTATCCTGCGGCAGACTGGAACTATGGTTTATTGGAGTCTGTTATAAATAATCCTGAAGAGAATATACAGGTTGTGGAGAAGGACCTGAAAGAAAACTATCCCTGGAACCTTGAAAATGCCCCGGTGGAACTGCACCTTAAGGGAGTTAAAGCAGAAGAATGGAAAGACGTGAACGGGGTGCCGGTTATGCCCGGCTTCTGGAATAACAGTAAATCTTCGGGAGATCTAAAAGATATTATTCTTATACCCTACGGATGTACAACGCTGAGAATCACTGAATTTCCAACCTATAACATAAGGGAATAATACCAGTCCGGAAGACAGCGACACAAAAAGTCAAAAAAAATTATTTTAAAGTTGGGACTTTACACCGGGCTACGTGTGATGTATATGTGAAGGACGGCGAGAGTAGAGGACACTGGTGACCGTGCCCACTGTAAACCATAACATGGAGATGAACAGGGAGAAGGAAATAGAAATACTATTCAAAAAATTCCGGGAAAATACCATAAATGAGGAAGAGTACCATCGGCTGATGGACTGGATCAAGGAATCCGGTTCTGAAAGCAGGATGCGAAAATGGATGGACGAACACTGGGAAGAATTAAAAAAAAACGAGGATCATCCTGAAAGAGAAACAGTATCGGATACCCGCTTTCACCAACTACTGGAAAAAGCGGATAAGAGACGCAGGGTCCACCGGCCCCGGGACATGGAACAGGGATATGTATATTACCGGGTTGCGGCAATACTGGTTTTATTGCTTTCCGTTTCGGGGATCTGGTATTTTAAAAACCGAGAAAAGCCTTTACCGCCTCCGGTCATGGTTACCCAGCATATCTCCTCCGGGGAAAAAGCAACAATTACTTTGCCCGACGGTACGGTAGTGAGACTTAATTCTAATACCGAACTGGTTTTTCCCGATCGCTTTTCCGGCGATGTCAGGGAAGTGACCCTGCGCGGGGAAGCCTTTTTTGAAGTGACGAAAGATAAAAAACATCCTTTTCTTGTGAAAACAGGTGAGCTTACCACCCGGGTTTTGGGTACGTCTTTTAATATAAAGGCTTATGAAAATGAAGAAGAAGTGGAAGTTTCCGTAGCCACCGGGCTGGTTGAGGTGAGTAAAGGAGAAACCGGTAAAGAGAGCGAAGAAGAGCAGCATGTATTGCTCAACCCCAGTCAGCAGGCTGTCTACCGTGAAGATGAGCAGAATTTTATCACAAGGGAAGTGGACATAGCCAGCATAGCTATGTGGAAAAACGGTATTTTATCCTTTAACAGGACGCCCCTGGACCAGGCGGCAAAAATGCTCGAACGCTGGTATGGCGTAAAAGTAATACTTAAAAATCCAGGGCTTAAAAAATGTGTAATAACCGGAGACCATAAAAATCAGGGATTGTCCAGTGTGTTGCACAGCTTCAGATATGCCCTGGGAGTCTCATATGAAATAACAAAGGATACCGTCATTATAAACGGAAAAGACTGTACCAGATAAAACACCGATATATGAATAAACCAACCGGATAACAATGCACATATAAACCAAAAAAAGCGGCCTCCTTACCACTGTTAGCGCAATTGATAGAAGGCCGGAAACCAAACGAAACCGAAGTTTCACTTAATCTTCACAAAATTATGAAAAATAATCTTGCCAAGGCGTGTATTATCATGACTTTACGCACAGTTATACTGAGCATCTGGACATTTTCCGGATTAGCTTTTGCATCAAAAGCGACCTCACAGAACATTCGGGATGTCTATATCAATGTGGTAGTGAAGGATGTGTCAGTAGAACAGATCCTGAAGACCATAGAAAGCAAGACCGACTTTGTTTTCTTCTATGAAGAAGGAATTATCTATAATACCCATAAAAAAATTACCCTGGATGCCCGGAACCGGAGTGTCGCCGAAATTCTGAAAATGGTCTCCAGGGAAGCCCATGTATCTTTTTTACAAAAGAATAACACTATAGCCGTAAAAAAGATCAGGATACCCCCTCCGGTAAAAAAAGCGGAAGAAAAACCACAGGAAAAAACAGTAGAAGGGACCGTGATTGACGATAAAGGAGTGCCATTGCCCGGCGTGAATATCCTGGTCAAGGATAAGCCCAAAGGGACCTCTACGGATTTCGATGGTAATTACGAACTCAGCGTTACCGAAGATGATGTCATTACCTTTTCCTACGTAGGTTTTATTTCACAGGAAGTAGCAGTTGCCGGGAAAACACGTATTGATATAACCATGCAGGAAGACGCCCAGCAACTCGACGAAGTGGTTATTACCGGCTACTCCGCACAGGATAAAAAATCGCTCACAGGCTCGATAGCTACTATAACCAGTGAAGATATGGAGAATGTACACGGAGGTGCTACCGTGAGTTCAGGCCTGGCTGGAAAGATTCCGGGAGTCACCTTTCGGATGGCCGATGGGCGGCCGGGGGCTAGTGCCGCCGTACAGATCCGTAACATGGGAACCCCCTTATTTATAATAGACGGTGTGCCGCAGGATGAAGGGCAATTTAATAATCTTGCTCCGAATGACATAGAAAGCCTTACCGTCCTGAAAGATGCTTCTGCGGCCATTTACGGCGTCCGGGCAGCAAACGGGGTGGTGGTAGTCACTACCAAACGAGGAAAGAAAGGCTCCAGGAATACCGTAAATATCAATGCGTATACCGGCTGGCAGAACTGGTCGAGGTTCCCCGAACCGGTAAACGATTCTTACCAATGGATGCTGATGAAAGCCGAAGCCGATGTCAACCAGTTCGGGCAGACGAACATTACCCCGGAGGAACTGGAAAAATACCGGATAGGTACAGAGTATGGCTATCAGTCCTTTAACTGGAAAGATTTTATTATCAAGAAAAATGCCCCGCTTACCAATATCAATATAAATGCTTCCGGAGGCTCCGAAAAGATCAATTATTATCTTTCTGCCACCCGCTTAAAGCAGGAGTCCGTGCTGGGAGATGAATTTACGTTTGAACGGACCAATATTCAAAGTAATGTAGATGCGAATATCTCCGATCGTCTTCGTGTGGGTGTACAGATCAACGGGAGAATAGAGATACGGGACAATCCGGGAATTCCCGGGGCCGACGATTACTGGTTACCTCGTTTTGCCATTCTGAGGAACCGCCCTTTTGAGCGCCCCTACGCTAATGATAACCCGGATTATCTCAATGATATAGGACATAATGAAACGAACTGGGCATTGCACAATAAGGAAATCGGAGGATATGCCCTGGATACCTGGAGGGTTATCCAGACCAATTTTACGGGAGAATACGATATTCCTTATATAGATGGGCTCACCCTGAAAGGAATGTATTCCTACTACCTTGCCGACCGGGTACTCGATGGTCACGAATATACTTATGAAGCTTATACTTATCATCCGGATACCGATACTTATGAAGTTACGGGAGGAAGTACCAATCCCTGGCGGGAAAGGGAGAACAAAAAAGTGTTCCGCCAACTGTACCAGGGGCAGCTGCATTATAAAAATTCTTTTGGCAACCACAATATCGAATCCTTTTTTGTGGTAGAACGAAAAGAAGACCGCGAAACACGGCAGTGGGTGCATTCCGTACCGGATAACAACGACCTTCCCCTGATCTATTTCAAGGATATGGACACATTTGATGACAGTGATAATGAAGAAGCAAGAATAGGTTATGTAGGGAGAATAAGCTACAATTACAAAAACCGGTATTACCTGGAACTGTCCGGAAGGCGCGATGCCTCCTGGATGTTTGCTCCCGGGAAGAGGACCGGTTTCTTTCCTTCCGTATCAGGGGGATGGCGTATAACTGACGAGCCGTTTATGCAAAATTTTCTCGGGGAGAACACGGTTTTAAATGATTTGAAATTCCGTGCTTCCTATGGTGTCCTGGGGGATGATAACCGGAATGTTACGGGATTGGGAGCTTATGATTACCTGAGCGGGTATAATTACAATGTGTCGCAGGTCATCCTGGACGGAGATGTTGTAGTAGGTTCGCGAAACCGGGGAATACCCATAACCAATTTTAGCTGGTTCAAAAGTAAGATAACCAACATCGGAGCGGATTTCTACCTGTTCGACAGTAAACTGAGCGGGTCTTTCGAATATTTCTACAGAAAACGTACCGGGTTAAGGGGACGGAAATATGATATATTGATCCCCAGTGAAGTAGGTTACGGCCTTCCGGATGAAAATGTAAACAGCGATGCCCGTTATGGTATAGAAGGGGCACTGGCCTATTCCGGAAATTTCGGAGAACTCACTTTTACGGTTAGCGGAAATGCTTCGGTTTCCAGGAGCAAGTTCCTCGATAGCTATAAGCCGCGGTATGCCAATGCCCTTCAGGAATACCGGAACCGCCGGGAAGGCAGATATGAAAATATTTTCTGGGGGCTTACGGCCATAGGACAGTTTCAAAACCAGGAAGAGATCGATAACTACCCGGTAAATATAGACGGACAGGGAAATTCCACTTTGTTGCCGGGCGATATTATCTATAAGGATTTTAATGGTGACGGATATATTAACGGTAATGACGAGAGACCTATCGGATACACCTCGTTTAATCCTAATGTCAATTTCGGGTTCAGCCTCCGGATGGCGTATAAAGGCTTTGACCTTACCGCAGATTTCTCCGGGGCTTCAGGGTATTCCTGGAATCAGGAGCATGAAACGAGGGTCCCTTACCAGAACGAAGGGGCACTTAACCGGATATTGCTGGATCGCTGGCACCGTGCCGATCCTTTCGACACGGAGAGCGAATGGATATCCGGCAAGTACCCGCCGCTTCGCTATAATCACGGCGGACACAGCAGCTACAGGAATTCCACATTCTGGCTGCACAATGTAACCTACATAAGGGCAAGAACACTTGAACTCGGTTACACGCTTCCCAAAGCTCTCCTGGACAAATTCGGTGTGCAGAAAATGAGGTTCTATATAAACGGGTATAACCTGTTTTCCATAGATAACCTGTCCAAATTTGGAGTGGATCCGGAAATAGCAGATACCAACGGGTTACAATACCCTCCGAATAAGTTTGTGAACTTAGGTGTGAATATTTCATTATAAAGCAAAAGAACAGAGATGAAAAAATATATATATACCCTGATAGCATTGACTTTATGGTTAGGTGGTTGCAATGACGATGATTTCCTGAACCGCGAACCCACACAGATCATCCCTACGGATAAAGCCTATAACAGTCCGGAACTGACCTTGTCTATTCTTGCGGACCTGTATAACCGGTATTATGATTTCGGAACGGTGGAGTCCTGGCAGTCGCTCTCCGGTTTTAATATGGCTTTCTGGTCCGATAACGGGAGTTACGGGGCATTTCAGAACAATAGATGGGGATATGGTGACTGGCGCACATGGGATTACGGTTACATCCGCGATATCAATATTTTTATACA
Organism: Sinomicrobium pectinilyticum; assembly: GCF_003725735.1. Classification (GTDB taxonomy): domain Bacteria; phylum Bacteroidota; class Bacteroidia; order Flavobacteriales; family Flavobacteriaceae; genus Sinomicrobium; species Sinomicrobium pectinilyticum. The sequence goes on along the minus strand of NZ_RJTM01000094.1, from coordinate 46,862 downwards.
GGGAGTTACGGATTCGGAAGGTCTGGAAGAAGAAGATAAAACCCGTTTTATTGCAGAAGCCAGGTTTTTACGGGCCTCGTATTATTTTACTATGGTAAAGCGTATGGGAGGTGTTCCGCTTATTCTCGAACCTATGGAGTACGATTACAGCGGAGATCCTACATATCTCCAGCATCCGAGGGAAACCGAAGCAGCCATATATGATTTTGTTATTGCAGAGGCGGAAGAGATCATGGAAATGCTTCCCGATGACGTAAATTCCAAATCACGGGCCAGCATGGGTGCAGCCCTTGCCATGCAATGCAGGGCGGCATTATATGCCGGTTCCATAGCCAAATACGGGTCCACAATCCCCCAGGTATCGCTGCCGGGTGGAGAAGTAGGCATTCCGGCAGACAGGGCGAATGGTTATTATACTGCCGCATTGCAGGCAGCACAGAGAATTATAGACGGAGAAGCGGGAGCTTATGCACTGTATCAGAAGAAACCCGACCTGGCAGATAATTTTGCCAGTATCTTTTACGATAAGGCCAGCAATCCCGAGGCTATTTTTGTAGAAGACTACAAATTACAAACCGGCAAAAGGCATGGTTTTACCATATCCAACCAACCCCGGTTTGGCGCCGAAGAAGAAGAGGGAGGGCGCATAAACCCTTCACTGAATTTCGTACAATCTTTTGAAACCCTGGAGGGAGAATTTGCACCGTTGCCCAATAAAGATGCCTCCGGAGCATATATCGCCTACGATAACATAGGAGATATCTTCGAAAACCGGGACGCGCGCCTGCAAGGTACTGTAATTGTACCCGGTTCGTCCTTTAAAGGCAGGGAGGTGGATATTTTTGCCGGAATACAAATGCCCGACGGTTCCGTAATCAGTGGAGATTCCAGGGGGCAAAGCAAGGATGTTGACGGTACTTCCGTGCAGGTTGTTGGTTTTGACGGGCCTATTGACGGACTGGAACACGTGGCACAATCCGGCTTTTATATCCGGAAATACCAGGACCCCAAGGATGGTTCGGGGCAACGTGGGGTAATGAGCGATGTGTGGTTTATCCGTTACCGCTTCGGAGAAGTGCTGTTAAATGCTGCCGAAGCTGCTTTTGAACTCGGCCAGTCCGATGTGGCGGCGGATTATATGAACAGGGTCCGGGAGAGAGCCGGGATTACCGTACCGCTTACCCCCGGAGATATAACCTTTGACAGGATAGCTCACGAACGGTATGTGGAGCTCGCCTTTGAGGGCCTGTACTTTTTTGACCTGAAGCGCTGGCGGATTGCCCATCTGGTAATGGACGGTTCGGAGATTACGGAATCTGGGATCACACAAAATATAGGAAGCGCTACCAAACGGCAGACACAGCCCTATGGAATATGGCCTTATAAAGTGTACAATCCCGGAAATGCAGATCATGAAAAGTATATCTACAAGATTGTCAGACCAAGCCGTGTAACCGCTTCCGATCGCTTCCGGTTTGGAAATTACTATTCCGAGATCGCCCAGGATGTGCTGAACAACAACCCTAAGATTGTAAAAAACCCTAACCACTAAAACGGCAAAGATGAAAACACTAAAATTTAAATATTATTGGATATGTCTCTGTGTATGCGGGATATTCACTTCCTGCGGTGTCGATAATTTTGACGAACCGGATACCTTTTTCAGCGGGCGGGTGGTCTATGAAGGAGAACCGGTACAGGTAAGGCACGGCGAGGTGAGATTTCAGTTATGGCAGCCGGGATACGGGGACCCGGGACCAATTGAGGTTCCGTTAAACCAGGACGGCTCTTTCAGTATAAAAACATTCCATGGGGACTATAAACTGGTCTTTGTTAATAATGCAGGCCCTTTTCAGACGGAAATCATAAATGAAGAACAGCGGGATACTATCTTTTTTACCCTGAATGGAGAAAAAACGCTCGATGTGGATGTAAAGCCTTATTTTATGGTAGAAAATACGGAGTTTTCCCTTTCCGGCAATACGGTTAATGCCAGGTGTAGCATAAGACAGATTATAACCGGAGAGGAGGCCAGGGAAGTGGAGCGCGTAACACTCTATCTCAATAATACGGCTTTTGTTTCGGACAATGATCTGGAAAATTATGCAAATGCCAATGCCGATACGGCAGACCTTAATGCCATTGAGGTTTCGGCGGAAATTCCCGATGACAATACCAGGAATTATGTGTTTGCACGTATAGGAGTAAAGATCAGTGGAGTAGAAAGCCTTATCTTTTCACCGGTGGAAAAATTGGAATTCTGATGAATACCTTAAAATTTAAACGGTTTCTGAATGAAACAGCACTCGGTATATAAAATAGCAAGATCAATTTTATAATAAATATTTTAAGCATGAAGAAAATATATCCGTTAACACTATTACTATTCCTAAGTATGATATGCAGTGCTGTGGCACAGCAAAAGGGAGAACGATGGTCCATAGAGAAGGCCGAAGCGTGGTATAAACAGCACGACTGGATCAATGGAGCCAATTTTATCCCCAGTAACGCTATAAACCAGCTAGAGATGTGGCAGGAAAAGACTTTCAGTCCCGAACTCATAGACCGTGAACTGGGATATGCCGAAAGCATAGGGATGAATGTTATGCGGGTCTATCTGCATAGCCTGGCCTATAAAGCCGATCCCGAAGGTTTTAAAAAGCGGGTGGACCGGTACCTGGATATTGCCAATAAACATGCTATAAAGACTATGTTTGTCATCTTTGACGATGTATGGGACAAAACCCCGAAGATCGGCAAACAGCCCGAACCAAAAACAGGTACTCATAATTCCGGTTGGGTACAGGATCCCGGTGATCCCGCTTCCGGAGAAGAAAAGAATTTTCCGGAACTGGAAAAATACGTCAAGGATATTATCAATACCTTTAAAGATGATAAACGTATCCTGTTGTGGGATCTCTACAACGAACCGGGAAATGAAGGGAAAGGAAACGAATCGTTGCCGTTACTCAAAAATGTGTTTGAATGGGCGCGTGAAGTGAATCCTTCCCAACCGGTATCGGCCGGTTTATGGTCGTGGGGTCTAACGGACCTCGGGGCTTTTCAGGCATTGCATTCCGACATTATTACCTATCACAATTACGGCGATCCCGAAGATCACCGGAGGGTCCTGGAATTGCTGAAAAGCCACGGACGCCCGATGATCTGTACCGAGTATATGGCCCGTACCAGGAACAGCAGGTTTGCCAATATTATGCCAATGCTGAAAGAGGAAAACATAGGGGCGATAAACTGGGGGCTGGTCAACGGCAAAACGAATACCATTTATGCCTGGAATACCCCGATAGAAAGCGGAGAAGAACCCGTCGAATGGTTTCACGATGTATTCCGAAAGGATGGCACCCCGTACCGGCAGGATGAAGCGGACCTGATAAAAAAACTGAATAACAAAAAGTAAGCTGATTTTTATGTGCCGAAAGCTTTCTGTATTTCTCCTGTTAATGTCGGTCTGTATGAGTTGCCGGACAAAACCAGGAAAAACTGTACAACTAACATAAAAATCATGAAAAAAATTAATCTGTATATTATCTTAACCCTGGCTGTAAGTTTAACAGCCTGCAAACAAACCAATAAAAAAGAGACCACGGCGAAAACACCGGAAGATACCGGTCAGGCCGAGTTACGGGAAAAAGCCTTCGATACGATCCTGGATGGTAAGCAGGTAGGTCTGTACCGGATAAAGAACAATAAGATAAAAGCCGCCTTTACCAATTATGGGGGACGTTTGGTGGGGTTGTGGGTACCGGATAAAAACGGGAAAATGACCGATGTAGTGATAGGCTTTGACAATGTGGGTGATTTTATCAATTCCACGGAACCCTATTTTGGCGCAACAATAGGCCGGGTAGGGAACCGTATCGCCAAAGGAAAATTCACACTGGAAGGTAAAGAGTACACTATTCCCGTAAATAACGGAGAAAATTCGTTACACGGCGGTAACAAGGGGTTCCAGGATGTAGTCTGGAAAGCAGAACAACCGGATGACAAGACCCTGGTACTGCATTACACTTCTCCCGATATGGAAGAAGGCTTCCCCGGGAATCTTGAGGTGAAAGTTACTTACTCCGTTACGGCAGATAATAGTCTGAAAATGGAATATGAAGCAGCAACCGATAAGCCTACCCCCGTTAATCTTACAAATCATGCTTTTTTTAACCTCAATGGCGAGGGGAATGGGACTATTCTGGAACACCGTGTGAAATTTTATGCGGATGCATTTACCCCCGTAGATGAAGGCCTTATTCCTACAGGAGAGCTAAAGGACGTAAAAGGGACTCCTTTCGATTTTTCGGAATTTCACACCATAGGGGAGCGTATCGGAGAAGAAAATGAACAATTAAAGAACGGAGACGGTTACGATCACAATTTTGTATTGAACAATACTAAAGCAAAAGGAATGAACCATGCCGCTACGATCATAGGGGACAAAACGGGTATTACCATGAATGTCTATACGGAAGAGCCCGGGATACAGTTTTACAGCGGTAACTTCATGCAGGGAAAGAATACTTTCAAAAGCGGGACCAAAGACGACTTCCGTACGGCATTCGCCCTGGAAACCCAGCACTTCCCCGATGCCCCGAACCAGCCGGATTTCCCGTCGATAATATTAGATCCCGATGAGGAATACCATACCGTTTCCATATATAGTTTTTCAACAACCGATAATTAGAATAACCAGATAACTCCATCTAAAATCACCGTGATGAAAAAATTAATTCAGATCCTGTTTACCATCTTGTTTTTCCAGGCCGGTTATGCCCAGCAAAGGCAGGCACCTGCATATCCCCTTATAACACACGATCCTTATTTTAGTATCTGGTCATTTGCCGACGAGGTAAATTCCACGCCCACCACGCACTGGACAGGAACCGATCAATCCCTGCTGGGGTTTGTGAAAGTAGACGGGAAAACATACCGTTTCCTGGGAAAAGAAGGTGTAAATTATAAAGATGTACTTCCCGCTTCAGACAGTGAAGCCTATGAAGTAAAAAGTACGGAGAAAAACCCCGGACAAGGCTGGGAACAACCCGGCTATAACGATTCGGACTGGTCTGTATCCTCTGCCCCTTTCGGGGATAACGATCAGGCCGGGACTTCCTGGAAGAGTGAAGCCCTCTGGTACAGGCGTACCTTTGACCTTTCTGCCGTCCCTTCGGAAGAAATATTGCTGAAACTCCGTCATGATGATAACGTAAAAGTATATATCAACGGAGAGCCGGTATACGATTGCGAATGCTGGAATAACGAATTCAAATACTATGACATCCCGGAAAAGGTCCGGAAAAAACTAAAGAAAAAAGGAAATGTGCTGGCTATTCACATACGGAATACAGCAGGCGGACAATGGTTGGATGCAGGTATCGTGGAAAAAATAGTTCCGAAAGACAAAGCCATTGCAGCCAGGCAAAAAGCTCTGAATCTTTCTGCAACACAAACCACATATACTTTGGAATGCGGTCCGGTAGACGTAGACCTTACGTTTACCTCTCCTTTGCTTATGGACGATCTCACCCTTTTTGCCCGACCGGTATCCTATATTTCCGTAAAAACTACGCCTAAAGATGGCAAGGCTCATAAAGTGCAGGTATATTTCGGAGCTTCTTCTGCAGTAGCATCCAATGTACCCGGCCAGTTGATGACTACGGAAAAATCGTCCACGGAAAACCTCTCATACCTGAAAGCAGGTACCACAGAACAACCTGTCCTGGAGAAAAAGGGAGATAACCTGCGTATTGACTGGGGCTATATGTATGTTGCCGCCCCGGGTGCCGCAAAAGCAACACAATATGTTTCCCCTGCCACGGAAGCCGCGGAAAATTTCATCTCCGGAAATACGGTTTCAGGGGAGGTAAAGGAAGGAAAGCAACTGATGCTGAACACCGTTTTTCCCGAAGAAGAGATCCGTTCCGAAAAGGAACACCTGATCCTGCTTGGCTATGACGATATCTATTCTATCCAGTATTTCGGGCAGAACCTGCGCCCGTGGTGGAATAAAGACGGGAAAAATACCTTTCAGAACGAATTGGAAAAAGCCTATTTCCGGTACGAAGACGTCATGGAAAAATGTGATGCATTTGACAGCGATCTGCGTCAGAAAGCCGTGGCGGCAGGGGGTGAGAAATATGCTGAGATATGCGAGATCGGTTACCGGCAGAGTATTGCGGCTCATAAGCTGGTAGAGAGCCCTGACGGTGAGGTATTGTTCCTTTCCAAAGAGAATTTCAGTAACGGTTGTATCAATACCGTTGATGTGACCTACCCGTCCGCACCGCTATTTCTCCTGTACAATCCTGAACTTATGGAAGGTATGCTTACCGGGATTTTTTACTATTCTGAAAGCGGAAGGTATAAAGAACCTTTCCCTGCCCATGATATAGGTACATATCCCAAAGCGAACGGGGTGGTATACGGAGAACCCATGCCCGTTGAGGAATCCGGAAATATGATTATTCTCACGGCGGCCATAGCAAGGGCTGAAGGCAATGCCGGTTATGCCAAAAAGCACTGGGAAACGCTTACCACCTGGGCCAATTACCTGGCAGATAAAGGCTTTGATCCCGGGAACCAGTTGTGTACGGATGATTTTGCCGGACACCTGGCGAGAAACGCCAACCTGTCCGTAAAAGCGATAGTAGCCCTCGGGTGTTACGGGTATCTTGCCGATCAATTGGGATATAAAGATGTAGCTGAAAAATATACGGCAATGGCCAAAGAAATGACCGGGAAATGGCAGGAACTCGCCGATGCGGGAGATCATTATGCGCTTACGTTCGACGACAGTAACACCTGGAGCCAGAAATACAATCTCGTCTGGGATAAAGTACTTGACCTTGATCTGTTCCCGAAAGAAGTCTATCGGAAAGAAATAGCCTTTTACCTGAAGAACCAGAACAAGTACGGTCTGCCCCTGGACAGCAGGTCCGACTACACCAAATCGGACTGGATATTGTGGACGGCGACACTGACGGATTCGAAGTCCGGGTTTATGAAACTCGCAGATCCTGTGCACGTTTTTGCCACAGAAAGTAAGGACAGGGTGCCCATGAGTGACTGGCATTTTACATCTAGCGGGGATGTCCGCGGGTTCCAGGCCAGAAGCGTAGTAGGAGGCTATTTTATAAAACTGCTGGAAGAAGAATGGAAGAAATAATATAATACCGGATAGTTGATTCCGGCCGGGAAACAGTTATCGGTGCTCATAAATCCTTTTTGCCCTCAAATTGTAAAATTAACCAAACAGAAATGACACCATGAACAGAAAATTAATCTACAGCATCCTGGCCGGGATTTCATCCGTGCTATGTGTTGCGGCACAAACAGTGCCCCGTGTGGAAGGGAGCCCTTACCCGTTTTCAGCCGTGCCGGATCGTTTGTTCCTCACTTCGGAGAACTATGCCCCTTCGGAAATTATTGCCCTTCAGACCCTTATGGGGGTAATTGCCAAAGACAAACCGGAAATACTCAGGGATATTTACGGTCACAGGGGTCTTGTGGAGAATACGGGAATAACGGTGGATGATACATATTACACGGATTTCCCCGCACTACTGGAACATTTTGCCGGCAGGCTGGACGGATATATCCTTTGTAATCCGAAAGACAGGTCTACCAATGTAGCCATCTCCCTGGCCGGTGTAATGAATGCCGTGGCCATCCCCGCGGATATAGAGCAGACCGCCATAAGTGCGGGACTCGAAAAACTACTGGATGTAAGGGACAAGGATGAATCCTGGGCGCTTGCCAATTACGGGGATCTTTTTAGCACCACCATCGCATCCTATCAGCAGAGTTCTGACGACCGGGTATATCACCTGGGAGATTACAGCGCATTCACAGGAGCTTTCCAGTTCTGGGACGATTCGCCTTCCGGAACACTGGCCAATAACGTGTATAGCCGGATGGACAAAGGAGCCACCTATTTCGGCTGGGGCCCTCAGGAATATGAGACGGTAGAACAATTGTCCCTGAATTCCGCGGTGATACACCCGTCCGATTGGGGCCCTAATATGTCAACCCTCACCAATATTCCCGCGACTAAGGAAACATTCCGTCAGAAAGAACCGGTGAAGGCCTTTGAAGTAGTCCCGGATGTTCATACGGTATGCTTTGTCATTTCCGACGGCGATAACGTACAGTGGCTTCTCGGTTCACACGATAGTCCCACCAGCTGGAACAATCCGAATCGTGCCCGCGTTAACCTCGGGTGGACGATTTCTCCCGCACTTGCGGAACTCGCCCCCGTGGTCTATGAAAAATATGTGGATAACTGTCTTACCACATCCGAAGGCCGGAATGTGCTCATCGCAGGGCCTTCCGGAAGAGGATACCACCTGCCGGGAAGATATCCGGATGCCGATCTTGAAGCGGAAAGCGAATTGCTGAATCGCTATATGAAAAAGGCAGACCTGAGGATCGTAAATATCATCGATGCGGATGATAGTGATAATGACCCGTCAGCCTATCTCAGACAGGATAATATAGATGCCCTCTTCTATTACAGCTACGGGGCCAATTATACCGGAAGGCAGGGGGAAATAGACTGGTATAACGGAAAACCATCCATTGGTGGCAGGTATACCTTATGGGGGACCCTCTCTTCTCCCGGGCCACTTGCTGAACAACTCAATCAGGCATCTACCGACATTTATTCCGAGGATGGTTACAGCCTCATCCCCGTTCACGTTTGGTCCAGGGGAGTGGACGATGTGCTGGAATGTATCGAGAACCTGGGACCCAACGTACGGGTAGTGGCACCGGACGAGTTCGTGTGGCTTATCCGTAAAAATCTCGGCGGATTACAGGTGGGTACCGGTAATGGGCTCAGGGCAGATTATTACGATGGATATAACCGGAACGAACTCAGGTACAGTCAGACCGATGCGAATGTCGATTTTGATTGGGGAACCGGTTCTCCCGATGTGGAAAAACTGGGGACCGATCAGTTCTCCGTGAAATGGTCCGGGCAGGTACAGCCTTTATATGATGAAGAATATACTTTTTATGTGCAGTCGGACGATGGCGTGAGACTTACCGTAAACGGAGAGGTACTTATGGATGCCTACGATTCAAGGGGTGCACAGACCGGAAGCGGTACGATAACCCTGGCTGCCGGGGAGAAATATGATATCTTACTCGAATACGCTGAAGACAGCGATGATGCCTTCTGTCACCTGGAATGGGAAAGCATCTCCCAGATGCGTGAAATTGTGCCGAAGGGACAGCTTTACAGCCGCCCGGATAGCTCCAAAGGGCCGGTGACATTTTATGAAAAATGTGGTTTTAAAGGCTTTCATGCAGAACTTCCCATAGGAGAATACAAACTGGCTGACCTGGAACTCCGCGGATTCCGGGAAAAAGAGATCGCAGCACTGAAAATTGCCCGGGGATATAAAGCGGTGCTGTACGAAGAAGATAACTTCGGAGGGGCGTCCAAAGAGATCAATACCAACCGGGGATGCTTCGGCAACTGGAAAAATAAGGTGAGTTCTCTCAAGGTAATGGCCGACGGAGATACGGAACTGGAAGGCACCTATTCTCTCAAAAACATAAACAGCGGGTTGTTTATGGATGTCCGGGGAGGGCTCGGAGGAGTGTCGGACGGGGTGAATGTACAATTATGGCACGAAAATAACCAGGCCAACCAGACCTTTAACCTGGAACACATGGGTAACGGAGTATATACCATTACGGTATATCACAGTGCCAAATGCCTGGATGTGGAACAATCCGGGTTGGACGACGGTACTAATATTTCACAGCGAACCAACTATGAAGCCCGTAACCAGCAGTTTATTGCTGTTCGTGAGGGGGGCAATTACAAATTTATTGCCGTACACAGTGGTAAGGTCATTGCCGCTGAAGATGAAAGTACATCATCGGAAGCCAGTGTAGTACAATATACCGATACCGGTCAGGCTTCTGCAAAGTGGGAACTTGTATCTGCTCCGGCAGTGGGTAATGGCGACGGGCTCACGGGAGATTATTACAACGGTATGGAGTTCGACACTTTCGTTTTTTCCAGGACAGACCCCTCAATCGATTTTGACTGGGGCGAAGGTTCCCCGGGAACTGGTGTGGATGTAGACGACTATTCCATACGATGGAACGGAAAAGTAGAACCCAGGTATTCCGGGGAATACACATTTTACATCACCAGTGATAACGGCAGGAGACTATGGATTGACGGCGAACTTATTATCGATGCCTGGATAGATGACTGGGATGTGGAATACTTCGGTACTATTACCCTGGAAGCCGGACAGAAATACGACATACGACTGGAATATTTTGAAAATTACGGCGGGGCCAATTGCAGGCTGCGGTGGTCCAGTGATTCCCAGCCCAAAGAGATCATACCGCGAAATCAACTGTATGCTTCTGGGCAAACAATTATTGTTCAAACAGAAAAGGCCGAAGAAAAGGAAGATGCAACTATACTTTATCCCAATCCTTCTTCGGGAGACCTGCGTCTGCAGTTTGATTCCGAAAAGACCGAAGTGGCCATTTATAACATGGCCGGGCGTAAGGTTATGCCGGTTAAGACCGTAAGACCGGATGAAGCAGTGGATGTTTCATCATTGAAGAGCGGACAATATATCATCCGTTTTTATGTGAACGGAGAAGAAAAAACAAAGCACTTTATTAAAGATTAAGGGACCTGTTTGCCCCTTAAAACCGGAGTCTTCATGCTGAGCTGCCTTCCGAAGCCCTGTTAAGGTGGGGGAAGGCAGTTTTATGTGAGTATCAGAACTACCGGGAAATTGCCTGGTAAGTGAGTGTTTCAAATTCATCACCTATACGCCAATAGGGGGACAGGTATTCCTGGGTAAAAAGTATTCCTATAAGATTTTCCTCCGGGTCTGCCCAGTAATGTGTATTAAATGCGCCTCCCCAGCTAAAAGTACCGATAGAAAAGGGTGACAGGTAATCGTTCTTTTCGGTTTCCAGGGCAAATCCCAGTCCGAACTGAAAATCATCCGGTTGCGGAGGGTAGGGGGAAATACGCATTTCGGGGGTTAGCTGGTTGGTAAGCATAAGTTCTACTGTTTTGGGGCTTAACAGTCTTTTTCCGTTGTAGGTCCCTTTATTGAGGAAAAGAGTAAGGAACCTGGCATAGTCCGAAGTCGTGGAGCTGAGTCCGGCACCTCCCGAAAAATAAGTTCCTTTCTGATTGGGGAAGAGGGGATTTACACCTTCGTAAATAGAACTGGTTACCTTTTCCAGTCCCTTGGGAGTACTTTCGTATAGGGTAACCAGGCGCGATTGTTTTTCTTCCGGAATATGAAAATACGTGTCCTCCATTCCCAATGGTTCGAATACCCTTTTGCGAAGGAAGTTGTCAAAAGTCTGCCCGCTCCATAATTCCACCAGGTACCCGAGGAGATCGGTATTGATACCATAGGTAAAAGCTTCGCCGGGCTGATGTTGTAAGGGTACTCTGGCCAGGAGTTCCATTTTTTCTTTTATAGTAGAACCGGCAGACCCGATACCACTGGGGATACCTGCCTTTTCATAAATGGCCCACATCCGTTTGTCACTGAAAACAGCCGGATAGGCAATACCCGAGGTGTGCCTCAGCAAGTCCCGGATGGTAATTTGTCTTTCTGCCGGGGAGGTGGTGTACGTCGTATCCTTTTCATTGTAAGTGTTCAGGACTGTCATATTTTCATAAGCCGGTATATACATGGAAACGGGGTCATCCAGCAAAAACTTCCCTTCTTCCCAGAGTAACATCACAGCAAGGCTGGTAATAGCCTTGCTTTGAGATGCAATACGGAAAATGTTATCGGTCTGCATCCTCTTCCCGCTTTCCGTATCGGCATAGCCGAAAGCCTTGTTATACACCACTTCTCCATTTCGGATAATAAGTGCCGTTGCACCGGGAATATGTTTGTCTGCGATATGCCTGTGAACAAAAGAATCGATTTGTTTCAGGCGCTCCGCATCAATCCCTTGTGTTCCCTGGGCATGTGAAACGAAGGAGAAAAGCATCGGGAAGAAAGCGATAAATCTTGCTGCAGTATTTCTTTTTGAAAATGTTTTCATCGTTTTTTCAATTAAGAGGTTTGTACTTATTCCTGGGTTTTCCCGGCTGAAGGATAGTCCGTATATCCTTTGGACCCACCTCCGAAATACGTAGAAGGGTCCCCCTGGGTAAAAGGTATATTATACTCCAGGCGATACGGAAGATCCGGATTGGCAATGAACGGGCGTCCGAAGCCGATCATATCCGCCCATCCTTCAGCGAGTGCGGTTTCGGCTTTTTCCCGGGTGTATTTGCCGGAATAGATCATGGTTCCGGCAAACACTTTGCGCAATGCTTTTTTGAAAGATACCGGCATTAAAGGAGCATCATCCCAGTCAGCCTCCGCTATATGTATATAAGCAATCCCCCTTTTATTCAGGATTTTTGCTGCTGCCGTATAGGTCTCTTCCGGGTTGTCATCTACCGCACCCTGCAGGGTAGTAAGGGGAGCAAGGCGCACTCCTACCTTCTTTTTCCCTATGGCGGCAGTAACGGCCTGAACGGTTTCATCCAGGAAGCGCAACCTGTTTTCCAGGGAGCCGCCGTATATATCTGTCCGGTTATTGGCCTGTGAGTCTATGAACTGGTTAATGAGATATCCGTTGGCTCCGTGAAGTTCCACACCGTCAAAACCGGCTTCCATGGCATTTTTTGCAGCTTTTGCGTAATCCCGTATGACCTCCCGGATTTCCGGAGTGGTAAGCGCCCTTGGCGTGGAATGCTGTACCATTTCACCCATCCCGTTTTCAGCGCCTTTGCCTTCGGGATCGATAAAGACCTTAACACCTTCAGCAACCAGGGAAGATGAAGAAACGGGAGCTCCGTTATCGGGCTGCAGGGACGTATGGGAAATACGGCCTACGTGCCACAACTGGGCAAAGATCAATCCGCCTGCTTCATGTACGGCATCGGTAACCTTTCTCCAGCCTTTCACCTGTTCCGGTGTATATATTCCGGGAGTCCAGGCATAACCCTGTCCCTGTTTGCTGATCTGCGTACCTTCGGAAATAATAAGTCCTGCGGATGCCCGCTGGCTGTAGTATCGGGCCATAAGGTCAGTAGCCACTTCACCTTTTGCCGCCCTGGACCTGGTCATGGGAGGCATAACGATCCTGTTTTTGGTGGTATACTCTCCCACCCTGTGCCCTTTGAAAAGGGAAAGTTCTATATATTTCATGGTAATATTTTCAGATTTGCGAATTATTTGTTTTCCACTGCGTATTTCAGCTTTTTGTTTCGCCTCAGGAACAAGAGTGAAATGGCGATGCCCGCCGCAGCCATGGCAACGCCAACCCACTCCGGGGAAGTATAGCCATAACCCATATCTATGGGAATGCCACCGAGGAACGCTCCCAGTGCATTTGCAATATTAAAACAGGCCGGGCCCAGGGAGGCCACCAGCATTTCCGCTTCGCTCTTTACCGAATTGAGCAATAATACGGTAAGCGGGGGAACAATGGCAAAGGTGGCTACTCCTGTAAGAAACGTCATGGCCAGCGAAGCCCAGGAGTAGGATGCGGTATAATAGATCAGAACCATGCATATTATCTGGAACCCCAGTACGGTAATAACGGTTGCAGACGGGGAAAAGGCATCGGAGAGTTTTCCGCCGATCAGGTTCCCCACAAACATTCCGAATCCTGCGAGGATCATGATGTAGGGCAGGTGATTCTCGGCAATGCCCGATACTTCCGTCATCAAGGGCGCTATATAACTTATCCATGCGAAAAGTGCTCCCGGAGCCACGGAAAATATAAGCACCATAAACCAAACATTACCATCTTTGAAAATGGCAAAGTCTTTCCAGGGATTCCCGGTATTTTTCCTCGGTTCCGTCTTAGGCATCCAGAACCGCAGTGCCAGGATGGTAACCAGCCCGATAAAGGTGATTAGCAGAAAGGTATAACGCCAGGAAAAGTGATGTCCTATATAGGTGCCCAGCGGAACACCAAGCAGGTTGGCTATGGTAAGTCCGGAGAACATGAAGGCTACGGCTTGTGCCTCTTTGCCTTTGTCTGCAAGCCTGCTGGCCATGACGGATCCTATCCCGAAGAAAGCCCCGTGCGGAAGCCCGGATACGAACCTGGATAGCAGGAGAAGTTCATAGTTCGGAGCAATAATGGACAATCCGTTGAACAGGGTGAACAGAACCATGAGCAACACCAGTGCTTTCTTTGGGGAAAACCTGTCCATACTTACCACCAACAGTGGCGCTCCGATCACCACTCCCAATGCATAGGCCGAAATAAGATAACCCGCTACCGGGATGGAAATATCGAGATCTTTGGATACATCGGGCAGCATTCCCATAATGGTAAATTCGGTAACCCCGATACCCAGGCCTCCCAGTGCCAGGGATAATAAGCTTTTTTTCATGCGTTTATTTTTATAGTTCTAAATGGTCACATGTCGATTTCATAATATAGTATGGATTTTAGACGTGGTATTATGAGATCAGACTCTTGTACCCGGAAATCACGGGAAAAAACACTTTTTCCAGGTGGGCCTTATACGTGGTGATATCTCTTTCCATATCCCCGTTCTTGACAATATCATGAAAGTGGATTCCTTCCAGCGGCTCTAGTCCGATAAAGGCGTTCATCCGGTGAAACCCGAATAAAATGCCTTCGTCCACGCTTTTTTGCTGAAAGAATTCCCCCGGAAGGGTGAAAGCTTCCTTAGGTGCATTCCAGCTGGTGGTAGCCATATATTTTTTTCCTTTGAGCAATCCGCCGGTACCGTAGTTGATAGCAGGATTGGCAGAAGACCGGCCGTCACCATTATAGATGTCTCCTCTTTCAAAAACATAATCTACATATTCTTTTAGTTTGTGGGGAAGCTGAAACCACCAGATAGGCATGTGATAAATAATCACATCCGCCCAGGCAAATTTCCGGGCTTCTTCTTTTGGAATATACTTCTCGTTAATATTGGTGGTCTTTACTTCAAATCCTTCCCGGGATTTAAAAAAATCATGGGTTATGTTTGTCAGGGTTTCATTGAACCGGCCACGTGATTGTGCGAATTTTTGTCCGCCGTTAATAATGAATATCTTTTTCATTGCTATGTCTTTTAAGATTACAGGACAAAATTATGGCTACTTCATGTATTATTAAAATAATATAAATCATATATTTGTATCATAATTATAATAATTATGGTATGGTAAATCTGGAGTGGTACAGGACTTTTAAAGCTATTTATGAAACAGGCACCCTTACCGGTGCTGCGCAGGCTCTTTATGCTTCCCAGCCCGGGGTAAGTCTGCATCTCAGTTCGCTGGAATCCTATACGGGGTATAAATTATTTGATCGTTCTTCGAGAAAAATGGTGCCTACGGAGAGAGGAAAGGTATTGTACAACCATATTAAGGAGGCTATAGCCAAGCTGGAGGATGCCGAACAGTGTTTCCGGAAAAGTACGGAAAAGGATAAACCTACCATTAGTGTAGGCATGTGTATGGAAACCTTTCAGTATACTGTGGAACCGTTTATTTCCACTTTACCTTTTGATGTTATTATCAAGTTTGTGGAATACAAGGATGCCCTCAATGACCTGGACAAAGGAATACTCGACCTGGTGATAAGTTCCCGTAAAGGTCAGGATAAGAATATAGATTACCGGGCCTTTTCCAAAGAGAAAATAGTACTTGTGGCAGGAAGGGATACGGACGTGGACGGTTTTGAAGAACTGCTTACAGGAGAACGCGGCCGCCTGGAAGAGTGGCTGAAGTGCCAGACATGGTACGGGACTACGGGCGATATGGAAAATCTGCAGAGGTTCTGGAATGTGAATTTCAATAAACATCCCGATTTTAAATGTAATTATATTGTTCCGAACAAGACGTCTATCGTGCGTTGCCTGAGCAGGGCGAAAGGCCTTGCCGTACTTCCCGATTTTCTGTGTATGGATGAGATAGAAAAAGGGAATATCCAATTGCTTTGGGAAGGAAAAACACCCATAGAGAATACGCTTTACTTCGCTATGCGTAAAAAGACGATCTATGCCGATGAAATAAAATGCATAGAAGACATTTTCGAAAGGAAAATGCCTTCTTATGAACCTGTGGAAAAAGAAAGTATAGCCGGATAAAAATATTTCTACCTTACCATTAAGGCGGATATCCTTTCCCGGCTTATAACGGGATTGGCACCTTCGCTTTCCGCTACCAATGCACCCATGGCACATGCAAAATGTATGGCTTTCTGCGGATGGGATTTGTGATGGAACAGGTGGGTAAGTAATGTGGCAAGAAAAGAATCGCCTGCGCCTACCGTATCTTTTACCCTGATGTTATAACCACTGTTATAGTACCACTTTCCTTGGTGAAGTAATACCGCACCGTGCCTGCCTTTGGTTACACATGCGGACGGTGTATTGGTTTTTTCCGCCATATACTCCATATTCTGCTCCAGGGATTTGTAGGGAGAACCCAATGCTTCCGAGATCTCATAGAGTTCGTCATCATTGAATTTTATAAAATCGGCTTTGTCCATCAGGTCTTTTAAGGTGTCCATAGTATAATGCGGACTCCTTAAATTGACATCGAATACTTTACGGATGTCTCCGGACAGTAATTTATGTAAGGTATTCCTAGCTACCTCGTCACGACATGCAAGGCTGCCATATACCAGAAGGTCGGAAGTATTGACCAGTTTTTCTGCCGTATCGGTAAATGGTATTTTATCCCAGGCCGAAGGGTAAGTTATCTCATATGTGGCGGAACCACGATCGTTGAGGGTTACCTGTACCGTGCCGGTGGAGTGGTTTTCTATTTCGGCAATTCCTTTGGTATTGACCCCGTTCTTTTCGAGGTATGATTTTATTTCTTTACCGTCGTCATCACGGCCTATGCCGCTTATCATGCTTACATGGCATCCGAGGGACTGCATACGCATAGCTACATTAAGCGGTGCTCCGCCGATGTTTTTGTGGTCCGGAAAACAATCCCACAACACTTCACCGTAAGATATTACCCTGAGTTTTTTTTCTTTATTCACTTTTATGGTTTTCAGGCAGGTTTGCCGTTACAAATTACGAAAAATTAAATATGGGAAGTCTGAATTCGATCTCCCTGTTTTTATAGTCATTCCGAAACTTAACATTTTTAGCAAATGCATAAATAGGGATGACATTAAGCTAATTATTAAATGAGTACTCTTTGTGAAACTCCGCGAAACCTCTGTGTATCTCTGTGAAATAGCTATCACACAAAGTTGCTCAGAGAATTCACAAAGAACCGCAGAGTAAAAACGTCTTCGGTAGCGCAGCCGAGAGGTTCCGGCCTTGAAAAACACCCCGACTGCGTCCGATGTGACGGTTGTATTAATACCCCGGATTTTGTTTGTACAATCCTCCGCCGGTAAAATCGATCTCCCGTTGCGGGATCGGATAATATTCATCTCTTCCTGCGGTGAAACGGGCATTGGCCAGGAAGTCCCGCTTCGTTTTTTCTTCATTCAGGTAAGCATTTAATACTGCTGCGGCTTCTCCCCAGCGGACCAGGTCGAAGAAACGGTGCCCTTCCATGGCAAATTCCAGTCTCCTCTCGAATTTGAGGGCTTTCAGGGCTTCTTCTTTGGAAGAAAATGAGGGATACGGTTCTATGTTGTATATGTTGCTTGCCCCGGCTTCTATAGGTCGGGCCGTGCTTGCAGCAGCTCTTTCCCGTAACTCGTTGATAATAGGCAGCGCTTCATTGTACCTGCCCAGTTGTATCAGGGCTTCGGCCTTAAAAAGCAATACATCGGCATATCGTATAAAATCTATGTTCTTAGAGGTGCCTATAAAGGGTCCTTCCTTTACAAAACAGGAGCAGTCGGGAGCCTGTTGTTCTTTCATATTTCCGAAAAAGCCGTAAACACCGGGATCCCTGGCCCAGCTTGTCCGGTAAATCATATCGCCCTCTTCGTTTACCGTATTGCGGTATTTAAAGGGACGTCCGGGTACACCTATCGTATGGTCGAGCCGGGGATCGACACTGGTAAAATCTTCGGGATCGATCATATCTGAAGCATTGAAATGGTCGGGCAGGGGCAGGCCGTCCGCACCGGTCTTAAAGGCATTGACCATGTTCTGGCTGGGCAGGTGAAAACCGCAGCAACCGTACAACGAAGTTCCGTGCGGTGAATTCAGCCCGGTAACATAGCTTGCCCTGCCTACTTCCGTTCCGTCATTTACCGAAAATTGTGCTGCCCATATGGATTCGGGGCCATTGTCATGGCCATCGAGAAAGTTATTCGCAAAATCCGGTTCCAGGCTGCCGGATACTTCGTTTGCATACGTAATAACTTCTTCCAGTCGTGAGGGATTAATATTCACTACATTGTGATTTTCGTCCTGCTCATAGGCCTGGTAGAGCCTTAATTTGGCCATATAGGCGGCAGCGGCACTTTTATCTGCACGGCCCGACTGTTCACGGGTCCCGGGAAGGTTTTCAAAAGCAAAGAGAAAATCCTCTGCGATCCTGTTCCAGAGTTCTTCATTGTCTACATCATTGGAAATCTGTAGTATCTCCTCATCGCTGAGTCCTTCCGTGACATAAGGGATCTTCTTGAAAAGCAGTTTCAGCATAAAGTGGGAATGTCCCCTGAGAAAGCGCAGTTCTGCCATCCTGGTGGTTTTCAAAGGGAATTCTTCTTCGGAAAGTTCCCCGATCACCGACAGGGCAAAATTGGCCCGGGAAATTGCTTTGTAAAAATTAGTCCAGGTACGCGGTATCATTTGGTCGCCATCATCGGCCTGGGTAAGGTTATACTGTTCGTAATGGTCCACTACAACGACATCGCTCCTTCCACCACCACCTTTATAGGCGTCGTCCGAACGTACGCTGCCATACACCCATAAATGGGTGAGGGGGCCTATCATTTCGTCGTTGGCAATCCCGGCATAAGCTGTGGTGACCAGGTTTTCGGCATTTTCGGCAGTGGCAATATCCTCTTCGGGGACCTGCCCTTTGGGATCGTATTCCAGAAAATCCTTGCTGCAGGACATCAATAAGAATGTCCCGGCAAGGAGAGTATAGTATATGGTGTGAATTGCTTTCATTTGTTTATTTTTATTGTTCAGTCAAAGATTAAAACCCTGTAATTTTTAGTTTCTATAAACTTTTGCCACGAATACACTAATAGTTTTTAAAAATGATTCGTGTATCGATGGCAAAACAGACTTTCAGTCTGCTGTAAACCTATGACTTCCAAACCCGTATTGGTTTAGTTTTATTATAAGTTTAAAGTCATCGGTATACATTGGATTATCTAATTACCTCATTATCTCATTGGAATATTATCCCATTTTAAAACCCGATATTGATCCCAAGTGAAAAAGTGGTAGGAACCGGAATGGCATTGACGTTAGTCCTTTCAGGATCGGCCCCCACAAAGTTTTTCGGAGTGATCCAGAACAGGTTCTCTCCCTGCATATAAAACCGCAGGTTGGTCATTCCTCCCCATTTTTCGATCAGTTCCTTGGGCAGGTTGTACCCTAACTGGGCGTTTCTCAGTTTAAAATAGGAGTTGTTGCGGTATACATAATCCGAGTCCTGGGTGTCATTGTTCACCAGGGAAAGGGAAGGGATGTCCGTATCCGTATTTTCGGGGGTCCAGGCATTGAGGACACCCAGCCCGGCATTTTCCCGTCCCTGTACAAAGTTGTTCCAGAAAATATAGGGATCGATCCCGATACGTCCGGTGACTCCGGAACCAAACACCGATAGGTCGAAGTTCTTATATCCGAGATCAATGCGAATGCCATATTCCAGATCGGGGAGTGTGGTACCGAGGAAGTCGCGATCGTCTGCATTGATAATACCATCTTCATTGAGATCCACGAATTTTATCCCGCCCGGCCTTGCACCTACCTGGGTGGCATGTGCCTCTACTTCTTCCCGGCTCTGGAACAGCCCGTCCGTTTTGTACCCGTAAATGGAAAACTGGGAATGACCGATGATAGAATTTTCTGCAGTTCCGGGATAAGCGGTCCTTACTTCTTCGGGAAGTTCGGTGATTTTATCCTTAAAAGCCCCGAAGTTGGTAGACACGGCAAAATACAGTCCGTTTTCATAGGTGTCGGAATAAGCCAGGGACAGTTCCCATCCCTTGGTACGGGTGGAGGCCCCGTTGAGAAAGCGTTGCCGGCCTTCGCCAAGTACCGAGGCCACAGGAGGTTGTATTAAAATGCCTTCGGTATTTCTCACAAAATAATCGAAAGAACCGGCAATTTTGTTTTGGAAAAATCCGAAATCCAGCCCGACATTCATTTCGCGGGTCTCTTCCCATTTCAATCCGCTGTTGGCAGCTTGTATTGAGACAAAGCCGGAAGGCAGGTTCCCGGTATTATTACCGTTGAGGTCATAGGCAGTTCCTACATTATAATAAATATTAAAGAAGTCCGGTACATATACATTCTGATTGGGGCCGTACCGGGCTTCATATAATCCGAAGCGGGCCACATCACCTATAGACTGGTTACCTACTTCTCCATAGCCCGCACGTATTTTGAGATCCGATATAGTGTTGTTTTCTTTCAGGAATTCTTCGCGATTGATACGCCATCCTGCGGTTGCTGCCGGGAAGTAGCCGTAGCGGTTGTCGTCTCCGAAACGCGAAGATCCGTCCCGCCTGAGGGTAAAGGAAGCCAGGTATTTATCGGCAAAGGCATAACTGAGCTTACCGAACTGCGACCATAGGCGGCTGCCTGTAGAAGTACCGTCTGTGGTACGGTTTCCCGAAGCAGCACCAAGGGTAAAGTAGTCTCCGGTTTCTATGGCAAAGCCCTGGCCGGAGGATACGATGGAATTAAAGTCCGTCCTTATCGCTTCGGTACCGAGAAGCACCCCGATCCTGTGATCGCCAAGCTTCAGCTCATAATTCAGGGTATTGGTAAAGGTAAAGCTGGTATAATCGTTGGTATCATGTGTCAATTTATTGACACTTCTGGTTATAAAACCGTTCTGTACAGTGGTCTCTATATCTTTCCGGTGAAAGCGGTTGTGGTCTATTCCCACAGAGGTGCGGAACGTCAGGTTACTAAAGATATCGGCTTCTGCAAATACATTTCCGAAAAGGGTGGTCCTTTCGGTATTGTCCCACCGGTTAATGTATTGCATATACACGGGGTTATTCCGGTCGGAGTATCCGGAGCCGATCGGCCCGGCATATTCTCCCGTAGCCGTAAAGACGGGGATCGTCGGTGCCAGGGTAATGGCCAGCCCGGGAGTAGGGGCACTTCCCACATCGGGAGAGGCCAGGGTTTCATTGGAAGTAAAAAGCTGGGTATTTATGCCTACCCGTACCTTGTCCTTAAACAGTTTTACGTTTCCGTTAAACCTGGCCGAATAGCGTTCATAACCTGTATATTTCAGGATACCCGTATTTTTCAGGTATCCCAGGTTGAGCAACATGAAAGATTTGTCTGTTCCCCCGGAAATACTCACATCATTATTATATACATACCCGGTTTCATAGGTTTCTTTCTGCCAGTCCGTATCTCCCGCAGGGACATCGGTATTTCCGCCCACGTAGGGTTGTACGGATACACTGTTAAGCACAGGGCTGGTAAAGTCACCGTTCCAGTTAAAATCGTAAATCTCTCCATAGGCATTATTGGGATCGGCCCCGTCATTCACGGAGGCACGCCACAATGCTTCACCTCTCTGTTGCGCATTCAGCATATCGTAACGCTGTTTCTTTTCGGAAAGGACCGAAATGTTTGAGTTTATGCTGATACTGAATTTTTCACCTTCTCCCCTTGTGGAGTTTTTGGTACTGACCACGATAACCCCGTTGGCTGCCCTTGCCCCGTATATGGAGGATGCCGAAGCATCCTTGAGCACCTGGACGGACTCAATAGCGCTCGGATTGATGCTGGCAAAGACTTCCGGACGGACGGTGGGAACCCCGTCTATAACGTAAAGGGGATTATTGTCTCCCAGGGTACTCACTCCCCGGATAAGAATGCGGCTGCTTGCCCCCGTAGGGTCTCCCGACTTCTCTACGAACAGCCCGGGCACACGGCCCTGTAGGGCCTGCATGGTGCTCCCGGAGCTCATGCTTTGCCCTTCCAGCGGAGCCATGTCTACTACGGAAATAGCCCCTGTCATTTCCACTTTTCGCTCCCTGGTATACCCTACAATAACAACTTCATCCAGTTGTTGCGAATCTGTGTCCAGGGCAATATTAATCTGTGTTTTTCCGTTTACCGGGATCTCCTTTGTAACAAATCCTACATAACTGAATACCAGTATGGCCCCGCCAGGGATGTCGGGGAGACTATAATTACCATCAAAATCGGATACGGTACCTTTGGTAGTCCCTTTTACAAGAATGGAGGCCCCGGGAAGGGGAAGCCCGTCCTCAGACGAGGTCACCGTACCATTCACTCCGGTTTCCTGTGCATACAGGTAGCCCTGTGCCAACAGCAGAAGGCAGAACAATAATCGTTTCATATGTTTTGGTTTTTCTGGTTAATCGAATTTTAATTGATGAATAGCGATCTCTTTAATGACAGCTTCCGAATCTGTTGCAGTAAGCCTAAAGGTGTCAAAAGGAGCTTCGGGGAAGAATATTTCTGTCATGACCACACTACCGTTATCGTAAAATATCTCGATAGAAGTCTTATCCAGTACAATGTGTATGTCAAGTGTGGCTGATGAAGAAAAACGGGGAGCAACGGATTTTTTTTCTGCGAATTTTTCAGAGAAACCGGTTTTCCCTGTCTTTGTCCGGTCAATAAAGAACTCTTTCTTCTGACTGTTCAGACCGAAAGTGAGGCTGTCACCTTCTTTGTTGTAGAGTTGGATTACAGATGTTCCATTACCTATTCCTTCGAGGGTGAGTGAGATTTCGGTGCTGTTAAGTGCAGCATTACTTTCTGTATGATAAACGAAAGGGGTGTTTAGTGCAATGTCGTGTTTTTTGCTGGCTCTGGCACGAAAATCTTTTAATTCCCGGACGGGCTGTGAAGCCAGTTGATAGGTGTTCCCTGTTTTGACAAGCCGCAATTCCCTGGGGAGGGTCATGGCGCTTCGCCAGGCGGTGGTGGGCACCTGCTGGGCATACTCCCAGTTGGACATCCATCCGATAAATAGTTTTCTGCCGTCACTATCCGGGATGCCGGACCAGGTGACCCCGGCATAGTTGTCTTTGCCGTAGTCGATCCAAAAGGCTTTTCTTTTATTTAATTCGGCTTCAAACCCGGGATCTAAAATAAAGGTCGTACCGTCAAAATCGCCTATAAAATACTGGGTAGCCGAACCGCCATTCGGTCCTCCGGGGTTGACACTCTGGATCAGTACCCATTTGGTTTCGCCTGTGTCTTCCACGGTCATCGGGAAAAAGTCAGGACATTCCCAAACGCCACCGTGAGCACCCGTTTCCACACCGAAATCCGAAAGGAATTCCCAGTCTTTCAGATTGTCGGAACGGTAAAATTTGGCCCGGTCCTGGGCGGCCAGTACCATGACCCATTGATTACGTGTGGTGTCGCGTACTATTTTAGGGTCACGAAAATCCCGTATGCCCGGGTTTTCGATGACCGGGTTGCCCTGGTATTTTGTCCAGGTCATCCCTTCGTCTGTACTGTAGGCGATACCCTGTGTTTCCACATCGACCTGGTCGTTATCCCTTTTTTCCGGGTTGTGAATGGTATACATGGCTATTACGGGAGGAGCCCCGTTTTCTCCGAAGCCAGAAGTGTTTTCATGGTCTACCACGGCACTTCCCGAAAAGATATAGCCTGATTCGTCAGGGTAGAGGGCTATCGGAAGTTCTTTCCAGTTCAGCAAGTCCGTACTTACCGCGTGTCCCCAGTGCATGGGGCCCCAGACGGTGGAGTCCGGATAATGTTGAAAGAACAGGTGATAATACCCGTTGTAATAGAACATGCCGTTAGGGTCGTTCATCCACTTTTCTTCGGGAGTGAAATGAAAGTAAGGCCTGTAGAGCGCTTCTTCGCTCAGAACCGTATTTTGGGATGTTGTTCCCTTCTTCCCGTTTTTCTGTCCGCAGGCAACGAGAACAAACAGGGAGGCGGTAAGTATTGTCGCTTTGGTTTTTAGTGTGTTTTTCATAATTATTGGGATTGATTGTTTAAAGCGTTATTTTCGAAGTGCGATCAGGGGCTTGTAATGCCCGGTCATTCTCCGGAATGTTTGAGATGTATGGCCGGGGTTTTATCTTTGATTTTTAGCCGGGTCTGTATTTTCTCCAGTGAAATTCCCTTGGTTTCGGGCATGACAAACCAAACGAACAGGAGTTGAAGGATCATCATTACCGTAAAGAACATGAAAACCGGCCATGAGCCCACACCGGCGAACAGCATGGGGATCAGGGAGGGGATGACCGCGGCGAGTATCCAGTGTACGGACGACCCGAAAGCCTGGCCGGCGGGACGTAGGTTATTGGGGAATATTTCTGATATATACACCCATATTACCGCCCCTTGCCCGATGGCATGCGATGCTATAAAAATAAAGAGGGAGAGGGGGACCGATAACCCGCCCCAGTCAAAATAAAAGGAAGCGGTTACCATGGAAAGGGAGAAAATATAGCCGAATGAGCCATATAATAACAGGGTTTTTCTTCCCAGTTTGTCTATAAGCATTACTCCTGCCAGCGTAAACAACAGGTTAACAAGGCCTATTCCCACGCTGCTGAGCAGGGCAGTGCTCTGTGCCAGGCCTGCTTCCTCAAATATTCGCGGGGCATAATAGAGAAAAGCATTAATGCCGGAGAACTGGTTAAACATGGCAATGAGGAAAGCAAGGACAAGGGAAAACCTGTATTTTTTCATAAATATGGTCTCTCCGGAATGGACTGTTGCCGCCCCTTCCTGTATTTTTTTTACCAAACGATCTGCGTCGCTTTCGGGGTCAATAAGTTTCAATATAACTTTTGCACGTTCTGTTTGTTTTCGGGAAATAAGCCATCTCGGGCTTTTGGGAAGGTTAAAGGCAAAGAGGAGATAGACAAGGGAAGGAAAAGCTTCGACACCCATCATCCAGCGCCACGAATTCTCACCGGTATTGCTGAGCAGGTAATTGGAAATAAAAGCAATGAGTATACCCAGCACAATATTAAATTGGTATAAAGAAACTAATTGCCCCCTTTTCCTTGCCGGGGCAATTTCCGATACATAAGCGGGAGCGGCAATAGTGGAGGCCCCTACACCGAGCCCGCCTATAAAACGGAAAAATGCAAAAGTATGAGGATCATTGGCCAGGGCAGACCCTACGGAAGATATCAGATAAAGAAAGCCTATAACTATAAGGGTGTCTTTTCTTCCTATGCGGTTCGTAGGGATCCCGCCGAACAAGGCCCCTACCACCGTTCCCCAGAGGGCCATGGCCATGACCACGGAACCGTGAAAAGCATCGGAAGAATTCCATAATAATTGCAATTGCTTGTCGGCCCCGGAGATAACCACCGTATCGAACCCGAACAAAAAACCGGCCAGTGCCGCCGTAACCGACCAAAGAATAATTTTATTCATCTTTTAATTTATTGTGATGAATGCTAATCTATTCTTAAAAAATGATGTTCTGTTTTGATGATGTTTCAAATCATTTCGTTTTTACTTTTTTTATCATTTTATTTTTTAATATTCTGTAAATCAACTGATTTGTTTTTGCCGGATCCTTTACTATAACGATATAGTTATACTCAGGTAACAGGAATTATACTGATGTTACATGAATTAAAGCCGGCTTACCGGTATGGTTTCCCGATAAAACCATACCACGGGTACAAGAAAGATAAGAAAGGGTTGTTATAAATGTGTTCTGCAGTTTTATAAACGTATTGCGGGGGAAACGTATAAGAGGTATAATATTACTTCCCGGTGCGGTATATTATTTATCGCGAATGAACTTTACGGCTTTTTTATGATAACATGAAAAATGTCTTCCGGAATTATAAGCTGTTTTTATATTCCTTCGGGGTGATGCCATACTTGTTTTTGAACGAAGTGGAGAAATAGTTGGGGGAAGAAAAACCGCAGGCATAGGCAATTTCGGCTATGTTCAGGGAAGTTTGACGGAGCATTTCCCGGGATTTTTCCAGCCTTATACCGCTGACGTATTCATTGGCGCTTATCCCTGACATTGCTTTTATTTTGCGATAGAGTTGTACGCGGGACAGGTTTAATCTCCGGGCAAGTTCTTCTACCGTAAATTGCGGATTATCCAGATGTTGTTCTATAATAGTGTCCAGCCTAGTGCGAAATTCCTGTCCGGCGATCTTTTCTATTTCGTTTTGTTGCAGGGTGATCTTTTCGCTTTGCAGTTCCAGTAATTTTTTCTTTTTGCTGATGACATAGGTGGAATAAATACTGTAAAGTGCCAGGGAAAGGATAAGTACCAGGAAAAAAGTCAGTATTTTGATAAGATTGGTCTGGGTGGCGTATTTCTTTTCCTGTTCCGAGAGTTTTTGCAACTGGTTTTCGATACTTGCTTGCTGGCGGTCGATCTTGTCCAACTGGTTTTTCATAATATCCGCGTTTACGGAATCTATAATTGTGGTACTAAGTATGTTGTTCTTGGAAACAGGTTCGTTCCGGAGGACTTTAAGGGCGAGTTTTATGGCTTCGTTTCCGCCTGTAGGATAAAAGATGGTAGCTTGTAATACCTTGTCCTGGACTAGCTGTATACCGCCGTTCAGGGTGTTGAGCCCATCGACTCCTATGAATTTTATTTTGTTCTCCACGCCTTTTTCCCGGGCCACTTCCCAGGCACTGAGGGCCATGCGATCGTTGTGGGAGAATACATAATCGATATCGTTATGCGCTTCCAGTATATTTCGCAAAGGTTCTTTTACCGATTCGCTTTCCCAGTTGCCGTCTATAGCCGCAACGGCCTCCAGTTTTTCAAACCGGTTTATGATCTGCCCGAATCCCAGGCTTCTCTCGTGGGCCGGGGAAGATCCTTTAAGCCCTTTTATCTCAACGATTTTTATTTTTCCTTCTTTATAGGGAATACCGGAGGCTATATAACGTCCTGCGTTCCTCCCCACTTCTATATTGTCTGCGCCGATATAGGCAGTGTAGCTTTCGTTACCGATTTTCCGGTCAATAACAATTACGGGAATGCCCGCTTTTACGGATCGTTCCACCACTGCGGTAAGGGGCTGGGACTGTATGGGCGAAACAATGATTATATCCGATCGGTCGCCGATAAGCCTTTCGATGTCCTCCACCTGTTTCTCCACATTGTCATCGGCATCGAGTATGGTGAGTTCCACATTGTCATGCAGGGAGGCTTCCAGCCGCATGGATTTGTTCATCTGTTTCCTCCAGTCGTCGGTGGTCATACCTTGAGAGAAACCTATCTTTATCCTGTCTTTATCCTTAAGGCCGGAGCAGGAGAAAACAATGCCTGTTAGGAGAATACAGGCAAAAATGCGACAATAGCGGATTATATCAGAGTTCCCGGAAATTGGCATTACATTGAAAAAAGGACTATAACTATCGTTTTTTTAATTTCAGCCACGAATTCACAGATAATGGGATTGGTTTTCTGAAAATTATTCGTGAATTCGTGGCTAATTTACAAAGAAGCCGATATTTTCTGCCAATTTATAAAATTAAGACCATTTGTGAAGCACGGATTGCGGATTTCACGATTTTTATATCCATAACCGGTTTTTATCTTCCCCGGGCCGACCGGTGTCTTTTTCTTTTTTTCCTCCGGTAAAATTCGATGAAGAGTGCTGTGCAAAGCAGCGCTACTATGGTACCTGAAACGATAATTTGAGAAGAAACCGGGAGTTTTTCATGCTGTATATTTCCGTAGTATACGAATCCGCTCCAATAATAAGGCGATTTTTGGGCCAGGGGGACTTCTTTGTCTTCCAGGTAATCTATTTTGGATTGATGGTTTGCAGCGGAAGCAGAGGCATATTTTTGATAGTTTTGATAAAACAGTGTCATAATCCGGGAGGTAGCGCGGTCATTTACTTTCCACAAAGAGAACAGTATCCTGTTTGCCCCTGCGTACTGAAAACCGCGTGCGAGGCTTATAGCTCCTTCACCGCGCTGTAGTTTCCCGATGCCTGTTTCGCAGGCGCTCAGTACGACAAGGGCGGGCTTTAGTTGTAAGCCATATAATTCGTGAAGTAACATTACATCATCCCGGAATTCTATATTGGCGGGAATTACAAAATTTCCACCGCTGGCGTGAGTGGAAAGGTGAATAATGTCATAATTTCCGGCTTTTTCCAGGAAATTGGCTTTGGTGGCATCTTTTCCGCTTAGGATATCTGCGTCGGTTATGCACCTTATGCTTTCCGCTTCTTCTTCGGAATACCGCAACTCCATAGGAGTGCTTTCAAAAATGGGGAAAATACCCAGAAGTTTTTCTTTTTCAGTATACCGGTATTCTCTGAGATACAGGTCTGCCGAAGTTTGATATACCATTTTTTGCCGTTTCACCAGGAAAGGCATCCGGTTATAATTATCGCTTTGTGCAGGCTCGATCAATAAGGCTTCAAAAGGGATAAAGCCAAGTAATCCGTCCGGTACGATAACCAGGTACTCGGTATTGAGTATTCCGGAGGGAATCAGGGAACGGTAGACCTGGTAAGCACTCCGGCTATAAGCTGTTACGTCATTATTGATACGGGAAGGATTATCAAAGAAGGAAATGAAGTGGCGTATCTCTTCCCGGAGTGCACTGGTATTGTCTTTTCTGTGTAATTCGGCGCCATTTCTACTGAAGGCAAAGATATACAGGTGTTGTTTCCCGGAAAAATAAACGATCATGCTGGCGTTGTCATTCTTCAGTTTATTCCGTAACAGGGGAACGGATATACCGGAAAAGGGAGTTTCAGGATATTTTTCATCGATTTTGTGGCGGAGTGATTTAAGCTCCAGGTTGAGCCGGTTTGAGGTTTTCGTATACAACCGGACGGAATCTTTACCCTGTCCTGTGAGTTGTGCACGTACCAGTTTATTTACGGTATTTTCGTGAATGGAGGACAGGGTGTTTTCTTTCAGGAGCAGGGAATCCCCCGGAAATTTTTCTGCCAGTGATTTTTGAGAAATAGCGCCTTTTAAGGCAGATGCTTTGCTTCGTTCTGCATAGAAGAAGGCTCTTTCGAGATAATGATCTTTATTCGTGTTTTTATAAGTATTGTAGAGCAGGTCTATACATTTTTCACTTCGTATCCGGTTATCGTTGCCGTGCAGGATTTTTGTTTCCTGCGATATGATTTGTTTCTGTAGTAATCCGGTTACATAGAAACTAAGTTCGTAATAGTAAAGGCTGGTTTCCATGTCGTTCTCCAACGAAGCCAGGGCATCAAAAATGGCGATCAATGTATTTTCGGGATATAGTGTTTCCCTGTTTGGTAAAGCGTTTTTATTATGGTTTGGTAAAAGAAAACCAAGAGCTGTGTAAAGAAGTTTCCTGGCCTGTGCCGTATCGCCATTTATCGTAGATAATTCGGATTTTTCCACGTATAAGCGGGCAATATCCCTTGCCTGGGATGGTTGTTCCCGTATGGCTTTTTCGGCAAGATCGAGGTATTGTTGTGCCAATATTACCTGATCCCGGTTTTTGGCAAGCTGAGCCATATTGCGGTACATGGGGGAAGTGATTTCCGGGTTTGTCTGTGTTGCCTGTTTCAGGATAGCTTCCGATTTTTCATATTCTTCCAGTGCAAAATAATTAGTGGCAAGATTGTTCAGTAGTAATGCTTTTTGTTTTGTATCAGGAACCGTATTTTTAAGATATTTTTCCAGTAACCGGATAGCGGTGTGAAAATTTCCGGTATTATGGTATACTACGGAGAGATTGAGTACCGCAGCAACCCTTTGGACCCGGTTTCCCTGTTCTTCGGCCAGAAACAAATAAGATTTTATAGTATTTTCGGCCTGGGTGAAGTTTCCTGATATCGTATAAAGGTTGCCAAGTGGCTTCAGGCAATATTCTATGATGTCGTAATCGGTTAGTTGATGGTCCTGATAGTTTTTCCAGGCGCTTTCGTAACAGGCAATAGCCTTCTGCGACATTCCCGATTTCCGGTAATGGTATCCCATATTACAGCGAAGTATAAGCATGGCTGTGTGCTCCCGGGGAGTCACTGCCTGTTTTTCAAAAGCGGAGGCTTTTTCCTCCAGCCGCTTGAAAATATGCGGGGCGGAGGCTTTCGCCAGCCTGTCCACAGTGTGGTATATGCTGTCCGTAAGCTGTCCCTGTAACGGAATGACTGACAGGAGACAAAACAATAAAAGTAAATTTTTTTTCACGCCGTATGTTTTTTGTATTGTACAATACTGCTCCATAATTTTACGGAACATTAGAACTTCCATATGGCATAGAGTTGTACCTGGCTGTTAGGGGCATTGAAATGATAGACATATCGTGCGCCGATACTCGGGCCTATCCTGGCGAATCCTGCATTGAATCCTATAAAAACCCCGCTCTGGAAACTGGTGAACGACCTCGTGGTTTCTGTTTGTGTGACAAAATCTTTGGTGTCGTCACGAAAATCCACACCCTCGGAGGGGATGAGGAGCGAATACGCTCCGGTATCGGTAATACAATGCCTGCTGCTCAGGTTGGTTTTGAGTTGCACCCCGGTACCGACGGCAAGGTAATTGTTGAGGTTGTACCTGTAGGATACCGGGACGAGGTATAGCGATATGTTCCGGTATTCATTAAGCGATTCCACATCATAGGAGTCCGTAAAACCATTATCGTTTACAACTTCATCCGTAAACTGTTTTACTTCTTCAAAAGACGCCGCCGAGACCATAAGTTCAGCCTGGAGGTACCCGCGATAGGATTTATATGGTGAAATGGTAACACCTGCAAAATATTCGCGGTGGTTGTCGAGGTCCGGGCTTATCATGTATCCGGCCTTGGCGCCGACGGAGATATCAGGCAGAAAACGGGTGGTAGCATAATTTGTAATAATAGGTTCGTTCTTATCAAAATAGATGGCTGTCCGGCTTTTGGTTTTCCTTTTGTGAAAATCTTTTGCCAGTTTTATACGGTATTTTACAAAGCCTTTGGTAGAATCGTATTCCTGTACGTTTTTCTGTTCGCTACCCGGGAGGTAGATATTTTTGAAGGTGAAAATTGCCTTTTTTTCGGTAAAGGCAGTGTCAATACAACTGTAGGTGATGTCTTTTTCTTTCGGGCAAACGGGACATTCGGGGTAGAGACTCTCAATCTCCAGCGTACTTTTGTCAAACATATCGGGAATATCGGTTTCCAGGCGTATGGTCCGGGCAGGACCCTCACCATTATTCTGAAATCTTGTTTTGAACCGAAAGGTCTTGAACCGTACCAGGCGATAGTTCATAATGGTGGCGTTGGAAGACATTTTGTTGGGATCGTGTGAGGTAACAATCTCCATTTCCATTTCCTTTATTTTGTGATTGTCATAATTTTCGTCGGGGACATAGATGCTCCTCACGGTAATAATGGCACTGGTATCCTTTAACATTTCGGGAGTGGTACGAAGTGTGAAAAAGATATTTCGTTCTTCAGCGGGAGACATTCCTTCAAACTCCAGGATACTCCAGTCTTTGTAATACGCCTTGGATTCTTCGAGAGTGAAGGGAAGGTTGATTTTTTCCGTACTGTCCTGCCATTGTTGTTTCGGGTAAAGCATTTCTTTTTCGGCGGAGGCCAGCAGAGTGCCATCCTGCATCACATTACCGGTGTATACAAAATCTTCACCCGTTCGGACCTTTTCTCCGTGATAAGTACGGGTATCCGTAAGTTCGAAGTTATCCGTCTTGTATTTCAGTTCATTATAAAAAAGATATAATTTACCGCTCGTAACATATTCTTTGGGATTTTTATAGCTGAGCACTACTACCATATCTTCTGCCGGGACGGGTTCGCGGTTTCTTTGCAGGATGAGGTAGTCTTCCATGGTAGCCTGGTCTTTATAGGTTTCCGTAACCTTATCCACTTTTATTTTCTGCGGACGGGTGGCAGGTGTTTTCCCATTGTCGTAATGATTGGTCACCCATAAGTTTACCTCGTATTCTCCCTCTCTTTTATAATGGTGCTTCGGTTCTTTGTCCCGACTGAAGTCACCATCCCCGAATTCCCAGAAATAGGAGTAATAGGCTTTGGGAGCCCCGGCGATCTGTATAAGGGCCGGGGGCATGGGAATGAGATCTACCGTGTTGCCCGATATATGGTAATCGAAAATAGCGGTACGTTGCAAGGTATCGGAAAGTTGTGTTTCCTGAGCGAAAGCGGACCGGAATACAATGATTAAAATTAAAGAGGTAAAAATCCGCATATGATTATTTCATTTATAAAAGATGTTAAAAACCAGGCTTTCCTTTTTATAAAGCCTTTTTCAGGGCTGTTATATCATATTCTTTATAATTATATCCGGAAGACGATTTAATTGTTACCCTTTATTGTCTTATTTTTTTGTACCCGGAAAACAAAAGTAGGTTAGGGGAGCTTGGCTATAACCGACAGCAGTTCTGTGAGGGTTGCCGTGCTTGTTTCGCTATGGGCTATGGTATATATCTTATCTGCTTCTGCAGTTATGCTTTTTACGGCATAGCGCCATTGTTCACCTTCTGCGGAAATAAACAACAGGTGTATGTCCAGGTTCGGGGAAAATTGCCGGTAAGGATCTGTAAACATAGATGTTTTGTTGTCCCAGTAAAGTTGTGCAATCGCATGTTTTTCATCGGCATAAGCCAGGTAAACGGCAGCATTTTCACCATTATACCCATCGCTTGCCAATACCTGTATACCCGCTTTTTCTCCGGGGTAGTTTGCTGCATGGGCGATGCCTTTCCATCCGTTACCGGAAACATAGGTTACATAATAACCGTTTTCCGTAAAAAACTCACCTTCCGTATACACATTCCAGAAGAAACTGTCGTTTTCATTTTCCATACCTTCCCAAAGGAACATATCCTCTGCAGCATCCCCGGTTTGGGAAATGGGAACTCGTATCTGTATTCCACAGTCACTTACTATCTGTTGTCCGTCCCGGGTAAGGTTGAGATAAAAGAATCTTTCGCCTATGAGAAGCGATCTTATTTGTTCGGTTATCTGCCCCATAGAAGGCTTGTTGGTAACCAGCATATCGTTCCGGTCATACAATTCGATGAATTCCAGGGTTATATCTCCATCGATGAGCTGGCCATCTGCAGAGGTAAAGCAGCCCTGGGGTATGATGATCATCATACCGTTGTCGGAAGTATGTTCCAGTCCCTGTTCTGCCTGAAAGATTATATTAGTGGAAAGCGTTTCCCGGGCGGTTTCCTGCAGGTTAATGAATTCCTGTGGCGCCGGAGCTTCGAAGTTCATTTCCTGCAGGGGCTCGTCGCAACAGGTGTCCCGGTTACAGCCGGATAACAGCAGGAACAACGAAAAAAAATGCAGAAATGATGCGAATTTCATAACATCGGTGGTTTTGGCTGGTTTCTCAAATGTAGCGAAAAAGTTTGTATCCGGAATGAGATAAAACAGATAAACGGGCGGTAAATATGAAAGTGATTGGGGCATGAGGTGTTGCGATAAAAAGGAAATCCCGCAACCTGTGATCGGCCAGGGCGGGATTTCTGCATGAACAAACCTAAAAAACCAGATATATTTTTACGGCAGTGCGCTTATGGCATCGACCAGGTCTTCTTCGCTGCCCGTGGTCGTGTCTTCGAGCGTAAACGTGTAAATGTCGTTCTCGGCCACGGTAACTCCCCGGATAGCGTATCGCCACTGACCGTCTTCCTCGGTAACAAAGATGACGTGCATTTCCAACCCTACCGGGATCTGTCCGTAATGTTCTGAAAAAGTACCCGTATTGGCATCGAAAGTGTCCAACAGGGCCAGGGCATTTCCCTCGCCGTCATAAGAGAGGTATACGGCACAATTTTCGTTGGTAAAGCCTTCGGGGACCTGTACCTGCAATGTGGTTTTGGGCCTTGGGTCATTGTAGAAGCGGTCTACATTGGTCCAGCCGAATTCGCCGAAGAATGCAAAATACTGGTCGCCTTCTGCAAATACACCGTTTTCCTGTCCGTTATCATTCTCTTCCTCTTCGTCCCATACCAGGTTACCGTCATTGTCTATGATCCCTGTCCAAAGGGTCATATCCTGGTCCGGCCCTCCGGTCAGGTCTGCCGGGATTGTCATTTGCATGTTGCAGCCGGATTCCAGTGCTTCCCCGTTTTGGGTGACATTTACATAGAATTCTCCTCCGGATATAAGAAGCGTTTTGTCACCTTCCGGAGTGAGTCCCATAGTAGGCTTGTTGGCCGGGAGCATATTTTCCTTTTCGAAAAATTCCATAAATTCCAGGTCTACTTCGCCGGTAACCGCATCCCCGTCGAGCGTAAGGCATCCGGGGAATATATTCAGGGTTACCCCGTTTTCCGAAGTGAAAGTAATACCGTCTTCCGCATTGAACTGGGCAGTCTGTAACCGGTCTTGCAGGGCAGCGTCCCTCAAACTGTTAAACGCCTCGGCTGTCGGAGGATCGAATGGGGGTTCTTCTATGGGGGTGATCCCTTCGTCATCACTTAAACAACCTGTGAACAGAAGTGCTGACAGAACTAAGATGGCCAATGGTGTTTTTACATTTTTCATGATTTCTTCTTTTTGGATTAATATTTTATTTTCTTATAGGATTTTTAAACTCGGTGATCTTCGGAGGTTATTGTCTCGGCTGGCTGAAAATCATTTTTGACATAATGACTTCACCGGAAGCGACGAGAGCAATCATTTTATGAGCGTAATCTTCGGTTGAAGCATAACCTTTTGCATATCCGGTAGCTGTTTCAACTTCCCAGAAATAATTTCTCTTTTCATTGTTTTTTGCTTCGTTTTCCGGCACATAAAAGCTTACTATTTCCTTTTCTATTACAAACTCTCCCCGGCTTACCATGGCTATCATAGTGTTGGCATGTTCCGTATTTGGTGAAGTTCCTTTATACACACCTTTATCTGTTTTTACAGACCAATCATAAACTTTTGTAATATGGTCTTTTATGATTTCCGCAACTTCGGCTGAAGTGCTTAAGGTCATTTTTTTATTTGCGGCATTTACATTCAAAAAAGTAAATACTGCGATTGCGATAATTAAAACTGAATTTCTCATAACGTACTGTTTTTGGGTTTTGATAATTTCTTTTTTTTGAGTGAAACTCTTTCTCTGTTTCATCTTTATATCAAATAGCCCGTTATTTTGTTACCCCTCTGCGAAAACTTTTTTATTTTAGTTCGGTAATTCTGTTGGTATGGCGGAAAGTAAAATACATGAAGACCAGAAGTATGTAGACGGTCTGTTGCAACACAATGCATTGGTTATAAAGTCTATTTATGACAGGTTTGTACCCAAAGTGGTGCATTACATCCGTAACAACAGCGGAAATAGCAATGATGCGGAAGATATTATCCAGGAGGTGTTGGTTATTATTTACAACCAGGCGAGGGATAAAGGCCTGCAACTTAGTTGCCCGTTCGATGCTTATTTTTTTCTGCTATGCAAAAGGAAATGGCTGAACCAGTTAAAAAAATCTTCCGGGAGGGAGGTAACAACAGGTGATGAAAACGTATATAAGGACGAAGGTGCGGAAGAACTGGTTATGGAAGCAGATATTTTCAGTGAAAAAGAAGAGCTTTTCACCGTAATGTTTAATCGTCTCGGTAAGGTGTGCAGGGAGTTGCTGCAAACATCTTTCCGTTTAAAATCGATGGAAGAGGTAGCGGAAGCACTGAGTATAACCTATGCTTACGCCCGAAAGAAGAAATCACTTTGCATCGGAAAGCTAACCGAAATGATCCGCCGGTCACCCGAATATGAAAAAATAAAATCCTCCTGACGATGGAAGAGCAAGACTACATTTTATTTGAGGACTATGTTTCCGGTACACTTTCCGAGGAGGAAAAGCAGAAACTGGAAGAGCGTTTGCAATATGACGATGAATTAAAGGAATCTTTCACGGTGTATAAGGAAGCATCGGTCTACCTCGACCGTACTTTCGGCAAAACGGAAGATACGGAGGCCTTCCGGGATAAGATATCGGCTATATCAAAAGAATACTTTCGTAAAGATACGGAACCCAGCAAGGGTATACGTAAGCTGAGGCCCTGGCAGATAGCTGTGGCTGCGAGTATACTGGTAATACTGGGGATTTTCTTTTTCCGAAGGACAGGTATGCCCGTTTATGAGGATTATGCGGATTACCCACAGTTGAGCCTTACGGTAAGGGGAGGGGAGAATACCTTATTGAAGCAGGCGGAAACTGCTTTTAACGAAGGAGATTACGGAAAAGCATCGGTCTTGTTTGAAGACATACTGAAAGCGGACAGGACCAATGCGGAAATATCGTTCTACTATGCCGTATCCCTTGTAGAACTGGGCAGGTATGAAGAAGCAGATACCGGGTTTTCCGCATTGATGGCTTCGCGTTCGGTATTCCGCACAGAGGCCATATGGTATGGGGCATTGAGCAAACTCAGGCAAAAAGATTATAAGGCCAGTGCGGGACTCCTGGAACAGATTCCGGAAGGTGATGACAGGTACGCCCAGGCACAAAAACTGCTGAAAAAACTGCCGGAATAGCGAACAAAGAGCCACGGCGTTTCGGTTAGTCGAAACGTATGAACATATCATTAAAGTTAAAGGTCACTTTCTCAAACTTTCCGATAAGGTCCTGACCTATGTTGCCGAGGTAGTGGTTATCCGGTTTCAGGGCTTCTTTCAGAACAATAATCGAGTCTATGGCAACCTGCTTATTGCCGACTTCCGGGGAAAAGGTGATATACATTCCCTTTTTGGTTATAAGACCTCCTGCTCCGCCTATCGTAACATCCGTTTCTTTATAGGTCTCTTTCAGCTGTTTCTCATTTTTTGAATAATATGTACTGTATAACATACTGCTCATAGCCCCGGTATCCAAAGTATAGGTACCTGCGCCCGTCTTGTCTTTCAGGTAAATGAGCGGGGTGAGAAAATCTATGGCAAGGTTTCTTTCTTCACCGGAAGTTTGTTCCAGGGGCACGATAAACCTGTCGTCCCGGGTAATCTGTATTTCTTTCATGCCTTCGATGACAGGGAATCCTATGATGCCATGTATCTGGTAGTCTATCTGCGGGAAGGCAAGGGCCTCGTCCGGGAATACCAGAAAAACCGCGTTGCGGACCGTCAGGCTTCCAAGATGCAGTTTCGGGGCTATGGCGATCCTTGACTTGATCTGGTGCCCGGTAATAGCATCTACATTTATGGTGCCATCAAGTAGTTTCAGGCCGAAGCGTTTGGCAGCCGTTTCGGTTATGGTAGAGAGGTTGGCCCCGGTGTCAAAAACAAAATACTGTTCTTCGGGACCCAGGGAAACCAACAGGTTCTGCAGTTGTGCCTTGTCCCGGGAAATCTTCAGGTTCACGGTGCTGTTTATTTCGATTTTCTGTTTTGGCTGCTCTTCCAGCGCTGACCAGATGGCCAGGGAATTTCCATAATCCTCCTCTTCTTCGTCTGTCATGCGGTCTGTATATTCCGAAAGCAAAAGGGAAAGCGTTTCTTTTGCTTTTTTATAATCGTATAATTTGGAATAATTGACATGACCTATGGAAAGTATCCTGAATTTAAGGCTGTCTGATATTTCCGAAGCGTGTTTTTCCAGGAGCAGGTTCATCTTTTGGATGGATGAATCCGGACGGTTAAAAACATTGTTCAGAAAAACACCGGCCTTCAGCCTGTGGAGTTCGGAGAGGCGATCAGCGTTCTCCGAGTATATTTCACGGGCACGGAAATAGTCCTTTGCATTGATCAGGGAGTCGATTTGGAGATAGAGGTCTTCGTTACCCGGCTGATCTGCCTGGCCGTTTACTATTGCGGTGAGAAGGAGGGAAAGGCTTATGATTGCCTTATATACGGAACGTGTAGGGATCATTTTCAGGTTTGTTAAGAAAAATATATCGATCGGATGAGTTAAAATTAGAAATAAAATCCGTAACTCGTATTTTCTTCTGACGTTTTTAATTCAGATAAAGCCCGTATATGAGAAAGCACAATGCTATTTTCCCGTATTGAGCGCCGTAGTTTTCTTTTTCCCGGAAGCAAAATCGTAGGCTATGCCTGCCATACATCCCCAGGAGAAATACCACAGCAGTTCGGTTAACGGGATGTTTCCGAGTACGGTAGCCCCGTAGGGAGTGCCGGAGAGGAGCCCGTACAGATCCCAGTAGGTAGGCGATATGAGGTTAAAAAGTACCGTATAACCCGGAATGATGAGCA
The DNA here is from genome assembly GCF_003725735.1 of Sinomicrobium pectinilyticum. Taxonomy (GTDB): domain Bacteria; phylum Bacteroidota; class Bacteroidia; order Flavobacteriales; family Flavobacteriaceae; genus Sinomicrobium; species Sinomicrobium pectinilyticum. The sequence goes on along the minus strand of NZ_RJTM01000094.1, from coordinate 8,594 downwards.
GCAGGGTGAGTATTCCGGAGCCCAGTAGGGGGATCCACAGGTCTTTCCGGATAGAGGCCATTATTATTGAAAAAATGATAAAGGCAACGGAACTGACAAAAATAGAATAGAACCCCAGCCAGTTACTCAAAAGGAAAAGCGCCCCGATCCCCGTGAGAAAAAGGAAGGCAAAGTGTCTTTTCCTACGTTGTTCCCCGTTGGAAATGCTTTTCCGGAAAACCACATCATATACCGATACGGCCAGACCCGTAATAAAGAATCCGAACAGAAAATCTTCCGGTGACACGGTAGCCAGTCCCACGGAGGAAGGAGGGCGCCAGTAGTCGCGAAAATACCAGAACTCTGCGGCCAGTCCCGCAAGGCCACCGATTATACTTGTTTTTAATATTTTTCTTCTCAAATCTGGCCTGGAACAAAAGAAAACAATCCAGGGCACACATAAAAACACGGAAATGAAGAGATAGATGTATTGATCCATGGAGGTGTGATACAGGTTGGTTTAATGCCCTTAAAGTTAGTAAATTGGTTTTACATCCGGAAATTTCCGTGTTTTCAATGGAACCTGATAACGGTATTGGGTGCCGGCCTTTCCCGGTGTTTTTCCTGTCCGGAATCTCTGTTTACCGGGGTCCAGGGCATTTCTCCGAAACGGGAAAAATCTTTATAAGAGCCGAGAAGGGTGAACTGTTCAAACAGGAAGGGGAGACCTTCCGCACCGAGCGGGGAATCGGAATCGGCTACATGCAGGTGCAGGTGGGGATCGGTGGACTGTCCGGTAAAACCGAGTGAAGCAATAACTTCACCTTTTTTAACTTTTTGTCCCGGCCTTACCCGGATACTTCCCGGCTTCAGGTGTTCATAGAATACATAACGGTCCCCGCTGATCTTCAGGGATACATAATTCCCGGTAGCCTTTCCCGAAGGGTATCGGGGATGCCCTGAAATGGTAGCACTTTCCATAAAGTCATCCCTGGCCGATGCTACCGTACCGTCTGCAACGGCGAGTATATCAGCGCCATATCCGTACCGGTTTTTAACCAGGTCTTCATCGCCTTTTGCAAGTTTGCCTTTACTGTCCGTTTGCATAAAGTCAATGGCAAAACGCCCGGGTATCCGCACTTTTCCTCCTTCGGTATAGAACACCCTGCGGTGCCCGCGTTCCCAGTCCGGACTATAGATCGCGGTCCAGGGACCGTCACGTAGCGGTGGACCGAGAACCACCGTGGTTTTGTGCGGTTCAAGGACTGGTCCTGCGAAAGAAACCGTTTTGATTTCGGCATTCTCCGGATGTATAAACTGAAGGTGGTGTACAAGTGTTTTGTCTTTTGTGGCGGGGGGGAGGGTAAATTCCATAAAAATAACACTGGCTCCTCCCGGCGGTAAGACATTGTCTGGAAGTGGTTTTTCCGTGCCTGCTGCTTTGTGTCGAAACTGCCACTCATCACCGGTGACGGAAAAAACGGGAATGCTGTCCGGTAACCCCTGTACATCCAGCCGGGTAAATTTAACGGGGGTGTCAGAGAAATTGGCAATGTGCAGTTCGTAATAAACCGTGGGTTTTCCGTTTATGGTGACAATTTCCGGCAGATGTTTTATGTGTACATCCGGAGTTTGCACGTATTCCTGCCCGAAAAATATACCGGGTAGTAAAATAAACAATTCCAGGCACAATCTTTTTATTCGCGGAGCCATAACATTTATTGTTTCTCCCGTTTTTGTGGAATTTATGATGACTAATATACTTAAATTTCTATAGCTGTACACTTTGAAATTTGTTTTCAGATTGTCTTTTTTTGGAGAATTCAATCTGTAAACATACAACAATGTATATGCATGGATTTCAGTATGGTAATAATTTTATCGATGTCGATATGGTAACCTTCCGCCCGAAGTATCCTGTCACAATCTTCCAGGTCAAAGTTAAAACGGATATGGGGAAAGTGATAGGACAATGCGAGAATACAACTGTCCGCAGCGATATCGTCCTGTACATTTGTCTTGAAAATCTCCACTATGCTCCGTATGTTATTTTTCATATGTTCAGAATGTTAATGCCTGAAAAACGGTCGTGAACAGCGTTTTAGTCCAGGTTATATTTTAACCCGATATTGAAGTAAAGCATGTTTTCCAGGTCAAAATTATACAGGGCGTTATCATCCAGCTTATAATTCTGGATCTGCATTTCATTGAAAATGGTATATCCCCCTTCCGCGAACAGGGAGAAGTATTTACCTATGCGATGATGATATCCCAGTCCGCCTACTACTGCAATATGCGATAACCTGTTTTTTTTATTTTCCTGTCCCGGGAGGATAGCTTTGGTGATATTGGCTAATGTCCAGTCCAGTTTAATAAATGGCTGAAGAGCTATCTTCCGATTTATATTGTAATTGATGTAAGTACTGGGAACACCTAAGTGATACGACCATTTTTTATCAATTATTTTGTAATAAGAAATTACCCCGATGGGAAATCCTAGTTGCAGATCATATGCCATTCCGAATAAAAAGAAAGAGGTGAGATCTTTCCCCGATAGTATCGCCACTGTGTAGGCGGTAAGCGAAAAATCCCTGAATTGCAGATTGCCGTTGAGATTGGAAGATATACCGGGTTCCACGACAGTCATTAACTTCCACCTGTTATTGAATGTTTTTATCCATCCTGTCTTTAAGGAAGCCGTGTGAAATCTTTCGAGGGAGGAAGTTGAAAACGGGTGAGACCTTTTTTCGAAACTGAAGGTTGAATGTGTATAGGATGCACCTATCACCAGGGCATTCCCTTTTTTGCTCGTAGGAAAGGTATTCTGAAAGGAAAAGCCGGATTTAAGCATGTGTGTTCCCGCATTTTCGGGAAGCAGGGTAGAAGAGACGGACAAGCCATCTTCCTGCTGGGCGTAGCCAAGATTAAAACCTGTTAATAAGGCTACCGCGATAAATTTTTTCATGAATTTGCCTGTTTTAATTTTCCAGACAAACATAGGAATCGGTAACCTGTAGGAATTGTACAATTTCGACAACAGTGCGACAGGAAAGGAGGTTTTGTTCTGTGGTGCACACCAGTGCAAATTGTTTTTTCCGGAATTCCCGTGGCGTGAGGTTGGTTATCTGTTTGAATTCGCGAATAAAATGAGATTGGTCGTAGTATCCGGATGCATAGGCCACCTCTGTTAAAGAGGTATTTGCCGAGTGGTACATATGCCGGACGGCATTATTGATCCGTTTAATCTTTAGCAGTTCGGAGGGGCTCAGTCCTATGATCTTTTTAAATTTTCGTTCGATGGTTTTGTAATTGGTGCTGTATAATTTGCCGAGATCATTTATTTTTAAAGGATTTTCGGGGAGTAACAGGCTATTTATGCAGGATTTTACAAACCGGTAATCACTTACAAAGTCTGTTCCGGAAAGTTTGTTGAGTAAAAAGTTTTCGAGAATTTTTATTCTGTCCGTATCATTCGGGGCTTCAAATATCTGTTCTTCCAGAAGGAGATACTCCTTTCCAAGTAAAATATCCAGGGGATAATTACTGTTGGCAAAGAGATGAGCAGGAATACCCAAAAAAGGGAATGCTCCGCCGGGTTTAAACCTTACGCAGAAATGTTTAAGTCTTCCTGGAAGCACAACATGTGAAGACTTACTTTGAATACCGGAAACATGGGAATCTTTAACACATTCTTTTTTACCGTTTTTTACTTCCGTATGGGGATCGCCGAAATTAAATACCAGTTCTATGTTTCCGTCCGGGATAAACGATTCCATGTCCCGGGGAGAGATGGTGTTGGTCACGTCCGTACTCCAGAAACATTCCACATATTCCGACAGTGCCGAATGCGGTTTATATTCAATGTATTTCATTTTGCAGAGAGGTATGACCTATCAACGGGAATACCGGCTTTATAGTATTTGATCTTTTTATTCAGGATTTTAAAAGATCAGTTCCACATGTATCTGATAGGTATGTAGAATGTTCTTCACCTTTTCCGTATCTATACGGATGTCCTCTATGCGCAATATCCGGTCGCAATCTTCCAGGTCGAAGTTGATGGTGGCTTCCGGAAAATTGTCGAGCAGCACGGAAACCACTTTGTCAGCCATGATTTCATCCCGGACATTGGTTCGGAAAATTTCCACGGTAGATTCAAAATTGTATACGGGCATGGTTATTCTTTTTTGGGATATACCTCATTAGTCCGGGTTTTAAGGAAAATGTTACAGGTCACCACCCGATAGTTTGTCCGTCTTCTACAACATGGCCAGGCCGGATCATGGAAGTCATAATAAAAATGTCTTTCTTCCCGACACGGAGGTTCTCCGACAGGATTTCCAGCAGGTTTTGTTGTATGTTAAGGATATCTTCTTCGGCCCACAGGGTAGGGAGATAGAGATTTACCATAACCTCATAAGACTTCCCGGCCTGTAGAAAGTTACTGACCAGGTTTATACATATATCCTTTTCTGCTACCCCGATACGCATGCCCCATTCCCTGACCATAGTATCCAGCAAAGTCCGCGGGATATCCTGTCGCTTTACAAAACAATGGGCTATGGGCATAGCAGGTGATTTTTTAAAATTTGCGTTCCTGGAACGGTAAGCCTTTTCCGTCTTCGCAATACTCTTTCAGGCTCAGGAGGAACATTCCCCAGTTATAATTGCACCAGCGGTAGAATTCCGTCACTTTTCTCCAGTCAGTATGCTTCAGTACCACGGCGGTTACACCGTCTTTTTCGGTAAGATCGAATATCACCGAAGTGCCAACCCACTCCGGATCGGATTCCACACACTTCCATACGATCTTGCTGTGTTCTGTCAGATGCTCCACTTTCATTTTGGTTGCGTAGCCATCGTCAAAATCAAATTCGTTGATATAGCCTACCTCCGGTTTTACGTTCAGTTTCTGTGTCCATACTTCTGATAAACCTTTTTCGGTAGCGAGTGCCGTATATACTTCGGAAACAGGTGCTTTAATATAGTTGATATGCTCTATGTCTGCCATGGTTAATTGTTGTTCAGGTTATTTTTTATTCGTTTACAGGACAGTTTACCATCCATGATTTTAAATTGATATGAGGTGACTTGAGGGCTAAATTAAGTGATTACACCTCTTTTCAAGGAGTTTATAATGCCATTTTATAGGGGGATTCGGGACAAAATTGTATCTTTAAAGGCTTGTTTTGCACGATTTTTTTTAAAATAAGTCCCTGTTGTTTAATTGTTTGTGCTACAATTAAGAGGGATTTTCATAGATGGAATATATATCTTTAAACTAGAATCATCTGTATAAAAACCAAATATCCCAATGGAGTTATCTATTTTATTGACATCTCATCATCGCCTGCTGAGTGTGGCTGCCATGCTGGATGTTTTCCAGTCGGTAAACCGGTATTTCACCGAAGCGGGGGCCCCTCCTTTCTTTGATATCCAATTGCTTTACGGTGCGGATGAACGCTACAAAGATCGGTATAGCGAATTTACGACAAGACCCGTGACGGAGGTAGAGTGTACGGACCTGGTACTGATCCCAGCCTTTGCTTCGGAAGATATCAGGACCCTGATCGGGGAAAACCGCGAGATCATCCGATGGTTGCACGAACAGCACAGGCAGGGGGTAGAAATCGCCAGTTTTTGCACCGGGGCTTTTCTGCTGGGCGCATCGGGGTTGTTGAACGGAAAGAAAGCCACTACGCATATTAATGCCACCACAGCCTTTGCCAACAGTTTCCCGAATGTTTTGCTGCAGGCCAGGGAAATACTCACCGAAGACGGAGGTATCTATACCAGCGGAGGGGCTACTAACAGCTTTCACCTGATGCTTCACCTTATTAAAAAATATTGCGGGGTAGAGACCGCTATTTATATTTCCAAGATGTTTGCCATAGATATGGACCGGGAACAACAGGCTTGTTACGGTACGTTTACTCCCAATCGCAACCACGGCGATGAACTGGTAAAGGGCATCGAACAATATATCCACGAAATGTACCCGGAGATACAGACCATTGAAGAGATAGTAAACGAAGTCCCCGCCAGTCGGCGCAATATGGTCAGGCGGTTTAAGAAGGCAACAGGAGTTACCCCTATAGTTTACCTTCAGAAAATACGTCTGGAAGCTGCCAAAAAAATGCTGGAACAGACCAATAAGAGCATCATGGAGATTATGCTGGATGTAGGTTACCGTGACGAAAAATCATTCCGGAAGCTGTTTAAAAGGAATACGGGGACCACGCCTGTGGCTTATCGTGAAAAGTTCAAAGGGGTAGTGCTGAACGCATAAAAGGTAATGAAAGTGTGGTAAGTAGATGTTATTTTGGTAATTCCTGAGCCTTAAACGAGTTTATCAGTGACCTATTCCGAAAACAAAGGGGATTCTTTTGCTAATAAAAACAGCATTGTTTAGGCCTGAAATCGTTGTTTTTAGTCAAAATATAACGAGTTTAGGTCAAAATAAGGACCTGTTTAGGTGAAAAATAGATGTTTTTGCATAAAACAAAGAACATTTTAGCCAACGTATCGTTAATTTTAAATGAAATAGGATAATACCCAGCCTCATCTTCCAAAAAGAGAATCGTTTTAGCTAAAAAGGAGATCATTTTGCCTAAACAAGACATCTTTTTACCTAACCGGGAGGTTGACCCACCTAAACGGAGCCACGTTTTGGCCAAATCCTGTCCCTTTTTAGCTAAAGTATTGTTACTATGGGTTAAAGATCAGGGCTTCCGGGCTTAACGTTTAGGTTTTAGACGTAAAGCTTTGGCCGCGATACTTAAAAAATTAATGCGGGTAGTTTGTCTATGGTACGTCCGGGGGTATTCGTGTCATCTTCGGTTAAGATCCCTCCTCCATAAAACAGTCCGGGGAAACCGGAAAGACTACGGGAACATAATTAGTAGTGCACCCGGAGGCACAGGCTTCGTTGAAACCCAGACTCCAATCTTCTGATTATCTTGGTAAGACCACTGGAAATGCTCGTGTAAAGCAAATGTTATTTTAAGGATAAACCTTACCCCTTTACAAGGGGTTTTGCGATATTATTAGTAGTTTTGATAATGTTAAAAAAATATTAAATATGATGAAACTCTACGCTGCCAGATTGTCTGTCCTGTTCGTAACCCTCGTATGTCACAGTCTTGGACTGTACGCACAGGTACCTTCTTACTACAACGGGACAGATGTAAACCAAACGGGCAATAACCTGAAAACGGAACTTGCCGCCCTGATCACACAAACTCATACCACGGAACTGAGTTACACCCCCGGAGTATGGGAAGCGCTGAAACAAACAGACCTTGATCCGGATAACCCGGAAAATGTGTTGCTGATTTACGGTTATAACGATAATGACGGTAATATAAAGACCGACCGGACCGGGGACAAGGATAACAACGGAGGGAATACGGGAGACTGGAATCGCGAACATGTCTTTGCCAAATCACTCGGTAACCCTAACCTGGGAACCTCTGGCCCCGGGTCGGATGCACATCATTTACGGGCTTCGGATGTAGGGTTTAACGCAGACAGAGGTAATCTCCCCTTTGCCGATGCCAGTGGAAATGCAAGAAAAGTAAGCAACTCCTGGTACCCGGGTGATGAATGGAAAGGAGATGTTGCCCGGATGGTAATGTATATGTACCTCCGTTACGGAAATCGCTGTCTGCCTTCTGCCGTAGGGACGGGACCGCAGGTCTACAGTAATGAGATGATGGACATTTTCCTGGAATGGAATGCCGAGGACCCGGTTTCGCAATACGAAATAAACCGGAATAATATACTGGAAAATTTACAGGGGAACCGAAACCCCTTTATTGACAATCCCGCTTTTGCCACATCCATATGGGGCGGCCCGCAAGCCGAAAACCGTTTTGGCAACAGTCCGGCTCCCATCGCAAATATTCTTATCAATGAGGTTGACTCCGATACACCGGGGGTAGACACAATGGAATTTATAGAGCTCTATGACGGCGGAACAGGAAATACTTCCCTCGACGGTATGGTGGTAGTATTGTATAATGGCTCCAATGATCAGAGTTATGCCGCTTATGACCTTACGGGATACAGCACCAATGCGGAAGGATATTTCGTTTTGGGGAATGAGGATGTACCCAATGTATCCGTTGTTTTTCCGGGCAATACCCTTCAGAACGGTGCAGATGCGGTAGCATTGTATAGCGGTACCGCAGCGGACTTTCCGGAGGGTACCGCGCTTACCACAACAGACCTTATTGATGCTGTTGTATATGATACTGATGATGCGGATGATGCGCAATTGCTTACGCTTCTGAATTCCGGCCAGCCTCAACTGAATGAAGCAGGGGCAGGTGATAAAGATAACCATTCCCTTCAGCGTATGCCTGACGGAGCGGGAGGGGCAAGGAACACTTCTTCCTACAGTACGGCTTCACCTACACCGGGGGCAGCTAACGGCAACGGAGAGGACAACAGAACAGGCGTTCTTATCAACGAGATAGATGCCGACACTCCCGGAACGGATACTATGGAATTCGTAGAACTTTATGACGGCGGAACGGGAAATACTTCTCTCGACGGTATGGTGTTGGTGCTTTATAACGGTTCCAACGATGCGAGTTATGCTGCTTTTGACC
>NZ_RJTM01000093.1 GCF_003725735.1 Sinomicrobium pectinilyticum | reverse complement strand
AGAGGTCCCCTATGGGGGCTAGCCAAAGCCACCTTCTTAGAAGGTGTGATTTTTACTTTTCTTCGTCGGGATTCCAGGCATTTGATAAAAAATATTTCTGACATTCCTCGTCAAAACAGCCATAGCCAAAAAGGGAGTCCGATGATAGTAAATCTGTGGTAAACCAGGCCCCGGAATTAATGGTAAAAGAATATGTTTTCTCCTGATATTTTAATTTACCACTATATGTACATGGCAACTGTTCAAATAAATAATTCCATTCATGGGGGTAATCGGCCGGGAGTGGCCAAATATTTCTTTTACCACACGCTTATCTAATTTCCATTCCTTACAAATCGTCGTATCTTTTAAAGAAGACGGGTAATTGTTTGCTTTTTTTAAACTTAATATCTCAATCTGATCTATTATTTTTTTTAGATCAATGATGCTGTCTTTTTGGATTTCAATCCTGGATGGTATTTCTATTGAGACACTTCCCGTATCAGAATTTGTTTTATGAATATCTTTGCATCCGAGGAAGATCGTCATAGATATAATGGTCAATACTATTGTTTTCATTTTTGAACTATATATTTAAGTATAGCAAAATTGAAGAACATAGTCAAATATTCAGATCAGGGAAACCATTCAGGTCTTTTCTGGTTTTCAGTTTCCGGGCTCTGTGTGCATTTCTTCTTCCGCCATAAAGGGTTTTAAAGCTTTTAAGGCTTTGTTTACCGAGGTTATATGGTCAAAAGTGAGCAGTAACCGCAGTCCTCCCATACGGGTGTTCTTTTCCTTCATTTTGCAGAGGCCGGGGTTTTGCTGCACCGTGCGTATAACATGCTGAAACGTCCTGGTCTGGTAAAAACTGCTCTGCTGATCGGCAATGAAATACCCTGCCATTTTTCCGTGTTTGAGTACTACTTTTTCCAGTCCCATTTTGGAAGCTATCCATTTTATCCGGACGCTGTTCAACAAATCGTGTACCTGTGGGGGAAGGGGGCCGAAGCGGTCGTGAATGTCCGTTTCGAATTTTTCCAGTGCTTCGTCCGTGTTTATATTACTCAGCTGGTTGTAGAGGTTAAGCCTTTCCGTGATGTTATTGACATACTCGTCGGGGAAAAGCAATTCGAAATCGGCATCTATCTGGGTGTCTTTCACATATTCCCGCTTATCCTCATCCCGGGCATAGAGGTCTTTGAATTCGTGTTCTTTCAGTTCTTCTATGGCTTCGTTGAGTATTTTCTGATAGGCGTCAAAACCGATGTCGTTTATAAAGCCGCTTTGTTCCCCGCCCAGGAGGTCCCCTGCCCCCCGGATCTCCAGATCTTTCATGGCTATATTGAAGCCGCTTCCCAGTTCGGTGAACTGCTCGAGTGCCTGGATCCGCTTCCTGGCATCGTCTGTCATGGCAGAATAAGGAGGGACAATAAAATAACAGAATGCCTTTTTGTTGCTTCGCCCTACCCGGCCCCGCATCTGGTGCAGGTCGCTCAGCCCGAAGTTGTTGGCATTATTAATGAAGATGGTATTGGCATTGGGGACATCCAGCCCGCTTTCTATGATCGTGGTAGATATCAGGACGTCAAATTCCCCGTTCATAAAACGGAGCATCAACTGTTCCAGCTTTTTTCCTTCCATCTGTCCGTGGCCGATACCTATTTTGGCATCAGGTACCAGCCGTTGTACCATTCCGGCCACTTCTTTGATATTTTCAATGCGGTTGTGAATGAAAAATACCTGGCCCCCCCGCTGTATTTCGTAGGAAACGGCATCCCGTATCACCTCTTCGTTAAATTGTATGACGTGGCTTTCTATCGGGTAGCGGTTTGGCGGTGGCGTGGTGATCACCGAGAGGTCCCTTGCCGCCATAAGGCTGAACTGTAAAGTTCTGGGAATGGGAGTGGCCGTAAGCGTAAGTACATCCACATTCTCCTTGAGGTTTTTCAGTTTCTCCTTGGCAGCTACACCGAATTTTTGCTCTTCATCCACAATCAGAAGCCCCAGATCTTTAAAATGTACGTTTTTGTTCACCAGTTGATGAGTGCCGATGATAATATCAATTTTTCCCGAAGCCAGTTTTTCCAGGATTTCCCTTTTTTCTTTTGCCGTACGGAAACGGTTGAGATAATCGACGGTTACAGGGAGGTCTTTCAGACGTTCGCTGAAGGTTTTAAAGTGCTGAAAGGCAAGAATGGTCGTCGGGACGAGGACAGCCACCTGTTTGCTGTTGTCTACGGCCTTGAAGGCCGCCCGTATGGCCACCTCCGTTTTACCGAAACCTACATCCCCGCAGACAAGGCGGTCCATGGGGTGCTCGCTTTCCATATCGTTCTTGACATCCTGTGTGGCTTTGCTCTGGTCCGGGGTATCTTCGTAAATGAAGGAAGCTTCCAGTTCGTGCTGTAAATAGCTATCCGGCGCATAGGCGAATCCCTTTTCCGTCCGTCTTTTGGCGTAAAGATTTATAAGGCTGAATGCAATCTCCTTGACCCGGCTTTTCGTTTTCTTTTTAAGATTTTTCCACGCGTTGCTCCCGAGTTTGAATATTTTGGGAGGTTTACCGTCCTTACCGTTGTACTTGGTTATTTTGTGCAGGGAATGGATGCTTACATACAGGATGTCACCATCTCCATAAACGAGTTTTATAGCTTCCTGAGGTTTCCCTTCCACCTGTATTTTCTGTAACCCGCCGAACTTCCCTATACCGTGATCTATATGTGTAACGTAATCTCCGATTTCCAGGTGGGTAAGTTCCTTAAGGGTGATGGCCTGTTTTTTGGCATAACCGTTCTTGAGGTGGAATTTGTGATAACGTTCGAATATCTGGTGGTCCGTGTAGCAGACCATTTTCCGGTCGTCATCAATAAACCCCTGGTAGATGGGGAAAACCACGGTTTTGTAATGCACGTCCCCTTCGATCTCCTCAAAAATATCATGAAAGCGTTTGGCCTGCTGTTCGCTGACGCAAAAAATATAATTGGTATATCCTTCCGCCCGGTTTTTGTTGAGGTCTTCAATAAGAAGGTCAAACTGCTTGTTAAAGGAAGGCTGCGGTCGGGTGTGGAAGGTGATGACCTCCCCGTGTTTTTCTTTCTCCAGGTGCCTGAAAGGGAGCCGGGACTGGTTTCCCGTTTCTGCGACAACAAAACCGGAGAGTTGCTCATGAAGTAATTTCGGGGTACAAAACAGTTCGTGGGGGGAAGCGTGTTTTACTTCTTTGGGAAGCGAAGCAAAGGCTTCTTCCGCCTTGCGGAACAAACTGTCTATGCGGGAGGACAGAATTTCGTTACTCTGAAGGCAGACAACGGTTTGCGGGGAAATGTATTTCAGAAAACTTTCCCTGGATTCGCTCCGTGCTTTGTTCTCCACATTGGGTATAATGGCAATTTTCTTCAGTTTTTCTACCGAGAGCTGTGTTTCCACATCAAATGTACGGATACTGTCTACCTCGTCGCCGAAAAATTCTATACGGTACGGTTCATCATTGGAAAAGGAGAATACATCTATGATACCTCCCCGTACGGAGAACTCCCCGGGTTCGGAAACAAAATCCACCCTTTTGAAGCGATATTCGAAAAGGACCTCGTTGATAAAATCGGGCGAGATCGTATCACCCACTTTCATTTTCAGGGTGTTCCTTTCCAGTTCTTTCCGGGTTACCACCTTTTCAAACAGCGCATCCGGATAGGTGACGATAAGCGCCGGCTTTTTCCGGGAATTTATACGGTTCAGGACTTCGGCCCTGAGGAGAACATTGGCATTGTCCGTTTCTTCTATCTGGTACGGCCTTCTGTAACTGCCCGGATAGAACAGTACATGCTGCTCACCGACAAGTTGTTCCAGGTCGTTGAGATAATAGGCCGCTTCTTCCTTATCGTTGAGGATAAGCAGGTAGGGAAGATCGTTGTTTTTAAAGCTTTCCGCAATAACGAAAGACAGCGAAGAGCCTACGAGACCATTGACATATATTCTTTGTGGAGGTTGGGTTTGGACAATAGCATCCTGCAGTTTTCGCATTTGCGGAGACTGTTCTGGTCCCATTGTCCCGATGGCAGCCGGGAGTAAAGTTGGCGAGGCATGGGTCTTGCTCACTGTATAAAAATTTTGTGCAAAGGTAATAAAAACGGATTTGTCAGGAGAATGGGCTGGACAAAGACATCTCCGGGAACAAAGTAGATATCCCCGGGAGTAAAACAGACACCCTAACATATAAAGTAAGCAGCCCCATACGTAAAGTAGACGCTCCCAGGTGTAAAGTTGGTATCCCTGTATATAAAGTAAGCAGTCCCGTGAATAAAGCTGGTATCCCCATAAGTAAAGTAGACGTCCCTGGGTGTAAAGTTGACAACCCCATAAGTAAAGTAGATATCCCCGTGTATAAAGTAAGCAGCCCTGTACATCAAGTTGACATTCCCCGGAATAAAATAGATTTTACTGGCACTTGTTCGGGCAAATATCTTGTCCGGGTTATAGATAAAAATGTATATTTGCGCAAAATTTAGAGCGTTAACAGTAAAAGATATGTCGATCTTAGATTTATATTCCAGTGCATTCCTGGAGCGCAACAGGGATCATTTTGCGGCAATAGTGCGTGTGGCTTTATCTGATGGTGATATCAATACGGAAGAAAAGGCTTTTCTGGACCGTCTTGCCCAGAACCTGAATATCTCGGAAGAGGATTATGCGAGTATATTAAAGGATCCTGCCAAATATCCTATAAACCCGCCTTTATTTTATGATTCGCGTTTGGAAAGACTGTATGACCTGACACGAATGATCTATGCAGATCACATAGCGGATGAGGAAGAAACTCAAATGCTTTATAAACTTGCTATTGGCCTCGGATTTACACCGGGCAATATAAAATACATCGTAAACAAGGCTTATGACCTGGTATCTCATGGGGTGGACCTGGATACTTTCAAGGAAGAAATGAAACACATGAACAGGTAATTCCGGCACCTTCTTTTATGCCTTTCCGGATAGTTTTTTCTTATTGACCGGGGATTGTTATTTCAGGAATTTGTGCAATTTTTGTAATAACTGCTGCTCTTGAAACGGTTTTTGTATAACATCGTTGATCCCGGCCTTTTTGTATTTTTTCCTGCTGTCTCCCAGCATGCTTCCGGAAAGGGCTATAATAGGGACTTTCGCATATTTTTTCTCCGGAAGGTTTCGTATAACCGGTGCCAGTTCGTACCCGGTAACATCCGGTAAACGAATGTCGAGAAGTATGAGGTCGTATTGGGTTTCTTCTACTCGTTCCATGGCCTGTTCCCCGTTTTCGGCTATGTCCAGGAAGAAAGCCCCCTGGGAGGCGAGTATTTTAAGGACAATGATCTGGCTTATCTTGTTGTCCTCTATTAAAAGTATGTTGAATTTCTTTTTGGGATTGAAGAGGACTTTTCTGTTGTCTTTGTCCTTTTTACCGGGTTCCCTGTAGTTTATGGGAAATTTAAGTTTCAGGTTAAATTTTATGGTTGTGCCTTTACATGGCTCGCTTTCTGCCGTGATATCTCCCTGCATCAGGGAGACGAGGTTTTTTACAATGGTAAGGCCCAGCCCGGTCCCGGGATATTTGCTGTCTTTGTGTACCTGAGTGAAGCTGGTGAATATATCTTTGATATGTTCTTTTTGTATCCCTATGCCCGTGTCGGTAATTTCAAACTGGATATTGACCTTGTTTGCCCTCTTGTTGTTTAGTTTCACATGAAGCTCTATATGCCCCTCTTGGGTAAACTTGATGGCATTTTCGATAACATTGGCCAGTATTTGCTTTATTCTTGTCTTGTCCCCTTCTATATATCTGGGAAGCTTATCGTCCACATGCATGTGGAACCGGAGCTTTTTCTGCCTCGCCTTGGTGGCATATATGAAACCGATGGAATCAAGCAGTTCGGAAAAATCAAATATTTCATCGTAGACCATAAACTTGCCCACTTCTATTTTGGAGAGGTCAAGGATGTCGTTTATCATAATGTTGAGGTCCTGACAAAGCGATTTGATCACTTCCACCAGGTCGAACTGTTCGTCCGACAGGTTGGTTTTTTCCAGCATCTCGGTAAATGAGAAGACCCCGGTAAGGGGGTTCCGGATTTCGTGACTGAAATTGGCAATAAAAATACGTTTAAAGGCCTCTTTTTCCTGTAAATAGGTGTTTTGTAAGGTGAGTATTTCCGATTCGATGACCGTTTCATTCCGTTTTTGTGCGACTACCTGGAGAGACTGGTAGTGTTCCGACAGGTCGTGGATAATGATCAAAGGATTTTTGTCCGGGAAAGTCCTGCAGTTTATATCGCACACTTTTCCGTTGATGTGGACACAGGAGAAGGAAATGGAATTATCCGTATGGTTGAGCAGGGGAAGTACACTTTCGAAAAACGGGTGACAGCGGATAATGTTTTTCTCTTTTTTGAAAGGGAAAAGCGTATCGTCGGATTCCAGTATATCTCCTTTCCCGGAGATGACGATAAACTGTACCTTGGGGTATAAGAACTGCTCTTTATAGGATTCCAGCATGTTATTTGATCAGTTTTTTTGTAAGGTCTTTAAATAAGGTTTCTACATTTTCCCCGGTTTTGGCACTTGAAAAATAGTGGGCCAGGTCAAAGTACTGCTTATTCTCTCTTAAATGGGTTTTGGTGACCAGGTCGCTTTTGTTTCCCACAACGATTACGGGAACATTATTATAGCCCGATTTGATATAATCCAGGTCGGCAGGCAGGTTTTCGTAAGTAGATTTCCGGGTAGTGTCAAAAACATAAATAAAACCGTGGGACCCCATCAGGTATGAGGAACGGGTTTTGGATATATCTTCATTACCTTCGATATCCCAGATAATGAGATTTACCTGGTTTTCAGGTAAAACCACTTCTTTTTTAAGGATATGTACTCCAATGGTAACTCTGTAATTGTCCGAAAAGGTATTTTCAACAAAACGTCTTACCAAAGATGTTTTGCCAACACCGAAATGCCCTAAAAGAACAATTTTTTTAGATATGGTCATTATTAAAATAAAAATTTAGTTCGTTTACAATATCATTTTGTGTAATATCCGGATTATAGATCATCAGGCTGAGGAAATTTTCCGAAAATTTAAAAATGGTATCCTGTAGTTTGTTTTTTACTGGGGTACTGTATTGCCCGGAGACCACTACGGCGATGTAATACGAAACAAAACTTTGTATATGAATATGATATAACTCGTATTCTATAAGTTCCAGGTTCTGGCCTTTTTGCTGAAATGCATCTTCCACGAAAGATTTGATTGCTGTAAGCATTCCGGAAAACATCTCTTTGTCAATGGTTTCTGTCTTGGCGTAATTTCCCAGAAGGATACCCGAATTCTTTTCGATGACAAAGACCTGCTCTATAGAGGCATCTCCCAGTTCAGATAAGATGAGGTCGTGTTCTTTGACCCCGGTGATCCAGGCTTTAAGCCTTCGCTTCCATGCGCGGAAGGAGAAACTGTTTTCTACCTGGGTGCTCACCCGTTCGGACAGTAATTTTATTTCCTGCCACACATATTTCTTGATCATCCTTCCCATAATGGGATAGAGGGCTTCCACGACCTGTTCCTTAGAGTTTTTTATCTCTTCTTTCAGTGTTTCCGTAATGGTCGGGCCGAGGGTTTTGGGGATCTCCTCGATAAACTCGTCCAGTCTGGTATCTATAATCGGATCTACCTTTCCTGCAAGTTCCGAACGGGTATGAAGAACCTTTTCCAGTGCACTGATCTTTTGTGCAATGGTTTCCGCATACTCCCTGTCATCGGTAAGGAGGATATCTTTCAGGATGTTCAGTTTATCGTTCTCATTCATCATCAAGATAATTGCAGGTAAAGCATGTTTCCGAATATTTGTTTTTCAAAAACAGACAACAGGCTCACCCTTACGGGCGGCCTTTAAAAATTTTATATGATAAATACGCGGGTATTTATCCTATCTAATTGTCCTTTATCTTTTCTCCAATCTGAATGAGGAGCTTCCCGAGAGTGGACTTATCTACTTTGTTCTGGTCCAGTGTATCCGCTTTTTCCTGAAGGGAATTTTCGAGTTCCGTGATCCTGATATTAACATCTGTACCCAGGTTATCAATAGTCTGCATGAGTTCCGTCCGGGTATCTTCGATCAGGCCCTGCAGTTCTTTCCTTTTCTGAAGGATATCTTTTTTCAGGGACTCGAATTCGGAATTGTATTCCTGTATGTTTTCACCGAATATGAGATTCCTTATCGCCTCTATCTTAGACGTAGGATCTACTGAAGCTCCATTTGCTTCGGGGTGATTTTTTTCCTTAGACATGGTTGTACGGTATGAATTTGGAGCAAAGGTAACAAAAATCATGTAAAAATGATTCAATTACCTTTAACTCGGGGACTTAAGCATAAATTCTTCCAGTTTTTCCACCATTTTATTACTGCCGCAAAAGAAGGGAGTGCGCTGGTGAAGCTCGTCAGGCTGTATGTCGAGTATACGGCGGAAGCCGTCACTGGCTTTCCCGTTGGCCTGTTCGGCAATAAAAGCCATGGGATTGCATTCGTATAATAATCGCAGTTTACCATTGTGTGTAATGCTGTTTTTCGGATAGAGGTATATACCGCCTTTTATCATGTTCCGGTGAAAATCGGAGACCAGGGAGCCGATGTACCGGGAAGTATACGGCCGGTCGTCCTCTTCTTTCTGGCAATATTTTATATAATCTTTCACGCCCTGCGGAAAATGGATGTAGTTCCCTTCGTTGACGGAGTATATTCTGCCGCTTTCCGGATACTGCATGTTGGGGTGCGAGAGATAAAAGGTGCCTATGGCCGGGTTAAGTGTAAAGCCATTTACACCATGACCGGTGGTGTATACCAGCATGGTGGAAGTGCCGTAGATGACATAGCCTGCTGCTACCTGGTTCCTCCCCGGTTGTAAAAAGTCTTCCAGGGTTACGGGGGTGCCGATGGGAGTAATTCTTCGGTAAATGGAAAAAATAGTTCCTACGGAGACATTGACATCAATGTTGCTCGATCCGTCGAGCGGGTCTATAAGAACAACATATTTGTTCTGGTGTTTTTCGTCCTTGCTGTTTATGGAGATAAAATCGTCCTCCTCTTCAGATGCTATACCACAGACGATCTCCCGGTTGGTAAGGGTTTGGATAAATTTTTCATTGGCAAGGATATCCAGTTTCTGCTGGTCTTCACCTTGTATGTTGGTATCGCCGGAAGCGCCTATGATGTCAACCAGCCCGGCCTTGTTCACTTCGTGGTTTACTACCTTGGCGGCCAGCCTTATGGCATTGATGAGTTTGGAAAGTTCGCCGGAAGAGTACTGGAACTCCGTTTGTTTTTCAATAATGAATTCTCCTAAGGTCTTGTTCTTTCTCATAGGGTCAGTGCTTCAATAAAATGATAATTTATGTGATGATGTGTGTTGATTTTCGGGAGGGACAGGTATGGCGACAATTCCGGATAACAAATGACAGCCCGGAAAGTGACTGCCGTTACCGCAGTGTGTATGCCGGGATAGATATGCATTTTCACTCGCCATGCTTCCGTTTTAGACACTTGTTTTTTCTGTGTTTGGTATGCGTATGGGGTACAAGCGTTGTTGCGGTCACAAATATCGATAAAATTGTGAAACTAAAACGTTTTCGTAATAAATTTATTCCAGGTTAAAAAATACTTATATAACTTTGTGTTACATTTAGAACACTTACAAAACGAACACAATAGAATGGTATCATATGTTATCAGAGAGGCTACAATAGAGGACATGCCCGGTGTCCTGGGACTTATCTGCGAACTGGCCCTTTTTGAAAAGGAGCCGGATGCCGTGGAGATTACTGTTGAAGACCTGGAAAGGGACGGTTTCGGAGAGCGGCCTTCTTTTCATTGCTTTGTAGCGGACATCGAAGGAGATATAGTAGGGATAGCCCTGGTCTATCCGAGATATTCCACATGGAAAGGCATAGCGCTCCACCTGGAAGATCTTGTTGTTTCCCGTAAATACCGCGGGAAGGGATTGGGAAAGGCTTTGCTTTCCGAAGTGATCCGGTACGGTCATGAACTCGGGGTAAAGCGGATCAACTGGGAAGTGCTGGACTGGAATGAGCCCGCGATAAAGTTTTACGAATACAACGGCGCCAGGGTACTGAGAGAATGGAACGTGGTCCAGCTCGATGAAAAGGGGATAAAAAACTATGTTGCCGGTTTGGAATAGAGTACGTTTGGGAAAACCTGAAAAAATACGAATGAGCAGATAACCGGTAAGGCCAGTATGGCTTTGCTGCGGGGTTCTGCGTTTTATAAGAAGAAAGTAAACCTATGAAAATATTTAAATTCGGAGGAGCGTCGGTCAAGGATGCCAAAGGGGTGAAAAATGTTGTAGAAGTGTTGGAGACGGTGGGGTATGATAATACCCTGCTGGTGGTTTCCGCAATGGGAAAAACCACCAATGCCCTGGAAGAAGTCATAAAAAACTACTTCCGGAACAAAGAGGAACTACAAAGTTCGCTACAGGAGGTCAAGAAATATCACAATGAGATTTTGCTGGAGCTTTTTGAAAAGGAAAGCCATCCCGTTTTCTGGAAAGTAGACGGGTTGTTTGCGGAACTGAGTTCCTTCCTGGGGCGAAACAAGTCCCCTAATTACAATTTTGTTTACGACCAGGTGATCGGTTTCGGGGAACTGATCTCCACAACGATCATAAGCCAGTACATGCAGGAAACGGGCATAAAGAATACCTGGCTGGATGTACGGAATTTTATAAAAACCGATGCCACCTACCGGGATGCCAATGTGGACTGGGAGAGCACGCAGCAAAATATTACCGAAGGCGTAAATAAAGGGCTGCTCAATATCACCCAGGGATTCCTGGGGAGTGACCCCAATAATTTCACGACCACCCTGGGCCGGGAAGGATCGGATTATACGGCAGCCATTTTTGCCTATTGCCTCAATGCGGAGAGTGTGACCATATGGAAAGATGTTCCCGGGGTGTTGAATGCGGACCCCCGCTATTTTGAAAATGCACGCCTGCTCAACCAGATATCTTATACGGAAGCCATAGAACTCGCTTTTTACGGTGCGTCCGTTATACATCCCAAAACACTGCAACCCCTGCAGCGTAAGGAGATACCCTTATACGTAAAGTCCTTTGTTAATCCTACCGAACAGGGGACCAGTGTTAGTAAGGGGCAGGACCTGGAACCACATGTGCCTTGTTTCATTGTGAAGAAAGATCAGGTGTTGCTCTCGCTTTCATCGCTTGATTTCTCTTTTATTGTCGAAGAGAATATCAGTGAAATATTCAAATTGCTGCATGACCATCGTATGAAGGTGGATGTGATCCAGAACTCCGCTATCAGTTTTTCGGTATGCGCAGATAATAAGTTCAATAACCTGGAAGGCCTGCTCAATATCCTCAAGGCCAAATTTAAGGTGGAATGTGAAGAAGGGGTGTCGCTTTACACGGTAAGGCACGCTACACAGGAAGCCCTGGAAGAACTGGAACATGGAAAGGACATACTGCTGAAACAGCGTTTGCAGAATACGGTACAACTGGTAACCAGGTAGGTCCGGAACTTTCCCCGTTGTTGGGACAGGGCGGCGCAGGTACTTTTTGTATATTTATGCGTAAATACAAATCTGAGACCTGTGCCTGTAGCTTATATTAACGCGAAAGTGTTTACCGGAACTGCCGTAGAGACGGAAAAAGCCGTTCTGGTGAAGGATAATGTTATAGAAGCCGTTATTCCTTTTAAGGCAGTCCCTCCGGAATATTCCGTAGAAGACCTTGGCGGTATGTATCTTGTCCCCGCTTTCATAGACCTTCAAATATACGGAGGGGAGGGTAAATTGTTTTCCGATGCCTTAAGTATGTCTTCCCTGCAGGCTACATATGAATATTGCCTTCGGGGAGGGTGTTCGCATTTTATGATCACCCTGGCCACGAACACCAGGGAAAAATTTATCAAAGGCCTTGAGGTAGCCGGGGAATACCTGCGGAGAGGCGGCAAAGGCCTTCTGGGGGTGCATCTCGAAGGTCCGTACATAAACCCGGTTAAAAGAGGGGCACATCTCCGGGAATGCGTCCGGTTTCCGGATATCCGGGAAATAGAACTTTTTGTAGAAAAGGGGCAGGGCCTTTTTAAAATGATGACCCTCGCCCCGGAACAATGTGATGAAGAAACTTTAAGGTTTTTACAAAAAAACGGTGTTCTCCTTTCCGCAGGGCATAGTAATGCTACCTATGCCGAAGCCATGCGGGGTTTTGATATGGGTATTCCCGCTGCTACGCACCTCTTTAATGCCATGTCTCCTTTTCACCATCGCGAGCCCGGTCTGCCGGGCGCGGTAATGGACCATCCGTCGGCTATGGCCAGCGTGGTTTGCGACGGGGTTCATGTAGCTTATGCTGCCGTACGGACCGCAAAAAAAGTTATGGGCGATCGCCTGTTCTTTATTACAGACGCGGTAACGGAAACCTCGGAAGGGGAATACCAGCATTTTTTCCGCAATGACAGGTATGTGTTGCCCGATGGTACTTTGTCCGGCTCCTCGCTTAATATGATAGCCTGTGTACGCAATGCCGTAAACCATGTAGGAATTCCGCTGGACGAAGCATTACGAATGGCTTCGGCCTATCCTGCCAAACTTCTTGGTGAAGATACGCTGGGGCACATTGCCAAAGGATATCGGGCGGATATGGTGGTTTTGGATAAAGACCTGGAAATCTGCCGGATGATAACTTCCTTTTCCTAAGACCTTATTTCCTTGCGCATAAACAGGTAATATGAAAATGCAAAACATGCGACAGTTGCCGCGATGAGCCCGGTTAATTGCGGCCATACAACCATAAGGCTGTCGCCCAGGGAAAGGGTAGATGGTATGGCTCCCTGCATTTGTTGTATTGACAGGGGCCCCAGGCTTCTTACGGATGGGACAAGGATAGTGGTTGTGGCATCGGTAAAAAGCCTGTTTGGCGCAATATCCAGTAGAGTAACCAATAGCTTTTGCACCCTGTAACCTGTTCGTGAAAGCCCCGGCGATACGAGGGCCTTAGCTGCCATGCCTACTAAAATCTGATAGAAGATGGTGAAGAATAGCCACACAGCTATGGCAGTTAGTGCAGAAGTAGCTGCGCGTTTGAACTTTACGGAAAACAAGATGGATAAGTTCAGCCAGAAGGCAACATATATGATACAAAGAATTATAAACCCGATAATCCGCAGAAACTCTTCCGGCATAGGCATTTGCCCGGTGACCAGGATTCCCAGGCCCGTTATAAGAAAGCTTAAAGCCATAAACAGGGTACCGATAACCATTAATGCCCCGGTGAATTTGGCATTGATGAAATAATCCCGGTGTATTGGTTGCGCCATGAGACGCACCAGTGTGCCGCTGTTTTGCTCCGAATTTACCGCGTCAAATCCCATACCTATCCCCAAAAGAGGCCCGAGGAAGCCCAGTAATATATGAAAAGGAGGAAGTGTTCCGTCCGATGCGGACAATAATTTCAGGAACACAAAGTCACGGTTGGGGTCTTTGGCATTGGCCAGGGCTTCGGGAAGGTTATTCACAGCTATATAAAGAGACCCGAAACAAATGAGTGTTATCATGGCCAGTAGAATAATAAAACGCCAGCTCCCGATGTGGTCCGAGACTTCCTTCTGTACGATGGCCCAAAAGGGGTGGAGCGATTGTTTTTGCGTGGTCCTCTTCTTTCCGGTACGCTTTTGTAATAATGGAATACTCTTTACATATGCCAGGTAATGGCTAGGCAATGTGGTATTGATTTTCATGGCTTTCTTCAAAATAACGTTGGTAAATCTCGTCTAACCCGTATTCTTTTTTACACAGGTAAAGGATATCCAGTCCTGCTTCTACGAAAGTTTTCGCGATGACCGGAGTGATATCTTCGGTACATGCGATGTGAATTTTTCGGTTTACCTCTTTTATGCCGCTTACTTCCTCCATAGTTAATAAAACATCTTCCAGTGGGTGTCCGGTTATGGAAAAAGGATGTTTTATTTCTACTTCTATCATAAAAGGTTCACTTTCAAAAAGTGTTTTGGAAAGCGTGGGGATATCTCCTTTGGCAATAAGGGAGCCATTCACAAAAATGCCTACACGATCGCAGACCTGTTGTATTTGGTGGAGATGATGCGAGGAGAGCAGAACAGTGAGTTGTTGTTCTTTGCTGAGTTGCCGGATAAGTTGCAGGAAATCGCGGACACCGGAGGGATCTATCCCAAGGGTAGGCTCATCCAGGATAATAATTTCCGGATTTTTAACGAGTACATCCGCTAATCCGAGACGCTGTTTCATTCCCCTCGAATATGCTCCTACTTTTTTTTCGGCTGCATTTTCCAGTCCTACCTTATGGAGCAGGTGAGATACCCGGTCTCTTGCTTCACTTTCCGGAATATTGTTGAGGCGGGCCATATACATAAGGTTTTCCAGCCCTGTACGGTTTTCGTAAAAACCGATGTTGTCCGGCAGGTATCCTACGCGTTTTTTAACTTCGATGGGAGAAGAAGTGGCATTGTATCCGCATACTCCGGCATAGCCCGAGGTGGGTTCCGTGAGGCCCAGCATCATAAGTATGGTGGTGGATTTACCAGCCCCGTTAGGCCCGAGAAGGCCGAAAACCTCACCTTTTTCTATATTCAGGTTTAATTTGTTCACTGCCGTGAGCGTTCCGTATTGTTTGGTAAGCTCCTTCAGTTCTATAACAGGCGCTTTATTGTCCATGGTTACCTCCTTCCGTATTTTCGGATTAAAGCGTATACGCTGCCCAGGGCGGCCAGTATGACGAGGATACCTGTCCAGCCGGCCAGAACGGAATTTTTTACAGAGATCCGGAAAGCCGCTTCAGAACGTGCTTCGGTGGAAGTGGCCTGTAATTCGGTTACATAATCGCCTGCCAGGGCTTTATCGTCTACGGAGATCGTGGCGTAAATTTCTTCCGTTTTTCCGGGCGCAAGGTTATTTACTTTTGCAGGCTCAAAGCTCACATCCCAGTTTGCGGGCTTTTTGGATTTCAGTTCCAGGTTGCCGATTGCTGCCGACCCTGTGTTTTTTAACAATAACTTTATTCTCTTTTTATCCCCTGCGGTTATGTGCGTGCTTAATAAGCCGGTGGGAGTGGTAAGTGCCAGGTCGTAGGTCCCCGTAATGACCGATTCCAGTTCCAGCCGGGCTGAAATAGTTCCGGAACTGGCGGTTACCGGTATTTTGTATGTACCTGCCTTTATTTCCGCAGGAGGGTGTACTTCTATGGTCACCCGCTGTGTCTGATTGGGCTCGACATTTACGGAAGATACCTGTTTGCCATTGACTTTGTATATGACATTCCACCCGCGCTGTGTCATGGCACGTAGCGCATATGCCTCGCTTTCCCCGCTGCCGTTCCGCAGTTCGGCATTGTATGTAAACGTAGAGTTGGCAGCCCCCTCGATGTTGGTTTGCTTGGAGCTGAACTGGGCTTGCGATGTCCCCTGTCTTGAAATCGTGACTGCCATGGGCAATGAAGTATAACCGGGAGCAGTCAGGTGAAAGTTATAAGTCCCTTTGTCTATTTTAAAGGGTACGTGTAACGTAAAAGACAAGGTTTTCTTTTGCCCGGGCAGCACGGCAATCTCTTCTATACTGTAACCGCCCGATTTGAGTTCGTAATCCCATTCTTCGGGCAATCCCGAGATTTTTATGGCCGAAGTCCTGACAGATCCTGTATTGTTAATAATATCTACGGAGTAGTCTATCGTTTCTCCGGGTGGTACAGAGATCCTGGTGTATGGCGTGTAGAGGGACAATCCCTGTGCCGAAATGCTTTGTGGTAATAAACAGGTAAAAATAAAAGTGCTGCATAATAAGTAAAACCAGCGTTTTGTACAGACAAACATAGCTTAATTATATTTAATTATACTAAATTCAGAGCGTACATGATAAATGCATTATTCTGATAACAAATGGTGTTTCGTTGCTATATTCCTTGCTTATGCCATCTGTTTTATCAAAAAAGCAGTGCTAATCTATAAAATATGCGGATAATCAAATATTAAAAAAATCTTAAAATAATTAAAAAGATAGTGATGAATTTTATGTTCTCCGGAAAGGAAAAATATACCATGGGATATGGAGGGAAATCCTGTTTTTTACATTGCTATCAAACATTATTTTTTCCGGTGCTTTCCCGGAATATAGGATTTTAGGACGATAAATAACAGCCCCGGATTCATCTTATTTTGTTTTAGATTTGCGGCCCCGGAAAATGGGGGAAAATTGTAGAAATTAAAATTTGAAGATGAATTATGGGAATGTTTGTAATCAGCAAACGGCATAACGGAGATTATAAATTTGTTTTTACATCCAGAAAAGGGAAGCCTGTTTTTACCAGTATCAGCTGCAAACAGAAGTCGGATTGCGAAATGATCATAAACGCAATCAGGGAGAACATAGAAGTATTTACCATTACGAGAAAATGTACGGTTTCCGGTAAATTTTTCTTCCGGTTGTCCAAAGGCGGACTGGTCCTGGCGACGAGCAGGAAATTTTCAACCGAATTGCGACTTGCCAAGGGCATCGATGAAATTATGCGGAACGTCCCCGAAGCGGAAACCCTGGACTTTTCCGTCAATGAATTTGTTTTCCCGGATGCCGATATTCCTGGCGGGGAAGCCGGTTAGGCATCCTGTTTTTTTGTATTCCATAGTAACCTCCCTGAACTTGTCTTTTTGCGTCCGGGCACTTAGCGTGCATTCTTTGTTGTTTATGGCCTTGTAACTTCCGTTAGTCTAAAAAATATGTTTATTTTTTGTTAAAAAAATAACGTATTGTAGATTTATAGCCATTAATAACCCAAATCTTAAATTATGAATAAACAAATGACCTTACTATGGAGCATGGTTCTCCTTGCCTTTTTTTCTTCCTGTGAAAAGGAACCGGACTTGCCGGAAACCGAACTTAAAGCCGAAAATGCTACTGCACTTCTGAAGAATGGCCCCCTTAGTGTTATGTATGTAGAAGTTAACGGCAGCAATATTTTAAATGTCGGTTCTTATAGCCTGGAAGACAGCGGGGCCCCTTTTTTCGATATTGCGATCATTTTTGCCGCAAATATTAATTATGATGTTGCCAACCAACGGGCCGTGTTTCATGCCAACGAAAATGTACAGGCCGTACTGGACGGCAGGGATACTTTTGTACAACCCTTGCAGGACAGGGGGATCAAGGTATTGTTGTCCATACTGGGAAACCACCAGGGGGCCGGTATAGCCAATTTCCCGGACAGGGCTGCCGCACGCGATTTTGCGGAGCAACTTGCGGAGGTTGTAGATACGTATGGTCTTGACGGTATTGATTTTGACGATGAGTATGCCAAATACGGAGAGAACGGTACGGGGCAGCCGAACAGCAGCTCCTTTATCATGTTGTTGCAGGAGTTAAGGGACCTGATGCCCGACAAGATCATCTCCTACTATTATTACGGTCCTACAACCGCTTATCTGGAGTGGAATGGAAACCAGGCAGGAGAATATCTGGACTATAGCTGGAATGCCATGTATTCTACTTATTCCGCCCCCAATGTCCCCGGGCTTACGGGAGCGGAAGAAAGTGCTGCGGCTGTTCATATCAACCAGACACCTTCTTCTACGGCCGTTAATTTTGCCACCAGGACCATAAATGATGGGTACGGGCTTTATCTCATGTACGATATGAGACAGTCCGATTATACCTCATATCTGAGTGGTATTTCCAACCAGCTCTACGGAGAGGGAACGGAGCTTACGGGACAGTTGTATCCCTGGCCGATGAACGCACCGGTTGAAAGTAAAGTGGCGCTGTATAGGCATTGCGATTATAATGAAGAAGTAGTCCTTCTGGACGAAGGTTCCTATACTCTCGCGCAGTTAGTTGAAGCGGGAGTGACAAACGACGATATTTCATCGCTGAAAGTGCCGTCCGGTTTTACGGTAACGGTTTATGAACATGATAACTTTGGTGGGAACTCGGCCGGACTTACTTCCGATATATCCTGTCTGACGCAGATAAACTTTAATGATGAAATATCATCACTCATTATCAGTAAAAATTAAGTAGTAGTTGATAGATTGATTTGTACGAAGGAGGTCTGCTTATAGCGGCCTCCTTTTGTGTTTTGGTTCTTCGTCAGGATTTAATAATATCCTCGTATTCCCGGTAAAAGGCCTCAAAAAGCAGCATGTTTTCGTTCAGGAATTCCATGGCTTCCCGCCAGCTTTTTTTGTTGTGAACGGATACGCCGGTCTTTTCCACATAGATACGAGATATCTCCTTTCTGTTATCCAGGAAGAAGACATCCTCGAAAATGGCCCCCGGCAGATATTCTTCAAGTAATATGCTTTTCAGGGATTCCAGTTTCTGGTAATAATGGATGCGGTTTTTCAGGTCCTGGCTTTCAATATCAAGCGTTACTCCCGCCTTTTTGGTGTCGAAATAAAATTTAAAGGAAAAGTCTTTTATTTTGGTGTTATACAATATCCACTTCCTGGGGAAAGACTTCCCGAAAGAGGTCCAGAACTCTTCCCGTAATTTTCTGGATTCTTCTTTACTGAACATAATTTATATAATATAAGCCATTGCAATACCTGCCATAATAACGGCCAGTTTGGTGAAATTGAATTTATGCCCGTCCGAACTTT
Source organism: Sinomicrobium pectinilyticum (assembly GCF_003725735.1). GTDB lineage: Bacteria > Bacteroidota > Bacteroidia > Flavobacteriales > Flavobacteriaceae > Sinomicrobium > Sinomicrobium pectinilyticum. The sequence continues at coordinate 68,726 of NZ_RJTM01000093.1, read as the reverse complement.
CAAAAAGTATGATAGTGGATATGTGCAAAAAAATACCGATGATCAGGGCGGATATCTGTGCGTAGAATTTTTCGATGCCATCGATGTGTACACTTAGAAAAGTGCCCAGGGGTGTCATCAGTGCAAAAAGTATGACAAATACGGCAATGTACCACTTTTTTATGCCACTCTTCAGGAAAAAGGCGGTAAGCACTATGGCAACCGGTATTTTATGCACTACTATACCGTAAACAAGCGTGTCGTGCCTGTGAATAGGAAAACCTTCCAGAATGGAATGTATACTGAGGCTTATGAACAACATCCACGGAAAGGTATGATCGCTGCCTGCATAGTGTACATGGCCGTGCTCCGCCCCTTTGGAAAAAAACTCCAGAAAGATCTGCAACAGAATCCCCAGCATAATAAATATCCCCACGTTTTTCCCGGCGCCATGGGCATAAACATCGGGGAGCAGGTTAAAAACAGTCAGGGAAAGCAGGAAAGCTCCGCTGAAAGCGAGGAACAATTTCAGATGTTTTCCTGCCTTCGGCCTTATGATGATGACAAACAGGAATCCGATCAGGACGGCTACTATAGGCAGCAGGTAATCTATCATTTATTTTTTTGTCAGGTATTTGCTTATTGTGTAATGAAGCGATACATAAACAAAAGCCGGTGCTTTTTGTATCAAAGGGCTAAATTAATGTATTTTTGCCTTTTATTAGAGAAGAGACATGGGAAATAATTACAGGATGGTAGCCAAGACCCTGTTCGGTTTTGAGGATATTTTGGCGGAAGAATTGCGTAACCTTGGGGCAATGGAGGTTGAAAACGGAGTGCGGAGCGTTTCCTTCCTCGGTGACAAAGGGTTTATGTATAAGGCGAATCTGTGTCTGCGTACGGCACTGAAGATCGTGAAACCGTTAAAGTCTTTTAGGGCAAGAAACGAAAAAGAGCTGTACGACGGTATTTATGCAATCCGATGGGAGGACCTGATTACGGTACACCAGACTCTTGCCGTGGATGCTGTTGTACATTCGGAAGTTTTTAACCATTCTCTTTATGTAGCGCTGAAAACAAAAGACGCTATAGTGGACAGGTTCAGGAATACACAGGGCAAAAGGCCGGATGTGGACCTGAAACATCCCGATCTTCGGATAAATATTCACATTCAGAAGGATGTGTGTACCGTTTCCCTGGATAGTTCGGGCGCTTCGCTCCATCACAGGGGATATCGTTCGGCTACCAATATTGCACCGATAAACGAGGTCCTTGCGGCAGGGATGCTCCTGCTCAGCGGATGGGACGGGCAGTCCGATTTTCTTGATCCTATGTGCGGCAGCGGAACAATCCCCGTAGAAGCTGCCATGATAGCCTGTAATATTCCCGCGAACATAAACCGGAGGGAGTTTGCCTTTGAAAAATGGTCTGATTTTGATGCGGACCTGTTTGAAAAAGTCACCGAAAGCAGTTTGAATAAAACGAGGGAATTCCACCATAAAATATACGGGTATGACAAAGCCCCTTCCGCTATCAGAAAAGCAAAGGACAATGTGCGGAATGCCAACCTCAGTGAGTACATTTCCATAGAGCAGTCCGATTTTTTCGCAACGGAAAAAAATACCGAAGGGAAATTGCATATGGTTTTCAACCCGCCATACGGAGAAAGGCTCGCCACCGATATGGAACGCTTTTACGCCAGTATAGGCGATACTTTAAAACAAGGATATCCCGGTACCGATGCGTGGTTTATTACGGCCAATATGGAAGCGCTTAAATATGTGGGGCTCCGGCCTTCCAGAAGGATAAAACTGTTCAACGGACGCCTGGAAAGCAAGCTGGTAAAGTATGAGATGTACGAGGGCAGCAAAAAAGCCAAATGGAACAATTAGAACACGGTTTATAAAGGAAAGGCAAAATATGAAATACAAACACAAAGCGCTTTTATATAACTTTATTTGTTTTGCACTGGTGTTCATCCTTACAAGAACAGCACTGCACTATTTCTTTCCGGGGTATGATCTCTGGACAGCCATAGCATCTGCAATTACCGCAATGGTCCTGGCCCCTAAATTTGTGGTTGTTGAGGGCCCTTCCGGTGAGAAAATGTTTGTCAAGTGGTTATTCCTGCCCCCGAAAGAAATAAAATGAGTTATTAATTACTCTTCTATTATTATAGTCCCTTCCTCCGTTTTGTTGAGGGCGCCTTTTTTGGTCTTCTTGAATACAGGAATGAGATAGGATACGGTATAATTAAAAGTAAGGCCGAATTTACTGCCGTTCGTTACTTTCTGAAATCCCGGGATCCATAAATTCGTAAAGGTGTCCGGAGGAGTATCATTAAGAAGGTATCCCAGTCTTACGGTACCTCCGAGGTAGAGGTTATTGAATAGCTCTACTTTCATTCCGAACAAGACTTCCAGCCATTGCGCGCTCAGGCCGCTGTATTCTCCGAGGATGTTTTCATCCGTTCCCGGTATGCCGTTCTCCCCCCAGTAGGGATTGGTGGTATAGATGTAATATTCGTCCAGGGTCTGGCTGAAAGTAGTTACACCCAACCTGGCCCCGGCAAAAATAAGGTTCTCCATCCCATACCAGTTTTCATATAGGTTATAATCGACCCCCGCACGGAGATAACTGCCCGAGGTGGAAAATGTGTAGAGGTTTTCCTTGCTCGTTTTTTCCTCTGTTCCGAGTTCGGCAGCTATATAAAGGTTTTTGGATATGCGGAAGTCTCCGGTCAGTTCCAGTCCTGAATAGTTGTCACTGGCAAAAGACCGAATGGGTTTACCTAGATCGATCCCGACCCGGAGGCCATACTTCTCTTTATATACTACACTGTCCTTCGGCTTTTCTTCATTGTCATTTTCCTGGGCAATACCTGCAAAAGAACACAAGGAAAAAAAAACGATACTAATGATATATTTTAACATGGGCAGCACTTTGGTTTTCTACGGTGGGGTTAATGACCTCAAGGGAGGATATCCATCTGTTGGTATCAGCCTGGTCTCTGATCGCCGTCAGGCCGGAAAAATTGGTAACAAATCCGCAGGCCCTGGAAATAAAGATCTGTTCTGTCTGGTATTGAAAAGTAAGGGTGTCTGCGTTGTTTATCCTGAGCGTATCGCCGCTTTCCGAGATTTCCTCCGTATGGCGTGTAAAGGCAAAAACCGATTCGTTTTCGAATACTTTCAGGGGAATGGCAATAGAGTCGGTAGCTATGCTGTCTATACCCGTTATGGGGGCGTCCTGGTCTTTGCCGATAACACTTAAGAAAGAAACCTCTTTCCGGGCTTCGGAGTCGTTCCGGTCGTGAAAAGTAATTACCAGTAGTGGAGTGGTTACGGAGTCTTCCGGGCAAATATCGTCCTTTTCACAGCCAAGGAGGAACACAGCCACCATACCGGCTATAAACAATGCTAAGGCAAGTCTTTTCAACTGTATGTATTTTTTAATTATTAATTTCTTTTCCCGATATCACAGTACCTTTCAGGTCAAAGTTACGTTTAACGGGCACTTTTACCCTTTCCGTGTTTATCAGGGAGCCGGGTTTCCGGACTTTTCAGCGTTTTTCCAAAAGTACAACATTTTCCACATGGTGGGTTTGCGGGAACATATCCACGGGTTGTACTCTGGTTACTTTATATACATCATCCATAAGGGCCAGGTCCCTGGCCTGCGTAGCGCTGTTACAGCTTACATATACCACTTTTTCCGGGGCTATATCCAGTATCTGCTGCACTACATCCTTATGCATGCCGTCCCTGGGCGGATCTGTAATAATGATATCCGGCCTGCCGTGGCGGGCTATAAAAGCACTGTTGAAAACCTTTTTCATGTCGCCGGTAAAGAATTCAACGTTATCGATGTTGTTTAATTGTGCATTGCTTTTGGCATCTTCTATGGCTTCGGGAACGGCTTCCACACCTATGACCTTCCCGGCTTTCCTGGCTACAAACTGGGCTATGGTCCCGGTGCCCGTATACAGGTCATATACCAGTTCGTTACCGGTAAGTCCTGCAAACTCGCGTGTTACCTTGTAAAGGTTATAAGCCTGTTCCGAATTCGTCTGGTAAAAGGATTTGGCGTTTATTTTAAAGCGGAGCCCTTCCATTTCCTCAAGAATATGGTCCCTTCCGTGATGACAGATGACTTCCTGGTCATAAATGGTATCATTCGGTTTGCTGTTGATTACGTAGAGCAGGGAGGTGATCTCCGGGAACTCCGTGGCCAGGTAGTTCAGCAACAACTGTATGTGGTTTTCGTTATTTTCGAAAAACTGTACCAGGACCATGATCTCCCCGGTAGAAGATGTCCTTATCATAAGTGTACGCAACAGGCCTTCCTGTTTACGCGGATTAAAAAAAGCCATGTTGTTCTTCCTCGCGAAATCCCGTACAGCAAGTCGTATGGCATTCGAGGGGTCTTCCTGCAGGTAACATTTCTCGATGTCCAGGATTTTATCCCACATTCCGGGAATATGAAATCCGAGGGCATCTTTGTCTTTGAGCTCTTTTCCGCTGTCTATCTCTTCCTGTGTAAGCCATCTGCTGTCCGAGAACGAGAATTCCATTTTGTTCCTGTAAAAAAATTGTTTTTCAGACCCGAGTATGGTATCGGGTTTCGGAATATCTATTTTCCCCAGGCGGGTCAGATTGTTCTCCACCTCCCTTTGTTTGTAAAAGAGTTGTTCCTCATAGCGCATATTCTGCCATTTACACCCGCCGCACACACCGAAATGGCGACATTCCGGTTCCTGTCTTTTTTCGGAATATTTGTGGAATTTTGTAGCTTTCCCTTCAAAATATGCTTTTCTCTTCCTGGTGGTCTGAACATCGATGACATCTCCGGGGATGGCGTTGGAAAGAAAAATAACCCGGCCATCGGGAGCCTTCGCTATGCCTTTACCCCTGGCGCCGGCATCCGTTACCTCTACATGCTCAAAAAACTGTTTTCTGCTCTTTCTTGACATGGGGCAAAAATAAGGTTTATTGATGATTTCCACTCATCTCCGGGACATTAAGTTTGAATCTGTGAAAAAGAAGGCTGGGTGTTCCCGCTGAAGTAATGTGGTAATGCAAGCAGTTTGGAAATATCAGGGAAGAAAAGGGAATAAATAATTACATTTGAGAAAAATTATCTTTCCATTGCCATGAACCGTTTCGACCGTATAACCGCTATACTTATTCAATTGCAATCCAAAAGGGTAGTAAAAGCCCAGGACCTTGCGGACCGCTTTGAGGTCAGCCTCCGGACCATTTACCGGGATATACGCACCCTCGAAGAAGCTGGGGTGCCCCTTTATGGTGAAGCGGGGGTAGGGTATTCTATTGTGGACGGGTATCGCCTGCCTCCGGTGATGTTCAGCAAGGAAGAAGCTATGGCGTTTGTGACCGCCGAAAAATTGATGGAAAGATTGACGGACACCGTTATCCGCAAGCATTTCGAATCGGCCATGTTCAAGATCAAAGCGGTGCTGAGGGGTGCCGAAAAAGATTTTGTGGAGGACCTCGCATCGCATATTCACGTAAGGGACAGGCAAGTACCTTCAAAATCGATTCCCGATAACATTCTGGATGTTCTTTTCCGTGCCATATCCGATAAAAAAGTAGTGAAAATCATATACAGGGCCCTTGGGCGTGAGGAAAAGACCGAGCGGTTTATTGAACCCATAGGAGTATACCACGAGCATAATCATTGGTATACCATCGGATATTGTCATTTGCGGGGAGATTACAGGCACTTCAGGGCCGATCGTATTTACAGTATAGAACTGACGGATAAGGACAGGCTTTCCGAGAGAGCTACACTACAGGAATATCAGGAACAGTGGGAAAAGAGCAGAGAGTCCGCCACCCCTCAGAAGGTAGTGATCCGCGTGGAAAGAAAAGTGGCGATGTATATGCAGGAACGGAAAAGTTACCTGGGGTTTGTGTCCGAAACGGAAAAGGACGGGAAGATAGAAATGACCTTTCTTACTTCGCATCTCCTGGATGGTTTTGCCCGGTGGTTCCTGATGTTCGCTGATTATGCCGAGATCGTAGAGCCCGTCCTTCTGAAAGAAAGGGTCCGGGAGATACTGAACGATATTTCCAAAAAATTATAGGGTAATACATCCTGATTACTGTCTTTTGGGACATATCATATAGACTTCCAACCTGCCGCAAATCCCGGATTTTTCACCTGTAGCGGTTAAATCCTGTCAAAGTTCAGGATAAATTTTTCATTTGCGGAAATACTGCTGACAAAGGGTTGTCATAATGCGGTCCTACCTTTGAACTGTATTTGTAAACCGATAAAAAAATGAAAGCGTCAGTCCGTATTCCCCAACACGAAAAGAAAGCTTTAGCCGGTAGTTCAACAGCGAACACCTCTAATGAAAAGCCCGAAACCTCCCATTACCTGGCTTCCCGGATTTCAGAACTGTCCGTGTTCAGCCTGTTATGGGGCTGAACCCTGGCCGGGAGCGTAATAAAGGCCGTACTGTTCCCTGTATTTTAAAGAACATATATTGGTGAAATCGTTTAACTTTTCCTAATTTGCATCATAATTGGATGATTTCTCTCCTTTAAAGAAGGAATGGCAAAGTTTTACTTTAATTAAATCAGTTAAGAATGAATATTGCAGAACAACTCAGCTCACAGGATGCTATTAAACTGGAGAATGATCACGGAGCACATAATTATCACCCTTTACCGGTTGTTCTAAGTAAAGGAGAAGGAGTATATGTCTGGGATGTGGAAGGCAAGAGGTATTACGACTTTTTATCGGCCTATTCGGCGGTAAATCAGGGGCACTGCCATCCCAGGATCGTAAACGCCCTGGCAGAGCAGGCACAGAGGATAGCGCTGACATCGAGGGCGTTCTATAACGATATGCTCGGGAGATTTGAAAAATACATCACAGCGTATTTTGGTTACGACAAAGTACTGCCTATGAACACCGGTGCCGAAGCTGTGGAGACCGCTATAAAAATTTGCAGGAAATGGGCTTATGAAAGAAAAGGAGTAGCTGAAGAGGAAGCCAGGATAATCGTATGTGAAAACAATTTTCACGGGAGGACCACAACCATCATATCTTTTTCGAATGATGAGGCCGCACGTAAAAATTTCGGCCCGTATACACCGGGTTTTCTGAAAATCCCTTACGATGATACGGATGCTTTGGAAAAGGTGCTCAGGACGGAAAAGAATATAGCGGGATTCCTTGTAGAGCCGATCCAGGGAGAGGCCGGGGTCTATGTGCCGTCTGAAGGGTACCTTAAAAAAGCTGCAGAGCTTTGCAAGGCGCATAATGTACTTTTTATTGCCGATGAGATCCAGACCGGGATAGCCAGGACGGGGAAATTACTTGCTGTGCATTACGAGGAAGTAAGGCCCGATGTCCTTATTTTGGGAAAAGCCCTTTCCGGGGGCACTTATCCTGTGTCGGCAGTTCTGGCCGATGATGCGGTTATGGATGTGATAAAGCCCGGCCAGCACGGATCTACTTTCGGAGGAAACCCGGTAGCTGCCGCTGTTGCCATAGCTAGTCTTGAGGTGGTGAAAGATGAGAGACTCGCCGATAACGCGGCGGAATTAGGAAGCTTCTTCCGGGAAGAACTCAACAAATATATCGCCGGTTCGGGTATAGTTAAGCTGGTAAGGGGAAAAGGATTGCTGAATGCCATTGTCATTAACGATGCCGAAGACGGGGATACAGCCTGGAATATATGTGTGGCCCTGAAAGAAAACGGGCTCCTTGCAAAACCTACGCACGGTAATATTATTCGTTTTGCACCTCCTCTGGTAATGAATAAGGAACAATTGAAGGACTGTATACGTATTATTACGGAAACCCTGAAGGAATTCGAGTAACAGCGACCAGGGGATAGGAAATAAAAAAGCGGGGGAATATAATCTCCCGCTTTTTTTGTTTCTAATGGTTTTCCGGAACTGGTTTATGCGGGCTGTTTGATACTTTTCAACAGGAAATAACCGATGGTGCCCCCTATCATCGATGCGGCAAAAATCCCCATCTTAGCTTCGAGGATATATTCCTCCGCATTTGTTTTAAAAGCCAGTTCCGTTATGAATAATGACATGGTGAAACCGATACTGGCCAGTAACGCCACACCATAGATATGTTTCCAGGTAAGATCGGAAGGAAGTGCTGCGATCTTGAGCCAGGTCATGAGTTTCGTAAAGCCGACCACTCCTATGAACTTACCTACGACCAACCCGAGAATGATACCTATACTTACATTGCTGGTAATATTATGCCAGAAATCTCCTGAGAAAGTAACTCCTGCATTGGCGAGGGCAAATACCGGCATTACTACAAAACTCACCAGCGAATGCATGGAGTGTTCCAGGCGCTGTAAAGGAGTAAGGGCAGCTTTGGAGTAAATCCTTACCTGTTCCAGTACATGCTGCTGTTGAGGCGTTTTTAGTCTTTTGGTGCGTCCTTCCAGGTTGTCGTACTCATCGATAAGGTTTCTCAGTTTTTCCACATATTTTTTATCTTTTACCTTAGAACTCGCAGGAATGGTAAATGCCGCCAATACCCCGGCAATGGTGGCATGCACCCCGGAAAACAGGAAGGCCATCCACAACCCGCCTATACCTATGATGCCATAGAATACCGGAGCCCTTACCCCCAGGCGGTTAGCTGCCAGGAGAACCAGTAAAAACACACCACCTACAATCAGGCTGTTGGTGTCGATGTTAGAAGTATAGAATAAGGCAATAACCAGTACTGCCCCGAGGTCATCGGCTATGGCAAGCGCCGTTAGGAATACCTTTAAAGATACCGGGACCCGGTCCCCCAACAGGTACAGAATACCCAGGGCAAAGGCGATATCTGTGGCCATGGGAATTCCCCATCCGCCAACAGCGTTCGAATCGTGATTGAATATAAGATATATGGCCGCGGGAAAAACCATTCCCCCGAGGGCAGCCATTAAAGGCAGGATGGCTTTTTTGGGCCTGGATAGTTCCCCGGCTATCATTTCACGCTTTAACTCCAGTCCTACTACAAAAAAGAAAATGGCCATAAGGCCGTCATTTACCCAGTGGTGAAGGTTATTGCTGACTTCAAAGGCGTCAAATTTGATAGCAAATTCATGTTCCCAGAAATGATGGTAAGCTTCTTTTAAAGGAGAGTTGGCAAGTATCAATGCAACAACTGCAGATAAAAACAAAACCACACCTCCGGTAGTGGATTTGTTAATAAACCTGCTCATGGGGTCAATTAGTATCTTGTCAATAGGAGTTTTTTTCATATGAAAGGTTAAAATAGGTTTTGTGCCCGCTTTGTCTGGATAACATATAGTTAAAGGAAGCTAAGATAGGATTTATGGCCTATTTTTTCAACAAATATCCAAAAAATCGGTTAAAATGACAACGGGTATGTGAGGGGTGATCTCTAATATTCTAGTATTCAAATGGTATGCGGAAGGGCAAATAATTATGCCTGATAACCACACAATAACGTGAAGTGTTTTTTACAAAGAAATGCCCTTTTCTTTTTGTAAGAAAAGAAACTTTAAATTTTTTAACAAATACGAACGAGGTATCTGTGCGGTATTCCGGAAGGTTCGCGGAAAGCAGGTAAAGACGGATTGTGCTGATGCTATGGGGTGTTACGTTTTTTCTTTCCCCCGGACAGTGTAAATCTTATATGCTATTATCCTTGTATGGTATTGGTAGTTCTTCGTATTTTTGGCGCGTCGAAAAACAGCAACACAACAAACGGATTAAATAACATGGCAGACACCAAGTATATCTTTGTTACGGGAGGGGTTACCTCTTCATTGGGAAAAGGGATAATAGCAGCTTCACTGGCTAAGCTTTTGCAGGCCAGGGGATATAAGGCGACAATCCAGAAACTGGATCCCTATATTAACGTAGATCCCGGAACACTCAATCCTTATGAACACGGAGAATGCTATGTTACGGATGACGGAGCGGAGACCGACCTGGACCTGGGGCATTATGAGCGTTTTCTGAATGTAAGGACCTCCCAGGCCAATAATGTAACTACGGGCCGGATATATCAGAGTGTCATTGAAAAGGAACGGAAAGGGGAGTTTCTCGGGAAGACTGTACAGGTGGTGCCGCATATTACCAATGAAATAAAAGAACGTATACAGATCCTGGGTAATTCCGGAGAGTATGATATTGTAATTACCGAAATAGGGGGTACCGTAGGGGATATCGAATCCTTACCTTATATAGAAGCGGTAAGGCAGCTCATGTGGGAGCTGGGAGATAATAACGGTATCGTGGTACACCTTACCCTTGTGCCGTTCCTGTCTGCTGCAGGGGAATTAAAGACCAAGCCCACGCAGCACTCCGTAAAAACCTTGATGGAGAGCGGAATAAAGGCGGATATCCTGGTGTGTCGTACGGAACACGATCTTTCGGACGACCTGAGAGAAAAACTGGCTTTGTTCTGCAATGTCCGCAGGGAAGCGGTAATACAGTCTATCGATGCCTCTACCATATATGATGTCCCCAAGCTTATGCTGGCGGAAGGCCTGGATAAAGTGGCCCTGAAGAAACTGGACCTCCCTGAAAAAAATCATCCGGATTTGGAGAATTGGGATGCTTTCCTCGAACGGCATAAAAACCCGAAACACGAAGTGACTATAGGGTTGGTCGGTAAATACGTGGAACTGCAGGATTCCTATAAATCCATACTGGAATCCTTCATTCACGCAGGAGCTGAAAACGAAGTCTCGGTTAAGGTAGAGACCATACATTCCGAATATATAGATGAAGCTACTATAAAGAATAAGATATCCCACCTGGACGGAATACTGGTAGCGCCGGGATTCGGAGAAAGAGGGATAGAGGGAAAAGTAGATACGGTGCGATATGCCCGCGAACACAAAATACCCTTCCTGGGAATCTGTCTCGGAATGCAAATGGCCGTTATAGAATTTGCCCGTAATGTATTGGGGCTAAAAGATGCCAATTCTACAGAGATGGTACAGGATACCCCTTATCCCGTCATCGACCTTATGGAAGAACAGAAGGATATCACGGACAAAGGGGGGACAATGCGTTTGGGAGCGTGGAAATGCGTGCTGAAAGAAAACAGCCTGGCCAGGGAAATTTATGGTGAAGAGACCATAATGGAACGACACAGGCACCGGTATGAATTTAACGATAAGTATAAAGAACAGATAGAAGCTGCCGGATTGAAAGCTACCGGGTACAATCCGGATACCGGACTGGTGGAAATCGTGGAATTACCAGGGCATCCGTGGTTTATAGGAGTGCAGTATCATCCGGAATATAAAAGCACCGTAGCCAGTCCGCATCCGCTTTTTGTAGCGTTTGTAAAAGCGGCGTTGAAGTACAAAAAAGAAAAAAACAGTGCCACTTTGGCATAACAATGCTATTTGGGGGTATTTTTGCATCCGTACCGGGAAGCCGGCCCGAACCTGTTGAAAGGCATTGTTTTATGAGGGCTGCTGTGTAATATTAATTTATAAAAGAGTAAATGGAAGAGAAGAAATTGGATACCAGTTCCATTATCGGTTTTGTTCTGATAGGAGCTATTTTAATCTGGGTAATGTATAACAACCGTCCTTCGGAAGAAGAGATAGAAGCCCAGAAAGCCCGGAAGGAACAGGTCCAAAAGGCGAAACAGAAAGAACAGGAAGATACGCTTGCCGACTACGGAACAGAAGCACAAAAACTTACGGACTCTACGGCACTGGCCAATTATACCAAAACTCTTGGTGCTTTCGGATATTCCGCTACCCTGCCATCTGCAAAAGACGGGGTAACGGTACTGGAAAATGACCTGGCTTACTTTGAGATCAGTAACAGAGGAGGACAGATAGTAGAGGCCAGACTGAAAGATTTTCACACTTACGATTCGGTTCCGGTCTATCTGGTAAAGGATGGTAATGCAGCCTTTAACCTTGCGTTGAGTACATCAGATAACAGGACACTGAATACAAAAGATATGTATTTTGAACCTTCCCTCTCTGCAGACGGGAAGATCCTGTCCATGAAACTGAAGGCTTCGGCCAATCAGTTCCTGGAATATCGATACGAACTGAAACCGGAAGATTACATGGTGGATTTCACCATACGTTCGCAGGGACTGAACGGGGTGCTCAACGGTACGCAGCCTGTAAAACTGGACTGGAAACTCAAGGGGATACGTCATTCTAAAAGTATTACCTATGAAAACAGGTATACCAGGCTTACCTATCAGTACAATAACGGGGATAAAATTTCCAAACTGAGCCCGGGAAGCGATGATAGCGATGTGGAGGAAAATGTGACCTGGGTATCCTTCCGGCAACATTTTTTCAGTTCCATACTCATTGCTGATAAACCTTTTGAAAAAGCAGACCTTTCTTCCAAAGATCTTGTAGAAGAGGAAAGTAAGGAAGCCAGATGGACAAAAGCATATGAAATGACTGCCGATCTGCAACTGGCCGGGGGGGAGATCAACCGGAACATGTCGTGGTATTTCGGGCCGACCGATGTTAAGATACTGAGCCAATATGAAGGGCTGAACCTGGACGACTCCATTCCTTTCGGGTGGGGGATATTCGGATGGATAAACAAATATGTTTTTACGCCGCTGTATACTTTCCTGAGTTCTTTCCTGCCTTATGGAGTGGCTATTATTGTAATGACTATCTTGGTAAGGCTGTTGCTCTCGCCGGTAACCTATAAATCCTATTTATCTCAGGCCAAAATGAAGGTGCTTCGTCCGGAAATCAGCGAAGTGAACGAGAAGTACAAGGACGATGCCATGAAAAAACAACAGGAGACGATGAAGATATACAACAAGGCCGGCGTGAGTCCGCTTAGCGGATGTATACCGGCATTGTTGCAGTTACCTATTTTTTACGCATTGTTTATGTTCTTCCCCACGGCTTTTGCACTGCGGCAGAAAAGTTTCCTCTGGGCGGACGACCTTTCGTCATACGACACCATAGCGGAACTTCCTTTCAAGATCCCTTTTTACGGAGATCACGTAAGTTTGTTCCCTATACTGGCATCCATAGCCATACTTATCTATATGATGATGACCACAGGGCAGAGCATGCAGATGCAACAGCAGCCGGGCATGCCCAACATGAAATTTATTATGTACCTGTCGCCTTTGTTCATGTTGATCTTCTTTAATAACTATGCGAGCGGATTGAGTTTATATTATTTTGTATCCAATCTCATCACCATATTCATTATGCTGGCTATTAAGCACTTTATTATAGATGAGCAGAAGATTCACGCTAAAATACAGGAGCAGAAGAAAAAGCCGAAAAAGATGAACCGTTTCCAGCGTAAGATGCAGGAAATGATGGATGAAGCGCAGGCGCAGCAAAAAGGTAAAGGGAAATAACAGTAATAGATTCCTGATTTTTAACCGGAGAGGCGCAGCATCAACTGCGTCTCTTTGTTTTTTGTAATTTTGCAGGGTAAAATAAATGCTCTGCCAAGAGAGAAAGGAGTAAAGACAGATGAAACGAGTAGTCGTAGGCCTATCCGGGGGAGTAGATTCCAGCGTGGCCGCATACCTGCTTAAAGAACAGGGATATGAGGTAATAGGCCTTTTCATGAAGAACTGGCACGATGATTCCGTGACCATTTCCAGGGAATGCGAATGGGTGGAAGACAGTAATGATGCCATGATGGTGGCGGAGAAACTGGGCATACCCTTTCAGACCGTAGACCTTAGTGCCGAATACAAAGAACGTATTGTCGATTACATGTTCGGGGAGTATGAAAGAGGACGTACGCCCAACCCGGATGTACTGTGTAACCGTGAAATAAAGTTTGATGTATTTCTGAAGATCGCTCTCGGTCTCGGGGCGGATTATGTTGCTACGGGACATTATTGCCGTAAAGATGTGATAGCCCGTGAAGAAAAGGAAACATACCGTTTACTGGCCGGAAAAGACAGTAACAAAGACCAGTCTTATTTTCTCTGCCAGCTTTCCCAGGACCAGCTTTCCAGGATATTGTTCCCTATCGGAGAACTTACCAAACCGGAAGTCCGTGAGATAGCGGCAAGGGAAGAGCTGGTCACTGCCGGGAAAAAGGACTCGCAGGGCCTCTGTTTTGTGGGAAAGGTCCGCCTGCCCGAATTTTTACAGCAAAAATTAAAGCCCAAAGACGGGGTCATCGTAGAAGTACCTGCTTCCAGTGAGAGTTATAAAAAAGAAGTACGGCACTTTGAAAATAAAGAAGAGGAGCTGGCTTACCACGCCCGTAAGGTCCGTTATGAAAAAACGGACGGTAAAGTTGTGGGGAAACACCAGGGGGCACATTATTTTACCAAAGGACAGCGGAAAGGACTTAATGTGGGGGGAACCGCAGAGCCTTTGTTTGTTATTGATACCGATGTGGAGGAAAATATCATATATACCGGACAGGGTAAAGATCACCCCGGGCTTTTCCGCAGGACACTTTTTGTTACGAATGATGAAGCACACTGGGTCCGCGAAGATCTTGCACTGCCATTGGACGGAAGCATGAAGGTGAAGGCAAGGATACGTTACAGGCAACCCCTTCAGGAAGCGACCCTTTACCGGGTAGACGGCGGATTGTATGTAGATTTCGAAACCCCGCAGAGTGCCATTACGGAAGGCCAGTTCGTCGCGTGGTACATCAATGACGAACTCGTAGGTTCCGGCGTTATATCATAATTTAAAAATACGGTGGTTTACTGTCCCGTGCCGCTACCGGTCTTATAATGCATTAGCTTTTCGTATATATGGAAAACAGGATTACGCAACTGTTCAATATAAAATACCCTGTCATACAGGCCGGGATGGTGTGGGCCAGTGGATGGAGACTGGCTTCTGCATCCAGTAATGCCGGTATCCTGGGCCTTCTCGGAGCCGGATCTATGTACCCCGAAGTATTACGGGAGCACATCAGAAAATGTAAGAAGGCCACTGATAATCCTTTCGGTGTCAATGTACCTATGTTGTATCCGGATATCGAAAAGATTATGGATATTATAGTGGAAGAAGGGGTGAAGATCGTATTTACTTCTGCAGGAAATCCCAAAACCTGGACCCCGTTTTTAAAAAATCACGGGATCACTGTTGTCCATGTAGTGAGTAGTGTAAAATTTGCCCTGAAGGCACAGGAGGCGGGAGTAGACGCCGTGGTTGCCGAAGGTTTTGAGGCCGGAGGGCATAATGGCAGGGAAGAAAGCACCACTTTTACGCTTATTCCTATGGTCCGGGAAAAGATCTCCGTTCCGCTTATAGCAGCCGGTGGTATTGCCACCGGAAGAGGAATGCTGGCCGCCATGGTGCTGGGGGCAGATGGTGTACAGATTGGCAGCCGTTTTGTTGCCAGTGAAGAGGCTTCTTCCCATGCGAATTTCAAGCAGAAGGTAGTGGAAGCCCGGGAAGGTGATACCCACCTCACCCTGAAAGAACTCGCCCCGGTAAGATTGCTGAAAAACAAGTTTTATACGGATGTGCAGGAGCTCTACAGCAGATCCCCTTCTGTGGAGGAACTGAAAGGACTTTTAGGCAGGGGCCGCGCCAAAAAAGGAATGTTTGAAGGGGACCTGGACGAAGGAGAACTGGAAATAGGGCAGGTATCAGGACTGATCCATGATATAAAATCGGTATCGGAAATAGTAGAGGATATCATACGGGAATTCCGGAAAGTCAAACAAGAACTGACCAGCACCTGAGAACAACCTGACATAAGATTTAAAAAAAAGCGATCCTCCTTAGGGTCGCTTTTTTGTTTTAGAGATATTCCGGACTTGAATATTGGTATTTTTTTAACATTCAGGATGAGTGAATATATTTTTATCCGGAGATAATCTGATTTTTTAGATATCTCATTTTTCCTTAAAGTTTTCGTGCACAAATAGGATTATGATAATTGTTTAGGCTTTTTATTGCATAAAATCTTCCGGAATCGATTGTATGGATGAAATATTTCTGTATATTTACATCATATATTCATATTGACTATAAGTAAAAGAGTGTTAAAAGCACTTCTCGTGTACGTTACTTTTTAAAACCAAATCATTTCATTATGTACTTACAAATTTTACAAAATCAGCGTAAAGTGTGGCAGGCGGTGTTTTGCTGTATACTGTTCCTTTCGGGGGGCATTATGATGTACGGGCAGAACATCACCGTGTCAGGAACGGTCTCTGATATCAATGGTCCTTTGCCCGGGGCAAGTATCATAGTACGGGGAACTTCAAACGGAACTACTACAGATTTCGACGGAAACTATTCGCTTGGCAATGTGCCCCCGGATGCCGTCCTGGAAGTTAGTTTTATCGGATATAAGAAAGCAGAAGTGGCCGTTAACAACCGCAGCACTATTAATGTTACTCTTGAAGAAGATCTGGCCCAGCTGGATGAGGTAGTTGTAGTAGGATACGGTACACAGTCCAGACGGGTTGTTACCGGGGCCATCGAGTCCATAGATGCCGAGGCCATGGCTAGCGTACCCGTCACTACATCAGAACAGGCCCTGCAGGGAAGGGCTTCCGGGGTTTCGGTGATAAACAGCGGTTCTCCCGGCCAGCCGCCGGTAGTGCGGATACGGGGACTGGGGACAATGAACAATAACGATCCCCTGTATGTGATAGACGGGGTTATCGGAGGGCGACTGGCAGATGTGGACCCCCAGGATATCGAGTCCATAGAAGTGTTGAAAGATGCATCTACCACGGCTATTTACGGATCCAAAGGATCTAACGGAGTTGTGATGATAACCACAAAAAAAGGAAGACCCGGAAAGATATCCCTTTCACTCGATAGCTATGTAGGTACCCAGTTCGTTACAAAAAAGCTCGATCTTATGAATACGAACGAGTACATTCAGTTTGCCGAAGCTTTCGGTCTTCCGCAGCGGCTTACAGATCCCCAATATGCGGATATGTTGAACAGGAACACCGACTGGCAGGATGCCATATTCCAATCAGGTCTTATGCAAAAGCACAATTTTGCCATTTCCGGAGGGAATGAGAACAGCGATTTCCGTGTATCCGGAGGGCTTATCGATCAGGAAGGTATTCTGCGCAATACCGGTTTCAAAAGGCATAATTTCAGGGCTAACAGTAATTTTACTTTCGGAAAGTTTAAAATAGGTGAAACAGCCCAGATCGTGTTCAATAACCAGAACCCGGAAAGCGACAGCGGCGGACGCTCCGTTATTCGTCATGCCATACGTATGGCACCGTATCTCCCTATATATAACCCGGATAATCCCGGGGGATTTCAGGGACCCAATTCGTCAGTGGACGGACAGGATGCGGAAAATCCGGTGAGAGTACTGGAATTACCGCAACGGCGTAACAGGTCCGTTAATATTATCGGAGGGCTGTATGCACAGTATGAGATACTGGACGGATTGGTATTCAAAACACAGGCAGGTCTCGATTACAGGACCTTTAACAATAATACCTTCGTACCTTCTTTTAATGACGACAGCATGGGAGCTACTCACACCCAGATTTTTGCTTCCATCGAAAAAAATTCGGGAACATTCAAATCCCTGATCTATACCAATAGTCTGAATTATACAGCCACTTTTGCCGAGAAACACAATCTCGAGGTACTGGTACTGGCGGAAAAACAGAAGATGAAGTCTACAAATACCAATGCCTATAGCAGGAACTATATCAGTAACGACGTCAATGAACTGACAAATACGGAGTCCAATCTCAGGTCCACTTCTTCCGAATATACACGGATAGGGTATCTGGGGCGTGTCAACTATAACTACGATGAAAAGTACATCCTTGCCGCTTCTATCCGTCGTGACGGGTCTTCCCGTTTCGGGCCGAATAACCGATGGGGGAATTTCTACTCCCTTGCGGGGGGATGGTTGATCAGTGAAGAGAACTTCTTCGATATTCCCGCCGTCAATAACCTTAAATTACGGGGAAGCTGGGGTACTACCGGAAATGATAACATAGCCGACTATGTTTATAATTTCACCATAATAGACAATTTTATTTATCCCATAAACGGTTCGGCAGGTATAGGGGCTTCCCCTTCCGGAGTGGCCAATCCCGATGTAAAATGGGAAGAGACAACAATGACCAACATAGGTATCGACCTGGGGCTGTGGGAGAATAAAGTTACCCTTTCCGCCGAATATTACAAGAACAAGAGTGATGACCTGTTAATGGACAGGCCGCTTCCTCCTTCATTCGGTACACATTCCGGGATTATTACGGAGAATGTAGGTTCTGTGGAAACCAAAGGTTTCGAATTTAATCTCGGTTATAACGATTATGATGGCGACTTTACTTGGTCAGCAAATCTCAATCTCGGGACCAACACCAATAAAGCCCTTTCTCTCGGGACTGTCGGGGAAATTACCGGTGCCAGTTTCGTGGCGGGAGTGGAAGATAACCTGACACGTGTAGCCCCGGGAGAATCATTATTCCACTTTTACGGTTTTGAGACGGACGGAATCTTTCAGAATGCGGCAGAAGTTGATGCCCATGCCACACAGGTAGGAGCCCAGCCCGGTGATATCCGGGTGGTAGATCAGAATGGTGACGGTATCATTAATGATGAAGACAGGGTGAAAATAGGGAACCCGTTTCCGGATGTTACCTTTGGTTTAAACATGAATGCGGCCTACAAAAACTTTGATTTTAATGTTTTTATCAGTGGAACGGCAGGCAATGATGTCTTTAACACGCTTCTTTTTGATACCGAAGGTATGCAGAGACTTTTTAATGCGGGTACCGGGGTATTGGACCGCTGGACGGGAGAAGGTACTTCCAACAGTATTCCGCGTGCCCAGGGAGCTACCTTGAATACAAGGGCGTCCGATCGTTTTATCGAAGACGGATCATATGCGAGGCTGAGAAATTTAACCGTAGGGTATACGTTGCCGGAGGAGGTATTCAACGGTACTTTTTCCAGGTTCAGGGTGTACCTGAGCGGACAAAACCTGATAACCCTTGCCGGCTATTCCGGTTATGACCCCGAAGTCGGTGCTTATACGGTAACCAATGAAGTTTCCAATTTTGAAGTGGGAATAGACCGCGGTAACTATCCGCAGCCTAAATCCCTTTTCCTTGGTTTACAAGTATCCTTTTAACAGAAAAAGAAAAGTATCATGGAAATTGTGAAAAAATATAAAAATTATACAGTAGTCCTCTTTTACACCGTAATCACGGTTCTGGTAGCAGCGGGGTGTAATACGGACGACCTGGAATTAAGTGATCCTAACGGGGCTAATCCGGAAACTTTCCTGGAGAGCGAAACCCAGGTAATATCGGCAGTAAATGCTATTTATGCAAATCTGCAGACCCAGGGCCTGTGGGGGCGGCATATGTTCTTTATGATGGATAACCTCTCGCATGAGAACAGCGGGAACCCGCAGTTAGAAGCAGATAAACAACAATATCTCGCTTTCAGTTTCGATGCCAGCCACGGAGCCATCCGGGCCTATTGGGAAAGTTGTTTCCGCGGTATAAACAAAGCAAATTATATAATCTCTAATGAGCAGAAGATTCAGGATATTCTGGGAATGTCCCAGGAAGCCAAAAACAAGTCTATCGGCGAAGCAAGGTTCCTCAGGGCATACTATTATTTCCTCCTGGTAACCCGGTATGGCGATGTTCCTATGATAACGGATGTCATTGTGGAAGACCAGGAAGGTTTTCCGAGGACATCCCTAGACCAGATATACGATGAGGTGATTATACCCGACCTGGAATACGCTGCAGCAAATCTTTACAGCAACTTCAGCGAAAGGCATGAGTGGGGAAGAGCCACTTACGAATCGGCTTATGCCCTTTTGGGAAAAGTACATCTGTACAGAGAAGATTATGGGCTTGCCCGTGATGCATTCAGCGAAATTATAAATGATTTCTCGCTGTCGGAAAATTTCGCAGATAACTTTCTCGAAGAGACGGAACATAATGAAGAGTCCATATTTGAAATTGAATATGACGAAAGCCTTGGAGCGGGCAACCTGTGGGATTCTGATGTTACCGGTGCCGGACAGAACGAAGCTACACTGCGCGGACAGGAATACGGATGGAACGACTGGTTTAACGTCTATCCCTCCGACGATCTCCTGGAAGAGTATGAAGACGGTGATCCCCGCTATACCGCCAGCTTTTATTTTAATGGCGACTCGTTCAATAACGGGGAAGGGGTGGTTAACATACCCCTGGAAAGAAAGGCAGCGTGGAAAAAATACCAGAATTACTACAAGCGGGCAAATGAGAATATCAATTCCAGTATTAATTTCAGGGTGATACGCTATGCCGATGTTCTGCTGATGATGGCCGAAGCCGAAAACGCCCTCGGTAATTCGGATGCAGCGATTGATTACCTGAACCAGGTGCGGGACAGGGTAGATATGCCGAATTACGGTACTCCCGAAATGGATGCCCTCTACCCCGTATCTACACCCGGAGAGGTATTTGCCGCAATAGTACATGAACGAAAAGTGGAACTGGCCGGAGAACAGGTGCGTTTCCCGGATCTTGTAAGATGGGGAATGGGTGGCCAGATACCTAATTTTGTCGTAGGGAAAAACGAGGTGTTTCCCATACCACTGGCGGAGATAGCAGCCAATAACAGCATATCCCAGGCCGATCAGAATAACGGGTATTAAATTTCAGCCCCGTTCGTACAATTGCCCTGAAAGCAGATATCTGTTGCCTTCGGGGCATTGTATTTTACAAAGAAGTGTGTTGCATGGCGTAGTTTTGGAACGAAAACTACATATTTCCATAAAAAACTTAGGTTTTGTTGATATACAAAATGAGTGCTATCATGTTTGAGAATAATAATCCTTTTTAACAAAAAACAAAATGCAACCGATTGCGAAAAAGAATATTTATGTATATTTACAACATATATTCTTTTTGACTATAAGATAGGGGGTATTTGATCACTACTACACAGAAAAGTTTTAAAAAATGAATAACAGGCATTTTTTTCTTCTGATAACACTTTTAATTCAGACGGATAAGCCGGAAGAAGAAAATATAGGGAAAAGTTATGCAATTCTGGAACAGTTATCTCCCCTGACCCTGGAAAATGCGGGAAGTGAGAACATGAAAGGAGTGTGGCTCGACAAAAAAAATACGACCGATACCCTGCATGTTGAAGGATATACATTGGTGGTAAAACACGACCATACCCTTGGATGGTCCTCCGGGGCTGAAGAAGAAGTATGGCCGGAAAGCGGAGCATTATGTATCGAAACCGCTACGGGCGAGTTTACTGTTGCCGGTACCGGGGTAGTGATCACTTTTTTCTCGGATGACAAGAGAAACCCGAAGGCGGGGATAGCAAGGATAGAGGAAGGGAGGTACGAAAACGGGGAATGGAAACCCGGCAGAAGGATGAACGGCGACCAAAGCCACCAGGGAAGACATTTACGGATTCCGGCGGACAGATACGGTATTCAAAAAGTAAAGTTGTATACCTATAAATAAACTCTGGGAAAATTCTAAAACAAACCAGCCAGTATAACCATGTATGACAATAATAACCAAAAACCGGATAAAGGCAGTAGAATGCGAGTTGTTTTTACGGTGAGCATTTACCTGCTGCTAAGCAGTCTCCTATATGCACAACCCCTTGTTTCCGGAGAAAAAGATAGTGAAAGATTTCCTCTGGTAGACGGAAAAGCTGTGCCTATCTACCTGGGAGAAGGGGAATATGCCGGTGTAGTGAGGGCAGCCGGGAATTTTGCGAAAGATGTAAGAGAAGTATCGGGAAAGTTCCTGGAAGTGATTACAGGTGAAAAGCCGTTATCTCCCTATGTTGTCCTTGCCGGAACTCTTGGAAGAAATCCCTGGATCGACAAGTTGGTCAACGAAGGGAAACTTCGGGTAAATGATATCGCGGGAAAATGGGAAACTTCCTTTATACAAGTAGTAGACCACCCTTTCGAAGGCGTAGAACAGGCGCTGGTAATTGTCGGAAGTGATAAAAGAGGGACAATTTTTGGTATCTACGAGCTCTCTGAACAAATAGGAGTGTCTCCCTGGTACTGGTGGGCCGATGTCCCGGTTAAACGCAAAGAAAAATTATACATACGGAAAGGAAGGTACAGCACAGGGACCCCCGCAGTCAGATACAGGGGGATCTTTATCAATGATGAAGCTCCGGCACTGTCCGGCTGGGCCCACGAAAAATTCGGCGGATTTAATCATAAGTTTTACGAAAATGTCTTTGAGCTCATTCTCCGGCTCAAAGGAAATTTCCTTTGGCCTGCCATGTGGGGAAGGGCTTTTTATGATGATGATCCTTTAAATGCTTCCCTGGCAGATGAATACGGTGTGGTGATCAGCACCTCGCACCATGAACCCCTGATGCGGGCCCATGTG
This sequence comes from Sinomicrobium pectinilyticum, assembly GCF_003725735.1. Classification (GTDB taxonomy): domain Bacteria; phylum Bacteroidota; class Bacteroidia; order Flavobacteriales; family Flavobacteriaceae; genus Sinomicrobium; species Sinomicrobium pectinilyticum. Next base: position 46,421 of record NZ_RJTM01000093.1, on the reverse strand, counting down.
GAATGGAGCAGGTATGGCGAGGGAGCATGGAACTACGAAACCAACAAAGAAGAACTGCGGGATTTCTGGAGGAAAGGTATAGAAAGAATGGGAAACAATGAAAGTATAGTTACCCTGGGCATGCGTGGAGACGGTGATGAGCCCATGAGTGAAGAGAATAACATAGCCCTTCTTGAAAGGATCATAAAAGACCAGCGGAATATTATCAGTGAAGTGACCGGCAAACCTGCAGAAGAAACATTGCAGGTGTGGACCCTGTACAAAGAAGTACAGGAGTATTACGATAAGGGGATGCGTGTACCGGACGATGTTACGCTTTTTTTATGTGATGATAACTGGGGTAACGTGCGAAAGCTCCCGGAACCCTATGCCCCGCCGCGTAAAGGCGGGTACGGAATGTACTATCATTTCGATTATGTGGGAGGCCCGAGGAACTATAAATGGTTAAACACCAACCCGCTTCCCAGGATATGGGAACAGATGCACCTTACATATCGTCACGGGGTAGATCGCATATGGGTAGTGAATGTAGGAGATATCAAACCCATGGAACTCCCCATCTCCTTTTTTCTCGACTATGCCTGGTCTCCTGAAAAATGGCCTGCAGACCGGATTTCCGGATATGTAGAAGAATGGAGTGCAAAACAATTCGGGACAACGTATGCACGGGAAATAGCAGAGTTACTCTCCCTCTATACCAAGTACAACGGCAGGAGGAAACCGGAACTGCTCGATGCGGATACCTACAGTCTCGTCCATTACCGGGAAGCGGAAAGAGTAGTGAAGGATTATAATGAGCTGGTTGAAAAAGCGGAAGATATTTATAACAAAATACCGGGAGAACACAGGGATGCTTTCTACCAGGTGGTACTTTTTCCGATAAAAGCCTGTGCCAACCTCAATGCGTTGTATGTAACAGTTGCCAAAAACCGTCTTTATGCCGTACAGGGCAGGGCCAGTACCAATAAAATGGCTGAAAGAGCAAGGGAATTATACCGGAAAGATGCAGAGCTCACGGCCTGTTACCACGATAGCCTTGCAGGAGGGAAATGGAACCATATGATGAGCCAGACTCACATAGGATATACCTACTGGCAGCAGCCCGAAGAACAAACCATGCCGGAGGTAATAGAGATCGAGGTGCCGGATAAAGCCGCTTTGGGAGTAGCAATAGAAGGTTCCGCAGCATGGTGGCCGCATGCCGGGGAAAAACCGGTGCTCCCGGAAATAACCCCTTATCAGACAAGTAAGAGATATATAGAGGTGTTTAACAGGGGACAGAGCTCTTTACACTACAAAATCAGCAGTCCGGCTCCCTGGTTATTGTTTTCCTCAGTCGGGGGAGAGATCAGCGAAGAAGACAGGATATGGATAGACATTGACTGGGCCAGGGTACCGGCCGGAGTTGAGGAAGTGCCCGTAACCATACGTGCGGGTGAAGATGAGGTTGTAGTTTATGCCAGGGTGAATATGTTCTCCGGAAAAGAAGTAAAAGGCTTTACAGAACAAAACGGTTACGTAGCTATGGAAGCAACGAATTTTTCGGATAAAAAGGAACTTACGGGGATTAAATACGGTATCATACCCGATCTGGGCAGGACCGGTTCGGCAGTAACGCTTTTCCCGGTTACTTTGGATAAAAACGTATTGAAGAACGAAGAACATTATCTGGAATACAAAATATACCTGGATACACCCGGTGAAATAAAGGTACACACCCTCGTTTCCCCGACCTTGAATTATGAAAATTCGCAGGAAGGGAAACGCCTTGCAGTTTCCATAGATGGCAATACTCCCGAAATTGTCCGTATGCACTCCGGGGAAGATAAGAAGTCGTGGGGAAAATGGGTGGAAAACAATATCAATGACCTGGTGAGTACACATCAGGTGGATGGGCCGGGAGAACACCTGCTTCATATACGCATGCTGGACCCGGGGATTGTTTTGCAAAAGATCATTATAGATACCGGGGGACTTCAACCTAGTTATCTGGGCCCGGAAGAAAGTAAATATATAACAGGCAACACACAGAAATAAGTCATGGAAGTGCTTTGATTATAAGAGAATGCAGTAATTAAACATAACAATATCAGTAGAAAAACACAGGTGAAATGCCCGTAACCGGTTTTCCCGAGACCAACCGGTGTAATCGGGCCATTAAACAACACTTGTATTGAACTAAGTCGAAATGATAAAAACAAACACATGAAAAACGGGTATAGAAAAAAAACAGCATCAGTATTATTCGCCGGTCTGTTATTCGCTTCCTGCGGCGAAGGAAACAAAAAGCAACAGCATGGAGAAACTTTGCAGGTTAAGGAGGAAAAAGAGGGGAAAAAAACGAAGTTCCGCAATCAGCCTCTTGTGACGGATATATATACGGCGGACCCTTCCGCACATGTTTTTGAAGAAAAATTGTACATCTACCCGTCCCATGATATTGATGCGGGGAAGGAAGAAGATGATTTCGGGGGGCATTTTGATATGCGGGATTATCACGTGTTTTCTATGGACTCCGCAGGGGGAAAGATAACAGATCATGGCGTCGCCCTGAGTGTAGAAGATGTGCCCTGGGCGGAAAGGCAATTATGGGCCCCGGATGCTGCCAGGAAAGGAGATTCCTATTACCTGTATTTTCCCGCAAAGGATAAAGAAGGGGTGTTCCGTATCGGTGTTGCGGTTTCTGATTCTCCTTCCGGACCTTTTAAAGCTGAAAACGAACCGATGAAAGGAAGCCTGAGTATTGATCCGGCCGTATTTCGGGATGATGACGGTGAATACTATATGTACATCGGAGGAATATGGGGAGGTCAATTGCAAAACTGGAGAACCGGAAAGTACGATCACGACACAAAAACTCCCTATGACAATGAACCTGCCGATGACGAACCGGCCATTGGCCCGAGAGTCGCCCGCCTGAGCAATGATATGCTGCAATTCGGGGAGGAACTGAAAGAGATCGAAATTGTGGACAAAAAGGGAGATCCTATTTTAGCCGGGGATCACGACAGGCGGTTTTTTGAGGCGGCATGGGTACACAAGTACAACGGTAAGTATTATTTCTCCTATTCTACGGGAGACACACACTTTATAGCTTATGCAACAGGAGACAGTCCATACGGACCTTTCGTGTACCAGGGGAATATCCTTAACCCGGTTGAAGGGTGGACCAATCATCATTCCATTGTGGAATTCAAAGGGCAGTGGTATATTTTTTATCACGACACCGAGTTGTCCGGAAAAACGCATCTGCGCAATATAAAGGTCAGTAAACTCAGGCACCGTGAAGACGGTACAATAGAGACTATAAATACGGTGACGGAATAGTCTTTCTGAAAACAGGGACATAAAAATACGCCCCGGTTTGTTTTGAGAACAGGCCGGGGCGTATTTGATTATAGTCATGGGACCGGTCAGATCTTATTGCTCATGGCATATACCATCCCGTGTTCCAGTCCGCGTATTTCTGCCAGTCCTTTAAGCCGGCCTATCAGGGAATACCCGGAGTAATGCTCTCTTCTTTCTTCGAGGGAAAAAAGAGCGCCGTGGTCCGGTCGCATGGGCAGGGAAATATTCCTTTTGTTCATCAGTTGGAGTATTTTGTACACAATGGTTTCCATAGGTGCATCTCCACCCAGGTGTTCGGCCTCTTTAAATACGCCGTTCCTTTCCTTTTCCACACTTCGCAGATGGAGAAAATGAATACGATCTCCGTGCTTTTCCAGGATACTTACCAGGTCGTTGTCCGGGTTGGCCCCTAAAGACCCGGTGCAGTAACACAAGCCGTTGGCATTGAGCGGAACAGCTTCCAGTATTTTATCTATGTCCTCCCCGGAACATACGATGCGCGGGAGTCCGAGTACGGAAAAGGGCGGATCGTCCGGGTGTATGGCCAGTTTCAGGTCAAGTTTTTCAGCTATCGGGGCAACTTCATTTAAAAAATAACGGAGGTTTTCCCTTAATTTACGCTCATCGATACCCTCATATTGTTTGAGCAGGTCCAGAACTTTTTGCGGGGTGAAATTCTCTTTACTGCCGGGAAGCCCCAGTAAAACCGTATTGAAAAGAGATTGTTTTTCTTCATCGGACAATTGGTTTCCATAAGCTGTGGCACTTTCCCTTTCTTCATCCGTATAGTCGTTTTCCGCGCCGGGTCTTTGCAGGAGAAAAAGATCGAAAAATACGAAAGCATCCTTCTCGAACCGGAGGGTCTTCGTACCGTCCCGGTTGACAAACATGGTATTGGTCCTTACCCAGTCCAGTACGGGCATAAAATTATAGGTGATAACCTTAAGCCCGCAGGTAGCAATATTTTTCAGGCTCTTTTTATAGTTGTCAATATACAGATCGTATTTGCCGCTTCGTCTCTTGATATCTTCATGGACGGGAAGACTTTCTATAACCGTCCATTCCAGCCCCTCGGCATGTATTGCGGAAAGTCTTTCTTTTATGGCCTCTACGGTCCATACATCCCCAACGGGAATTTCATGCAATGCAGTTACGACTCCACTGGCACCTGCCTGTTTTATCTCCTGCAGGCTAACACCGTCGTGTGGCCCGTACCATCGCATGGTTTGCTGCATTCGTATCATATATTGTAGCTTGATATTATCTGAGTGGAATCCGGATTGGTGGTAATATCCCCGGTTCGGTATCCCTTTAATTTTTCTTTATCCTGTTATTTATGTACCGGCCGGTTCTTAAAAACCTATGCTGTTTCCGCCGTCTACCGGTAATATGGTTCCCGTAGTGAATTTGGATTCGGAAGTGGCGTAATAGAAAACGGCATCGGCAATATCCGAAGGCTCGCCCAGTTTTCCCATGGGCGTGCGGGACAGCACTTTGTTTTTTCGTTCCGGGTCATTGTCCAGGGCTTTGGAAGACATTTTGGTTTTTATGAAGCCGGGGGCTACACAATTAACCCGAACACCAAATGGTGCCAGTTCTACGGCCATAGCCCTGGTCATACCCTCTATGGCGGATTTACTGGCGGAATAGGCTATTACTTTCGGTATACCGTATTGGGAGGTCATGGAACTGATGTTCACAATACTTCCCCCTCCGTTTTCCTTCATTACTTTTACAACTTCCCGGCTTACGGAAAAAACACTGAACACATTTGTGTGAATAATGGACTGAAAATCCTCATCGGTAACATCGAGAAATTCCTTTTTCATGTTAATTCCCGCATTGTTCACCAATATATCTATGGGAGAATCTTTGGCGATGTCCCTTATAAGTTCCGGAAGCCCTTCCAGGTTATTCAGGTCAAATATGACCGGTACGGCAAGTTCCCCGATCTCTTTGCAGGCCGCTTCGGTTTTTTCACGGCTTCTGCCAATGATATATGTCTTGATGCCGTTGTCGCATAATTTTTTTGCCGTAGCATAACCCAACCCGGAATTTCCCCCGGTTACAATAGCAGTTTTACTCATATTTTCCGATATTTTTTATGGTTTATCCGGCATTTCCGGTGGCTGTTTTACGTAAAAAAGGCCTTGTTTAGAGGCTTTTACAGTATTCCGGAATGCATTGGAATTGTAAAATAAACGAAAAAAAGTACCTTTTCAAAATATTTTATGCAATCGGTTGCGTTTTTATCCGGAAAAGACCGGGATATTAACAAATAAAGGCTCTGCGGTAAAAAGATGAAACAGGGTAAATCACCGTTTTTCGCATCTTTTCCGGGCAGAACCGATTTTAATATGGTTGTTTTTCTATGCCTTCTTTTTAGAGGAATCCCGGATGAGAAGTTCCGTGGGAAGTACGGTGACCTCCGGGCTATTGTTTTCATCTTCTTCCGCCGCGTGTTGCAAAATTCGTTGTGCCGAGATCTGTCCCATTTTAATAGCGGGATGGATTACGGTAGAAAGGGCGGGTTCTACTATAGAAGCTATGGGGTCGTCGTTGAAGCCGATAACCGCCAGCTCTTCCGGGATTTTTATCCCTCTTTTTTTGGCGTACATAATGGCGCTGACCGCAGCCGTGTCGTTGGCAGAGAAAATGGCATCGGGAGGTTGGGGGAGGTCCAGCAGGTTACGTGTTGCCTTTTCTCCTTCACCGAAACTCAGGGATTTGAAACTTACGATGAGGTCATTGTCTACCGGGAGGTGATGGTCCTTCAGGGCATCCAGATATCCTTTTTTCCGTTCCCGGTACACGTTCCGGTGCTGTGCTCCCGCAAAATGGGCAATACGGCTGCATCCCTGCTCTATAAGATGTTGTGTTGCCTTGTACCCTGCGGTGTAATTATCTATAATGACCTTGTGTATATCCAGTTCATCAGGAACGCGATCTACAAACACAATAGGTATCCCCTGGTCCATGAACCGGCGCAGGTGTTCCAGTTTGCGTGTTTCCATCGAAAGAGAGACAATAAGGCCGCTGATCCTGCTGTTGTATAGAGTTTCCGCATTTATGACTTCATTTTCATACTTGTCGTTGGACTGGCTTATGATAACGTTGTACCCGGCCTTTCTTGCCGTTTCTTCAATGCCGCTTATCAGTGACGAAACAAAAGGCCTGTTTATGCGGGATATCATAATGCCAATAGTCTTGCTTTTGTTATTCCTAAGGCTTGCGGCCAGGGAATTGGGACGGTATCCCATTTCTTTGGCCACTTTCTTGATTAACAGGGTGGTGTTTTTGCTGATACTTTCATGGTCGTTCAAAGCCCGCGATATAGTAGAAGGAGAATACTTAAGTTTTTTGGCTATGTCGTAAATGGTGATTTCCTTTTTCGCTTTCATGTTTGTTGTTTAATCTGTAGTGTCAACCGGTTTCCGTTTACCGGTTTTACCTGTTTTCCGGATAGGATCACCTGAAAAGAAGTGGGTTCAAAGCCATCAAATATACGGAATTACACCTAATTGTATAATAAAAACGGATAAAGCGGAAAGGGCGTGGTGTTATGTAACCGGCGAATGGTACGGCTTTGGAAATCGGGCGGGTTCCTTTTAGCACGAAGATATATTTATTTTTTTAGCGGAAAAATGTATATTTGAGCCGCAACCGGTTGCAAAAAACGATTTTGTAATAAAAAATTTGCTACATCAAAACTTATGGTTATTTTTACCATATCTTATAGTTAAATAAACTATAAGTCTTTTTTGCAGATTTACAATGCTAATAATACAATAATATACAGTAAACCCGTCTTAAATATGTATTGGATAGGATATGATGTGGGAAGTTCTTCGATAAAGGCTTCTCTCGTCGAGGCCGGGAGCGGCAGGGTGGTTGGAATAACACAACAGCCCGATAAGGAAATGCCCATAACTTCTATTGAACCGGGCTGGGGAGAGCAAAATCCGGAAATGTGGTGGGATAATTTGTGCAAGGCCACTGCAAAGCTGATAAAGCAGACCAAAACAGATCCGTTAAAGATTGCGGGGATAGGTATATCTTATCAGATGCACGGACTGGTCCTTGTAGATAAAGAATTAGAAGTTCTTCGTGATTCCATAATCTGGTGCGATAGCCGGGCGGTAGATGCAGGAAACCGGCTTCTGGAAAAAGCGGGTGAAGATAAATGCCTGGACCGGTTGTTGAATTCCCCGGGAAATTTTACCCTGTCCAAACTGAAATGGGTGAAAGAAAACGAACCGCACATATATGAAAAAATATACAAGTTCCTGCTTCCGGGAGATTATATAGCCCTGAAAATTACGGGAAAATGTACTACAACACCTTCGGGGCTTTCCGAAGGGATCACCTGGGATTTCAAAGACAATAAACCGGCCCTGTGGCTGCTCGAGGAAGCGGGAATAGACACTTCCGTGTTACCCGAAGTAGTACCCACTTTTTCCGAACAGGGAAGGCTTACCGGGCAGGCTTCGGAAGAACTGGGGTTGAAAACCGGAATCCCTTTGTTATACCGGGCAGGCGACCAGCCGAATAACGCATTGTCTCTCAATGTTTTTAATCCCGGGGAAATAGCAGCTACCGGGGGGACATCCGGGGTAGTGTATGCCATAAGCGATGTAACCCATACTACAGAAGGGACCCGCATCAATAACTTTGCACATGTCAACCATAAACCGGAGCTTCCGCGCATCGGTAAACTACTGAACATTAACGGAGCCGGGATACTGTACCGCTGGATGAAAGAACAGATATCCGGCGGAACACTTTCCTATAACGAAATGAACCAAATGGCGGCAACGGTCCCTGTCGGGGCTGCCGGGCTCCGGATATTGCCTTTCGGGAACGGTTCCGAACGGATGCTGAACAATGCAAACATAGGAGCGGGGATACAAAACCTGAACTTTAATATCCACGGACAGCACCATCTGTATCGTGCAGCCCTGGAAGGGATTGCTTTTTCCTTTGTCTACGGTATAGGAGTACTGGAGAATGACGGAGTAGAACTGACTGCCATTAAAGCCGGGGGGGATAACCTGTTCCGGTCCGGACTGTTTTCACGAACCATAGCTACATTGACAGACAGGGAGATACATATTGTAGACACCACCGGGGCCGTAGGCGCCGCACGTGCAGCGGGCTATAGTTATGGCGACTTTGATAGTTTCGGAGATACTTTCTCGGGCGATGAATATATAGCAACCCATACTCCTCTTAAAGATAAGGGGGCCTACCGGCAAGCTTATGAGAGCTGGAAAGAAGCCTTGTTAAAGGCTCAGCAACAGTTCCGGGCATGAATAGCGTAAACAGCACAAAATTACTAACACCTGACACCGAAGTATAACATAATTAATGCAAGAAAAAAATGATCACATTAGGAGAGAAAGAGTATTTTAAGGGAATAGGGCAGATAAAGTTCGAAGGAGCTTCTTCCCGGAATCCACTGGCATTCAAATACTATGATGAGAATAAACTCGTGGGGGGAAAGACCATGAAAGAACATTTCCGTTTTGCCGTAGCCTACTGGCATACCTTTACCGGAACCGGGGGAGACCCCTTCGGGATGCCCACCAAAAAATTTCCGTGGCTGGAGGCGTCGGATGTGAAACAACAGGCTAAAGATAAAATGGATGCCGCCTTTGAATTTATAACTAAACTCGGAGTACCTTACTATTGTTTTCACGATTTTGACCTGATTGAAGAAGGAAGCAGCCTGGCAGAATCCGAAAAGAGACTGCAGTTCATATCCGACTACGCACTGGAAAAGCAGAAAGCATCAGGTGTAAAGTTGCTCTGGGGTACCGCAAACTGCTTCAGTCACCCGAAGTATATGAACGGGGCGATAACCAATCCGGATTTCAATGTGCTGGCACAAGCCGGGGCCCAGGTTAAAAACGCTTTGGATATAACCATTAAGCTCGGAGGTGAAAATTACGTCTTCTGGGGGGGCAGAGAAGGGTATATGTCCCTTCTGAATACCGATATGAAGCGGGAGCAGGAACATTTTGCCACTTTTCTGCATATGGCCAGGGATTACGCCCGTAAACAAGGGTTTAAAGGTAAGTTCTTCATCGAGCCCAAACCCATGGAGCCCACCAAACATCAATACGATTTTGATGCGGCTACCGTACTCGGTTTCCTCACCAAATACGACCTGCTCGACGATTTTAAACTGAACGTGGAAGTAAACCACGCTACCCTGGCACAACACACTTTTGAGCACGAATTACAGGTTGCGGCAGATAACAATCTTCTCGGCAGCATAGACGCTAACCGCGGAGACTATCAGAACGGCTGGGATACCGATCAGTTCCCGGTAGATGTATTTGAGCTTACCCAGGCTATGCTGGTTATCCTGCAGGCCGGAGGTTTCCAGGGCGGAGGCGTTAATTTCGATGCCAAGACCAGGAGGAATTCTACGGATCTCGAAGATATCTTCTATGCACACATCGGGGGAATGGATACGTTTGCACGTGCCCTGGTTGCAGCGCAGAGAATCCTCGACGAGTCGGAATACCTGGCATTGCGCAAAGAACGCTACAGCTCTTTTGACTCGGGCGACGGTAAGGTCTTTGCCGACGGAATGACTTCTCTGGAAGAATTATACCGGTATGCCGAAGACAACCAGGATGTTAAGCAAAAAAGCGGGAAACAGGAATTATTTGAGAATCTGATCAATCAATATATTTAAGTCAGTATATCCGGTACGGGGACAAACCCACTGCCCCGTACCGGAATGACTAACCAAAAACCGGAATTATGGAACAACTGGACTGGATTGTCATAGGGATGTACTTTGTACTCCTCCTGGGTATTGCTGCCTGGGTGATGAGCAAAAAGCAAAAAGACACAAAAGATTATTTTCTGGCCGGCCGGAATGTAGGATGGTTCGTCGTCGGGGCGTCTATTTTTGCGTCCAATATAGGCTCGGAACACCTGGTGGGCCTTGCCGGGGCGGGTGCCGATAGCGGTATGCCCCTGGCGCATTACGAATTACACGCCTGGATCGTATTGCTCCTCGGTTGGGTATTTTTACCCTTTTATGCCAGGAGCGGGGTATTTACCATGCCCGAATTCCTGGAACGGAGATATAGCCCCAAAGCGAGGTGGTTTTTATCCATACTCTCCCTGGTAGGGTACATACTTACCAAGGTTTCCGTATCGATTTATGCAGGAGGGATCGTATTCCAGTCTTTGCTGGGAATAGATTTCTGGACGGGAGCCATACTTACCCTTGTCATCACCGGGGTATATACCGTTGTGGGGGGAATGAGTGCCGTGGTCTATACGGAAACTCTCCAGACTTTTATCCTTATAGGCGGAGCGCTGGCCGTAACCTTTATAGGGCTTAATCACGAAGCCATCGGAGGATGGTCCGGACTTAAGGAGATCGTCGGGAGTGAACACTTCAACATGTGGCGCCCTGCCGATGACCCGCGGTACCCGTGGACAGGAATGGTATTCGGAGGTGCCATCGTAGGGATATGGTATTGGTGCACGGACCAGTATATTGTGCAACGGGTATTGACCGCAAAAAATGTCAAAGAAGGCAGAAGAGGTGCCATATGGGGCGGGTTTTTAAAAATTCTTCCCGTTTTCCTTTTCCTGGTTCCGGGAATGGTGGCTTTTGCACTCAGCAAACAGGGAGTATTACAGTATAACGATGCCAACGAAGTACTGCCGACAATGGTAAAAACCCTGCTCCCGGCAGGAATACGGGGGCTTGTCGCTGCAGGATTACTGGCAGCACTTATGAGTTCCCTGGCTTCGGTATTTAATTCCTGCTCTACATTGTTTACCATAGACATTTACAAAAAATTAAGGCCGAATGAAAGCGAGACCAAGTTGCTCCGCATAGGAAAAATAGCAACAGGCGTTATTGTTATCCTCGGATTTGCCTGGATACCCGTAATGAAAAATGCCCCGGGAACATTATATGATTACCTGCAATCCGTTCAGTCTTATATCGCACCGCCGATTACGGCAGTGTTCCTTCTCGGGATACTTTCCAAAAGGATTAATGCAAAAGGAGCTATGGCAACCCTTTACATAGGGTTCGGGATCGGGCTTTTCCGGTTAATCCTGGATACCATAGTGACCTTTAATCCCGGATACGAATTTTCCGGTGTATTGGGCGATATCATAGCTATCCCGTTTTCTCATTTCGCTATCGTCATATTCGTGATCTCCCTTTGTATCCTCGTGGGGGTAAGCCTATCTTCGGCAAAACCTTCTGCCCAACAGGTCGAAGGGCTCGCCCTGGGCACATTGACGGCAGAGCAGAAAGCAGAAGTGAAAAACAGTTACAGCTGGGTGGATATAGTTACTTCCGTACTTATCGTAGTGATTATTACAGCGATTATGCTGTATTTTACGGGGTAATGATTTAACCTTATATAATTTATAAAAGAGGCCTATGACCTCTTTTCCGGTTGAGCCCCACGCCCGTGGGGCTCTTCTTTTATTCTATAATTTCCACCTTCATCCTTACGCTTTCATAAGGCCATTCGCGGTCGTCCGTGGGCAGGTCGCATATCTTGTCCACTACGTCCATACCCTGAATCACCCGGCCGAAGGCGGTGTAATTTCCGTCCAGGTGATACGCCCCGGGACTTTGTACCACAATGAAAAACTCGAAAGGTGAGGCCAGTTTGTGCGGGTTGTCCACCTCGTCACTGCTGGGCATGGATACCACACCACGGTGGTGCTTGAACCCTTTTCTCGTATCGGGAGGGAGAAGGTACCTCCCTATATCCGTGCGCTTTCTCGCCGTGATACGGCTATCGGAATTCCCTCCCTGGATGATGAAATTTTTCACCACCCGGTGAAAATAGGTACCGTCAAAATATCCTTTTTTGGTCAGATAAATAAAATTGGAACGGTGATAGGGAGTTTCCCGGAAAAGTTCTATGATAATATCGCCGTATTTTGTTGATATTTTTACTTTGTTCTCCTTGTGTTTTTTGTTGTATTCAAAAAAGAAGGGGATGGCATTGTCATCATTGAGAACGATGGTATCTTCCGTTTTGATATTTCGGGGGATGCTGTCTTTTTTGGGAACAGTGTCCGTCCCGGCCTCCCGGTCTGCCACAGTGTCCGCTTCATTTTGTTCCGTAGCCGGGGGGAGTTCTCCGGCAGATTTTTTAGCTTTTTCTTGGCATCCGGTTAAAAATATAAGTAGTATTATTGTAAAAAGACTCAGAGTATTGCGTAACATGAATTTTGATGAATTTTTAGAGTTAGTTCCAAAAATAAAAAATCTGCCATTACCGGGGCAGGAATCCCAGTATAAAATGGCTTCCGTTCCGGCAAAAGAATTACGTGAAGTGGATCTTTCCCTGAAAAATCCCCGGAAAGCCGGAGTTATGGCCCTGTTTTATCCCGATAACAGTTACAAAACGAATATTGTCCTGCTGTTGCGCAAGAAATACGAGGGCATACATTCTAACCAAGTAGGTTTTCCCGGGGGGAAAATGGAGAGGGAAGACGCCGATATCCGGATAACGGCCCTCAGGGAAACACAGGAGGAGGTGGGGATTCCGCCGGAAAAAATAAAGATTGTCCGGGCGCTGACAACACTGTATGTGCCGCCGAGTAATTTCCTGGTACATCCTTTTCTGGGTATATCGGAAGAAACCCCGTCATTTCTGCCCCAGGAAGAAGAAGTGGAGTTACTTATAGAGGTGCCGCTGGAGAATGTACTGGATGATAACCTGGTAGCGCGGAAAACCATTGTAACCTCGTATTCCGCAAATGCGGATGTACCGTATTTTAATTTTAATGGATATACCGTTTGGGGTGCTACTGCCGCCATGTTGAGTGAAGTAAAGGACCTTTTGGGCATGGCACTTATTTAAGTGCAGCTACTGCCCCGGGAAGAGCTAATGATATAAATTATATATTTTTGTAGGCCCGGCTGTTGTCGTGCCCTTTAAAACCTAATGACCTGTAAATGGGATTCTTCAAAAAAAATCCTTTCGGACATATTCTGTTCCTGAAAAAATGGCTGATCAGGATATTCGGTGTGCTTACGCATCGCAGGTACCGCGGATTTAATGAACTCCAGATCGAAGGATCGGAGATCATTAAAGAACTGCCGGGTACCGGTGTGTTGTTCGTATCCAATCACCAGACCTATTTTGCCGATGTCGTAGCCATGTTCCATGTATTTAACGCAAGCCTTACCCACAGGGTGGATTCCATAAAAAATGTAGGATATATCTGGAGGCCAAAGCTGAATATCTATTATGTAGCTGCGAAGGAAACCATGCGCGCCGGGCTCCTGGCCAGGATCATGGCCTATGCGGGGGCCATTACCGTAGAACGTACATGGAGAGAGAAAGGGAAGGAAATACAGCGCGGTGTAAATCCGCAGGATACGGAAAATATAGGCAAAGCACTGGAAGACGGTTGGGTAATTACCTTCCCCCAGGGAACCACAAAACCCTGGAAACCCATACGAAAAGGGACAGCACATATTATTAAACAATACAAACCTATAGTGATCCCCGTGGTTATAGATGGTTTCCGAAGGTCTTTTGACAAAAAGGGCATATGGGTGAAAAAGAAAGGGATATTACAGTCTATGGTTATAAAGGAACCGCTGGAAATAGACTACGAAAATGATAGTGTGGAGCAAATTGTGGAGCAACTGGAATATGCCATTGAGCAGCATCCGTCTTTCCTTAAAGTGATACCGGAAGAAGCACTGGAAATAGAAGAGGCCCTGAACCAAAAGCGCCGGTGGAGTTATAAAGAGGAGGATTAAGCATAGTGTGCGGACGGAATAATTGAAAAAAGAAAAAGAAATATAATGGCCGTAAGTCTGGCTGACTAACTCAATTCCGTAAAATTAAACACGAACTAACATGAAGCGAAAACTACGTGTCTCTGTGTTCCTGCTCTTCTCGGCAGGAATACTTTTTGCACAGAAAAAATCTCTTTCTACAGACGATTTCGACAATTGGAAATCTATTGAAAAAAAACAATTGTCCAATAACGGGAACTATCTCGTCTATGAATACAACGCAGGTAACGGGGACGGGGCCCTTGTTATAACCCATACCGGTACCGGTGTATCCGATACTATTACCAGGGGGGCGGATGCCCATATCAGCAGCAACAGTTCATTCGTCTCTTTCAGTATAAAACCGCCGATAGCCCTTCGAAGAAAGGCAGAAACCGCAAAGTGGAAAAAATATAAACTCCCGGTAGATTCCCTTGGCGTTTATATTTTAAAGACCGGGGAAATACGAAAATACCCGAACGTGAAGAGTTTTAGCATCCCGGCGGAAGGAGGGGACTGGCTGGCTTATAAAACTATAGCGGTATCCGCGGACAGGAAAGAAGGCGATACGGCTACAACTTCCAAAAAGAAAGAAAAAGACACGCTGCTGATTGTTCGGAACCCGTTCAAAAAGGACAGTATGGTATTTCACCATGTCAAATCCTTTGCCTGGGCCCTTAAGGAGAATAAATTATTATTGGGAACAGAAGAAAAAGACAGTACGGTGACCAGGGCAACCGTGGTATATTTTGATGCGGAGGCCCGCAGGGCCGATACCCTGTTCCATAAGGAAGGCTCGGTAGAGAAAATCACCCTCGGGCCCGTGGGAGAGAAAGTAGGGTTCCTGTATTCGCCGGACACGACCAAAATCAAGACATACAGCCTTTATACGGGGAACAAGAAAAAGATTTCCGCAATTGAAACCGGAAATATCCGTAACATCCCGGCCAACTGGGTTCCCTCACAAAACGGAAATGTATTTTTCTCGAAAAACGGGAAACGACTGTTTTTCGGGACTGCTTTCCGGGAAGATGAGAACCGGAAAGATACCCTCCTTAATAACGAGCGGTCTTCCGTGGATATCTGGTCGTGGACGGATAAACGGCTGCAACCGCAACAAAAAGTAAACCTGGCAAAAGACAGAAAGAAAAATTATCTCGCGGTATACGATTTTGATTCCGGAAAGGCGATGCAATTGTCCGACAGTACGCTGGCCGATGTCACTGTGCTGGACCATGGTGACGGAAAATATGTGCTGGCCGAAGACGGAGACTCTTACCAGAGAGCTTTGTCCTGGACAGGATTATGGGTCAGGGACTTTTATACGATAGATTTGCGAACGGGAGCAAAAAAGCTTTTGGTAAAAGAACAGGGCCACATGTGGGTTGGGCCTTCGCAGAAATATGCAGTGTATTACAACAGGAAGGACAGCATTTATTATTCCGTAAACCTTGAGAACAACGCCACCGTAGCACTTACCCAGGGGATTGATACTCCTTTTTACGACGAAAGGCACGATACCCCGAGTGAGCCTCGCCCGTATGGAGTAGCAGGCTGGTCCGAAGGCGACAAAGCTGTTTTCGTATACGATCGTTATGATATCTGGAAGCTGGACCCGGCGGGAAAAGGCAGGCCTGTAAGAGTTACCAAAAACGGCAGGGAGAACAAAACGGTATACAGGTACCTGCAACTGGACCCGGAAGAAAAGTTTATAAATACCGGGAAAGAAGTATGGTTGTCCTCTTTTGAAGAAGTGACAAAAAAAGCCGGGTATGCCCTTGCCGATATAAACCGAGAAAAAGCTCCCCGTAAGGCCCTGGAAGGAGATTATATGTTCGGAACTCCCCGAAAAGCCAAAGATGCCGATAAAGTATTTTTTACAAGGCAAAGCTTTACGGATTATCCCGATACCTGGATAACAACAACAACGTTAGATACCCCGAAGAAGCTTACCGAAGCCAATCCGCAGCAAAAAGAGTTTAAATGGGGGAGTGTTTCGCTGGTAGAATGGGAAAATTATGACAATGTGCCGCTGCAGGGCTTGCTGTACAAACCCGAAAACATGCAGCCCGGCAAAAAATATCCCATGGTGGTATACTTTTACGAACTGAGCTCGGATACATATCACAGGCATTATATTCCGGCCCCCAGCAGGTCCACGATAAACAAAACCTTTTATACCAGTAACGATTACCTGGTGTTTGTACCGGACATCGTGTATAAAGAAGGATATCCCGGGCAAAGTGCCTATGACTGTATCGTAAGCGGAGTGGAAAAACTTATAGCGGACCATCCTTATATAGATGCTTCTCATATCGCCCTTCAGGGACAAAGCTGGGGAGGGTACCAGACTGCTTACCTCATCACCAGGACCAATATGTTTGCTGCTGCCATGGCAGGGGCCCCGGTGAGTAACATGACCAGCGCCTATGGAGGCATTCGCTGGCAGACCGGTATGAGCAGGATGTTTCAGTACGAGCATACACAAAGCCGTATAGGCGGAACGCTGTGGGACAAACTGGATCTCTACATGGAAAATTCCCCCCTGTTTTATGCCGATAAGATAAACACGCCGTTGCTGATGATGCATAATGATAATGATGGCGCTGTGCCGTGGTACCAGGGGATAGAGTTTTTTGTGGCTTTACGGAGACTGGACAAACCGGTATGGATGCTTACCTATAACGGAGAACCCCATAACCTAAAGGGGAGTAGCTGGGGTAACCGCAAAGATCTTTCCATTCGTATGATGCAGTTTTTCGACCACTATCTGAAAGGTGAAAAAATACCGCAATGGATGGAAAAAGGACGCCCTGCCCTGCAAAAGGAATCTGATAAGGCGTATTAATATTCCTGAATAATGTATTATTGGATTATTGAATGCGGAGCTACTGGTTCTGTAAGCAATAGCCATTATTTTTTCGGGACCATTCCCCTTAAACTTCCAGTTGTCTGAGTTCCCTGTAGTTCCGGTTAAGGCGCCGGAGTAAAAAGCCGTAAAGAAGCAGGTAAATGCCAAGGCATATTCCTATGATAAGCACAGTGACGAGTATAACAAAGAAGATCAGAATAAGATGGTCGCTGAGCTGGGAATTCTGTTTGTAAACATCCCATCCCCCATGTCCTTTGACATAAGCCAGGATGGAAGTACTTATAGAGCTTACGGAAATGACAGCAAGGTTAAAAATAATGTAATGCTTGACTGTCTTTCTCGCTTTCAGGATAGAGTCCATGAGTCCTTTTACGGAAGAAGTAGCGGATATTTTTTTGTAATTCATGTAAAACCGGTATACAAAGAAAATGATAACCGGGTAAGTCATGTACAACAGGACATCTATGAAAACATAATTCATCTCTTCCATATAGGAAGGGGTATAAAACAGGAATATGAGCCCGAACGAGAGTTCCAGCATACTTATGATGAATATCCATTTCACATTCGAAGAGGACCTTTTCCAGATCATTTTGTAAATATCTTCATAAGATAACTTCGGGAATGAGGCCTCTTTCTTTTTCCAATCCTTTTTTAACAGCTCTAACTCATCCATAACTACGGGTTCAAAATAGTTCGTAACTTCGACTTTATCCGGTTCATTTTTACCCTGGCATTTATTTCCGTTATACCGAGGGTCTCGGATATTTCCTTGTAATTTTTATCCTCCAGGTATAGAAATATCAAGGCTTTTTCCACATCACTCAATTGTTTTATAGCATCGTACATTAATTTTAGTTGTTGTTCCTCGTCATCATTATATTCGCTTGCCTTAAGGTTAATGAGTATGTTCTCATAACTTTGTGTAGGCACTTTTCTCTTTGATTTCCGATACAGGGTAATAGCAGTGTTCAGGGCAACCCGGTACATCCAGGTGCTGAATTTTGCTTCTCCTCTGAATTTGGGATAGGCTTTCCAGAGTTGTATGGTTATTTCCTGGAACAAATCATTGTGTTCATCCGGCATGGAGGTATATAACCTGCATACCTTGTGTACTATATTTTGGTTTCTTTCCAGCTCAGTAACGAAACTATGTTCCAGTTCTTTGTCCACTAATTAAAATTGTTTTATGATTAGTAGTACATTTATAAAGATTGTTACAAAAATAGAAGGAATAATATGAATTCCGCATACCGGGGGAATACAGTAATCACAGGCGACCGGAATTGGGGAGATATAACTAACGGCCGGCACAGGCCCTCTTGCTATCGATATAAAGACAATATGTTTGGAATTACCGCCTCTTTTGCAGAAATATTAATATAGTGGTGCCCGGTATTTTTTCAGAGGTGATCTTTGATGTGAATTTAATATGAAAAACAGCATTCTCAAGAGAGGTATCACGCATTTTTAAAAATATGTTGATTCTGTAATCTTTTTGACGGAATAAATCAGCTCTCTTCAATAGTAAAAAGATAGATAACACTTACCTTTGTATTATAAATCTCAATTCTTCATAATGAATATTCCAAAGACCAGTTCTCCCAGGATAGTAATCATAGGCGGAGGTTTTGCCGGCCTTGAATTGGCAAAGCGCTTAGGAAAACAGGACGTCCAGGTGGTCATGCTTGATAAACACAATTACCACACATTTCAGCCGTTGTTGTACCAGGTAACTACCGGAGGCCTTGAGCCCGATTCCATAGCTTATCCCATCCGGAAAGTGTTGAAAAATTACCCGAATTCTTATTTCAGGCTGGCCCATGTAGAGTGTATAGAGCCGGAGAAGAAAACCATCCGAACGGATATAGGCGTTATAACGTATGATTACCTGGTTATTGCCACGGGTTCCAGGACCAATTATTTTGGGAATAACAATATAAAGGAAAACGGAATGGCCATGAAGACCATCCCACAGTCATTGAACCTTCGCAGCCTTATTCTCGAAAATTTTGAGCAGGCGCTGCTTACCAACAACCTTGACAAGCGAAATGCCCTGATGAACTTTGTCATAGTAGGGGCAGGCCCTACCGGTGTAGAACTGGCCGGTGCGCTGGCAGAGATCAAGAAAGGAATTCTGCCTAAAGATTATCCAGACCTGGATATACGACAGATGCAAATAAACCTTATCCAGGGAACGGACCGGGTCCTGGACGCCATGAGCCCGAAAGCTTCCAAAAAAGCCGAAGAATTTCTGGAAAAACTTGGGGTTAATATTTGGAAAAGTGCCTTTGTTACGGACTATGATGGCTATACGGTAGCTACCAATACCGGGCTGTCCTTTGAAACGGAAACCCTGATATGGACTGCAGGTGTGGAGGGGGCAACACTGAAAGGTGTGGACGGAAAGGAATTAATTGCCCGGGGCAATCGTATAATGGTGAACGAATTCAGCCAGGTACAGGGATATGAAGATGTTTTTGCTATCGGAGATGTGGCTTATATGCCTACCGAGAAATATCCGCAGGGACATCCCATGATGGCCCAGCCTGCGATACAGCAGGGAAAATTACTGGGAAGTAACCTGGTTAAATACATACTGGGCAAGCCCATGAAGCCTTTTCGTTATTTCGATAAAGGTTCCATGGCTACCGTGGGCAGGAATAAAGCGGTTGTGGATCTTCCGCGATGGAAATTCCAGGGTGTTTTTGCCTGGTTCGTATGGATATTTGTGCACCTCTTTGCACTGATAGGTTTTAAAAATAAAATGGTCGTATTTGTAAACTGGTTATACAACTACATCCGTTTTGACCGGGAAGCAAGGCTTATTATCCGGCCCTATAAAAAGAAGGGAAGGGAAGCGGCAATCAAGTAACCGTTATTTCCGTGTTACTGTTTCTCCGGATTCCTGGGATGGTATTTATGAACTATTTCTGCCAGTTGGGACCTGTCTACATGCATATACACTTCGGTAGTGGTAATGCTTTCATGCCCCAGCATCTGCTGAATGGCCCGGAGGTCGGCCCCGTTTTGCAGTAAATGGGTAGCAAAGGAATGCCGGAAGGTATGGGGACTGATATTTTTCTTCAGGCCGGTTGTTTCCGCCAGGCGCTTGATGATGGTAAATATCATGGCACGTGTAAGTTGTTTTCCCCTTCGGTTCAGGAATAAGATATCCTCATGTCCCTTTTGCGCCTTGATATGCACCCTTATTTCCTTCCTGTATATGTTGATGAGTTTTTGTGTTACCGGGGCTATAGGCACAAAACGCTGCTTGTCCCCTTTACCGGTGACTTTTATAAAACCTTCCTCAAAGAACAGGTCGGATATTTTTAATGCGGTCAGCTCCGATACCCGGAGACCACAGCTGTACAGCGTTTCCACCATGGCCCGGTTACGTTCCCCTTCCGGAGTGCTGAGGTCTATGGCAGCGATGAGATGGTCTATGTCTTCCTGTGAAAGAGTATCGGGTAATTTCCGGCCGATCTTTGGCGATTCTATAAGCTCCATCGGGTTGTCCTTGCGGTAATCTTCAAAGATGAGGTAATTGAAAAATCCGCGCAGTCCCGAAAGTATCCTCGCCTGGGACCGTGCATTGACATCTTTGGCTATCTCGTAGACGAATTGCTGAACGATTTCTGCCGTAATGGTGAGGGGAGATTGTTTTATATCGTGGGAGTCCAGGAAGAGGATAAGCTTCTTTACGTCCAGCGAATAGTTTTCCAGGGAGTTGGCCGACAGCCCCCTTTCGATGCGCAGGTAATGACCGTAATCTTTCAGTGCTTGTTCCCAGTTCACTTTGTAAATATAGCGGTTTTTGGAATATGGGGACATGGTTGAGGAAGTATGCGGGGCAGCACTTTAAAATTCGAACCTTCTATACCCCCCCCCAACCCCTCTTAAAAGGGGCGCTGTAACGGTTTTTAAATAAAAGATGAATAACTTTTCCCTTGAGGGGCAAGGGAGATGTAAAACTTAACGAAGTAATCAGAAACCGAAAAAACGGACTAAGCCTAACATCGGTTGCCTTTTTTTACAAAGCTATCAGTCATGAACAAAGGTCAAAACCATCGGGAGTTTGATTTAGATCTTAAATTGCAATTGGTAAGGCAGATAGAGCAAGGGGAACTTCGCGTTAGCGATGTTAACCGGCCTTTTTACCTGACTTTGGTGTTAGATGTCTATAGTCGCAAAATCAAAGGGTGGAGTCTGATTGAAAAAAAAATCTATAACTTATTGAACATTTATTGGGCGCCTTAGAAAACTAAAGGATTGTTTTCATTTGCACAATTAAACGGGATTTGTTCACTTATAGTTATTGGATAATAAATACATCAGAATTTCAATGATAATCCCAATCCGTATTATCTTCCATTATAAAGAGGCATAACAATTCCGGTTGTTTTTTCCTTGTCTTTGAAAAATGTTTTCTTAATTAATGAATCCAATAAGCAATTTTGGTACTTAAAATTCCGATCCCCGCACCTATAGCAACATCGGTAAGCCAATGCTTTTTGTTGTATATTCTAAAAAGACCTGTGCCAGCAGCGACCACATAACCGGTAGGTAATGCCATACCAAACTGATACATCCTTATATTCTTGATATAAAAATTCGGCACCCATAAAAGCCGTAGCCGTATGCCCCGAAGGAAACGAGTTTGTGGATGAGCCATCTGCCAATAAAGGATAGGCTAGGCAGTGGCTTGATTGATGGCAATTAACCAAGCTAGGGAGTGATTTTGCACATACATTTTAAGTGGTCTCGTCTAAATCAGTTCTTTACCCAACACTGCTCAAAAAATTCCAAATAAAAGTTTCCTCCAGATATTGTTTCACAGATAGGGGCTTTCGACCCAATAGTTTTTCCATTTGTAAACTGTCACTTTCCAATTCTCCCTGTCCTATAGCTGCGGAGAACCCACCAATCATTTTGGCACATCTTTTAGACATCCCTTGATCAATCACGGTATTGAGAAAAGCATCTAGACTAGGGCTTAAATAAGTGATGTTTTTACCTGTGATTTGAGAAATATACTCTGCGATTTCTGAAAATGAATAACTATCTCCAGATATACTATACGTCTTATTTTTATGCCCCGTTGAAATTAAAACCTTGGCCGCCGTTTCCGCCATTTCACTTCGTAATGCAAATCCTATTTTCCCATTACCGGCTGGCAGGTAAATACCATATTTAAAAATGTTCTCACCCAAAAATGAAGGCAATATGTCCATATATAGCCCATTTCGCAATATGGTATAATTCATCCCACTTCCTTTAATGGCATTTTCTGTTGCTAGATGTGAACTTAATATAAACTCGATAAGGGAAAAATTAACTTCTTTATGCTCTTGGCTCGTGTAAAGAATATACTTAACCCCAGATTTTACAGCCGCATTCACTACTTGAATATGCTGCTCACTACGGTTTTCCAGTTCATTACTTGAAACAAAAAGAAGTTTGTCAATACCAGAAAATGCCTTCAACATTGAATCGTAATTATTATAATCGCCGAATACAATATTTACATTCAAAGACTTTAATTTCTCTACTTTTGTATAATCCCTTACCATGGCATAAATCAACCTTTCATTCACCCCATTTTCGATCAATGATTCAATAACTGAATACCCATAATGACCAGTAGCTCCCGTCACTATTATTTTATCTTTTTTTGTCATTTGTTTATTCATTTTTTAAGTAATTTTTCTCAATGGACATTAAAATTTGTAGGTTAAACCTATTGTAGGGGTGTTTTCAATAAAGCCTGAAGAAATTCCCAACTTCTTTTTATCATCATACCGTTTGGTGAACAAATAACTCATTCCAATACCTATCGCAGCACCTGCTAGCACATCCACACCATCGTGCTTGTTTGCTTCGATTCTTGTATACCCAACATATCCTGCCAAGAGGTAGGCAGGAATACCATATTCCCAACCGTATCTCTTTTGCACAAATGCAGCACTGGCAAATGCAACAGAAGTATGGCCAGATGGAAAACTATTGTTGTTTTCTCTATTCGGCCGCTCTTTATTTATAGCTAGTTTTAAACCATACGTTAATGCAATAGTGCCAGTTAAGGCTTTGGAAAATTGATAGGTTCCTTTTTGACCATCTTTCCAAATGAATGTAGAACTCAAAGCCAAAGCTGGCATTGCACCAAGCAAAACATCTCCTGCAATCTTATGGGTCTTTTGGGATGAGGTCAGAGGCTCCACCTGCCCATACGTTAGTGACGAACTCAAAAATAAAAGCGCAACTAGAGCTTTAAAACCGTACATACTTCTTTGTACAATTGTGATGTTACTCATAAGTTTCAAGCTGAAGTATTTAGATCTGGGTAGAGAGCATTTTCAACAAGTACTATCAACTCATCGATTTCCACCTCATTGGTTTTTATGGCAACTCTACCCTCGTATCCTGTTGCTATTCAATCGTATATGGTGTAGTGTCAAATTCGCCTAGCCTAAAATATCCCAATACTTCTTCGTTGGAATCATTGACATTAGTAACGTTTCCTTTTAACTGTACCGGGGTAGTTGGAAAAGGCCCTTCTTCATCACTTCCAGATTGTTGGATCAATATGTTCAAATAGTCATAATATCGTTGTGAAATGCCATACACATTAATATCTACAGTTACTCCTGCAACATAGTTTTCATTATCGTTCTCAATAAAATTTTCGTTGCCATCTGTAAATTCATCGCTGATAACTGCAAGGGACGGCAGTGGTAAATTGGACGGAATAAATTCGCCCAAATAATAATTTTTAACATCTACGGGGTCGTCAAAAAATACTTGAAGCTGAATTTCGTCATCATCAAAATCTTCTTCAATGGTTTGCTCAATTCGATTAATAACAGGTGCTGCAATTAAGGTTTCTGTTGCTGTGTAGGAGTTGCCGTTGTAAAAGATTTCCAAAGTGTACGATGCGTTTAATTCCGGAACAAAATCGGTTGCCGTGTAACTGCCATCATTCTGGTCGGCAAACACAAATATTGACCCGTCGTTTTCTTTGGTTACTGTTACTGAAGCACCCGTAACAGGGACATCTGGATTGTTATCAAAAAAACCGGTTGATTCTCTTAGATGAATGGTTTGTATTTCTCCCAAAGTACCTTTTTGCCACTTAACGGACGCATCAACCACCAATCGTTCGCCGCCGTTTGGGACATTAACATCTATGACATCTGTACACGAGTTTAATAATCCTATTAGTATGAGGAGTACCCCTAATTTGTTAGATATATTTATATTTTTCATTGTTCTAAAATTTAAAGTTGTAGGTTACTGAAGGAACAATACCAAATATAGCAGTACGAGTGGCCTCAGTTACGCCTGTCTCTTGATTTTGACCAAAAGAAATAGAGGCTGCATTACTTCTGCTATAAGCGTTGTAAATGCCAAATACCCATTCGCCTTGCCATTTTCTATTTTTATTTTTTCGAGGTGTTAAGGTTGCAGAAAGGTCTAGTCTGTGGTAGGCCGGCAATCGGTCTGCATTCCTTTCAGAATAAGTCGCTACGGATAATCCGTTGTATATAAACTGTCCGTTAGGATAGGTAACAGGTCGTCCTGTTTGGAATACCATACTAGCCCCAAATCGCCATTTTTCGTTGAGTTTGTAACTTCCGGTAAACGAAAAGTCGTGGGTTCTGTCCCAGTTAGAGTTATACCATTTCCCGTTGTTAATGCCCAATCCGCCTGCTGCTCCGCCGGGTGTGCGCTGTTGCGATTTTGACAATGTATACGACACCCAACCTGTAAAATCGCCTTTGTTTTTTCGCAGTAAAAATTCTAATCCATATGCACGGGCCTCACCAATTAAAATTTCGGTTTCAATGGTGTTTTGTGCTACAAGTTCTGCGCCATTGATATAATCTACCCTATTATCGATTGTTTTGTAATAGGCTTCGGTTTCAATAGAAAACATATTTTCCCTGAAATTTCTGAAGTAGCCTACAGCATATTGGTCTGCAATTTGTGGTTTAATAAACTTTCCGCTAGGTGCCCAAACATCTAATGGCGTGGCTGATGTGGTGTTGGAAATTAAATGCAGGTATTGAGCCATTCGGTTATAACTTGCTTTAAAAGAAGACTTCTCGTTAAGCTGATATGAAAGTGCAAACCGAGGTTCTAAATTATTGAAGGTAGCTATGCTTTTTCCCTTACCGTAATTTGTATCGGAAATAGGGTCTGCACGCTCATAAATGCCTAATTCTTCGTTGTAAACTACTGGTAACTTATTGGTGTAATTGTTTAAGGTTTGCTCTCCTAGTCGATTGAAGTAACTAAAACGCAAGCCATATTGAGCGGTGAGCTTATCAGAAATTTTATGCTCTAAACCTGCATATACTCCAGCTTCTAAAGCAAATTTGTCATCTAATTTCTCTGGATTAACGCCCGAATTTGCATCTAAAGGGTTGAGTTTGCCTGGATTAAAGTTGTAGTAAATACCATTTACTCCAAAATCAAATTTTAATTTATCGCTTGCATAATACCCTACGTCATAGCGTATATTGTAATTGCTGATATCTGAGGTCCAATCAATTCCTTCAGTAGGAATTTCCAGGTTGTAATTATATCGACTGTATATTAAGGATACATTGGAGAATAACTTGTTATTAAAAATATGATTCCATCGTAAGTTTCCTGAGAGGTTTCCGTATGAATTGGTGAAAAGTCCTCCCAGGTTAAAGTTATCATTGCCTAAATAACCAGATAGATATAGTTTGTTCTTTCCATCAATTTCATAATTTGTTTTCAGATTCAAATCGTAAAATCCGGCTCTACTGCTTTCGTCAGCTAAGGCTAAAAATATATCTACATAAGAAGCCCTGCCAGCAATCAGAAACGAACCTTTGTCTTTAAACATTGGCCCTTCTGCCGCCAAACGACTGGAAATGGCACCAATACCGCCAGTGAGTCCAAATTCTTTACTATTTCCGTCTTTTTGACGTATATCCAGTACCGAAGAAGCTCGCCCTCCAAAACGTGCAGGAATGCCTCCTTTGTAAAGTTTAACATCCTTAATGGCATCGGCATTGAATATTGAGAAGAAACCAAACAAATGGGAAGCGTTGTAAATAATTGCTTCATCCAAAAGAATTAGGTTTTGGTCTTCTGCACCACCGCGTACATTGAAGCCCGATGCACCTTCGCCGGCGTTGGTAACACCTGGCAGTAATTGAATGGACTTGATCAAATCTACCTCACCCAAAACAACAGGTATCTGTTTGATATCCTTAGTTGAAAGTTTTGCCACACTCATTTGTGGTGTGCTAAGGTCAACTTTCTTTGATTCTTCAGCTGTGATGACTACTTCATCTAATTGAGCGGCATCCTCTTTGAGCTCAATGTCTAACCTTTGATCAGAGCTAAGGTTTATAGCCCTTTCAAAAGTTGTAAATCCTAAATAGGAAATGATTAAGGTATAATTACCTTCAGGTGCTGTGATAGAATAAAAACCATATTCGTTGGTCGTGCTTCCAATGGAAGTGCCTTTTAAAAGGACAGTTGCCCCCAAGAGTGTTTCACCATTGGCAACATCCTTGACTACACCACTAATTGTATATTTTGCATTCTGATTTTTAGCCTTGGAAAGAACTATATATTTATTCTTAATGGTATATGTAATATGAGTAGAGTGAAAAAGTAATTTCAATGTTCTATCAATGTTTTCGTCTATTACGTTGATATCAAACTTATCTTTAATGTTTAACTCATCATTATTGAATACAAAGTTGTATGGTGTCTGTCCTTCAATATTTGACATGATGGACTCCAGTGAACCCTTCTGGATATTTAAGGTTACTTTATTTTGGGAAAAACTATTGATAGCAAAGAGATGAAAGCTACTGAAAACAAAAAAAAAGAAAGATAGTTTCATTAAAAAAGATGGTTTGGATAAACTTTTTGGCCATAATATGCCTGTGAAATGTTTTGATTTCATAAATTTGATGTGTTAATTAATACTGATTTTTGCGATTAGAATTCTTTAACATTTTATAGTGGGAAAACTGGAATTTTCCCACTTTTTTTATTTTATCACCCACTCATCAGTCGCTGTAATTAGATGATAATCGAACTCTTTGGAGGTTTTAAGGATTTCTAAAATTTCCCTTATTGGTGTATTTTTATCAAATACACCAGTGAATTTTGAATTTGCTACTTCATCATTTTTAAATACCAGCTTTACTTGATATTGTACATATAGGTCATTGGCAATTTCCCTAAATGACTGATTTTCAAATTCAATTTTTCCTTCTCTCCAGGCGATTCTCCCTTCTCTTTTAACCATATCCTGCTTAAAAAACTGTTTACTATTTCTATCAAAAATCACCTTTTCATCAGGTGCCAGTAAAACCCTTTCTTTCAAATATTTATCAGAAGTAATTGCAACTTTGCCTGTAAGTAATTTTGTTTCTACAATGGAGGTATTTGAATATGATTTGACATTGAAGCTTGTTCCCAGGGCTTCTATTTTCAAGCCATCGGAAGTGGTTACAGTGAATGGATGTGCTGTATCTTTGGCCACTTCAAAAAATGCTTCTCCTTCCAAACTTATGGTGCGAGGTGTGTTGCCCTTGTAGGTGAGCAGAGTGGAAGCGTTTAACCAGACTACTGAGCCATCGGGGAGTTTAAGCTGTTTGTTTTCTCCAAAAGAAGTTTCCTCTGAAATTAATTGACTAGTGCTCTCTGAAAACTGTTGGTAGGTATATGCGGCTGTAACAATTATAGCGATCATTGCAGCATATTTTAATAGCTTATAAACTTTGGATACTGTTTTTTGTTTAGTATTTCTTGGGTAACGTAGAAAGCGATTTTTCGCATCTTCAACAGATACAGGATATTCCTTGGTATTTAGATAGATTGCGGTGATTTGGGAAAACAACTCTTTGTCGTATTCTGAAGAGTCCTTCCATAATTCTACTTTCCGAATAGTGTCTGGATCAGCAGTTTTGGAAATGTATGCCCAAAGCTCTGCTTTTGAAATATGAGATTTATCCATCATTAAGGGGTTTACTGCTTTTACTACTTATATGACGTATACCAAGTAGCGACACCCTATTTTAAATTGGATTTTCTTTATAAATAATTCTTTAAACCTTTTCGGAAAGCTATTAGGGCCGTCGAAATATGAAGCTCTACGGTCTTTATGGAAATATTTTTTTTTATGGAAATCTCTTTATAAGTCAATCCTTCATTTCTGGATAGTTGAAAAATATCTCTTGTTTTTTGTTCAAGATTCTCATAGATAATATCAATTTGTTGTAACAAATCCCATTGTGTATTAATTTCTGAGAGCATATCTGAATATAAACTATATAAATTATTATGCTTTTCTCTAGTTTGATCTTTTCGAAAATGGTCAATTATCTTATTTTTGAGTGTTACAATTAAAAACGATTCGATAGCACGATGTGATTTATCTATTTTATGGTAATGTTCCCAAAGCTTTATAAATGTTTCTTGAACAAGTTCCTCAGAAGTAAAGATGTCATTTAATAGTTTATACGCATAGTTGTATAACCTTTGATAGTGCTTATCAAACAGAATGGAGAACTGCGCCTCTTGATCTAAACTGAATGTGGGTTTTTTATTCAAGTTTTTAGAGGTGAACGCTTAGACTCCTATTTAATATTTTGAATATATAACTTGTCTTCATTCACCATCCGATTTTGTCATAATTACTAGAAATTCTTAATTGTTTCATTCAACCGGGGTAAAATTAGACTTGCCTCCATTGAGATCAGAATGAAGTAGGTTTCAAATCCGCTTTCAGTACCTGTTTGTTGCAAGAGTGATTTTAATATTCTGAATATTAGATCGTTAAATTATATTGATTGTATAGTTTTCAAAGGTTCTAAATGCGCTTCTCGCACTTAGAATGCATATTCCGCTGAAAACGGAACACCTGTCCGTTTTCAGCGGAATATGCAACTTAGAAAGCCGCCAACTGTAGAATTTGTGGCTTTTTTTTCGTTTTTAGAGGTGTGAGGATTTGTCAGTTTAAGCTTAAAAACTCTGGTAATCCAAAAAAACCGTTGCAGATTGGGCAATACTATTTGAGGCTATCGATTCCAAATAGCCCTAATAAATACTGCCATAATATCAATATTTGGCAATTGTATTTAAGGAAATAATCCGGTTTTCATCAGAAAAGTGAAGGCTTCCTTAATTTCTAAGAGGTTTTCTGAAAGCGGATTTGGAACGTAATTCTTCTATGAAGAATAAGGAGAAAAGGTCATTTCTAAACTACTGAAGGTAAGCCTTTTTAAACTCACTAGGGGTAACCCCGTATATTTTTTTAAAGGTAGTGTTGAAAGAGGACTTGGATTTGAAACCAACTTCGTTGGCAATGCCCATAATAGAATAATTCTTGAACTTGTCATCCTTGAGACATTCTACAAATTCTTCAGCCCTGTACTTGTTCATGTAGTCCTGAAAATTGGATTTTAAGTACACATTCAAGACTTCAGATAAGTACTGTCTTGGAATACCCATCTTTTGAGCTACTTGGTTAACCGTTATATTGCTATTAGTAAAAAGCTTCTCTTTATCCATGAGCCTTAAAAACTCCCTTTTATATACCTCTGCTTTGGATTTACTAAGACTTGAAGTTTTATAAGCCTTGGTATCAGCCTTTGGTAGTATAGATTTTGGTGATACAACAAGCTTAAATAAAATTATGTAGAGAAGTATTGCTGATAATCCAATAATGCCATAGGTTTCCAGGAAGGGGAAATAATCATGGTTATTTGTTATAATAAATGAAATTTCGTCTATTAAGTTCAATAAAGCATAAGGCACTATAAAAAACAGCATCCATCTTTCCTTTTTGTTTTTGATGATATCATAGATGGTATAACCTAAATAAACCAATAGCGTTACGCCTGTCAGAACTTCTCCTGTTATTAACCATATGTTCTCCACTAAGCCGTTAACGTCTTCTACGATTTGAAGCGTAATAAAAAACAAATACGGAATAAAATAAAGAAGATCTCTAAATTGAAATTTATCTTGTTTAGAATTGTGATACTTTATAAGTAAAAAGAACAGTGTAATGATTAATGGAGATTGGAAAAAATACCAATTAGCATTAGAAAAAAACAGGTTAAAATCATCATCTCCGACAATGTTCAAAAGCAATGCAATAATTGACCCTAGAAGCAGTAAGAAATTTACCCGCTTGTAACTTTCTTGTTTAACGAGCAGAACACTTAAAAGAAACAAGCCCTGAATAAGGGCGATTATTTGAATTATTTGTAACATAAATAACGGAACACTTTCTCTAAAGTGGCTAAAATAATTCAAAGAGAAACTAAAATCGATTGAATTTTTTTTAAAAATCAAAATTTAACATTCCATCACAAGCCTAATCGCCAATCCATTTTCCTGAACTATTATACACATTTTTCAGATTCATTTTTGGATTAGATAACGAAAATTTTGACGAATGATTATTCTTGGCCTTCAATATTTTTTGCAACTTGAACTTTGTTTTTTCCATCTGCAAAAGCAATAAACTCATCTTGTCTTAGTTTGAAGAATATATTTACTCTTCGCTTTGAGACTTCCTTTTCTACTCTTGAACTTACCGTTTTTATCAGTTACGGCTGCCCGATTGGTATTCTCAACCTGGACAGTAGTAGTAATCACAGGTGACCACCGGCATCAATAATTTTCCCGGCAAGTTGTTGAGCTAATAAAGAATGAAAGCTTAGAAAAGACAGTGCAATAAAAATAAAACGTATCACCATATTTTTTTGGTGCAAATTGACGAATACTGGGGGTTATGAAGTTGACTGGATTACGGTAATAATGGCACAAATCACATTTTAACCCCGAACCCCGGACTCTGAACCCTGAACTCTGAACCCCTCAATTCCCCAACTTTTCATCCGCCTTGAGGGAGCAGGAAATAAAAAGGGCGATAATAAATACGTATTTTTATCCTATGGACCAGAAACTGTATTTCATCGCTATGGTTCCCTCATCGGATATCCGTGAGCGTGTCAGGGACCTGAAAGAAGAACTGAAGGAGAGGTTCGGAGTGAAGCACGCATTGAAATCTCCTGCGCATATTACACTACAGATGCCATTTCGCAGAGATCAGGCCGAAGAAACGGCCATATCGGAGGTCCTGGAAGAATTCGCCCGGGAACAATTATCTTTCCAGGTGGATTTGTCTGGATTTGACAGCTTTCCGCCAAGGGTTATTTTTGTAAAGGTGAATAACCATGAACCGATAAAGCAGCTTTGCGAAAGCTTACGGATTGTACTGTCGGACAGACTGAAATTTACGGAGAAGGAACTATCGCATAAATTCCATCCGCATATGACCATTGCCACACGCGACCTTTCCGAGGATCTGTATGACCGGATATGGCCCGAATATGAGTCGCGTGAACTTAAAGCTTCTTTTACTGCCTCGGGCATATGCCTGTTAAAGCACAATGGCAGGTTCTGGGATATCTATAAGGAATTTGGCTTTACTCAAAAGTAAGGTTGATAAATATGGCGCGGCTGTACATATTGTTAATATTTCCTGTCCAGGGGCTTGCCGGGTTGTCGTCAGGTTTCAGTTCATCACTAAGGGCGAAAACACCGCGAATGGAAGGGGAGAATTTAAAGTAATACAGGTAAAAATCAACCCCGAACCCTATTTCATAGTAATATGCCTGCTTTTTCATCCGGAACTTGCCCTCCCGGTTATCTTCCCTGCTGCTTTCATTGCTCCCCAGGTTCATGGAAGAGGAAAACCCACCGACGATATAAGGCTTGATGTTCCCCATACGTTTGGTACCCACTTTCAGGAGTAAAGGGACATGGATATACGTGGATTTTACCTCCCGGAGGCCGTCTGCTTCATTAAAAGTGCCGTCTGTGTTATAAAACCCGGGAAAATAAAGGTCCCTCTGGGTGTAGTACAATCCGGGTTCCAGGCGGAGGTTCATATAGTCATTTATACGAAGGTCTCCTATGAGCCCTACATTGAAACCTATGGTCTTGTTCACCTGTACGTCCCTGAGATCCTGCTGTGAGTCGTACCGGTTATAATCGAATTTAAAATCGTATTGATTAACACCCAGGAAATATCCCCAGTGGAGTGGTTGTTTATCGAAATTCTCCAGGTTTATGATCGGGTTTTCGTTAAACTGGGAAAAAGCACTATAGCTGCACAGGGTCAGCGCCAGGGCACAAAGTAGAGTCTTGTTCATACGGTTAAAGTTTCCGGGTTGCTATGGTATAACATGACTTTTTATTTAGATGCTACGTATATGGTAGCTACCCCAAGCGTTTGGGGATGGTGTTTTACCTTTATAAACCCGATTTTTGCCAAAATATTGTTCAGTTTTTCTCCATGAGGGAAAACCGAGGCAGATTCGGACAGGTAAGCATAGGCGGAGCGGTCCTTGGAAAAGATCTTCCCGATAAGCGGCAGAATGTGCCTGGTGTAGAGGTTATAGCCCTGTTTATAAGGAGTTTTTGTAGGGACGGAGGTTTCGAGGATCACAAAACAACCACCCGGCCTCAGCACCCTTAAAATTTCAGCAAGGCCTTTTTCCAGGGTTTCGAAATTCCTTACGCCAAAGGCTACGGTTACGGCATCAAATGAATTATCTTCAAACGGAAGGTTTTCGCTGTCGCCAAGAACCATTTCAATGGTGTCGTCAAGTTTTTTTTCCGCAACTTTTCGTTTCCCTACTTCCAGCATGCCCGAAGATATATCCAGGCCCACGATCTTCCCGGCCCCCGTCTGTGCAAGGTTAATGGCAAGGTCTCCCGTTCCTGTCGCTATATCCAGAACAGTTTCCGGCCGGATATCTTTAACGATCTGCACTACTTTTTTTCGCCATTTTATATCAATACCGAAAGAAATAACCCTGTTCAGTCCGTCATATTTCCCGGAAATAGTATCGAACATTTTAGTAACCTGCTCCTTTTTTCCCAGTTTGGAATCTTTATAGGGGGTAACATTTTCTGACATCAAAAAAAATTTTTGACAAAGATACGATTCAAAGTTAGAAGTACGAAGTTAGAAGTACGAAGTTGGAAGTGTGGCCCGGAGTTAGGATGGATATGAAGCAGAAGCGCAATTTTTCGCCTGAAATATCATATCGGGTTGCAGGCGGAAAATAAAAAAGCCACGAATCTAACGATTGATCCGTGGCTTTTTTATAAAAATGTCAGGTCCCGGGAGTTATACCAGGGCCTCTTTTATTCTCTTCAGTGCTTCTTTGAGTTCCTCTTCGGAAGCTGCGTAGGATATACGGATGCAGTTGGGGTTTCCGAAAGCTTCGCCCGTTACGGTGGCAACATTAGCTTCTTCCAGCAGGTAGAGGGAGAAGTCGGAAGCATTTTCTATCTTTTTTCCCTTCAAGGTTTTTCCGAAGAAGGCGGAAATGTTAGGGAAAACATAGAAGGCTCCTTCGGGTACGTTAACCTGGAATCCGTCAATCTCGCTGAGAAGTTGCAGTACAAGGTCCCTTCTCTTATGGAATTCATCGATCATGTACTGTATCTTGCTTACCGGTGCTTCCAGTGCGGTAATGGTGGCTCTCTGTGCTATACAGTTGGCACCGCTGGTTATCTGTCCCTGCATTTTGTTGCAGGCACGGGCAATCCACGAAGGTGCCCCGATATACCCGATACGCCACCCGGTCATGGCGAAAGCTTTGGATACACCGTTCACGGTAACCGTCCTGTCGTACATACCCTCTATGGCTGCCATGCTTATGTGGCCACCTGCAAAATTGATGTGCTCGTATATCTCATCAGATACCACATATATCTGCGGGTGCTTTCTCAGAACTTCCGCCAGTGCCTCCAGTTCTTCCCGGCTGTACACGGAACCACTAGGGTTACATGGAGAGCTGTACCACAACATTTTGGTTTTCGGTGTAATGGCGGCTTCCAGCTGTTCCGGGGTCATTTTAAAATCGTTCTCTATGGAAGTAGGAACTTCAACCGGAACACCTTCTGCGATCTTTACGATATCGGAATAACTCACCCAGTAAGGAGCAGGAAGTATAACTTCGTCGCCCGGGTCGATCATTACCAGTGCTATATTGGCCAGCGATTGTTTTGCCCCGGTAGAAACTACGATCTGGTCGGGTTTATACGTAAGATTATTATCGCGTTTGAATTTAGTAATAATCGCATCCTTCAGATCGGCATAGCCGTCCACCGGCGAATAACTGTTGTAGTTATCGTTAATGGCCTGTATTGCGGCTTCCTTTATAAAATCGGGAGTATTGAAGTCGGGTTCCCCCAGGCTCAGTCCGATGATATCCTTTCCTTCTGCTCTGAGTTCCCGGGCTTTAGCTGCCATGGCCAGTGTCGCGGAAGTAGACATGTTCAGGATCCTTTCAGATAGCTTTTGTTCCATAAGTTGTTGTTCCATCTGTTGTATGAGTTCTTAATTGTAAATATATGCGGGTTTTTCACCCAATGCTTTCAGGTGTTTAAAATGCGAAATTATAGCTTTTCTGGTAGATTCGTACTCATAATAAGGCAAATTAAATTCCCTGGCAGTCTGTTTAACAATTTTGGCAATATTTGTGTAATGTATATGGCTGATACTGGGAAAAATATGATGTTCGACCTGGTGGTTGAGCCCCCCGGTAAACCAGTTGACGATCTTGTTCTTCGTAGAGAAGTTTGCGGTAGTAAACAACTGGTGAATGGCCCAGGTGTTTTTCATGGTACCCGTTTCGTCCGGCATCAGGGTCTCCGTATCTTCGACAATATGGGCCAGTTGAAATACGATACTCAAAATAAGTCCGGCTGTGTAATGCATGGTAAAAAAGCCGAGGAGGATCTTCCACCAGGCAATATCCAGTACAAGCATGGGGAGTACGATCCACAACGAAATGTAAATGAGTTTGCTGATAATGAGCGCACTCCACTGTTTTACAGGGCTCTGGAGCTTTCCGTAAGACAGTTTCCGTTTTAAATACCGCCGCATTTGCCGTACATCGGTGGTTATTGCCCAGTTGATGGTAAGCAGTCCGTACAGAAATATGGAATAATAGTGCTGGAACCTGTGAAACCTGCGCCATTTGGCATGTTCGGAAAACCGGATGATCCTGCCGGCATCCAGGTCCTCATCATGCCCGTGAATATTTGTATAGGTATGGTGCAGCACATTATGCTGTACCCTCCAGTTGTACACATTGCCTGCCAGGATATAGATGCTGGCCCCCATAAGGTTGTTTATCCAGGGCTTGGACGAGTAAGAACCGTGGTTGCCATCGTGCATTACATTCATTCCTACTCCTGCCATTCCAATACCTATAATCACGGTTAGTAATAACTGCAACCATTGGTTGATGTCGAGGGTAAGGATAAGGAAATAGGGAGTGAGAAAGATGGAGAACATAATAATGGTCTTCAGGTAAAGCTTCCAGTTTCCCGTTCTTTTTATGTTGTTTTCTTTAAAATAGGTATTAACCCGTTTGTTCAGTGTCCTGAAAAAATTCTGGGTATCCTTTCTTGAAAATCTAAGCGTCTCGTTTTCCATTAAAATAATCTGTGCTTAATAGTGTTCTTCGGAGCTGCCTTCTGAGAATGTTTATCATTTTCATTTTTTGATGGTGTTATCCTACATTTCATTGAAGGTATTCTCCTCTTTTAAGAATTGTCCTGACCATTCATCCCGGTTAAAAACAATCCGTTACAAAGTTTCAAAAATAACCAATTCGTCAGAGATGATGCAAATGTGTAGGCTATAAATTTTAGTTTTGCTTATTTTTGCGCAAAATACAATCCATGTCTTTCGAACTCATCCTTAAATATTTTCCCGCCCTTTCGGAAGAACAGGCGGACCGGTTTAAACAGCTGGGACCGTTATACAGCGAGTGGAATGCCAGAATAAATGTGATCTCCAGGAAGGATATCGGAGCGTTATACACCCGGCATGTATTGCATTCCCTGGGGATTGCCAGGATACAACCCTTCAATCCGGGGAGCAGGATACTGGATGTGGGTACGGGAGGAGGTTTTCCCGGTATACCGCTGGCCATACTCTTTCCGGAAACCGAATTTTACATGGTGGATGCAATCGGCAAAAAAATAAAAGTGGTACAGGCTGTTGCGGAAGCTTTGGAACTGGATAATGTAACGGCCGGGCACACCCGCGCGGAAAAGGTCAAGGAGCAGTTTGATTTTGTGGTAAGCCGTGCGGTGACCAATATGCCCGATTTCGTCAAATGGGTGAACAATAAAACTTCCCGCGAACACCGGCACGATCTTAAAAACGGCATTTTATACCTGAAGGGCGGTGATCTCAGTGAAGAATTAAAACCATTCCCGAAAGCGACGGAATACCGGCTTTCTGACTACTTCAGGGAAGATTTTTTCGACACAAAAAAGGTGGTCCATTTACCTTTGTAGACAGGGAGTGATCTGCAAACGGATTTTTCAATATCTCATGGTAGTCAGATTCCCAGCTTTTTCCGAATGCCCCGCCACCGGTGATTACGGATAAATTTTCCTTCTTCTTCCGTGACCAGGAAAGGTTTTTTTTGCCTTTTACCTTTCAAGTATCCCTGCAGGTTATGTTTCAAAACAGTTATGTTTTTCTGCCGCCATGCCGTTTTGGCCGATGCTATAAAAGTTATAAGAAAGCCATAGCGCATGGTATACATGGCCTGGCCCTGTAAGAGCCTGGCTTTTTTGGTATAAGAACCCCCGGTAGGACGGAGATGCCTTATTTTCAGGTTTGGGATGGTGTGTATTTTAAAACCGTGAAACCGGGCAAGAAGGGTATCGACAGTGTCCCATCCGATAGCCGGTTTTAACCCGCCTATTTTCTCAAAACAGGTTCTGGAATACGCTTTTACCGGGCCGCGAACGTGATTTTTGTCGGCAATGGCTTCATAGACCCACCTGTTGTCCTGCGCGATGTAAATTAGACCGCCGGCGATGCCTACGGAATTATCTTTCCGGAATACATCGGCGATGGTGGCAAAATAATCGGGGGGAAGTATAACGTCAGCATCCATTTTTACGATAAAGTCATAATTGTTGTCTAGGGTTTCCAGGCCTTTATAAAAGGCGCGTACCACTTTACCTCCCGGCAGATGCTCCGGCAATGCAGCGGTATTTGTTATCATCTTCGCCCAGGAATGCTTTGCGGTAAATTCGGAGACGATAACAGGAGTGTCGTCTGAGGAATTATCATTGACGACAATAAGCTTCTTGGGTAAAAGTGTCTGTCCCGCTATTGACCGGAGGGTGCGGTATATAAACTGAGCTTCGTTATGGGCAGGTATGACGATATAATAGTTCATTATTTATTCTCACATGACCTTCATACAACAGAACGAGCAGAAGAAATGTTGTTTGTTTTAAAAAGCTAAGGAGAGTATACTAATCACTATCTCTTCCGTTCCGCATAAACCGCATAATATCTTGGCGTGAAATAGCGCAATAAAGGGCGAAGGCCTATTTTTTTCACAGGATTGGTCCATTTTTTCCTAGCTTTTATTTCCCACCCGGCTTTTTCCAGGAGCCAGTCGAACTGCCAGTCTTCAAATTCGTGGTAATGCCTGTCCCACATATCTGTTTTGCTTCGGTAAGCGGGGGCAAACCATAACCGGAGCGGAACGGAGGCCACAAGTTTATCCGTTTTTATGGCTTTTATTACGTTATACGGTGCAACGAGATGCTCAAAAATCTCGAAGGCGGTAACTACATCATATCCTTCTCCGGTTACGGCCCTGACATCCGTGTCCAGGTCTTCCCCTTGGGTATTGGTCACCCTGAAACCCTCTTTTTCCATGACTTGTGAAAAAGGATTGGGAGTGCCGAGGTCCAGTATCCTGGCATTGGCAGGAACGTGTTCCCTGAGGAAATCCAATGTTATGTTGTACCTTTTCTGTGGAAAGTTGTTTTCGTACATATTCAGCATTTATACACGACGGCATTGATATTCATACCGGCGCCGACGCTTGCAAATATAACAACATCTCCTTTATGTATGGACTGCCGTTCGATCTCTCCTTTTTTTACCATATCCAGTAAGGTAGGAATAGTGGCTACGGAACTGTTTCCCATCTTCTGGATATTCATGGGCATGATGTCTTCGGGAACAGGTTTTTTGTAGAGCCGGAAGAAACGCTTTACAATGGCCTGGTCCATTTTTTCATTGGCCTGATGGATAAATATTTTTTTAACGTCATCTATGGATACCCCGCTTTTGTCCAGGCAGTCTTTCATAGCCTGGGGGACATGGACACAGGCAAATTCATATATCTTTCTCCCGTGCATTTTTATGTAGCGGGTGTTCGGGCAGAGACTTTTGTTAAAAGAGCTGCCGAAATACAGGTAATAGGCCTCGTCATGAGTGTAGCTGGCGGACTCAAAGGCCAGCATACCTTCGTCTTTTTCTGAAGTTTCGATGACCGTGGCCCCGGCGCCATCGGAGAATATCATGGAATCCCTGTCGTGTTTATCAATAACCCTGGACAAGGTCTCTGCCCCGATAACCAGGCATTTTTTGGCCATACCTGCTTTGATGAAAGCTTGTGCCTGTATAAGCCCCTCTACCCAACCCGGACAACCGAAAAGAAGGTCATAGGCAACGCATTTCGGGTTTTTGATCTGAAGCGAGTGTTTTACCCTGGAGGCAAGGCAGGGAACCGTATCGCCCTGGATAGAACCGTACTTTACATCACCGAAATTATGGGCAACAATAATATAATCCAGTGTTTCCGGGTCGATGCCGGAATCCTCAATAGCTTTCTCCGCTGCAAAAAAGGCGAGGTCTGAGGTATTGAGATGTTCTTTGGCATAACGCCTTTCCGCAATACCGGTTATAGCTTTGAACTTATCTATAATAACCTCATTGGGAGGATCGAGCCTTACACCATTGGCATCTAGGAATTCGCGTTCGGAAAAACCGGAATTCAGTTCTACTTCGGAGGGAATATAGCATCCCGTACCGGTGATTTTGATATTCATTATACGAACGATTTTTTCTAAAGGTAGGAAATTGCTTTTATTTTTGTTATGCGCGCATAGGAAAAAATACGATGTCCAACAGTAACAATAATTCAGAGAAAACTGTCAGGCACAGGTGAAAAATAAAAAAGGCTTTCGGGAAAATTTTCCCGAAAGCCTTGTAAATCATATATTTTATAAGTTCTATTCTGCGTCTGCATATGCTTCCATCGGGGCACAGGTACACATCAGATTACGATCGCCATAGGCATCATCTACCCGTCTGACGGAAGGCCAGAACTTGTTTTCAGCGATGTAATCGAGCGGATAAGCTGCCTCCTTTCTGGTGTATGGCAGGTGCCAATCGTCTGCTGTGAGCATCTCCAGGGTATGGGGGGCATTTTTCAGTACATTGTTTACATCCCCGGCCGTGGCTTTATCTATTTCCGTACGGATGGAGATCATGGCATCACAAAAACGGTCGAGTTCCTCCAGGTTTTCACTTTCGGTAGGTTCGATCATTAATGTGCCTGCTACCGGGAACGACACGGTAGGCGAGTGGAACCCGTAATCTATCAGACGTTTGGCTATATCGGTTACTTCAATACCGTTTTTCTTGAAAGGCCTGCAATCCACGATCATCTCATGGGCCGCCCTGCCTTTTTCCCCGGTGTAGAGCACATCAAAGTGCCCGCTAAGCCGGTTCTTTATATAGTTTGCATTGAGGAGGGCATGTCTGGTAGCATTGGTCAGGCCGTTAACGCCAAGCATTTTAATGTAGCCATAGGAGATCAGGCATACGAGGGCGCTTCCCCAGGGCGCTGCGGAAATCGCGGTAATGGCATTGTCGCCTCCTGTTTTTATTACCGGACTGGACGGTAAGAATTTCACAAGATGTTCTGCCACACATATAGGGCCTACTCCGGGGCCGCCACCGCCATGGGGAATGGCAAAGGTCTTATGGAGGTTCAGGTGACATACGTCTGCTCCGATGGTGGCCGGATTGGTAAGGCCTACCTGGGCGTTCATATTGGCGCCGTCCATATATACCTGTCCGCCATTGTCGTGGATGATCCTGGTGATTTCCTTAATGGAGGATTCGAATACCCCATGTGTAGAAGGATAGGTTACCATAAGGGCAGCCAGGTTATCTTTATGTTTCTCTGCTTTTTCACGCAGATCGTCAACATCAATATTTCCTTTTTCGTCGGTTTTGGTCACTACCACCTTCATCCCCGCCATTACCGCCGAAGCGGGATTGGTACCGTGGGCAGAGGCCGGAATGAGGCATATGTTCCTGTTCGTCTCCCCGTTGGCTTCGTGATAGGCACGGATAACCATGAGTCCGGCGAACTCTCCCTGGGCCCCGGAATTCGGTTGCAGGGATGTTCCGGCAAAGCCGGTAATAATATTGAGTTGCTGTTCGAGTTCGCGAAGTACTTCCTGGTAACCTTCTACCTGCTCTACGGGAACAAACGGGTGAATGTTAGCCCATTGCGCCATACTTACCGGCAACATCTCGGAAGCTGCATTCAGTTTCATGGTACAGGAACCCAGAGAGATCATGGAGTGGTTAAGGGAAAGATCCTTTCGCTCCAGTTTCCTCAGGTAACGCATCAATGCGGTTTCGGAATGATAGGCATTAAACACTTCGTTTTCGAGGAAAGCGGAAGTCCTTTGCAGCGCTTCGGGGATCACTGTCGTTTCTTCTAGAGCATCGAGAAGAATAGTCTCTTTTCCGGCGGCTTCCGCAAAAACAGCAATGATATCGTTAAGGTCGTCTGTGGAGGTAGCTTCATTTATAGCTACGGAGACGGTATTGTCATCTATGTAGAGGAAATTGATCTCCCGGCTTTCGGCTACTTCACGGAGCCTGGAGGCATCTGCTTTAATCACAAGGGTATCGAAATACGAAGCGTTGGTCTGTTCGTAACCGAGCTGCTCCAGTATGCCAGAAAGTGTAATAGTGGAACGGTGTACTTTATTGCCAATATATTTCAGGCCTTCCGGTCCGTGGTAAACGGCGTACATTCCGGCCATGACGGCCAGGAGTACCTGTGCGGTACAGATGTTGGAAGTAGCCTTGTCCCTTTTTATGTGTTGTTCCCGGGTTTGTAGCGCCATTCGCAGTGCACGATTGCCGTTAACGTCTTTCGTAACGCCGATAATCCTTCCGGGGACGTTTCTTTTGTATTCTTCTTTTGTGGCAAAATAGGCTGCGTGGGGACCTCCGTATCCCATCGGTATCCCGAAACGCTGGGTGGTCCCTACCACTACATCCGCTCCGAACTCACCGGGAGGGGTAAGCAGTACGAGACTCAGGATATCGGCAGCCACGGCTACTTTAATGCTATTTTCTTTAGCCCTCGTAACAAATTCCCCGTAATCGTAAACCTCTCCGTATTTTCCGGGATATTGAAGAATTGCACCGAAAAAATCCGTAGTAAAACCAAAAGACCTGTGGTCTCCGGTTACAAGTTCCACGCCAAGGGGAGTTGCCCTGGTTTTCAGGATAGAAAGAGTCTGTGGCAATATTTCTTCCGACACGAAAAATTTAACAACGTCATCTTTTTTCTGATCTCTGGAACGGAGTTCGAAGAGCATGGCCATTGCTTCGGCGGCGGCGGTACCTTCGTCCAGAAGAGAGGCATTGGCAAGCGGCATGCCGGTAAGATCACAGACCATGGTCTGGAAATTCAGTAATGCTTCCAGCCTTCCCTGTGCGATTTCTGCCTGATAGGGAGTATAAGCCGTGTACCAGCCCGGGCTTTCCAGCACGTTTCTCTTAATAACGGAGGGGGTAAAGGTTTCATGATATCCCAGCCCTATATATGATTTGAACATTTTATTTTTGGCAGCGAGTTTCTGGATGTGGTAAAGAAACTCGTTTTCACTGAGGGCCCGGGGAAGATCCAGGCTTTCTTTTAATCGGATGTCATCCGGAATGGTTTCATAGATCAGTTGATCCAGGCTTTCCACTCCTATGACACCCAGCATTTTATTAAGGTCGCCCTCTCGCGGGCCAATGTGGCGTACTGCAAAAGAATCTGTTCTCATTCTCTAAAATTAAGTGTATGTGTAAATTAGTCGTGTTTGCGGCGCAAAAGTACATATTATATTTGTTAAAAATAACCTTTTATATGTTCTTGTACACAAAGTTTTTAACGGCCGGATCGAGGAATATTTTGAGCGTGTTGTAAGGAAATAAAGCGTATTCTTTATTTTTGTCTGATGAACGTTTTAACAAAGGTATTTAACTTCTATCTTGAGGCAAGTATACATGTTGCCCTGGCAGTTTATTCACTGACGGTTATTACCTTGCTGAACTTTGATGTTCCGTATGATGAGGATGTTTGCTATGCTGTTTTTTACGGAACGATCGTAGGGTATAATTTTATAAAGTACGGCAGTGAGGCCAGGCATTTTTACATTGTAAAAACACAATATGTAAAGAGTATACAGTATTTCAGTTTTATCTGTTTTGCTTTATGCGGATATTATCTGTTTCAACTGAGCCCTTATGCCCTCCTGCTACTCGGGGTCCTTATGGTGCTTTCCTTTTTTTATGCGGTACCTTTTTATACGTCTTTCCGCAATATCCGCAATTCCCCGGGGATAAAGATCTTTATTGTGGCCCTGGTGTGGAGCAGTACAACGGTTTTGCTGCCCCTGATAAATAATTCCGGGATAATATCCGCAAGAGACGGATTGGTGTGGGATGTTGCCCTGGAATGGCTGCAACGCTTTCTGTTTGTGGTAGTGCTGACCATCCCTTTTGAAATCCGGGATATGGCGGTGGATGACCTTTCTCTTGGGACTATACCACAAAAAATAGGTATCCGTAATGCCAAATTGCTCGGTATATCACTGTTGCTGCTGGTTTTGGTGCTGGAATTGTTAAAGCGGAATACATTGTGGCCGGACGGGTTGTCTTTGCTGGTCATAGCTACACTGGTGGGTATAGCCCTTCTTTACTCGGGAGTAAAGCAGAATAAATATTACAGTAGTTTCTGGGTGGAGGGCATACCGGTTTTATGGGGCGCATTGTTACTGTTCTTGAAAGGAATATGAATAATTCATTAATTTTATCTCGAATTAAATTTTGTAGGTCATGAAGTATTTTCTGGTAATTTTTTGTTGCCTTTCGGGGATGTTTGCCCAGGGGCAGGTCAAGGATGTGGATATCACAAAAATGGATGAAAAAGAATTGGCAGGGAAGTTCCTGGTGGATGTACGCACTCCGGAAGAGTACGGAGAGGGGCATATTCAGGGAGCGTTAAACCTGGATTATTCCAATCCGGATTTTATCGGGCAATGGGAAGGGATCGATAAGGAAACCCCGGTTTATCTCTATTGCAGGACGGGAAAGCGAAGTGCCAAGGCTTCAAAGACATTAGATTCGCTTGGATTTAAAGAGGTCTATAACCTCAAAGGAGGGTACCAGGCCTTGG
Source organism: Sinomicrobium pectinilyticum (assembly GCF_003725735.1). Taxonomy (GTDB): domain Bacteria; phylum Bacteroidota; class Bacteroidia; order Flavobacteriales; family Flavobacteriaceae; genus Sinomicrobium; species Sinomicrobium pectinilyticum. The sequence goes on along the minus strand of NZ_RJTM01000093.1, from coordinate 2,995 downwards.
AAAAAGCAAGGAAAAAATAAAAAAGAAGGTGTCTAAAAAGGCTTCAATTTCTTCTATTAAAACCACAAAGAAATAAAAAGGTTAGACACCTTGTAATAAAGTACCTGTTCCTTTGTGAACTTTGCGTATTTTTTGCTGACTTTGTGGTTAAAAATCTTTTCAGACACCTTACTTCTTTTATTCGGTTTTTAAGGAAACTTCTTCCAGTAAACCGGCCCTGCGAAGCAGTGCATCAGGTTTGGGTTCCTGTCCCCTGAAGCGTTTATAGAGGATCATCGGGTTTTCCGTTCCGCCTCTGGAAAGTACATTGTCTTTGAATTTGTTTGCAACTTCTTTATTAAAAATCCCTTTTTCTTTGAATAATTCAAAGGTGTCGGCATCGAGCACTTCTGCCCATTTATAGCTGTAATACCCGGATGAATATCCACCCTGGAATATATGAGAAAATGCCGTGCTCATACAGGTTTCGGGAGTTTCGGGATAGAGGTTGGTGGCGGCAAAAGCCTTTGCTTCGTAGGCTTTTACATCGGTTACCGGGGTTGGGTCCGTACCGTGCCAACTCATGTCCAGGAGACCGAAACTGAGTTGCCTCATGGTCTGTATGCCTTCCATAAAGTTCGAAGAGTCTTTGATCTTTTTGATATACTCAATAGGAAGGTTTTCCCCGGTTTCGTAATGCCTGGCAAAAAGTTGTAAGGCCTCTTCTTCGTAACACCAGTTCTCCAGAACCTGGCTGGGAAGTTCCACAAAATCCCAGTATACGCTGGTCCCGCTCAAAGACGGATATGTGGTATTTGCCAGCATGCCGTGCAGGGCATGGCCGAATTCATGGAAAAGGGTCGTAACCTCGTTAAAAGCGAGTAGCGAAGGTTTCGTTTTTGTAGGCTTGGTGAAATTGCATACGATGGATATGTGCGGACGATCGTTCGTTCCGTTTTTAATGCATTGCGATTTATAGGAAGTCATCCATGCACCGTTTCGTTTTCCCGGCCTGGGGAAAAAGTCGGCATATAAAAGGGAAATGAATTTGTCATTGTTGTCGGTTACCCTGTACGTTTTGACATCCTCATGATATTTATCTACGTCATGAACCTCTTCGAAGTTGAGGTCGTATAGCTTGTTGGCCACGGTAAATACACCGTGAATCACGTTTTCCAGTTTAAAATACGGCTTCAGCTTTTCGTCATCGAGATCAAATAATTTTTGTTTGAGCTTCTCCGTATAATAAGCGCCGTCCCATTTCTGCAATTGCTCAATACCGTCCTGCTCGCGGGCGAATGCCTGTAATTGTCCGAACTCCTTTTGCGCGGCGGGTTTTGCCTTTTCCAGGAGCTCATTAAGGAAATCATTTACCTTCTCGGGCGTCTCGGCCATACGTTCCTCCAGAACATAATGGGCGTGCGTTTTGTACCCGAGCAGATTGGCGCGTTCAAACCGAAGGCGTGCGATTTTAAGGATAATTTCCCGGTTGTCCAGTTCGTCACCGTGAAATCCCTTACTACCAGAAGCGAGGAACATTTTTTTGCGAAGTTCCCGGTTGTCCGCGTAGGTCATGAAGGGTATGAAACTGGGATAGTTAAGATTAAATATCCATCCCTCTTTACCCTTGCTTTCCGCAAGATTTCCGGCAGCTTCCAGAGCTCCTTCGGGAATCCCGGAGATATCCTTTTCTTCAGTTAGATGAAGTTCGAACGTGTTGGTTTCCGCGAGGACATTTTCTCCGAACTTCAGGCTGAGCGAAGAGAGTTCCTTGTCGATGTCCCTAAGTTGCTTTTTTTTAGCTTCGGAAAGCCCTGCACCATTCCGGGCAAAACTTTTATACCGTTTTTCAAGCAATGTTTGTTGTTCTGTATTCAGTTCCAGGTTCTCTCTTTGGAGATAGACGGCTTCAATGCGCTTAAAAAGCTCCTGGTTGAGCCGGATGTCATTGCCGAATTCTGCCAGTAGGGGGGAGATTTTTTGTGCCAGTTTTTGTATTTCATCATTGGTCTCGGCACTATTGAGGTTGAAGAACATACTGGTGATCCTGTCCAGATATTCCCCGGAATACTCCATGGCCTCTATGGTGTTTTTAAAATCCGGGATATCAGGATTTGAAGTGATTTCATCTATTTCCCGTTTGGCATTCTCTATTTCCCTTTCTATCAAGGGGAGATAATCTGCCGGTTGTATTTTACCGAATGGTGCGAAACCATATGCGTTATCAAATAATTCTTTGGTGTTGTACATGGATATCTTTTTTTCTGTTTACGAATATAGGATATCCACAGGAGAAGAAAAAGTTTAGCATGCGTCCGGAGAGGATATGTTGGGGATAAAAAAAAAGAAGCTGCCTTTTTACAGACAGCTTCTTGGAATTACTGTGCTTATTAAATTAACATTTACATGTTAAACTACCCCAAAAATAAACAACAGTAAAAATCTAAACCAACCATGAATCTTAAAACAACTAACTAATCCGAAACTTTATATAACCTAAAGTATAATCTGTTTTATTGGTCATCCTGACCAGTGTCAGAGAATCACGGTTCAAATATCCGACAAGTTTGGTTTTTCGGGATTTTAAAAATTATCTCATTTAAAGAAATCGATAAAGTGTATGATTTTATCGATAAAGTGTAAAAATGTGCTCGTTATTATTATATGATTGTGCTTTTATGTGTTGTGTGGTGGCCCGGATTTAGATCGGGAAGGTTATAGAAGCAAGTTCAATAACGATTGTTTAATCCTCTGCCGGCGTTCGTTTGAGCCCCGTGCCCTCGATGCGCGCAATGGCAAAGGAGTAATCATGAACGCGCTACTAAAGCTATTCATACTATGAGCCGGTTTAGGTATCTTCCTGGTTCGGACTTTATAGGGCAAGCCGAAAAGGTTGATCGCTGTAGCGATCCCGGTCTTTATCGTCCTCACTCTGGTGATCCGGAAGCATTCCGGGTGGCAGAAACCGCTGAGATTTTTATTCCGGGGCAAGCCCAGATAGGGCCATTTAAGGGAA
>NZ_RJTM01000092.1 GCF_003725735.1 Sinomicrobium pectinilyticum | reverse complement strand
TCCCTTTCCCTTTTACCGCTAAAGGGGTTCATGGCGCCGTAAACCCATTCCCTTAAGCGGTTAACGTAACCCGGTTTACCGTCAAAGTAGTTGTGTATGACATCAGAAGCAATCCGGTTAGCGGTTAACGTAACCCGGTTTACCGTCAAAGTAGTTGCGTATGACATCAAAAGTAACCCGGTTAACGGTTAACGTAACCCGGTTTACCGTCAAAGTAGTTGCGTATGACATCATAAGCAACCTGT
>NZ_RJTM01000091.1 GCF_003725735.1 Sinomicrobium pectinilyticum | reverse complement strand
TAGCGGCTAAAGTAAATGGGTTAGCCGCTAAACCAACTACTTCCGGTGTCAAAGGGATTGCTTTAATGACCGTTTTTCGGGCTTTAAAGAGGACTTTGACAGGCTTTCCGGATACGGATATGCCCTGTAGATGCTACCCATAGCAATTTGTTTAAGATTTCGGGAAGTACCCGGACCATAAGAAAAACGTCATTGCCAGGGAAGCGTCGGCGATCTCCTAACACGGACGCATATATTATAGGGAGTCTATAGCAAACCTCCGGGAGACACCACCCTTGGTTAAACTTAAGGCAGGTTCAAGTCGTTTATGGAAGGGTTCGTTCCCGGTAACCTTGCTCAACGAAATGTTCCGGGCTCTGAATGTCTTTGATTTCGCAGCTTATTGTACGTCAATGATAGGCGAATATATAAAACCTTCTATGCAGGGTTTCCAAAATGATGTTTTATAGCATGAGTGACATTTTTGTAAATTACCTGTAAAAACAACAAAACTATGCTAATATACATGGCGCTTGCCAATCACATTTTGTTGCCCTAACTACGGTTATTACAAAGGAGGTTTATTAAGACTGCAATAGGGGAGCTTATGGTTTTATATGGCCAATATAATAGTGCTCTATGACCAAGAGATATTGATCCGGATTTTATATGCTTAAAAAGCATTTGAAATTTTAATCCTGCTTTTTATAATGGCAATAAATAACCCACCATAGTGAACGGACAATTTTATTCGGTTACAGAAGTATGATATGATTCTCTTTTATTCCGGGGACTATCGTGGGTAATGGAAAAAATAAAACAAATAATCTTTTGTTTCAGATGTAAAGATTATTCTAAGGTTGCAGGCAGCGCATACTGTCCCAGTCACAATAGGTGCCGTTCGGACAGGAATATGTACCGTCGGACTCTAGTTTGCAGGCATAGCCACCTTTAATTAATTCCTGTTCTTTCTGGCTTAATTTTTTTACGCCGTTTAAGGTTAAGATGTTTTTTAACATAGCTAAAGGATTTGATTAATGTTAATACCTGAACATTTAAAGACACTCAGGGCTTGTGTCGGTTTCTTGGGAGATTCTTTTGTTTTTATTCAACAAAAGAATCTCTATAAATTTATGAAAAATATAATGATTATTCTCCCTTTAGATTATTTCGATGATTTCCGGAAATAAAAAAACGCTCTTTTGAATATTCAAAAGAGCGTTTTTAAGCTATTTAATAAGATGATTAATTTACATCCCAGAATATAGGAGTTTGTTGTGCGTCTCCTCCGATGGCAGAAGCGGCGGCAGAAACGTTGGCTTCATTGAGCCTGTATTCTCTAACCGGGTAGGTAAACCTTAGCGGTACCGGGTTTCCGGTAGATGCCGGCAATCTGAGAGCGGGAGCATCATATTTTCTCCAAACGTTCCAGGCCTCAAAGCCTCTGTTGTACATGGCGATCCAGAATTGCTTACCGATCTTTTCTTTCCAGGTACCTGATGCAGTAGCATAATTCACATCCGGTTTAGCCAGGTAAGCAGAGATGTCACCGGAACTTAATCCCCAATATTCCATACTGGCAGTAATTCCCTGGTTGTAATATTCCTCTGCTGTAGCATTTACATTATAACCTCCTCTTTCTGCAGCTTCAGCCAGTAAGAAAGATATCTCGGAGTAGTCCATTAAGTCTCCTGGTAAATCGGGTTCGTAATAAACATCTCCAATATGGGTAAATTCTGTATAAGTGTTAAAGTCACCATAGACCCCTCCTATGTAAGGAGTTTTATTGTCATCAAAAAATACTGTCCTTCGAGGATCTTCCAAATCATTCAAATAATCGACAAAAGTGTTTGCAGGGACAAAATCATTCCTTCCACTTTGTACTAAATCCGCATATAGGGGATGAGCATTTGTAGGATTGGTTTCATAAGGTAGGGTAAGATTTTCACTGTTTGACCCTATCAATCCCCAACCTATAGCTTCGTTTGCGTGCTGCTGAGAGAGTGATGGATTTACATCTGCAAGTCTCATAGCCAGTTTGAATTTAACAGAGGCGGCTAGCTTTTGCCACTTGGTGATATCTCCGTCATAAATAAAATCATTTTCCAAACCAGCTGAGCCGGTATCAAAATTATTGTATGCCTCAGTAATACGTGTTAACAGGTCTTCATATATGGTTGCGGCATCGTCATATGCGGCTACCGTATTATCCGGTCCCTGTAACGCTTCGGTATAGGGGATGTCTCCAAAGGTGTCAACTAATTGTTGCCATGCATATACTTCCATAATGGTTATGATGGAAGATTGATTTGCCTTTTCACCATCTAACAGGTTGATATCTTCCTGAACGGATATTTTCGCCTGTTGCAAATCATATAATACATTAGAATACACCTCATTCCAGTGAAAAGATGGGATGGACCTGTTCCTTATATCATAGTTTGTTTCAGTAACGTACTGGCATTCAGTCCATTGTTGTGCGAATAATCGAAACACGTTTCGGTTCACACTTGTAGATCCCATTTGATCAAATAATGATTTGGTACCATTGGTGAAAAGAAAGCTACCCGGAACCGATGATGGATTCTTAGGATCAACATTCAGCCTCTCGTAATCCTCATTCGTACATGCTGACAAAACAAGAGCCGAGGATAATATTAATATTATTTTTTTCATTGTATGCTCTTTTAGAATTCAATTTTTACGCTTGCTCCGATTTCTCTAAACGTCGGGTGTGCTCCGTTCTGGAACCCCTGAACATTACCTGCGGACATTCCTGCTTCCGGATCTGAGTAGGGAAGATTTTTGTGAATAATCCATAGGTTTCTTCCGATAAAGGAGAGGGTCATGTTGTTAATAACAGAATCTTCTCCGAATATATCTTTTGGCATGCGATATGATAAAGAAAGATTTCTCAGTTTAATATAAGATGCATCGTAAACATGCATTGCTTCTGGAGCTCCGTAGTATCCGTAAGGGTTTTCATATGTAGAAAAATCTGCCCTTATGTCGTTTGCTGAACCGTCTTCTTTAACTCCTTTCAGGATTACTCCTCCGTTATCTGCTACAGGGTCTCTCTTAGGAATTCCTAACTCGTTAAGCCCTGCTGTTTCCGGATATAAACCTGTTGCCAGACCAAAAGCCATGTCCTGAGAGTAAACATCTCCTCCATGTTTTATATCGATGAGGAAGCTCAGGTTAAAGTTTTTATATGTGAAAGAGTTGTTCAGTCCACCGATCCAGTCAGGGTTAGCATCTCCGATAACCTCCTGGCTGCTCTCGCTGATCAGGTATTTACCATCGCTGCCTACAACCCGCTGGCCATTAATATACTGGAAGTCTGTTCCGCGTATGGTACCAGCTGATTCTCCTAATTTAGCTCCTACAGATACATTCCACATAGATCCCATTTCGAGGTATTCACTGTCTCCGAAAATCTTTGTTACCTTATTTTCGTTTTTGGACCAGTTGGCAGTCATCTCCCATCTGAAATCCTCTGTTTGAATAGGAACAACGGTTACCCTTGTTTCAATACCTTTGTTCTCGATATCTCCCGAGTTTACCCAAAGACCTGTAAAGCCACTGGAGCCTGAGATATCGGTATTGGTAATCAGGTCAAAAGTTTTACGATTATATACAGATACATCAAAACTCAACCTATTATTGAAAAAGTTCATCTCAAGCCCTGCTTCAATCTCCTGCATTGTCTCCGATTTCAAATTGGGATTGTTGGAGGTAGCCGGAGCTGTTGCATTGTAAGAATTACCAAGTTTGGCATTTAAAACATAGGTATTGATAAGTTGGTAAGGATCAGTGTCATTACCTACCCGGGCATAGTTAAATCTGAATTTACCAAAATTGATGGTCTCTCTTGAGTCTAAGAGTTCTGAAAAGACAAAACTCAGGGACCCTGATGGGTACCAATATCTGTTATTGTCGGAAGGAAGAGCAGATGACCTGTCCGTTCTGATTGACCCGCCTACATATAACATACGTCGGAAACCTAAATTTGCCTGTGCAAAAAATCCATCTACCTTTTTCCTGATATTGAAATCATTAATATCTTCTTCTGTCAATGGATTGGCTGTATTTGTTATGGAATATAGTCCTGGAATTTTTAAACCACCATTTGTTCTGGCATCGTTCCCATATCTGCTATTGGCTCTTAAGTTCCATCCAACGTTGGCATTTAAGTTCAGATCGTCGTTGAGATCTTTGTCGATGTTCAATATTAAATCGTAGTTGTATTCACTTACTGTGTGTGTCATGAAGTAATACTCACCGGCTCCGCCATGGCTACTTCTTCCTTGTCCTGCGGATGACCCCATGGCTACTCTTTCTTCTCTTAATTCATTGAAAGTATCAAAAGTAAAGCGACCTAAAACACTCATCCAGTCATTGATCTCGTAGTTCAAACCGAAATTACCGAAATAACGATTTCTTCTATCTGTCTGGTAATTGTGATCACGGTTGAAATAGTAGTTGTCCGTATAACCGACTTCTTGGTTTATCCAGTCTTTGAGGTTCCAGGTTACGTTTTGACCTGTCAATTCATAGGCTTCTTTTTGCTTCTGCATGTCTACGGACATGTTCCACCATTGTCTGAACCCTTGCATAGGGTTTCTGCTGTCATATCCTGTTAATACCCTTCCTTTACCTCGGGTATTGGTATATGTAATATTTCCGAAAACATTTAATTTTTCAGTAAGGTTATAATCTGCAGAGAAATCGATAGTATTTCTGGTAATATTGTTATTACGCAGAGCGCCTTCCTGTAAGAAATTCGTGTAGCTTAATCTGTAATTACCCTTTTCACTACCACCGTTGAAAGCAACGGAGTTAACATAAGTTGTTGAGGTTCCCCAAATATCGTTTGGAGTTGAAGCTCCAGCGACAAAAGGAGTTGGCTGAAGATAACCGGGTAATTGCGGATACTGGGAATCCCAGTTGTACACCAGTTTGTTCGGGTCGAATCTATTACCGAATGAAGCATCATCATATGTATAAACAATGTTGTTCTCTACGACTCCGTCTCCATCGATGTCCCCGCTGTAAAAAGAACCACCGTCATAACCACCACCATACTCGTTCTGGTATTTAGGTAATGTCTTTTTATTTACATTTCCTACTGTTATTGCACTATTAAACTCAACTCCGATTTTTTCACTGGACTTTCCTCTTTTAGTGGTAATCATAATTACCCCATTCATCCCTCTGGAACCATACAAAGCTGTGGCCGCAGCACCTTTCAATACGTTGACATCCTCAATGTCGTTGGGGTTAACATCGGAAAGACCGTTTCCGTAGTCATAGGCCCCTGTTCCTGAACCAATATTGGTTTGGTTAAAAGTTTCGTTATTAATGGGAGTTCCGTCAATAACAATCAACGCCTGGTTATTACCTACTAATGAACTCACACCTCTCAGTACTATGTTGGTAGAACCTCCCATAGTTCCCGATTGTGTTATGTTCAGTCCGGCAACAGTACCGGTTAAGGCATCACTCATGTTTGCAACCGGAACCTGGGCCAGTTTTTCTCCACTCACTTCCTGTGAAGCATAACCCAGGGATTTCTTTTCCCTTTTAATACCGAGGGCCGTAACCACAACTTCCTCCAGGTTCTGAGCATCTTCCTCTAATTGTATACTGAGCGTAGAGGAAGCCCCGACAGTAACTTCCGCAGTTTTCATACCTATATAAGAAATCTGCAATATTTCCCCTTCACTTACGTTGATGGTAAAGTTGCCGTCAAAATCCGTTTGGGTTCCGGTGCTTGTTCCTTTTATAATAACATTTGCGCCGGGTAACGGCATACCTCCCGTATCCGTAACCGTACCGGAAACCGCTTTTTCCTGTGCAAGACCAATTTGCACCATGAACGCTAGTAAGAGCGTCAAGATTCCGCTAAATTTTGTTCTCATGTTTTGAAAATTATTTTGAATTAGTGCCCCAAATATGTGGAAAAAACCTAACGGTAACAATTTATTAACAGAAATACAGATACTCTGTTCTAATGTTATCGTCAGAATTTTAAGTTAAAGTTAATTATTAAGTTTTGTTTTTCATTCTTAAAATTGAGTTTTTTTTATAAAAACTGATTTTTTATGAATAATAATGTAAAAATAACTGGTTTTAGTTAATGTGTTAATTTCTCTTTATTTAATAGGAAAAGTAATCGGTTATTGTGAATTTTTTGTAAAAAAGGAAGGGGTTGTGAAAGTTTTGGATTTTGTGATGATGCAGATGCTGTTTTGTAACATGGTATAGGTTAGAAGGATTTCGTTATGTTTTTTATTTTTTTTTAGTTCCGCGCGATAGCTCTTGTCGGATGTTGTTTTGGTTGGTGTTTGTCGTGTTTGGGTTCGGGAAAATAAAAAATGAAGCTACTTTGAAGAAAATTAATTATTTATGGTTTGAATTGTTGAAAAATATTTCTACCTTTGCCACCCTCTTAAAAAGAGGCTTTGTTTAATTCAAACATTTATTGTATAGTAAATTATGCCAACAATTTCACAATTAGTACGAAAAGGAAGAGCCAGAATTACCAAGAAGAGTAAATCGGTTGCTTTGGATTCGTGTCCTCAAAGAAGAGGGGTTTGTACGCGTGTTTACACTACTACACCGAAGAAGCCAAACTCAGCGATGCGTAAAGTTGCTCGTGTGCGTTTGACTAACGGTAATGAGGTGAACGCATATATCCCCGGTGAAGGACATAACCTCCAGGAGCACTCGATAGTATTGGTAAGAGGCGGAAGGGTAAAAGACCTGCCGGGTGTAAGGTATCATATTGTGCGTGGTGCACTTGATACTGCCGGTGTGCAAGGAAGGACGCAGCGAAGGTCTAAATACGGTGCGAAACGACCTAAGGATAAGAAATAGTCGTTTTTGTGTTGTGTGAGGTGCCGGGCACCTCACTGTTTAGAAGACGCGTTCCGTCTTTAATTAAAAAATGGTCAAATACAATTAGAGAAAAGAAATGAGAAAAAGAAAGGCGAAAAAAAGGCCTCTTTTACCGGACCCGAGATTTAACGATCAGTTGGTAACCCGCTTCGTGAATAATCTGATGTGGGACGGTAAAAAGTCAGTGGCGTTTAAAATATTTTATGACGCTATTGATATCGTCGAGGAAAAAAAGCAAAACGAAGATAAAACGGCTCTAGAGCTTTGGAAAGATGCGCTGTCTAATGTTATGCCGCACGTAGAGGTGAGAAGCCGTCGTGTTGGTGGGGCAACTTTCCAGATACCTATGCAGATAAGGCCGGATAGAAAAGTGTCTATGGCTATGAAATGGCTTATCGGGTTCTCCCGTAAGCGTAATGAGAAGTCTATGGCGCAAAAGCTTGCAGGAGAGATCCTTGCTGCTGCCAAAGAAGAAGGAGCAGCAGTTAAGAAAAGAGTGGATACGCATAAAATGGCTGAAGCTAACAAAGCATTCTCGCACTTTAGATTTTAATTGCTAAGAACATAAATAAGAAATGGGAAGAGATTTAAAATATACTAGAAATATCGGTATCGCTGCGCACATCGATGCGGGGAAAACAACGACTACGGAACGTATCTTGTTTTATACCGGTGTTAGTCATAAAGTAGGAGAGGTGCACGATGGGGCAGCTACTATGGACTGGATGGAGCAGGAGCAGGAGCGCGGTATTACCATTACATCGGCAGCGACTACCTGTACCTGGAATTTCCCTATGGAAAATGCACAGCCTACTCCGGAGACGAAGCCGTATCACTTTAATATTATAGATACTCCCGGTCACGTTGACTTTACAGTGGAGGTAAACCGGTCTTTAAGAGTTCTTGATGGATTGGTTTTCTTGTTTAGTGCGGTAGACGGTGTTGAGCCGCAGTCCGAAACCAACTGGAGGCTTGCCGATAACTATAAGGTCCCGAGGATGGGATTCGTGAATAAAATGGACCGTCAGGGTTCCAACTTCCTCAATGTTTGTAAGCAAGTGAAGGAAATGTTAGGGTCCAATGCGGTGCCGATCGTGCTTCCTATCGGTGAAGAGGCTGATTTTAAAGGTATAGTTGACCTTATTAAGAACAGGGCTGTTGTATGGCACGAAGATAATTTCGGTTCTACCTTCGATGTGGTGGATATACCGGAAGATATGAAAGAGGAAGTAGACGAGTACAGGGCCATGCTGATAGAAGCTGTTGCCGAGTATGATGAGAGTTTGATGGAGAAGTTCTTTGAAGATGAAGATTCCATTACCGAGGATGAAATTCATGCTGCGCTGCGTGCTGCGGTTATGGATATGAGTATAATACCTATGGTGTGTGGTTCTTCCTTTAAGAACAAAGGAGTTCAGTTTTTGCTGGATGCCGTTTGCAGGTATTTGCCTTCTCCTGTGGATAAGGATGCTATCGTGGGAACCAACCCGGATACCGGTGAAGAGATTTCCCGTAAGCCGGATGTAAATGCTCCTTTTGCTGCTCTGGCATTTAAGATTGCTACCGACCCGTTCGTTGGGCGCCTGGCATTCTTCAGGGCGTATTCAGGAAAACTGGATGCCGGATCTTATGTGTTAAACACGCGTTCCGGGAAAAAAGAGCGTATCTCGCGGATCTATCAGATGCACTCCAATAAGCAAAATGCCATAGAGTCTATCTCTGCGGGTGATATCGGGGCTGCTGTCGGTTTTAAAGAGATCAAGACCGGGGACACTCTGAGTGATGAGAAACACCCGATCGTTCTGGAAAGCATGAATTTCCCCGATCCGGTTATCGGTATTGCGGTGGAGCCTAAAACAAAGGCGGATGTGGATAAACTGGGTATGGCGCTTTCCAAGCTTGCCGAAGAAGATCCTACCTTCCAGGTAAAAACCGATGAAGCTTCAGGTCAGACAATTATATCCGGAATGGGTGAGCTTCACCTGGATATTATCGTAGACCGTTTGAAACGTGAGTTTAAAGTAGAAGTTAGCCAGGGTCAGCCTCAGGTGGAGTACAAAGAAGCTATTACGGCTTCTGCAGATCACAGGGAGGTTTATAAGAAACAAACGGGTGGTCGTGGTAAATTTGCGGATATCGTGTTTACTATGCAGCCTGCAGAGGAAGGAAAAACAGGCCTTGAGTTTGTTAACGAGATTAAAGGTGGTAACATTCCTAAAGAATATGTGCCTTCCGTAGAGAAAGGGTTCAGAGAGGCTATGAAGAATGGTCCTTTGGCAGGATTCGAAATGGATGCCATGAAGATTGTCCTGAAAGACGGATCTTTCCACCCTGTGGATTCGGATTCGCTTTCGTTCGAACTTGCTGCCAGAATGGGTTATAAGGTCGCTGCCAAAGCGGCAAGAGCTGTTCTGATGGAGCCTATAATGAAGCTGGAGGTTCTTACTCCTGAAGAAAATATGGGAGATATCGTAGGAGACCTTAACCGTCGTCGTGGTCAGGTAAACAATATGGATGACAGGGCCGGTGCCAAAGTGATCAAGGCTTTGGTCCCGCTTTCCGAGATGTTTGGCTATGTGACTTCGCTTCGGACTTTGTCTTCCGGTAGGGCAACTTCTACCATGGAATTTTCTCACTATGCGGAAACTCCTCCGAATATAGCTGAAGAAGTGATTAAGAAAGCAAAAGGAGTTGAAGCTTAAACTTTACGAAAATGAGTCAGAAAATAAGAATAAAATTAAAATCATACGATCATAACCTGGTAGATAAATCTGCAGAGAAAATCGTAAAAACGGTAAAAACTACCGGAGCTGTGGTAACCGGACCTATTCCGTTGCCTACCCATAAAAAACTCTTTACGGTATTGCGTTCGCCTCACGTAAATAAGAAGTCCAGGGAGCAGTTCCAGTTGAGTTCTTATAAAAGATTGCTCGATATTTACAGCTCCTCGTCAAAGACTATCGATGCCTTGATGAAACTCGAATTGCCGAGTGGAGTTGAAGTGGAGATCAAAGTGTGATGATTCGGCTTCGCCCGACAACCCGGAAAGGGGTTGTGCGATAGTAGAGAAGCCGAACTGAAGCAGATCGTCGGTTCCCGGGCGGAACCGAAGTACATGTCCGGAGCGTTTCGCAAAGGAAAAACGGAGATAAAAATATATTCAGGGTTGAAATATGTTTTTTGACCCTGAATTTTTTGGAATAGTAATTTAATTAATAACGTGGGTTTGGGTTTTATGCAGTCAGTATAAAATCTAAAATCTAAAATCTAAAATCAGTATGTCTGGGTTAATTGGTAAAAAGATTGGCATGACCAGCATTTTTGACGAGAACGGGAAAAATATTCCCTGTACCGTTATTGAAGCAGGTCCTTGCGTAGTTACCCAAGTCAGAACCAATGAGGTTGACGGGTATGAGGCTCTTCAGCTTGGTTTCGATGACAAGGCAGAAAAACGTGCTAGTAAGGCCGAAGTAGGTCATTTTAAGAAAGCAGGGGTTTCGCCTAAGAAAAAGATCGTCGAGTTCCAGGGCTTTGAAGGGGATTTTAAATTGGGTGATACCATTACGGTAGAGCACTTCCGGGAGGGAGAATTTGTCGATGTGACAGGTACATCCAAAGGAAAAGGATTTCAGGGTGTTGTAAAGAGACATGGCTTTGGCGGTGTAGGTCAAGCTACTCACGGTCAGCATAATCGTCTCAGGGCGCCCGGATCCATTGGTGCGGCATCTTATCCTGCCAGGGTATTCAAAGGAATGCGTATGGCCGGTAGAACAGGTGCTGAAAGAGTAACAGTTGAAAACCTGAAAGTGTTGAAAGTGGTTCCGGAAAAAAACCTTATAGTGATTAAAGGTTGTGTGCCCGGGCATAAGAACGCTTACGTAATAGTTCAGAAGTAATGGAAATAGCAGTATTAGATATAAACGGAAAAGAAACAGGTAGAAAGGTTAGTCTTTCTGATGCTGTTTATGCAATAGAGCCAAACAATCATGCTGTTTATCTCGATGTAAAACGTTACCTGGCAAATCAGCGTCAGGGGACCCATAAAGCCAAAGAAAGAGGAGAGATTGCCGGTAGTACCAGAAAGATTAAGAAACAAAAAGGTACCGGTACCGCACGTGCGGGTAGTATAAAATCTCCTGTATTTGTCGGAGGTGGACGAATTTTCGGACCGAGACCTAAGGATTACACGCAAAAACTTAATAAAGGGCTGAAGCGCCTTGCGCGTAAATCTGCTTTAAGCATGAAGGCAAAAGAAGAGGCGATCGTGGTTTTGGAAGATTTCAAACTGGATGGTCCGAAGACTAAAGATTTTACTTCTGTCCTGAAAGCCTTAGGGTTAGAGAATAAAAAATCGTTGTTTGTATTGGGTGAGCCAAATAAAAATGTATATTTGTCGTCACGCAATTTAAAGACGTCTGAGGTTGTAAGTATTTCAGAATTAAGCACTTACAAAATACTCAACGCTAACAATGTTGTGCTTCTGGAGGGTGCTTTGGAAGGAATTGAGTCGAATTTAAGTAAATAAATGGACCATGAGTGTGTTAATCAAGCCTATAATTACGGAAAAAGTGACCGCTGACAGCGAGGTAAACAATCGCTTTGGTTTCATTGTAAACGGTAACGCCAATAAGCTGGAGATCAAGGATGCCGTTGAGGCTGCTTACGGAGTTTCCGTGGAGAAAGTTCGGACAATGAATTACGGTCCCAAGAGAAGTGTGCGCTACACTAAAGCTGGTATACAATACGGCAAGACCAATGCTTATAAAAAAGCCATTGTTCAGGTAGCGGAAGGAGATACTATTGATTTTTATAGTAATATATAAGGAAAGACAAAAATGTCAGTTAGAAAATTAAAACCGATAACCCCGGGGCAGCGTTTTAGAGTAGTAAACGGATTTGACGCGATTACTACTGATAAGCCGGAGAAGAGTTTGCTCGCTCCGTTAAAAAAGTCCGGGGGGAGAAACAGTCAAGGGAAGATGACCATGCGCTACAGAGGTGGTGGTCATAAAAGAAAGTATCGTGTTATAGACTTCAAGAGGGAGAAAGTTGGTGTCGAGGCTACAGTGGAGTCTATTCAGTACGATCCGAACAGAACAGCGTTTATCGCTTTGCTGAAATACAGCGATGGTGAGAAACGATATGTTATTGCTCAGAACGGTTTAAAAGTTGGTCAGACTGTAGTTTCCGGTCCGGGTAGTGCGCCTGAGATCGGTAATGCTATGCCTTTGTCTGATCTTCCATTGGGTACAGTGATTTCTTGTATAGAACTGCGCCCGGGACAAGGAGCTGTTATGGCTCGTAGTGCCGGTGCCTTTGCTCAATTGATGGCAAGGGAAGGGAAGTATGCTACGGTTAAGCTTCCTTCCGGAGAGACCAGGTTGATTTTAGGAGCTTGTTTTGCTACCGTTGGGGTAGTGTCTAACTCCGATCATCAGTTGATTGTGTCTGGTAAAGCGGGTAGAAGCAGATGGCTTGGCAGAAGGCCGAGAACAAGGCCTGTGGCTATGAACCCGGTAGATCACCCGATGGGTGGTGGTGAAGGAAGGGCTTCCGGAGGACATCCGAGGTCCAGAAACGGAGTTCCTGCCAAAGGATTCAAAACCCGTACACGCACCAAGGCAAGTAATAGGTATATTGTAGAACGTAGAAAGAAATAAAAGAAATTACAGATGGCACGTTCGTTAAAGAAAGGACCTTACGTTCACTATAGTCTCGAGAAAAAAGTACAGCAAAATATAGAGTCAGGGAAAAAGACGGTTATCAAAACCTGGTCTCGGGCCTCTATGATCACGCCGGATTTTGTCGGACAGACTATAGCCGTACACAATGGTCGTCAGTTTGTTCCTGTTTATGTTACAGAAAACATGGTGGGACATAAGTTAGGAGAGTTTTCACCGACAAGGTCCTTCCGGGGGCATGCCGGTGCGAAAAATAAAGGAAAAAAATAATAGGAAGCTATGGGAGTTCGCAAAAGAGAAAGAGCAGAGCAAATAAAAGCAGCTAAGAAAGAATTAGCATTTGCAAAGTTGAATAACTGCCCTACTTCCCCCAGAAAGATGCGTCTTGTTGCGGATCTGGTAAGGGGACAGAAAGTAGAAAAAGCGCTTGCTATTTTGAAATTCAGTCAAAAGGAAGCATCCCGTCGTTTGGAAAAACTGTTGTTATCTGCAATAGCTAACTGGCAGGCTAAAAACGAGGATGCAAGCATAGAAGAAGCAGACCTGTTTGTAAAAGAGATCCGTGTGGATGGCGGAAGTATGCTGAAAAGACTTCGTCCGGCGCCTCAGGGCCGTGCTCACAGGATAAGAAAACGTTCCAACCATGTGACATTGGTACTTGGGGCTAATAATAACACACAAAGCTAGGAGATAAATGGGACAAAAGACAAATCCAATCGGAAATCGCCTTGGTATTATCAGAGGATGGGAATCTAACTGGTATGGCGGTAAAGACTACGGTGATAAGATCGCCGAAGACGATAAGATCAGAAAATATGTTCATGCTCGTTTGTCAAAAGCTAGTGTTTCAAGGGTAATTATTGAGCGTACCCTGAAGCTTGTAACCGTTACTATCACCACAGCGCGTCCCGGCATAATTATCGGGAAAGGCGGTCAGGAGGTAGACAAGCTGAAAGAAGAGCTTAAGAAAATTACCGATAAGGAAGTTCAGATTAACATTTTCGAGATTAAAAGGCCGGAACTGGACGCTAATCTCGTTGCTGCAAGTATAGCACGTCAGATAGAGGGCAGGATCAGCTACAGACGTGCCATTAAAATGGCTATTGCGGCTGCAATGCGAATGAATGCGGAAGGTGTTAAAGTGCAGATTTCCGGCCGTTTGAACGGAGCGGAAATGGCGCGTTCTGAATCCTATAAAGAAGGAAGGATACCTTTGTCTACCTTCAGAGCTGATATCGATTATGCGCTTGTCGAGGCCCATACCACTTATGGTAGGCTTGGAGTGAAAGTGTGGATCATGAAAGGCGAGGTTTACGGGAAGAGAGAATTATCTCCGCTGGTTGGGATGTCCAAGAAACAGCAGGGAGGAAAAAGCGGTCCGAAAAAAGCTCGTCGCAGAAAGTAATTTTTTAAAGTAAGAAAAAATGTTACAGCCAAAAAGAACCAAATATCGCAAACAGCAGAAGGGGCGTATGAAAGGGATTTCCCAAAGAGGACATGAACTTTCCAACGGAATGTTTGGTATAAAATCTATGGATTCTTCATTTATAACTGCACGTCAGATCGAAGCTGCGCGTATCGCGGCTACCCGTTATATGAAAAGGGAAGGGCAGTTGTGGATTAAGATATTTCCGGATAAACCTATAACCAAGAAACCTCTTGAAGTACGTATGGGTAAAGGTAAAGGTGCAGTGGAATACTGGGCTGCAGTTGTTAAACCAGGCAGAATTATGTTCGAAGTCGGAGGTGTGCCGTTAGATGTTGCTAAAGAGGCATTGCGTCTCGCAGCTCAAAAACTTCCGGTAAAGACCAAATTCATTGTGGCAAGGGATTATTCAGCTTAATACTTGAGGAATTATGAAACAGTCAGAAATTAAAGAATTATCTGTTGCCGAGCTGCAGGAAAAGCTTGGTGAATTCAAAAAGAATTATGCAGACTTAAAAATGGCTCACGCTATTACCCCGCTGGAAAATCCGCTTCAGCTTAGAAAAGCAAGAAGAACGGTTGCAAGGTTGGCCACTGAGCTCACTAAAAGAGAATTACAATAATTCTATGCTGCTTTAAGATGGAAGAAAAAAGAAAATTAAGAAAAGAAAGAATAGGTGTTGTTACCAGTAATAAAATGGAGAAATCCATTGTTGTTTCCGAAGTGAAACGAGTAAAGCACCCTATGTACGGAAAGTTCGTGTTGAAGACTAAAAAATATGTCGCACACGACGAAAAGAACGATTGCAATATTGGAGATACTGTGAAGATAATGGAAACACGTCCGTTGAGTAGAACCAAGTGTTGGAGGTTAGTTGAAATCATTGAAAGAGCTAAGTAGTTATGGTACAGCAAGAATCCAGATTAAAAGTGGCCGATAATACAGGAGCTAAAGAAGTTCTGACAATTCGTGTTCTCGGTGGTACAAAAAGAAGATATGCTTCTGTAGGTGATAAGATTGTGGTTACTGTAAAAGAGGCCACTCCTAACGGAAACGTTAAAAAAGGGCAAGTATCCACTGCAGTGGTTGTTCGTACCAAGAAAGAGGTAAGAAGACCTGATGGTTCTTACATTCGTTTCGATGACAATGCTTGTGTGCTGTTGAATGCTGCCGGTGAAATGCGTGGAACACGTGTTTTCGGTCCGGTTGCCAGAGAACTTCGCGACAAGCAGTTTATGAAGATCGTATCATTAGCGCCTGAGGTGCTGTAATAGATTGCAAAATGACAAAGCTAAAAATAAAATCAGGAGATACTGTAAAGGTTATTGCCGGAGACCACAAAGGTTCGGAAGGTAAAGTCCTTAAAGTAGATCGTGAGAAGAATAAAGCGATTGTTGAGGGAGTGAACACGGTTCGCAAACATCAAAAGCCGAGTGCTAACAACCCTCAGGGAGGAATCGTTGAAAAAGAAGCTCCTATACATATATCCAACCTGTCTTTGATCGATCCTAAATCGAAAGAAGTAACCAGGGTAGGATATGAAGTAAAGGACGGTAAGAAAGTGAGAGTTTCAAAGAAATCTAATGAAGTAATTTAGTTATGGCTTACATTCCGAGATTGAAACAAGAGTATAAGGACAGGATAGTTGCTGCTCTTACAGAAGAGTTCGGGTACAAGAACGTAATGCAAGTGCCTAAACTGAAAAAGATCGTAGTTAGCCGTGGTGTCGGAGCTGCTGTTGCCGATAAGAAACTTATAGACCATGCCGTAGAGGAGCTGGGAAGGATAACTGGGCAAAAAGCGGTGTCTACCGTGTCTAAAAAGGACGTTGCTTCTTTTAAACTTCGTAAGGGGATGCCCATCGGGGCCAAAGTGACCCTTAGAGGAGAACGGATGTATGAGTTCCTGGACAGATTGGTAACAAGTGCATTGCCCAGGGTAAGAGACTTTAACGGTATTAAGGCTACTGGTTTTGACGGAAGAGGAAATTATAACCTGGGGGTAACCGAGCAGATTATATTCCCGGAGATAGATATCGATAAGGTAAATAAGATTTCCGGTATGGATATCACTTTTGTAACCTCTGCCGAGACTGATAAAGAGGCAAAATCATTGTTAAGCGAATTAGGATTACCTTTTAAAAAGAATTAAGTATGGCTAAAGAATCCATGAAAGCCCGCGAGGAGAAGAGACAAAAGCTGGTTGCAAAATATGCTCAGAAGCGCAAGGCTCTTAAAGAAGCCGGAGATTATGAGGCTTTGCAAAAACTGCCTAAAAACGCTTCACCCGTAAGACTTCACAACAGATGTAAGCTTACAGGTAGACCCAGAGGGTATATGAGAGTTTTTGGTATATCCCGGGTTACCTTCCGGGAAATGGCTAACCAGGGATTGATTCCGGGCGTTAAAAAAGCAAGTTGGTAGATTTTAACTGGTAGTAAGTTCGGGCCTTGCCTGAAAACTGCAACCGCAAATAAATACAGATGTATACAGATCCTATAGCAGATTATTTGACAAGAATCAGGAACGCTAACAGTGCGGGACACCGTGTAGTGGAAATTCCTGCTTCTAATTTGAAAAAAGAAATAACCAAGATCTTGTTTGATCAGGGATATATCCTCAGTTATAAATTTGAGGATAACTCTGTGCAGGGAACCATAAAAATAGCTTTGAAATATGACAAAGCTACGAAGGAACCCGTTATCAAAAAGATACAACGTGTGAGTAAACCCGGGTTGCGTAAGTATGTTGGTTCTGCCGATCTGCCCAGGGTCCTGAACGGTCTGGGAGTAGCTATTGTCTCTACTTCTCACGGAGTAATGACCAGCAAGCAGGCCAAGCAGGATAATGTTGGTGGTGAAGTGTTGTGTTACGTTTACTAACAAATAAAGACAAAGAAAATGTCAAGAATAGGAAAAAGTCCAGTTAATATACCTGACGGAGTTACCGTTACCATAGACGGTGATAATGTTGTTGTAAAGGGTAAATTAGGCGAATTAACTCAAGAAGTTAAAGACATTGCTGTTAAGCAAGAGGATGGACAGATTATATTGGAAACTAAGGAAGAAAGCAAAGACCAAAGGGCAAAGCACGGACTTTACCGTACTTTGATCAACAATATGGTGATAGGAGTTTCTGAAGGGTTTACCAAGGAATTGGAACTGGTAGGTGTGGGATACAGAGCCAGCAACCAGGGTCAGAAACTTGATCTAGCTCTTGGTTTTTCTCACAATATAGTTTTGGAACTGGCGCCTGAAGTTAAGGTAGAAACCATTTCCGAAAAGGGGAAGAACCCTATTATTAAACTGACATCGTACGATAAACAATTGGTCGGCCAGGTGGCGGCTAAGATCCGTTCGTTCCGTAAACCTGAACCTTATAAAGGGAAAGGGATTAAATTTGTCGGTGAGCAATTAAGGAGAAAAGCAGGTAAATCAGCTTAATAATTAGCATTATGGCATTATCAAAGACGGAAAGAAGAATACGTATCAAAAACAGGATCAGAAAGGTTATCAGCGGAACTGCTGAAAAGCCGAGACTGGCTGTTTTTAGAAGCAATAAAGAGATTTATGCACAGCTGGTAGATGATGTACAGGGAGTTACTTTGGCATCGGCATCTTCCAGGGATAAGGACATTGCCGACTCTAAAGGCACAAAGACAGAAGTATCTGCTTTGGTTGGAAAGGCGATTGCTGAGAAAGCATTGAAAGCCGGGATAGAAACCGTTTCTTTTGACAGGGGTGGTTATCTGTATCACGGAAGAGTAAAATCATTAGCAGAAGGAGCTAGGGAAGCAGGACTAAAATTCTAAGAAATTATGTATCAGAAATACAAAAGCGCAGAATTGGTAAAACCCGGCGGGCTGGAACTGAAAGACCGTCTGGTTGGCGTACAGAGAGTTACTAAGGTTACTAAAGGAGGTAGAGCATTCGGATTTTCTGCTATTGTGGTAGTCGGAGATGAAAACGGTGTTGTTGGTCACGGATTGGGTAAGTCCAAAGAAGTTGCCGACGCTATTTCCAAAGCTGTGGAAGATGCTAAGAAAAACATGGTCCGTATTCCTTTGAACAAAGGCACACTGCCTCATGAACAAAAAGGAAAGTACGGCGGAGCAAGGGTGTATCTTCAGCCTGCTTCTCACGGTACCGGAGTTATAGCCGGAGGTGCGGTTCGTTCCGTACTGGAGGCCGTAGGGGTACACGATGTATTGTCTAAGTCTCAGGGATCATCCAACCCTCACAATGTGGTGAAAGCTACTTTCGATGCTTTATTGCAGTTGAGAGGTGCCGGTACCATAGCTGCTCAGCGGGGTATTTCTCTGGAGAAAGTTTTTAAAGGATAAACAAGGATTAAAAATGGGAAAGATCAGAGTTACACAAGTAAAGAGCAACATTAAGCGTCCTCAGGATCAAAAGAGAACCTTAGAAGCTCTTGGCCTGAAAAAGATAGGACAGGTTGTAGAGCACGATGCTACACCTAATATCCTTGGTATGGTAAATAAAGTTAAACACTTAGTTTCTGTAGAAGAGGCTTAATTAACAATATAGTTATGAACTTAAGTAACTTAAAACCTGCAGAAGGTTCAGTACATAAGGACGGGAAGAGAGTTGGCCGTGGAGAGGGATCCGGAAAAGGCGGTACCGCCACAAGAGGTCACAAAGGGGCTAAGTCTCGTTCCGGATACTCTAAGAAAATCGGTTTTGAAGGTGGGCAGATGCCACTTCAGAGACGTGTTCCCAAGTTCGGGTTTAAGAACATAAACCGTAAAGAGTACGTTGGGATAAATCTGGGGAAATTACAGGACATGGTAGATAAAGGTGTTATCACCGATACCGTGGACATGGATATCTTAGTAAACAACCGAATAGTTAAAAGATCTGACCTGGTAAAAATACTGGGTGGCGGAGAACTAAAGGCAAAGCTGAAAATATCTGTACATAAATTTACTGCAAGTGCTAAAGCTGCCATAGAAGGGGCAGGAGGAGAAGCGGTAACTTTATAAGAAAAAACCGACCATGAAGAAATTTTTAGAGACACTTAGCAACATCTGGAAGATAGAAGAGCTGAAAAGCAGAATAGTAGTAACCCTGGGGTTACTGCTGGTGTACCGTTTCGGTACGCAAATTGTGCTTCCGGGTGTTGATTCGGTACAACTGGCGGAACTGTCGAGCAAAACAGACACCGGTTTATTGGGAATCCTTAATGCTTTTACGGGAGGGGCCTTTGCCAATGCTTCCGTTTTCGCTTTGGGTATTATGCCTTATATATCGGCCTCTATTGTGGTACAGCTTATGGGAATCGCTATTCCATACCTGCAAAAGCTGCAAAAGGAGGGAGAAAGCGGCAGGAAGACCATTAACCAGATCACACGCTGGCTTACCATTGCCATATGTGTGGTTCAGGCACCGGCATATTTGTACGGACTCGGAGCATTAGGTGTGCCCGACAGCGCTTTCCTGCTGGGTAAAGGGCTCGACTTTATCATTCCGTCGGTAATTATTTTGGTGACCGGTACGATATTTGCGATGTGGCTCGGTGAAAAGATTACGGATAAAGGTATCGGTAATGGTATCTCACTGCTTATTATGGTGGGGATTATCGCCCGGTTACCCCAGTCTTTCGCCCAGGAATTCGCATCCAGGGTCTCTGAGAATAACGGAGGGCTGATGCTTGTCCTTATTGAACTTGTCATCTGGTTTGTAGTTATTCTGGCCAGTATTATGCTGGTTATGGCAACAAGACAGATACCGGTACAATATGCCAGGAGAACAGCTTCCGGGGGTTATGAGAAAAATGTATTCGGATCAAGGCAATACATTCCTTTGAAGCTCAATGCTTCGGGAGTAATGCCTATAATTTTTGCACAGGCCATTATGTTCGTTCCGGGAGCACTGGCAGGATTGTCCAATTCCGAAGCTGCACAATCGGTGAAAACGGCTTTTATGGACATCTTCGGTTTCTGGTATAACCTGGTCTTTGCATTGCTGATCATAGTTTTTACGTATTTTTACACCGCCATTACGGTACCTACCAATAAAATGGCAGACGATCTTAAAAGAAGCGGAGGGTTCATACCCGGTATAAAACCCGGAAAGGAAACCGGAGATTATCTGGACAGAATAATGTCTTTGATCACTTTCCCCGGATCCATATTCCTGGCCATTATAGCTATTTTGCCCGCTTTTGTGGTAAAGATCGTGGGAATGCAGCAAGGATGGGCCTTGTTTTACGGAGGTACTTCATTGCTTATTATGGTTGGAGTTGCGATAGATACGATGCAACAGGTAAATTCGTATCTGCTGAACAGGCATTATGACGGTTTGATGAAAACCGGTAAAAACAGAAAGGTAGTGGCGTAAAGATAGCGATGGCTTTATGGGTTGGGAATATCGACGACATCATAAATCATAAACCTATCTGCCGCACAGGCAGGTCAAAAAATTGAGAAGTATATAAATGGCTAAACAAGCAGCAATAGAGCAAGACGGAACGATAATCGAAGCATTGTCCAATGCAATGTTTCGGGTAGAACTGGAAAACGGTCATGTGGTTACTGCTCATATATCCGGTAAAATGCGTATGCATTATATAAAACTGTTGCCTGGCGATAAGGTAAAACTGGAGATGAGTCCTTATGACCTTTCAAAAGCAAGAATCACTTATAGATATTAAATGGTTCGGACCTCAAAGTTAAACTTGGACCTTGAACCTTGAACATTGAATTATCATGAAAGTAAGAGCATCATTAAAGAAGAGAAGTCCCGAGTGCAAGATTGTGCGTCGTAAGGGGAAATTGTACGTAATTAATAAAAAGAATCCTAGATTTAAACAAAGACAAGGGTAATTATGGCAAGAATCGCAGGAGTTGATATACCAAAACACAAAAGAGGGGTTATTTCGTTAACCTATATTTTTGGTATTGGAAAAAGCAGGGCCAAAGAAATTTTGGCTAAAGCGGAAGTAAATGAAGATACCAAAGTGTCTGAATGGACCGATGACGAAATTAACCGTATCCGTGAAGCCGTAGGTGCTTTCAAGATTGAAGGAGAGTTGCGTTCTGAAGTGCAGATTCACATCAAGCGATTGATGGATATCGGATGTTACAGAGGTATCCGTCACAGGATTGGTTTACCGCTGAGAGGACAGAGGACCAAGAATAATTCCAGGACTAGAAAAGGTAAACGAAAAACTGTTGCCAACAAGAAGAAAGCAACTAAATAATACGTAGGGTAATATGGCAAAGTCAAATACAAAAACTTCTAAAAAACGCAAGGTCGTTGTAGAATCTGTAGGTGAGGCGCATATTTCTGCATCATTCAACAATATCATCATATCTCTGACCAATAAAAAAGGAGACGTGGTGTCATGGTCATCTGCCGGGAAAATGGGTTTTAGGGGATCTAAGAAAAATACGCCCTATGCCGCCCAGGTAGCTGCGGAAGATGCTGCTAAAATAGCGCAGGAAGCCGGTCTGAGGAAGGTAAAAGTTTATGTGAAAGGACCGGGTAACGGAAGAGAATCAGCTATCCGTACCATTCACAATGCAGGTATAGAAGTAACAGAAATCATTGATGTTACTCCGTTACCTCACAACGGATGTCGTCCGCCGAAAAGAAGAAGAGTTTAAGTAATTTAATCAGTTATACAACGGGGATAGTTAACGATTATCGAAGGATAAGCCTTAATTCATAATCATCCTCAAAAATATTTAAAAACATGGCAAGATATACAGGTCCAAAAACGAAGATCGCAAGAAAATTCGGAGAGCCGATCTTTGGAGACGACAAATCTTTTGAAAAGAAAAATTACCCTCCTGGACAACACGGTAACAACCGCAGGAGAGGGAAAAAATCAGAATATGCTATCCAGTTAATGGAGAAGCAAAAAGCAAAATATACTTACGGAATCCTCGAAAAACAATTCAGGAACCTGTTTGAAAAGGCTAACCGAAGCAAAGGGGTTACCGGTGAGGTATTACTGCAATTATGTGAGTCCCGTCTGGACAATGTGGTCTACAGGATGGGAGTTGCACCTTCCAGAAGGGGGGCAAGACAATTGGTGTCACACCGTCATATTACCGTAAACGGGGAAATCGTAAATATTCCTTCTTATACTTTAAAACCCGGCGATGTTGTTGGAGTTCGTGAAAAGTCAAAATCTCTTGAAGTTATAGAGAATTCCCTGGCAAACAACTCCAGCGTGTATGAATGGATTACCTGGAATACAGAGAAAAAAGAAGGTTCTTTCGTAGCCGTTCCGGAAAGAATACAAATTCCGGAAAACATCAAAGAACAATTAATCGTCGAGTTATACTCTAAATAATAATCAGACAGCTGTCGTATTATGGCAATATTTAATTTTCAAAAGCCCGATAAAGTTATAATGATCGATTCTTCCGATTTCGAAGGGAAATTTGAATTTCGTCCTTTGGAACCCGGATACGGATTGACCGTTGGTAACGCATTGCGAAGAGTCTTGCTGGCTTCTTTGGACGGTTTTGCTATTACATCGGTAAAAATAGATAGTGTGGAACATGAATTTTCCACTATATCCGGTGTGGTAGAAGACGTTACGGAAATCATCCTCAATCTGAAGCAGATTTGTTTTAAAAGACAGATAGAAGATGTGGATAACGAGACGGTTTCTGTTTCCGTTACCGGTAAGGAGCAGTTGACAGCAGGAGACTTTCAGAAATTCATTTCCGGTTTTCAGGTGCTGAACCCGGATCTGGTAATCTGTAATATGGAGCCAAGTGTTAACATCAACCTGGAGCTCACCATAGAAAAAGGAAGGGGGTATGTTCCTGCTGAAGAAAACAAAAAGCCCAACGCTCCTATAGGAACTATTTTTACGGATTCTATCTTTACTCCGATAAAGAACGTAAAATATAGTATAGAGAACTATCGTGTGGAACAGAAGACTGATTATGAAAAACTGGTTTTTGAAATTATCACCGACGGTTCCATTCATCCTAAAGATGCCCTTACCGAAGCGGCCAAAATACTGATCCATCACTTTATGTTGTTCTCCGATGAGAGGATAACACTCGAAGCCGATGAGATTGCACAGACAGAAACTTATGATGAGGAATCCCTGCACATGAGGCAATTGCTGAAAACCAAACTGGTGGACATGGACCTGTCCGTACGTGCATTGAACTGTCTGAAAGCCGCAGAGGTGGATACCCTGGGAGACCTGGTGTCCTTTAACAAGAACGATTTAATGAAATTCCGAAACTTCGGTAAAAAGTCCCTGACTGAACTGGAAGAACTGGTAAGCGTGAAAGGACTGAGCTTCGGGATGGATTTGTCAAAATATAAATTAGATAAAGATTAATCTTTTCCTTTTTCGAATGTATTCCCCGTCAGGGGAGTACATTTTCGGAAAAGAACAATTAGGGAATTAAGATGAGACACGGAAAGAAAATAAACCACTTAGGGAGGAAATCAGCACACCGGAAGGCTATGTTGGCAAATATGGCGTGCTCTTTAATAGAACACAAGCGTATTAACACAACAGTAGCAAAGGCTAAAGCTCTGAAGCAATTTATCGAGCCTTTGGTAACCAAGTCCAAAGAAGATACTACCCATAACCGGAGAGTAGTTTTCAGCAAGCTGAGAAATAAATATGCCGTAACCGAGCTCTTCAGGGATGTGGCTGTTAAAGTTGCGGATCGTCCCGGAGGATACACCAGGATTATTAAGCTGGGTAATCGTTTAGGTGATAACGCAGATATGGCCCTTATTGAACTTGTAGATTACAACGAAACTTACGAAACAGGTAAAGGAGCCAAGAAGAAGTCTACCAGAAGGGGACGAAGCAAAAAATCTCAGGAGGAAACTGCAAAAGCCGAAACTGCCGTAAAGGAAGAAAAAGCTACTGAAGAAAAGAAAGCAGAGGCCCCTAAGAAAGAACCTAAGGCAGAAAAAGCCGATAAAGCCGCGGAAGGAGAAGATAAAAAACCTTCGTCGGAGGAATAACAAATGATAACGAAATCATTACATATCAAAAGGATAAACATTTTAGTTTATCCTTTTTTTTATGTTATTTTGTAAAACTTTTTAAAGTTCTTCGGAATGTCCGGAACAGATGGTCTGAATAATTCTGTAATACCAGGTAAGGCCTGAGATCAAAAGGACTCCGGAAGAATTTTTATAAAAATACTTATCCGTACATGAAGTATCAATCAAGAAAGAAAGCGGTCATTATCCTTGCGGATGGGACCATTTTTTATGGAAAAGCAGTAGGTAAAGAAGGAACTGCCTTCGGTGAAGTGTGTTTTAATACCGGGATGACCGGTTATCAGGAGATCTTTACGGACCCCTCCTATTTCGGTCAGATCATGGTAACCACAAATGCACACATCGGTAACTATGGCGTTAACGAGGAAGAGGTAGAATCGGATTCGGTTAAAATAGCAGGACTTGTTTGCAAGAACTTCAGTTACGATTACTCACGGGTGGATGCCAAAGGTTCCCTGAAAGAGTTTCTGGAAGAAAATAACCTGTTCGCTATTTCCGATGTGGATACAAGGGCTTTGGTGAGTTACATCAGGGACCATGGCGCCATGAATGCCGTAATTTCCACGGAGATAGAAAAAATTGACGAATTGAAAGCACAGCTGGCAGAGGTTCCCGATATGGAGGGACTGGAATTATCCTCGAAAGTGTCCACAAAAGAACCTTACTACTTCGGTAATCCGGATGCTACATACAAAATTGCAGCACTGGACCTGGGGATCAAAAAGAACATTCTGAGAAACCTTGCGGCAAGAGATGCTTATGTTAAAGTTTTTCCTTACGATACCGGCTTTGAGGAATTACAGGCATGGAATCCGGACGGTTATTTCCTGTCCAATGGCCCGGGAGACCCCGAACCGCTGGATAGTGCCATTGCAGTAGCAAAAAGGATAATCGACGAGGACCTTCCTCTTTTCGGTATTTGCCTCGGGCATCAGATCATAGCCCTGTCCCAGGGTATATCCACATACAAAATGCACAATGGGCACAGAGGGATCAATCACCCCGTAAAAAATGAGATATCCGGTAAAGGAGAGATAACGTCGCAGAACCACGGGTTTGCGGTAAACCGGGAAGAAGTAGAGAACCATCCGGAAGTGGAAATCACACACCTGCATCTGAACGACAATACCGTTGCAGGTATCCGTATCAAAGGGAAGAACTGCTTTTCTGTTCAATATCACCCGGAAGCCAGTCCCGGACCTCACGATGCCTCTTACCTTTTTGATCAGTTCATAGAAATGATCGCCAAAAGGCCAATAGTAAACAGTTAGTGTAATAATATTCAGCCATAACAAACGAAAAAGAAAAAGAATATAACAAAGTAATATTATGAGTATAATTATTAGTGTTCACGCAAGGCAGATTTTAGATTCGAGAGGTAACCCTACCGTAGAAGTAGATATAGTTACCGAAAGTGGAATCCTGGGAAGGGCAGCAGTACCTTCGGGAGCGTCTACGGGAGAGCACGAAGCCGTTGAACTTAGAGACGGAGGTTCTTCTTATATGGGCAAGGGAGTTTCCAAAGCAGTAGACAATGTAAACAACATCCTTGCAGAAGAGCTTGTAGGGACATCCGTTTTCGAGCAGAACGCTATCGATAAAAAAATGATAGCGCTCGATGGTACACCGAACAAATCCAAGCTGGGCGCTAATGCCATACTCGGGGTTTCCCTGGCCGTAGCGAAAGCTGCAGCAAACGAACTGGGGATGCCTTTGTACCGTTATGTCGGAGGGGTAAGTGCCAATACACTTCCGGTGCCTATGATGAACATTATTAATGGCGGATCTCACTCCGATGCTCCTATTGCCTTCCAGGAGTTCATGATTATGCCAGTAAAAGCCGAAAGCTTTACGCATGCCATGCAGATGGGAACGGAGATATTCCACAATCTCAAAAAAGTATTACACGACAGAGGCCTTAGTACAGCCGTGGGAGATGAAGGCGGTTTTGCACCTACCCTGGATGGTACCGAAGATGCGCTCGAGACTATAATAAAAGCTATTGAAAAGGCAGGCTACAAAGCCGGTGATGAAGTAAAGATCGCCCTGGATTGTGCTTCTGCCGAATTCTATGTAGATGGCAAGTACGACTATACTAAATTCGAAGGAGACAAAGGAAAAGTGAGGACATCGCAGGAGCAGGCGGATTACCTGGCCGAACTGGCAGGTAAATATCCTATCATCTCTATCGAGGACGGTATGGATGAGAACGACTGGGAAGGCTGGAAATACCTTACCGAGAAGATCGGGGACAAAGTTCAGCTGGTAGGAGACGACCTGTTCGTAACGAACGTAGAAAGACTTTCCCGCGGTATAGAGAACGGAATTGCCAATTCTATTCTTATTAAAGTAAACCAGATAGGTACCCTTACCGAAACTATTGCGGCGGTAAACATGGCACATAATGCCGGTTATACTTCCGTAATGTCACACCGTTCCGGAGAAACCGAAGACAATACTATTGCCGATCTTGCCGTGGCACTGAACACAGGTCAGATAAAAACCGGATCTGCTTCCCGAAGTGATCGTATGGCC
This sequence comes from Sinomicrobium pectinilyticum, assembly GCF_003725735.1. Lineage (GTDB taxonomy): Bacteria > Bacteroidota > Bacteroidia > Flavobacteriales > Flavobacteriaceae > Sinomicrobium > Sinomicrobium pectinilyticum. The sequence continues at coordinate 29,718 of NZ_RJTM01000091.1, read as the reverse complement.
AAATATAACCAGTTGCTCCGTATAGAAGAAGAACTGGGAGATGTAGCGTATTATCCGAAAGAAAAGGCTTTTAAAGTGAAATAAGTATTTCCGCCCGGAAGTATGACAGATAAGAAAAACCCCGGAAACAGAACGCCCGGGGTTTTTGCTTTTGAAGCTTTTCCCCTTGTTCGGATTTCGGGTTAAACATCGTTCCCTGCGGTTTTTTTGAAATGTGCAGAAGCCGGTCCCGGAGCATACAGAGAATGCGTTATAATTCAAGGCGAACAGCTCGTGCCGTACCGGTACGGAATATCCTTTTTTTGTGTCGTGAAACAAGCAAAAATAGTGGTAATTAACCTTATATTAACACATTATTTTGTATTTTCGCAACTCTCGTCCACATCTCTTGTCCGGGCTTCTGCCGGATTACCGGGATGGGGAAATAAGTGAATCTAAAATCTATAGAATTATTATGTCAAAAATTGCTACCTTAGAGTATAACGGTGAGAAATATGAGTTTCCTGTAACCATAGGAACAGAAGATGAAATAGCGATAGATATCAAGACGCTCCGGGCAAAAAGCGGGATCATAACTCTTGATCCCGGGTATAAGAATACCGGATCTTGTGAGAGTGCTATTACCTATCTGGACGGTGAAAAAGGAATTCTCCGTTACCGGGGTTATACTATCGAAGAACTGGCCGAGAAGGCCGATTTCCTTGAGGTTGCATATCTTTTGATCTTTGGCGAGTTGCCTACAAAAAGTCAACTGGAGAAATTCCACGATGATATAAAAGACCAGGCCGTGGTAGATGAGGAAATGAAGAAAATACTCGACAGCTTTCCGAAATCTGCTCATCCTATGGGAGTCCTGGCGTCTTTAACCAGTGCTCTTATTGCATTTAACCCTTCTTCGGTCAACGTATCTTCTGAGGAGGATATGTATAAGGCCATAGTGAAACTGATGGCGAAATTTCCGGTCCTCGTGGCATGGACACTGCGCAAAAAAGAAGGACTTCCGCTGGACTACGGGGATGATACCCTCGGATACGTAGAAAACATCGCCAAAATGATGTTCAAAAGACCTAACAAGGAATATAAAAGAAATGAGATTGTCATCAATGCCCTGGACAAGTTGCTGATACTTCATGCGGATCATGAGCAAAACTGTTCCACGTCTACGGTCCGGATCGTAGGATCTTCCCATGCAGGTCTGTTTGCCTCGATCTCTGCGGGTATTTCGGCGCTTTGGGGGCCGCTTCACGGCGGCGCTAACCAGGCCGTTATAGAAATGCTCGAAGGCATCAAGGCCGACGGAGGAGATACTAAAAAATATATGGCCAAGGCCAAGGATAAAGAAGACCCTTTCCGACTGATGGGATTTGGTCACAGGGTATATAAGAATTTCGATCCCCGTGCAAGGATTATTAAAAAAGCGGCAGATGAAGTTCTCGGGGACCTCGGCGTTGTAGACCCGGTACTGGATATTGCAAAAGGCCTGGAAAAAGAAGCGTTGGAAGATCCGTATTTCGTCGACAGAAAACTCTATCCGAATGTGGATTTCTACTCCGGAATTATCTACAGGGCACTGGGCATCCCTACGGAAATGTTTACCGTAATGTTCGCTATGGGACGACTTCCCGGATGGATAGCACAATGGAGGGAAATGCGTCTGCGCAATGAACCTATCGGAAGACCGAGACAAGTGTATATCGGGGAAAACCAACGTCCGTTCGAGGATATAGCCAAAAGATAAAATAACAAGCATAAAAGACCGGAAATTTTCTCGATCTTTTTTGGAAAAACAGGCAGGGACGCACGGCTGTGCATCCCTGCTTTTTTTATATTTGTAACAAATCATCACCTTTATGTTGAAGCTGAATGTAAAAGACGAGACCTCCAGGTTAAGGGCATTGGTACTCGGGACAGCAAAAAGTAACGGCCCCGTGCCCGGACCCGAAGAAGCCTATGATCCTAAATCACTGGAACATATTCTGGCCGGGACCTATCCGAAGGAAGAAGATATGGTAACAGAGATAGAAGCCTTTGCCAGTGTGTTGAACAAATATGATATACAGGTTTTCCGCCCTGAAATTATAACAGACTGTAACCAGATTTTTGCCAGGGATATCGCTTTTGTGATCGATGACCTGTTTATAAAATCCAATATCCTGCCCGACAGGGAAAAGGAACTGAAAGCCATTCAGTATGTCATGGATGAGATACCCCCGGGGAAGATCATCACACCGCCCGAAGAAGCACATATAGAGGGCGGAGATGTTATGCTGTGGAACGACCATATTTTTGTGGGGACCTATAAGGGCGATGATTATCCTGACCAGATAACGGCAAGGACCAATATGCATGGTGTCGGGTTTATCCGCGATATGTTCCCGAACAAGAAAGTAAAAGAGTTTGACCTGGTGAAATCAAAGACCGATGCCAGGGATAATGCCCTGCACCTGGATTGTTGTTTCCAGCCCGTAGGAAAAGACAGGGGGATCATTTACAAAGGAGGTTTCCGGGTGCAGGAAGATTATGAATATCTGCTGGGCCTTTTCGGAAAAGACAACCTGTTTCACATTACCAGGGATGAAATGTATTATATGTTCTCCAACGTATTTTCAATAGATACCAATGTAGTGGTTTCCGAACGTAATTTTACACGTCTGAACAACTGGCTCAGGGAGAACGGATTTGTAGTGGAAGAAGTAGCCTATGCCGAAATAGCCAAACAGGAAGGGTTATTTCGTTGCTCAACAATGCCATTAACCAGGGATTAACTATGGAAAGACAGATAACCGATACCATTCTGATGATCCGTCCGGTGAATTTCCGGATGAACGAACAGACCGCAGTAAACAATTATTACCAGAAAGTCCTGGATAACCTGCTTCCGGAAACGGTTCAGGCAAAGGCTTTGCAGGAATTCGATACTTTTGTGGAAGAACTTAGGGCGGCAGGGATCTCCGTTATCGTTGTGGAAGATACCCGCGAACCGGACACGCCGGATTCCATTTTTCCCAATAACTGGATATCCTTCCATGCCGAGGCTACTGTGGCCCTGTACCCCATGTTTGCCGAAAACCGAAGAGCGGAGCGCCGCGAAGAAGTACTCGATGTCGTAGAAGAACAGGGGTTCCGTATAGAAACGATTGTCGATTATACCGAGGCCGAAGAAGATGAGGTTTTCCTGGAGGGGACCGGAAGTATGGTGCTGGACCGGGTAAACCGTAAAGCTTACTGTGCATTATCCCCCCGTGCAAATGAAGAACTGTTTATCGAATTTTGTGAAAATTTCGAATATACACCGGTCATTTTCACCGCTTATCAGACAGTGGAAGGCAAGCGGAGGGTAATATATCACACTAACGTAATGATGTGTATTGCCGAGGATTTTGCCGTCATTTGCCTGGATTCCCTCGATGACAAAAAAGAGCGCAGGAATGTAGTAAACCATCTTAAGGAAGACGGAAAGGAAATTATCAGTATCACGGAAGATCAGGTCAATAATTTTGCAGGTAATATGCTGCAGGTAGCGGGACAGGATGGTACGAAATATCTCGTTATGAGTACTGCTGCCCGCAATAGCCTGACACCCGGACAAAAAGCGGCCATAGAAAAGCATTGCAGGATATTGTCATCTTCGCTGGATGTTATAGAAGCCTGCGGGGGTGGGAGCGCGAGATGTATGATGGCCGAGGTGTTCCTGGAAAAAGGACAGACCGAAAAATAATTGTTATATTAGAGCAGAACTTACTTCCGGGACCCGCTTCCGGAAGTACAGTTAAGGGCAAGTTAAGATATGTTATCAAAAAAGACCAAATACGGGCTGAAGGCCCTGGTTTATATGGCCAGGAGGGAAGATAGCAAACCGGTATTGATATCGGAAATTGCGGAAAGTGAAAATATTTCCAAAAAATTCCTGGAAATCATATTACTACAATTAAAAAATTCCGGCTTTCTCGGTTCCAAAAAAGGGAAGGGCGGAGGGTACTACCTGTTGAAAGATCCCGAACAGATAACTATTGCCGCCCTGATGCGTATACTGGAGGGACCCATTGCGCCGTTGCCATGCGTCAGCCTGCATTTCTATGAAAAGTGCAGTGATTGCAAAACAGAGGAAGCATGCTCTCTGAACCGGGTTATGGTAGAACTCAGGGACAGCATGCTCAGCGTGTTGGAAAAGAAGACCCTGGCAGACCTTTCGGCCGAAAGTTGAAAAAAAAAATCTTTTTAAACTCTAGTAAATCGATAGATTAATAGTATATTTGTATCCTATTACCGTTATTATGATACTCGATTTGCTAAAAACACAGAAATTAAAACCGGCATCGGACAGTCACAGGGTGTCTGTTTTAAAGGCTGTTTCATGGCGTCTGGTCGGAACAATAGATACTATGGTTATTTCCTATATCCTTACCGGAGATATTAAGATCGCTCTGGGAATCGGGAGTATAGAAGTCGTTTCCAAAATGGTACTCTATTATTTGCATGAAAGAGCCTGGTTGCGAATCACAAAAAACAAATGATCATGGACTTAAAAAAGATAAACGGATATCTGAAAGACAAATCTCCCGAAGAGATCGTGGAATGGGCGCTGGAAACTGCAAACCGTCCTGTGGTAACCACTAATTTCAGGCCATATGAAGCGGCGATTCTGCACGCCACCACCATAGTGAAAAACGATATCCCCGTGATTTGGTGCGATACGGGGTACAATACTCCGCAGACTTATAAACACGCAGAAAGACTTATAGAAAAACTGGACCTGCGGATTCATTTATTTGTTCCTAAACAAACAGCAGCACATCGCGATGCGGTGATGGGGATACCCGATATAGATTCTCCTTTGCATAAAGAGTTTACGGAACAGGTAAAACTGGAGCCTTTCCGGAGAGCAATGGAAGAGCACCAGCCGGATGTATGGTTTACCAATCTCAGAAAAGGGCAGACAGCATTCCGGGATTCGCTGGACATTGTTACCCTGGGAAATGACGGGGTAATAAAAGTTTCCCCTTTCTTTTACTGGTCGGACGAGCAACTGGATGAATACCTGGAAGAAAACAACCTGGAAAACGAATTCAAGTATTATGACCCTACCAAAGTTCTGGAGAACAGGGAGTGCGGATTGCATATACCCGCACAAAAGCAGGCGGTATAAAAGAAGCCATAATAAGTTAATCTTAATATAAAAAAGCCCGGGGGTCTTGTATTCCCGGGCTTTTTGTTTCCTCTGATTTTGAATTTCCCGGAAGATACGGCATAGCGCAGCGGATATTTATACCTGGTTATTAATTTCCGGGAAAGGTCCCCGGGCATGTTGTTTCAAAGCCTGGTTTGAAGATAAACAAGAGTAACAAAAATGACAGGAGTGGTAAACAGGCTCTCCGTTTCTTAGAGATCATCGACAAAAGTCGGATAACTATCCGATTTGGATTTGAGGATTTTTTTGATAAAATCGCGCCCCTCTTCACTTCTGACATCTATTTTTACATGATAATCATCTTTGTGGATAGCGTAAATATTGGTATTGATCTTGTGAATGGAAAGCTTGTGATAGGGAATCACGAGGAGGTACTTGTCCAGGATAGCGTAAAACCGCAGAATAATTCCCCCTGGTCTCAGCTCTATGGTACACGATGTGCTGATCGCCTTGTTTAAGATAAGCAGGTTGTGAAGTTGTACGGAAGACGATACAATATCCATCTTCGGGGAGTGGACTCCCCCGATCTTTACTCTGTCTGCAATAGTACAGGGTTTGCCTACTGCCTTTTCGATTTTTTTCTTGTTTTTGGTGTCATTACAAGAAGCGTAAAGAAGCATGGGAATTTTTTTTATAAAGATACTATTTTTTTGGATATGAGAGGATGACAGGTGAGAGGCGGGATTCAGACGGGATTTTTATTTGTTGTGGTATAATGTCATCGTATAAGAGGTATCTCCCGGTCCATATGAGCCTATTACCTGTTCCACATCTTCTTTCACCTTCTCACCCGCTCTCACTTTCTCACCCTCTCTCACCCGAAAAAGCCAAAGTCTTTTTATCTTTGCACGCCTGTACAGGACAAAAAATATGTAGATGGATATACAAGACCTTATCATTACCAGAGTAAAAGAAGCCGTAAAAAAGATATTTGATACCGAAATTACAACGGTAGAACTACAGCCTACCCGGAAGGATTTTGAAGGAGATATAACTGTAGTTGTTTTCCCTATGCTCCGCCAGGTCAAGGGGAATCCGCAGGCTATCGGGGAACAGATCGGGACATTCCTGGAGGAAAATGTAGAAGAAGTAGCCCGCTTTAATGTGGTTAAAGGTTTTTTGAACCTGGTGATAAGCGACAGGTACTACCTGGATTTCTTTCGGGAGATCAAAGACCGGGAGAATTACGGGTACGTCACCCCCGATCCGGAAGGGAAAGCCGTTTTGGTGGAATATTCTTCTCCCAATACCAACAAACCTCTGCACCTGGGTCATATACGGAACAACCTGCTCGGATATTCGGTAGCGGAGATACTCAAGGCAGCCGGGAAGAAAGTATATAAAACTCAGATAATCAATGACAGGGGGATACATATCTGTAAGTCCATGCTGGCCTGGAAGAAGTTTGGAAATGGTGCTACCCCCGAATCTACCGGGCTGAAGGGAGATAAACTGGTGGGAAATTATTATGTGATTTTCGATAAGGAATATAAAAAGGAAATAGAAACCCTTGTTTCCGAAGGTGTGAACAGGGAAGAGGCGGCCAAAAAAGCACCCCTTTTGCTGGAGGCCCAGGAAATGCTCAGGAAGTGGGAAGCAGGAGACGAAGAAGTGGTCAGTTTGTGGAAGACCATGAACCAATGGGTATATGACGGATTTGAGATTACCTATAAGAATCTGGGCGTAGATTTTGATTCTTACTATTACGAAAGCAATACCTACCTTTTAGGTAAAGATGTCGTGGAAGACGGCCTGGCGCGGGGTGTATTTTACAGAAAGGAGGACGGAAGCGTATGGATAGACCTCACTGATGAAGGCCTGGACGAGAAGATCGTATTGCGGGCAGATGGTACCGCTGTGTACATGACCCAGGATATCGGTACGGCAATCCAGCGGGTAAAAGATTACCCGGATATCGGTGGTATGGTATATACGGTGGGAAATGAGCAGGATTATCACTTTAAGGTGCTCTTCCTTATATTGCAGAAACTTGGCTATGACTGGGCACAGCGCCTGTACCATTTGAGTTATGGCATGGTAGACCTGCCCAGCGGAAAAATGAAGAGCAGGGAAGGGACGGTAGTGGATGCCGATGATCTTATTGTGGAAATGACAGATACCGCCGAAGAAATATCCAGGGAGCTTGGTAAACTGGACGGTTATTCGAAAGAAGAAAAAAAGGAATTGTACCGGATAATCGGTCTCGGGGCCTTGAAGTACTATATTCTGAAAGTAGACCCTAAAAAGCGGATACTTTTCAATCCTGAAGAGTCTGTGGATTTTGCGGGAAATACAGGGCCGTTCATACAGTATACCTATGCGAGGATACAATCCATATTACGAAAGGCGGAAGATACGGACCTGAACCGGGAGACAGGAGAAATTGTACTGCATGAGAAGGAAAAGGAATTACTGAAACTGCTCGAAGCCTTTCCGGAGATCATTAGTAGTGCGGCGGGAAATTACAGCCCGGCGGTGATTGCCAATTATACCTATGACCTCGTGAGGGAATTTAATTCTTTTTATCAGAATGTTTCCATACTGGGAGCAGAAGAAGAGAGCCGTAAAGCATTCCGGGTCTTACTTTCCAAGAAAGTGGGGGAAGTGATAGCGTCCGGTCTGCGTATGTTGGGTATCGATGTGCCGGAAAGGATGTGAGGATGAAGTGGGAAGTACGGAGCATGAAGCGCGAAGTGTGGAGCGTATCTGGTTGAGGAGGTATTAATTTTTTAGTTTCGGACATTCCCGGAGTTATATAGCCCTTCATCAACTCCAAACTAAAAAAACCGCCTTGCTTGGGACAAGACGGTTCATAGTTAACCATAGATGAAAACTAATCCCGATAATTATCGGGGGCAATAAAGGGCACTATTGCATTTTTAATATCCTGGGCAGAAGCATTGGTGTCCATGTCAAACAATACTTCGTATAATCTTTTGTCATTGGCTTTGGGGAGCAGTTTTAAAGTGGTTTTCCTTGCGAAAATCTCATCCCATTCTGCGCGGACTCTGGCCCAGTAATCCTGGTTTTCTTTCCACCATTTTCGGGCAGGTTCGCATTTGGAATCTGCTACTTTTCTGTAGTAATTCATACCTTTTTCCTGTGCAAGGACGGTATCTTCGCCGTTATCATCCCTTATCACCTTATCGTTATCCTGTTCGTGCAGCCAGCCGTAGCCGGTAATTTCCTGGCGGTTGGTCCGCCTGGTTACATTATAATCGTTCCTCTTGGTGTGTTCCCTCCGGGGCAGGGGCGCATCCGTGGTATTTTCCCAGTAATCCTTACCGTCCACATGGACCCACGTTGCCGAACCTTCGTAACGGGGACTGTCATCTACCTGGTATACTTTCTGTGTCCACTGGCCTTTTACATCGGCAGGGTCCAGTTTTGTATAATTCCACTGGTTGTCTTTATAGAAGGTATACAGGTCGGTATTTTCATAAAGCCAGTCCTGCCGCCAGTGTTTGATGATCATAGTGTCATTTACAATAAGAAGATGCTGCAGAACAATCTTATTGTTGTCTTCTTCTACCGGGGTTACCCATTCCAGGGCTCCCGCTTTATAACGATCGTGAAATTCGTAGTCCTTGTCCGGGGCAAAAGTCTCGGCGAAATTAAAGGTTATTTCATAGCATCCGCACATATCTTTGATAGATCGGATATCTTTTTTCTTTGCGGTCTGTGCATGGCTAGAGATAATGACTCCGAATGCTAATAGTGCCTGAAGCAAAACGGCGTTTTTCATCATAATTTGTGGTTTAGTTTAAAATATTACAGATGACTTGTTATCCGGAAATCATCCGGTGATCTGTGGACAAATTTAGTAATTTTATTTAGATTGAATAAAAATAAATTATATATTTGCCTCAAAATTATTGATAATCATTCTAAATAAAAGATAATGGCCGTAAAGATCATCCATATTGTGCTTCGGTTGATACTGGGAGGAATGCTGGCATATGGCGGAATAGCAAAGTTCTCCAGGCCCGTTCCGGAGCCTACCCAAATGATAGAACAGGTCCGGAACGGGGAAGACCTTACTTCGGATATTAAGGTGCTGAAGATCCGGAATTATATTTTCGGGATGAAACAAACCGGGTATTTCTGGCCCTTTCTGGGAGTGGTGGAATTTCTCGCCGGGATATTGCTGCTCAGCCAGGTATTTGGTATTCTGGGGGCTGTAATTGCCTTGCCTGTGACCCTCAATATATTCTTTTTTCACCTTTTCCTGGAGCCGGATCAAATACGGGAGCTATTACAGACCCTGGGACTGCTTGCTATAAATATCTGGCTGATCGTAGCGGCCTATCCGAAATGGAAACAAATTGTGATGGATAAAATATGGTGATAAAGAGAAAGGGATAATAGGATTTACTGTAAAAGGATAATGATTACACATTTACGTCAATACATATTACTGTTTTTCTTCGTGATACCCATACCGTTTTCGGCCCGGGCACAATCGCAACCGGATACTACTTCCGCAAAGCTGACCGAACTCCGAGAGGTTATTGTAACAGACCAGTTTAAGAGAAGGAACATTCCGGGGAAATTATTCCCCGTAAGCCAGATAGACCGCCAAACCATAGACAAGGTTGCCGGCAATAACCTGGCCGATGTACTTCACTACTACTTGAATATTAATGTAATTCCCGATGCGCAGTCCGGAAGGTCTACCGTGAGGATGTTCGGGCTTAGCGGGGATTATGTGAAAATACTGGTAGATAATATTCCGCTGGTAAGTGATAACGGGTACGGAAGCAACATAGACATAACCCAGATCAACCTGGATGATGTGGAACGTATAGAAATCGTGGAAGGGGCAATGGGTGTCCTGTACGGGGATAATGCCGTAGCGGGTGTTATTAATATTATCACCAAAAGGGGAATAGAGGGAAAATGGAAGATACAAACCGCTGTTCAGGAAGAAACGGTAGGAGGGGAATACGACTGGTCCCGCAAGGGGAGGCACATTCAGACCCTGAATATCGGGCATAACCTGACGAACAGACTATATGTTACCGCCGGGTTTAACCGGAATGATTTCCAGGGATTTTTTAATGACTATCGCGGTAAAGACTACTTTAAAGTACAGGGGAACAGCGTCATCAATGACGGGCTGAGGGGGCACGAATGGAACCCCAAAGAGCAAATAAATCTTACGGGAAGTCTTAATTATACGGCCCCGGATTTTAGTTTCTATTATAAATTCGGCTATCTCGATGAGACCCTGGATATATACAACCACGCCGTCAATGCCAGGATAGAAAACAATAATTACAGGATTACTGCCAATGATACCAGGTACAGTTCGTCCCGTTTTTTACACCAGTTTTACGCAGACGGGAAACTGAAATCGATGAATTATACGCTTTCCCTTTCATTTCAGAAACAGGAACGCAATAATATGGCATACATCTATAACATAGGAGAAAAAAGGAAAGAAGAAGTAACCCTTGATATTACCGATCAATCCAGCGACTTACTGTTTTCCAAAGGAACCCTGAGCCGCATTTTTTCCCGATCGGACTTTTTCGACCTGGCTGTCGGGTACGAATTTACCAATCAAAAAGGATATGATGTAACCGCAAGCGGATATTCTGCAGATATCGTAGAGAACAGGCTGGAGAATTACGATGTTTTCGCTTCGGCAGACCTTAATTTCACAGACCGGTTCTCCCTGTATCCCGGGCTCCGCCTCAATAACAGCTCCATGTACGACAATCATTGGATATGGGGACTTACCGCAGCTTTCAAACCAGAGGACGATATAGAATTGAAGGGTGTTTTCGGCTCTGCTTACAAGACGCCTACTTTCAGTCAGCTGTTCTATTACTTCGTGGACGCGAACCACGATGTGCAGGGAAATACCGACCTGAAGCCGGAAGACGGTATATCGGTATTACTTTCCGCAGAGAAAAAGTCCGATCTGAAGAAAGTTAAGCTTGTCAATGGTTTTAAAGGATTTTATTATGATATCAAAGACAAGATAAACCTGGCATTGGTCAGCGGCGATAATTCCGCAGGCAGTTTCCGCTATATGAATCTGGACAAGCACCGGATTTTGGGGGCTTCCCTGGAAAATATGTTGTATTATAAAAATATGCGTGCCGGGCTGGGGCTGAGTTACATCGGAGTATCTCAGGAACTGGGAGGGGAGAATAATGCGCAGGACGATTACCTGTTTACATTTACCGCAAATGCATCGCTGAGTTATACGGTTCCTTCCATACAGACTACGTTTTTTGCCCAGTTAAAATACAACGGTAAAGAGCAGCAGTACGTGCAGCAAACAAACGACTCCGGTGATGCCGTATATGTCAAGGGAAAACAGGATGCCTTTACCTGGCTGGACGCCAGTGTGCGCAGGAACTTTTTCAACAAGCAACTGGAACTCACCGCGGGGGCGAGAAACCTGCTCGATGTGGTTAGTGTAAATACCACCGCAATGGCAGGGTCCGCACATGGTGCTCCTCCCGGCAATATCCTGCTGGGGTACGGAAGGTCTTTTTACCTCAAACTTTTGTTTAATTTTAAATTCTGACCTAAATATGAAACGATTTTTTATTTCACAAATCCTTGTTACGGGTTTATTGATCGCCGGCTGTAGCAGCGATGATGACAGTCCGGGAACAACACCCGAAATACCTGTGGTGGAATCCGCGACTATTGATGTGGAGTCCGGGGGGCCTAACCAGCCCAACCAGGTGTACATAGACCTGAGTACTTCCGAAACCACGGTAGTAAAAAGAGATACCTGGGAGCTGGGCTTTTATTCCGGTTCGCAAAACAGGGTGTTCCTCAATGCCGCCATCCTGGTAACGGCTGCAGAACTTTCGGAATTTACCGATATAGATGAAGTGAACAGCAGTACGGTTTTTGAAACACCTCTCGCCTTAAAAGGCCTGAATGCACAGTTCCAGTTAGCAGATGTGTCCGTTGCAGGGGTTGAAGAATTGAAAGCAGGTCTGCCTTTGAGTTATTATATGTACGGGGACCTGGACAACGGGATCATTTTTACGGATAGTAAAGAAGGAGCGTTGAGCGGAACAACAATTGCAGAGGTTTCTACAACGGAGTCGAACAATAAAGTATATATCGTTTCTGCAGGAAGTGAGATCCCTGCGGGGACACCAGATCCCGGAGATATATTAACTACAGGAGATCATAGAGGTTTCTACAAGATCCGCATACTGACCGACGGAAGTAGTTACACCCTGCAATATGCAGAACTGGATGCTACTACCCATGAAGAAGTGGTTATTACTAAAGACGACAGTTATAATATAAAAGCTTTTAGCATAGTAAACGGGGCCGAGGTAGCTGTAGAGCCTCCAAAAGAAGACTGGGACATCAATTTTACCAGTGTGTATTCCTATTACGGGAATATGGGAGGATTGGTAGCAGGGGCGGCTTATTCAGACTATGCTTTACACAACACTCTGGGTAATGTAGGATTATATACCGTATTTACAGCGGAGACCACGGATGGGGAAACCGTTGAGACCGGAGCACCTTCTTTCGATGAATTTACCAGGGCAGATGTAAAAGAGTCCGAACTGAAATACAACGACAGGGCTGTTATTGGCAGTGACTGGAGACAAACCCCGGGTTTTGGAGGTGGAACAGCACAGGTAAGGAATGACAGGTACTTTGTCGTAAAAGATGCTTCCGGAAACTATTACAAATTACAGTTTACCGCATTTATGAATGCTTTCGGGCACCGCGGATATCCGCAATTTAAATACGAATTATTAGAATGATGTTTTCATATCAATTATTTTGAAGTTAGTTAGTTTTTAAGTTTTTTATTTTTAGTTGCAGAAACCCCGGTAATTGTGCGTTGCCGGGGTTTTGTATTCAGGGAATTCCTTAAAAGAAAACGCGGAAGGTCATATTAGGGGTTATACCCAGTGAAAGGTTTTCCACCCGTTGTATATCCGTACTCTGGTCATCTTCCAGCCGGTAATAGATATCCAGGGTGTTCTTTTTGTTGAATACGTTCAATATGGCTATACCTACGGTGGCATTCACTTTTTCGCTTATGGAGAAATTATAGGTGGAGGACAGGTCGGCACGCAGGAATTCGGGAAGCCTGTCGCTATTGGAACTGTTGTAGTTAATGGTATTGCCCGTTTGTCTTTCTATGACCTCATAGCCTTCCTGCGGCATGGTAAAAGGCCGGCCGGAGTGCCAGTTGAGTCCGAGGGCCAGTTTCAGCTTGTTTATAATATAGGTGCCGGCAAAGGAAACGGAATGGCGGATGTCGAGGTTATTCGGAAAAGAGGCCGGATCGAGGGCCTCAAACTCGTAGTCGTTCACGGAATAGGTATAACTCAGCCATGTACTGTATCTCTCCGTCTTTTTGTTGATGAGGAATTCCAGGCCTTTGGTCGTATAGCTTCCTGCTGTTCTCAGGTATTGTCCTTCATTCTGGAACTCTTGTCCGGATGTGGTAATACCGTCTACCGTTTTGTAAAAAACTTCCAAGCCCGTATAAAAACTACTTCTGTTGTAATTGATCCCGACAGAGGCCTGTTTGCTCCTGGTTACCGGGAGATCGTCATTATTGGACAATATCCACCGTCTTTTCTCTACCCCCAGAAAATCGCGTTGCAGGTCGATGACCTGGTTCGTGACCTGGCTCCTCATTTCTCCCTGTAGTTCCAGGGCAAACCGGCGGTTGAGTTTTTGGCGTATGTTCAGCCGGGGTTCGTAGATGTATTTTTCAAATTTCCCGATGTAGTTGACCCGGAGCCCGCCTCTGATATATGTCTTTTTCTGTGGTGACTGATAGCTGACTTCCGAGAAAAAAGCGTGGTTTTTTATGACATCCTTTTCTTTTACCCGAAATCTCGGGGTATTGATATCGTCCGTATTGGTAATACCCACTTCGTAAAACTGGTACCCGTTCAGCAGGTTTATGGTGTTGGTTATCTTATAATTGGTATGCAGCCTTACGCCGCTTTCCAGTACCTCGTTGTTCAATATGAGCCGCTGGTCCGTAAAAAGGGTGTAATTTATGGCATCGAGGTTGTATTTGGTGTAATAGGCATTTACGGAAGAGGTGAACCTGGCAGACCATTCGCTTTCCACGCTGGCCCCGAAAGCGAGGTTCTGCTGGTCCAGTGTACTCTGTTTGGATTCGGATGTAGAAGCCGTACTTTCATCGTACAACAGGCTGTTTTTGAATATAATGGCATTTGCCCGTACCTTGTGCTTTTCATGTGGGTCGTAGAGGATTTTCAGGCTGGCGTCGTAAAAGAAGAAATTTTCATTTCTCCGGATGTCTTCGGAGACTTCCTGGTTATCTATGTCGGTTATTTTGGAATCCTGGAAAACACGGTCGAAATAGGAGTTGTATGTAGGGGTGGAAACAAAATCGGTAACGGAACGCCTGGCGGAAATATGTACGGCCAGCTTTTTGTCCAGGGGTATGCGTGCAAAAGCGTCTGCCCCGATGAGGTTAAACCCTGCCCCGCCGGTAAAGGCATTATCGATCTCGTCGGCAGACCGCATGTCTATGGTACCGCTTACGCCGTCGCCGTAAAGGGCACTTGCCCCGTTCTTGATTACCGATACGTTCCGGGTGAGATAAGGGTTGAAAGCGGAAATCAACCCGAAGAAGTGGCCGGACTGGTACATTTTTATACCGTCCCAAAGGATGAGGTTCTGGTCGTGGGAGCCGCCGCGTATATTAATATTAGACACGGTTTCGTTGACGCTTTTTACCCCCGGAAGGGCCTGTATGGTATGGAGTATATCCGGTTCTGCCAACCCGGGAAGTATACCGAAACTTTCGGTGCTTATCCCTACGCTCCCGTCCATTTTCTTTTGAAGCCCTGTTGTAAGGTACTGTTTAACCACAACTTCTTCCAGTTCCTGGTATTCGGGCCGGAGCAACAGGGGCTTACAGGGGGAGGCTGTCCATTCCGCTGCACGGATGTTCGTAGTCCCGTATCCCATAGACCGGATAAGGAGCTCCGCATTCCCCGAAATACCGGCCAAACGGAAATCCCCCAGGGTATCGGTCACGGCAAAACGGTTACTACCCGTAACCTCTACTGTAGCACCTATAACCGGATCGCCGCTGAGAGCATCTTTTACCGTGATACAGATGTCTGTTGTTTTCCGGGTAATGGTATAGTACCGGTTGTCCAGTTTTTTGAAGTTCAGTGAAGTTTGGACCTCTATCTCCGAGAGGATCTCCGGAAGCTGTTTTTCCAGGTCGGGAGGATCTATCCTGTACGGGGCGATATCTTCGTCCGCATAAGAAAACTTTATATGAAAATGGTTTTCCAGTGCGGGTAAAACACGGGCAAGAGATTCCTTGTCCTGGGCAGAAAGACCAGGAGAAAAACAAAGGAAAAATAGGGATAATAAAACCCCTGCCAATCTAATCTTTATCGGTGTATATAGTGATCTCGTCCTTTTTGCCATCCGTGAACTTATACTTTAGACGGAATGGCAAGGTAATACTTTTTAAGGCGGTTTCTATATCCTTATTACTAAAACTTCCGGTAAAATCGAGGTTCGTTTCTGCCCGTAGATGAACACGAACGTTATATTGTCTTTCGAATTCCTTCAAAACCAATGGGTAAGGAACGCTTTTAAAAGAACTTTCGTCACGCAACCACGAAGGTTCGGTGTCCGGGGTATTTTTTGTTTCCGCCTTTTTCCCTCCGAGGGCCCTGAAGGTCCCGCCGGGCAGGAGTTTTAGGGTGTCTTTCCGGTGGATGATCCTGACGGCCCCTTTATAGCAGTTTACCTCAAAATAGTCTTCCCGGTTTTTCACATTGAATTCCGTTCCCAGAACAGAAACCGTTCCGGCATAAGTCTTTACATCGAAAGTGCTACCGTTAACCACCTTAAAAAAGCCTTCTCCCTCCAGTAGTACTTCTCTTCTTTCATCCCATTTTTTACGGTTGTACGTCAGCACGGAGCCGGCATTCAATATTACCAGGGATTCATCCGGAAGTACCAGGTCCGTCTTTTCCGCATTGGCGGTGGAGATCACAGTGTCCTCCCCAAGGAGGAAGATATAGGAGACCAGAACAACGCTTATTACGGCAGCTACCCGGGCAAAACGTTTCCACGGACGGATTTGCCGTACCCCGGAAGAAGCGTGTTGTCTGCCCTGTTGTATTTTTTGCAAAACGGCATCCTTGTCAAAGGGCGGGGCCTTTAACTTACTCGCATATGTGGCGATCTTCTCGTAAGCAGCCAAATCCCCGGATTTTTTCAGGGTTTCCAGTTCTTCTTCAGAAATCTCACCGCTCAACCATTTTGCTAACAAGATATCGTTCTTCATTTCTGGTATTTAATCATTTAACAGTTTGAAGGGCAAAAACCCTACCTTTTCAGGTTTGTTATTATCAACCCGGAAGGAGGTGTAAGGACCTTCCGGTTTCTGTTGTTTCATCATCAGGGACATTTCGTCTAAAACCCCTCTATTTCACTCCTGAGGCTTATCAGGGCCTTGTGGATCCTTTTTTCCACAGCCTTTACCGATATGCCGAGAGAATCCGCTATTTCAGCATATTTCATACCGTCTATCCGGTTCAGAAGGAAGGCCGTTCGCTGTGCATCGCTGAGATTGGCAATGGCCGTCTGCAGTTTATCCATATATTCCTTTTCTTCCAGGACAAACTGTGGGCTTTCACTGTCTACATCACCGGTTTTTTCCTTGGCATAATGGAGTACGACCTTTTTATGGGCCACGATATTCAGAAACAAATTGTTGGCTACCGTAAATAAAAAGGATCTGGCTTTTTCAAAGGGTACCTTGCTACAGTTTTTCCAGAGTCTGACAAAGGATTCCTGTACAATGTCCTCTGCCTCCTTGCTGTCCCCGCATTTGTAATAAATAAAGTTGTTCAGCGTTTCCGCATAGGTATTATAAAGAGAGGTATATGTCTTTTCCGAGCATACCGGGCTGTCTTGTCGTAACATAGATCTAACATCTGTCTAGCAACAAAGATATTTATTTTGAAAATAGAAGGGAAGCCCGATATACATTAAACCTGAGAAAAATGCAGGTATTCGGAAAAAGCAATATTTATTTTTATTCTTCTACGGGGACTTGTATACTGTAAACCGTCTGTGTACATTGCAGTCACATAGGGTGATAACGAATGTTAAATCTGTATCCTGCAAATGTCCGCAGGGATATTTTTCAGGAAAAAATCAAAAAAATTAAAATGAAGGGTAGGGTATTTGGAATTACAACTGTTTTAATGACGAAATACGCCGGGAAAATAGAGAGAGGTTTTCCGGGAAGCCTTCGGGTAGTATGGATAACGTTCTTTTTATTTTTTTCCTGCCAGAGCGAAGTGAGTGAGATGATAGGGGAAGATCCGGACCTGGTAATTACATCCGGTTCCGAAATGGCCGTATGGATACAGAGAGCTACCGCCAATAACGGAAGCGCTGATGATTTTCTGGACGGTTATAGTTGCGGAACCGTAAAGTTTCCCGTAGCAGTATCCCTGAACGGGGCGGTACGAATGATAAACAATGAAGGGGACCTGAGCATCGTGAAACGGATAACGGAGGAGTTGGAGATACCGGTAACACTGCAATTCCCGGTGACGATATTGTCAAAGGGATATACAGAAATAAGAGTGAACTCCGCAGAAGAGTTTGCCATGCTGAAAGAAATGTGTACCCGTACTCCGGAAGACCGGATTACCTGTGTCAGTTTTCAGTATCCGCTGGAAATGCTGACATACAACGCTAATAACCAGTCCAATGGTAGCGTTACCATAGATGATGATGAGGACTTTTATAAGTTCATTGACCAGATTGGTAATCTGCATACCAGCATAAATTACCCTTTGGTAGCAAAATACATTACCGGGGAGGAAGTGGAAATAAGTACGAACAGCGAAATGATCTCCGTAGTAAAGGAAGGCAAAAATATTTGTGATTCCAACGGAGGATGAGTGACAAAACGGTGGGATGCGGACATGTGAAAAACGAAGTCAGCATCGGAAAAAAGGACAAAAAGCGGTTACCGCATTTAAAGTAATGAACTTGAAGATATACAGATATACAGTTGATATTTTGGTTTAACAATCTGTCTATATTTTTTACCAATACAATTATCAACTGTTAAATTTAGGTTGTTTGGATTGAGCTGTCGGGTAGGGGTGCCTGGCAGCCAGAAAAGAGGCCGTGAGGCCTCTTTCTCTTTTATACTAGTCTTTTGGGAGTTGTTAGTTCTGGAGTTGATAGGTTGTAGTTGTTACCTGATTGCTCAGGTACTTAGTTGGTACTGAACCTTAAATATTTATCCGGAACAAAACGGGACCAGATCATTACAAAAACAACTCCGAATGCCGGGACTTCCCGACTTTTTCACTCCGTACTCTATATTGCCGATATCCTTACAGAGCTGACTTCATCATTAAACCCGTCGTCTCCGAGACATTCGTCGGATGCCGTTTTTACCAGGGAACCGCCGTTCAGGTTATTGTCCCGGTACAGGATGATCCCATACCCGTTTTCCAGTTTTAAAGAGGAGATCTCATCGTTTGAAATACCGCGGGACTGCAAATCGGCAAGTGTGTAATCTCCCGGGGGGAGAGATACGGCATAGCCTTCATAGTTGCAGTGTTCATAGAATGTAGCAACCCCTCCGGCAGCATTGTTGTATGGGTTGTTGAGATACACGTGTGAAAAGTTGCCCAATCCGTAGAAATAATTATCCGTGAGTTTGGCCGGGTCCGTAGCCATTTCGCCCGACTGTACCAGCCCGTCGTCCCCGTCATTCCACGCCCACGGGGCATTTGCTCCTCCCGTGCCGAAATTATTTCCTTTAAAACCGCCCCCGGCATTGAAGAACAATTGAGTGTTTGACCGTTGGTCCCATAATCCCCCGGCTTCGAAAATGTCTACCAGTTTGTATTCCACATGAGTATCATAGTTGTCTGCGGGCGCCTGGGCATTGTCGGTCATGGAAGGATAGTAGATGACACCGTCGCCATTTATGTCGTACTGGGGCCAGGCCTTCAGGCCGTGACCTTTGGCCTCCTGGGCGGTCACCGGGTGTTGTTCTCCCTGGTATTCCACTGTCTGTAATACACCGTCCACACTTTCCGGTCCGCTGTATAAGGGACTGCCGGCTGTGGTGTAGGAATAGAAATCCGAATGGCTTACAGTAACGGCGCCCTGCAGGGAACCGTAAGCGGAGCCGTCTTTTTGTACGATCATCATTACCCCTTCCAGGTCATTTTCATGCTGGTCGAGTTCGTAAAGGAAAAAAATGTCCGTCCAGTCCCTGGGATGAAAAAAGGCGTAGATGATAAACCAGTGGGTAGTGGTTTCCACTACAGAATAATAGCAGTGAGCATACAGGGCATTGCCATAGGCGGGCAGGTTTTCCCAGTTGTTTTCCGCATTCCAGTCGCCGTCGTAATCTATTGCGGTAATGTAATCGGATTTGCCGCCTTCGGAATATGTGCCGGTAGCATCGACGTCCATGTAATGCACAGGAGCCCAGCGTTTGGCGAGGGCGGAGCTTCCGGAAGCATAGGTCATGGCCTCTGTTCCGGGGAGGGCTAGATCTTCCGTTTCGGGATTACTACAGGCCAGCAGGGTGCACAAGAACAATAAAACCGGGATCTTTCCGGTTAGCAAAAGCAGGTCAGGTTTTTTCATAAGTTTTTGATTTGTGGTTTATAAGAAGGGTAAGTTACTATTTTGAAAGCACCCGGACCGTATCGGCAGATTTATGAAAAAGAAAATTTTTTGTTAAAATGACCTGAACTTTCCGGTTTCCTGTCAGGCTGTGAATGGAAAATGTTTAAAATTAGGGCTTCAGCCTGGTTGTCTTCGGTACAAATTCTTAAATTTGCACCTGCCGCGAAACGAAGTGGTAGTCTTGTAAAAAAAGAAGCAGGTAATTATGTTTGACAATTTAAGTGAAAAGCTGGATAAAGCCCTTCACGTCCTTAAAGGACACGGGCAGATTACGGAGATCAATGTAGCGGAGACCCTGAAGGAGGTGAGAAGAGCACTTCTCGATGCCGACGTTAATTTCAAGATAGCCAAGGATTTTACCAATAGTGTGAAGGAAAAGGCTCTCGGGCAGAATGTATTGACCACCTTACAGCCCGGGCAGCTTATGGTAAAACTCGTCAAAGACGAGCTCACCGAGCTAATGGGCGGGGATGCCGAAGGGATAAACCTCTCCGGAAATCCTTCCGTGATCCTCATGTCGGGACTCCAGGGGTCCGGTAAAACAACCTTTTCCGGAAAACTTGCCAATTACCTCAAGAATAAAAAGACAAAGAAACCTCTTCTGGTAGCCTGTGACGTATATCGCCCCGCGGCGATAGACCAGTTGCATGTGGTTGGAGAACAAATAGGGGTAGAAGTCTATTCCGACCGGGATAATAACGATCCTGTGGCCATTGCCAAAGCGGGTATCCAACACGCCAGAGCCAACGGACATAATGTGGTGATCGTCGACACGGCCGGTCGTCTTGCGGTGGATGAAGAGATGATGGCGGAAATATCCGATATTCACAAGGCCGTTACGCCCGAGGAAACCCTGTTTGTGGTAGATGCCATGACCGGGCAGGACGCGGTGAATACCGCCAAGGCATTTAACGACCGCCTGGATTTTGACGGGGTAATCCTTACCAAACTCGACGGGGATACCCGTGGAGGGGCGGCGATTTCCATAAAATCCGTAGTGAACAAACCTATCAAGTTTATAGGTACGGGAGAAAAAATGGATGCCATCGATGTCTTCTACCCTTCGCGTATGGCCGACCGTATCCTCGGGATGGGGGATGTGGTTTCACTTGTGGAACGGGCGCAGGAACAGTACGATGAAGAAGAAGCGAGAAAATTACAGAAAAAGATAGCCAAGAACCAGTTTGGTTTTGATGATTTCCTTTCGCAGATACAGCAGATCAAAAAGATGGGTAGCATGAAAGACCTTATGGGCATGATACCCGGAGCTGGTAAGGCACTTAAAGATGTGGACATAGACGATGACGCATTTAAACATATAGAAGCCATTATCCATTCCATGACCCCGGGAGAGCGCTCCACTCCTTCCATGCTGAACGCTTCCCGTAAAAAGAGAATAGCCAAAGGTTCCGGGACATCCGTGCAGGAAGTTAACCAGTTGTTGAAGCAGTTCAACCAGATGAGCAAGATGATGAAAATGATGCAGGGAGGCAGCGGCCGTAAAATGATGCAGATGATGAGCGGAATGAAGGGAATGCGTTAAAAAAATTATACTCTCCCCTTCGGGGAGGTGCCGCAGGCAAAGGGAATATTCCCCGGCGTCAAAACCAATAAACTACAAACCAGGAACTATACAAACCACAACATGGAATTACTCGACGGGAAGAAAATTTCCAATCAAATTAAGGATGAAATAGCCGCAGAAGTAGCGGAAATGAAGAAAAAAGGGGAGAAGGTACCGCATCTTGCAGCCGTACTGGTAGGAAATGACGGGGCCAGCCTGACCTATGTGGGAAGTAAGGTAAAAGCCTGCGAAAGGGTTGGTTTTGAGTCCACTCTTGTTAAACTGCCCAGTACCATCAGTGAGGTGGAGTTGCTGAAGAAGATCAAGGACCTCAATGAAGATGACGATATAGACGGTTTTATCGTACAATTACCACTGCCAAAGCAGATAGATACCCAAAAGGTACTGATGGCCGTGGACCCCGATAAGGACGTAGACGGGTTTCACCCCGTAAACTTCGGTAAAATGGCGCTGGATATGACCACGTTCATTCCCGCAACGCCTTTTGGTATACTGGAACTGCTGGAACGTTATAATGTAGAGACCAAAGGAAAGCACACCGTAGTTATAGGACGGAGCCATATCGTGGGGAGGCCTATGAGCATCCTGATGGGAAGAAGAGGATTCCCGGGAAATTCCACGGTGACCCTTACGCACAGCCATACCAAGAATATCACCCAGATCACTTCACAGGCCGATATTATTATTACCGCACTGGGGCAGCCCAACTACCTGAAAGCAGAAATGGTAAAAGACGATGCCGTTATTATCGATGTGGGCATAACCCGGGTTCCGGATGAATCGGCTGCGAGGGGATATCGTATTGTAGGGGATGTCGATTTTGAAAATGTAAGTAAAAAAGCAAGCTATATTACCCCGGTACCCGGCGGCGTGGGACCGATGACCATAGCAATGCTCCTGAAAAACACACTCCTGGCCAGGGAAAGACATATGATAAGAAAAGAAGATCAATAGTCATACTTTTCAATACCGGATTCCGGGCATTCCCTCAGTCGTGATCTCTTTCTTTCGGGGAATGTCCGGGATCTTTGTTTTCGCGGGTTACACCAGTGCTTTACATTGTGTGTTCCGGTATGTAAGGATGCTTTCCACTTCTTCTTCCGTAATCCCGCAGGAGACGATACGGAGAATATTATCCACATCTTCCAGGTCGAAATTGGCCTGTTTTACGCCTTTGTGAAGCAAAAGTGCTTCCAGTATGGCATTGGCTTCATAGGTGGAATTTATACTGGTGGCAAATACCAGCACTTCCAGAGGGGCAGTTCTATTGTTCATTGTCGTTTTCTTGACGGTTGCACAGTTTTTCTTTCCATTTTTGCCGGAACCCGGATTTCCATTGGCGTCTGGCATAACCGGGAGGTCCGTATTTTCTTCGTCTGTAGTTCCAGCCGCTTCCCAGGAATAACAGTTTGCACAACAGCAAAACACCCAGGGTCTGCCAGAAGGTAAGTGTGGTAATACCGAATACGTATGGCATTAACCAGTTCCACAGTTGCATTACCACAAATACATAGAGCGCAATGCAGGCCAGTTTTACAACTACGAGTCCTATGATCTTTAATACTTTCATCTGTTTATTTTTTATTGTTTTTTATCGGTCGTACGGAACTTCTGATATTTGAAATAATCGTTCTCTCTGTGTTAATCATCATTCCGATGATATCGGTTTCATGGGTCAATCATTTAATTCGTTATACAAAAGTTGCAGTTCTTTTTTAAGCCGGACCACGGCATATCGTTTTCTGGACAGGACGGTATTTACCGAAACGTTCTGTTTCCGGGCGATCTCTGCAATAGGGATACCTTCCAGTTCGTGGAGGGCAAAGGCATCACGCTGCTCCTCCGGAAGGGCCTCCAGGGTGTATTCCAGGACCCGGTATACTTCTTCCTGCCACATCTCAGTCTCCTGGTGTGCCGGAATATGCTCCTGCAACCACTCGAAAAGACTTGTTTCGTTCTCATCCGTATCCGCAGGCCCCGCCAGGTCGGATTCGGGTGTAGGCCTCTTTTTACGTAAAAAGTCGATGGCCTTGAACCTGGCTGTACTGTAAAGCCAGGAAGAAATTTTGTCGAGGTCCCGGATCTCTTCAAAGCCAAGCACCAGGTTGTAAAAGACATCCTGTACTATATCTCTGGCATCTTCCCTGTTAGGTATCCATTGTTTCAGAAAGTGGATCAATTTGCCTTCCTCGGAGATTGTTACCCGTTGTATGACAATATTTTTTTCCTGTTGATCCATGCAATGAAGATGCGTTATACTTATATAGTCGGAATACCCGGGGAAATATTTTATCCTTTCCCGTTTTTTTTCAGATATTTTCTTTCCCGGGGAACCACAACCGAAAAAAGGAGAAAAAAATGCGTCTTTTCTGGGGATGTTCCGTCTTAATAAATGTAATCGAAAATTCTATACTATGGAAACAATACAAGATTGTAAATGCCAGTGTACATCCTGTAAAGAAGGGCATTGTCCGGAATGCACCTGCGAAAACTGTACCTGTGCGCATTGCGAATGCTAGAAGGCAGGAGGCAAAAGACAGAAAGTGCCGGGAGTTTTTTGCAGTGGTCACCACCAGCAACTCCCGGTAATTTATGATTGAGACTTTTTTACTCACTAAGTGAGATTTAAAATGCTCCGACGCTTGCGTCGAAACGCTTTTTTTCGGTTTTTCCGATTTATGCCTCGCGTCCCGATAATTATCGGGATTGCCCCGAGGTAGTTAATTTTTTCGTATATTGAAGATTATGGAAACAGCAGAAATATGGAAACGCTTTTCCGGTGAAATGAAAGCATATATCCGTGACAGGGTCAATGATCCGGAAACGGCGAAAGACCTGTTACAGGAGGTTTTTGCAAAAGTACACCTTCGCCTGGGCGACCTGGAGGACGAGGCAAAACTCAAATCGTGGTTATATGCGATTGCCCGTAATGCAATCATTGATTATTACAGGAAAAGCAGGACCGAAGTGTTATTTCCGGAAGATGTCGTATCTGCCGAACCTGAAACAGGGAAAGGAATGACAGAAAGGGACTGCCTTTTGCCTCTTATTGACCAATTGCCGGAAAAATACAGGGAGGCTTTGCTGCTCAGTGAGATACAGGGGAAAAAGCAGGCGGAAGTTGCCGGAATATTGCAAATCTCCGTCTCCGGTGCCAAATCGCGCATACAAAGGGGGCGAAAGTTATTGCAATACGGATATATGGATTGCTGTGATTATAAATTGAACGAACGGGGGTACCTGGTAGGTGAGCACCAGGATGACTGCAAGGTATGTAATCCGGAATAACCCCTCGCTACTGGTCCAGCCAGCTTTTAAAATACCGGACACGGTCCCTGCTTACGATAACATCTTCTTCACCCGGTACATTGAGCTCTATTTTCAGGCGGTTCCCGAACCATTGCCGGATAGAGGCTATTGCCGAGATATTCAGGATAAACTTTCGGTTTATCTGGAAGAATACCAACGGGTCCAGTTCTTCCGCCAGTTTGTTTACCGGCGGGTCTACAAAATGTCTTTCCCCTGAAAAAGTATGTGCGGAGGTCAATCCGTCTTCCGATTTAAAGTAGGCAATATCTCCCGTACGGATCGATTTGTAAAAATCGCCCAGTTTTACCAGCACCCGGTTTCTGGGTTTATCGGGGCTTAGTACTTCTCTCAAGATTTCTTTTTCGGGAAGGCGGAATATATTTTTCATCCGGTCCAGTTTTTGGAGTGCCCTCGAAATATCTTCTTTTCCGTAAGGCTTGACAATATAATCTATACTGTTCATGCGGAAAGACTTCAGGGCATAGTTGCTGTATGCCGTAGTGAAAATAACGGGTGCCGTTACCTCTACCTGCTCGAATGTCCGGAAGCAATGGCCATCGGCCAATTCTATGTCCTGGAACACCAGGTCAGGCATACCGTTGCTGCGATACCATTTAACCGCATCTTTGTTCGATGCCAGGATGCCTCCGATCTTTATCGTTCTATCATATCCGAGCAGCAGGTCACGGAGCCGGTCGGCCGTATGTGTTTCGTCCTCAATGATCAAGATACGCATAGTCTGTGGTTTTGGAGATGAGTGGTAAACGAACTGTGAAATTTTCTCCCGTAATACCAAAATCCAGGTCCTTCCGGCATAATAAATGAAACCTTCGGGATAAATTGACAAGTCCTATCCCGGTGGACTCATACGGATTTTCTTTCGGAATGATATTATTACTTACATAGATAAATTCTTTGTCATTATAAAGCCGGATATTTAAAGGGTTTTCCGGCCCGTAGCCATTGTGCTTAACCGCATTTTCCGTAAGTGTCTGTAAGGTGCCGGGAGGCAGGATAACATCCCGTCTGTCCGGTATGTCCAGGTCATTTTTCAGGGTTACGGAGTTTCCGAAGCGGGTCCTGATAAGAAAGAAGTAGTCCTTCATAAAATCGGTTTCTTCATCGAGGAAGACATACATTTGCTCATTCCGGTCTATGGAAAAACGCAGCAACCGTGATAATTTCAGAATGAAATCGGATGCGAGATCGGCATCTTTGTGAACCAGCGAAGACAGCACGCTGAGACTGTTGAACAAAAAATGCGGCTCTATCTGTGCTTTTAATAATTTGTAATGGGCAATGGCGTTTTCTTTTTTCAGTTTTTCCGTGAGCAACTGGTTTTCCTTTACGGTCAGTTCGGTCTGAAAATATTCGTAAAAACTCAGGGCGGAAATAAAAAGTATCAGTATGCCCAGGATAAGCATGGGGTTAAAGTACCCGATATCGCCCCAATCCGTTCCGAAATAACGGATATCGGTATACCTGTAGACCACATTGGTTATAAGCGCAAAAACATAACCGTATGCTATGCAGAAAAGCAGGTAGGCAAAAGGCTTTTTCCGGGGGGTGAACCACTTCTTTTTTATATAGTCCAGGAGGTACAGGCATAGCATCCACAGGCTTATGACAAAAAAGGAAAAATAAATTCCTCTACGGGTAAAATCAAAAAAATGATGGAAAGTCTCATCTCCCCATTTTATAATAAGATGCAGCCCGTAAATAAGGAGCAGACGTGCCAGAAAGATATGTATGGCCTTACTTTTCACAGTTATATATTACGCTCATCCTAAAATAGGGCTTATTTTTTTAAATAACCTTCTCCCGCAAACCAGCTTACGGAATTTTTTATGGCTTCATCTATGTCGGTATCTGGCATATGAAGTTCTTCTTTTGCTTTGGCATTGCTGAAGTAATTGTCCAGGGACAACATCCGCATATGTGTTTTCAAAAGACGTATTCTCTGATGAGGAAAAATACGGCATGCTATACCAAAGAGGTTTTCCAGTTGTCCCGGCAGGGGGATCATCCGTTTGCGCCGTCCGGTAATTTGCCCTGTCTTCCTGAAATAGGTCCTGTAGTCGAGATTAACACCGGAAAGCAGGTAACATTCTCCTGTTCTGCCCATGGTAAGGGCATTTGCGGTGGCAATGGCCACGGCACGGACATCTACAAAGCTTTTGCCTCCCTTCGGGCAAAACAGTATGCGGTTCTTCACGGCATATAACAGCAGTGCACCACTGGACGGTTTCATATCGTAGGGACCTACCAAAAAGGTAGGGGCTACAACTATTCCCGGAAAATTTTCTTCCCTGCTCTTCTGAAGTACGTATTCCTGGGCAAGATGTTTGCTGTAAGCGTAACCGGAGTACCGGAGCCACGGCATAAAGCCGGAGTTTTCGTTGCCGGGCTTGTCGAGGGTACCGTTGGTGAAGCAATTTGCCGTACTTACCAGAACAAAACGCCGGATATTGTGCTCCCGGCAGGCTTTTACCAGTAATTCGGTAGAAGCGAGATTGGCTTTTTTATAGAGGTTGAGGTCAGTGCTGTTCGGTGAGGTCATGGAAGCGCAATGGATGACATAATCGGATTCCATGACCGGCGGGCGGATGTCTCCCGGGTTGTGTAATTCACCTCTGCGGATGGTACAATCCATTCCTTTCAGGCCACGGATATCACTGCCCGGACGGACCATGGCAATGACCCGGTATTTCCGTTGCAGGAGTATCCTTACGATATGATTTCCCAGGAAGCCGTTGGCACCTGTTACCAATACGGTATCTGTCATTATACTACTGTTGTAATTCGCGTTGCAATTTAGTGCTGAAAATCCTTAGCTGGAGATCTACCGGCATAAATTTCTGTAAAATGGAACTGAACCTGTTCATTTTTCCCGGAATGATGATGTTTTCTCCCTGGAGCAGTTTTTCCATGCAGATGGCAGCCGTCGTTTCGGCCGATAGTATGGAAAAGCGAATGAATTTACTGTGCGTATTTATCCTTTTGGTCGTATCCCCGTTGGTGGGCATTCCGCCCGGATGGGCGACGGCTACGTGAATGTTGCTCTCTTTGAGTTCGGCATTCAGCCCCCTGGAAAAAGAATAGACGAAAGCCTTTGTTGCGGGATAGACGGTTTTGTAGGGCATGGGAGAAAAGGCCGCAAGGCTGGAGATATTGAGTATATATGATTGCTTCTGTTTTTTGAGGATAGGGAGTAACTGGTGCGTGAGTATTACCAGCGATTTCATATTCAGCTGCAGAATACCGTTTATATAAGCGAGGTCAGCGTCCATAAACTTTTTTGTTCCGCCGATTCCCGCATTATTGATAAGGATATTGATATTGTATTTTTTAATACTGGAAACCATTTCCGATATGTTTTCCTCCAGGGTGAGGTCGGTTTCAAGACAAATAACTTCAACGGCATGTTGCCGCATGAGTTCTTTGGCTGTAAGGTGTATATGTTCCCCCGGCAGGGAGATGAGGATGAGGTTACGGCCCTGTCGGGCGCATACTCCGGCAAGGGCCTTGCCCAGTCCCTGGCTGGCCCCTGTAATTACTGTAAATGTATTTTGATAGCGCATTATCTATATGTTTTTTTTTGAAACCAAAGCAAAACCAAATGGTAGCTTATCCATGCAGAACATATGCCGGTGATGCACCCGCCTGTTAAAAGGGAAGAAAAAATATTTTCCCCGGAGGATGCCATGACATATATGAAATCCGTACCGATCTTATCCGGAAAGACAAAATCGGGAGATACTCCCAAAATGGTCTTACCCAACCAGTAGTTAAATGCAAATATGAAAGCCCCGGTGAAGAGGTTGGTATTAAAAACGGCGAGACATGCGGCTTTCTTGTTTACACCTATACAGGTTGCCAAACCAAGGGATACAAAAACCTGTAGTCCGGGTATGGGCATCATCCCAATAAAAGAGCCAAGGGCAAACCCCCTGGCAATTTGCTCCGGACTGCCTTTCAGAGCAAAAATCTTTTTCTTTAAGATAATCAAAACTTCCCGCATAAAAAAAAACTTTTTCAAATTTGTTGCCGCAGTTGCTCTACGGATTCTATAAGCTTGTCCTGTATTACGGGATCTGCAATTATCCTGGGGAAGTCGGGGGGATCATAAGTGATGACGCGATGGGTTATTACCGTCCTTCCTCCGGGAATTCCGGAAAATTGCCAGGTAGCCTGGTAGGATTCTATCCGCTTTATACCGGGCAGTTGGGGTCTTGCCTGTGGAATACTGTTCATTTTCAGGAGAACAGTGCTTCCGGAAGTTATCAGTTCGTTTCTCGTGACCAGGTCCCGGGACCGTAAGGGCCAGGGGAAACGGAACTCCATATGGGCTTCCCACAGTTCTTCGGTTTTCAGCCGAAAATTACAGCTATGAACGGTTACGGACCATTTCCGGAACTTTTCGGCATCTTTGAACTGGCGGATAAGAGCGTGTACATCCGAATCTACGGTAAAAACAGCCTTCATTTCCCGGACCTTTCTTCCTTCCGGGGCCCGGACCCACCGATAGCTGATGACAATGCCCTTTTCATTCCTTGCCGTTTTCCAACCCTGTTCCTGTGAAGCGGCACTCCTGAAAAAAAGCAGTATACAAAAGAGTGTGAAAATGACCGATAGCTTCATAAGCGGCTTGTTTGACTGCAAATCTATGCCGCCGAAAGGCGGGAGCAAGGTAAATTCTGTCAGGCGGTCATATCAGGGGGTGGGTCGTATAAATCCGGAAATGAACAGTATGGGATGTTAACATTAATTTCTTACTGAAATAACTTCCAGTTAACCGTTTAACATTTTCTTTGGAAAAAATCACATTATATGAAATGAGCCATAACAATTGGGGTTGATCCCTCCCGATCCCGATAACTATCGGGACTATCGGGACGAAATGTTCAATGGCGAATTACATCTAACCGATTAG
>NZ_RJTM01000090.1 GCF_003725735.1 Sinomicrobium pectinilyticum | reverse complement strand
AATTGCGAAGCACATCAGCGAACACCATTAAAAAATGAATAATAAGTGAGTTAAATAAAAATGAACAGATGAAACTAAAGAACCTTTCCTTTTTCCTTTTGTCCGCGATGTTTTTCATGGCCTGCAGTGAGGATGACGACCGCGGAGATAACCAGGAAGAAACCCCGGCAGAAGTAAATTTTCAGCACCTGGCAACGATCAATGCCGGTGGTACTACGGAAATAACGGCATTTGATCCGGTTACGAAAAAAATATTTACGGTGAATCCGGATAATGATGAGGTAATGGTGCTCGATATATCCGATCCCTCTTCCCCCGTTAAAGGGGCATCCATACAGGTAGGGGCCGTGGGTACGCCCAACAGTGTTTCCGTACATGGGGGCAGGCTGGCGATTGCCGTGGAAGCTCCGAACAAACAGGATAATGGTAGCGTTCTGGTCTACAATACCGATACCCAGGAGCAGGAAGACGCTTTTGCGGTGGGAGCTTTGCCCGACATGGTCATTTTCTCTCCTGACGGTAAATACATAGTTACTGCTGACGAGGGAGAGCCCAGCGCTGATTACCTGAACGATCCGAAAGGTACGGTAAGTATTATAGATGCCGAGACCGGCATGGTGAGCACTCTCGACTTTGATGCGTTCAACAGTGAGGAAGAAGCCCTGAAATCACAGGGAATCCGGGTATTCGGTCCCAATGCCACATTGTCCATGGACATGGAGCCGGAATATGTCGCCATATCCGATGATTCACAAACTGCCTGGGTCACCTTACAGGAAAACAATGCCATAGCCCGGGTAAACCTCGGGTCCAAACAGATAGAAGCCCTCTATCCGTTAGGGTTCAAAGATTATTCTGTTTCCGGAAATGAATTCGATGCCAGTGACAGGGATGATGTCAGCGAATTAAAGAACTGGCCGGTTTATGGTGTTTACCACCCGGATGCGGTGATCTATGTCAACCTGGACGAAACAGGCTACCTGATAACGGCAAACGAAGGGGATGCCAGGGATTACGATGCTTTTTCGGAAGAAGCGCGGGTAAAAAACATAACCCTGGATGCGACGGCATTTCCCGATGCGGAAACTCTGCAATCGGACGAAAACCTGGGACGTTTGAAAATAACCACTACCCTGGGAGACGTGGATGGCGACGGGGATTTTGATGAACTTTACGCCTACGGGGCCCGTTCTTTCTCTGTTTGGTCGGCAAACGGGGAATTGATATATGACAGTGGCAACGAGATCGCTTCCAGGACACTGGAACTGACCCCTGCAAGTTTTAATGCCGATGAAGGAGAAGCAGACGGAAGGAGCGATGACAAGGGAGCAGAGCCCGAAGCTGTGGAAAAGCTGAAGATAGGGGACCGTACCATTCTTTTTGTAGGCCTGGAGCGAAACAGCCAGGTACTGGTCTATGACATAAGCAATCCCGTTTCGCCCGAATTTATCCAGGTACTGGAAAGGTCCGGCGATATGGCACCCGAAGGTGTCCTGGCTATTTCCGCAGAAGACAGCCCGACAGAAAAAGACCTGCTGATCGTTACCAATGAAGACAGTGGTACGATCTCTATTTACCAGAATTAAAAAAGTATAGACCAGGTAAGGGTTTTTGTCATATGAAGACGAAAAGATAAAACGGAAACCGTTCCCTGAAATCCGAAGGTGTTTGATGCCCCCGGAGGTAGTGACCGATAGGGCCAGGGATTTCTGCTTTACGGATAGGGATGCCTACTTTAGTTGCGGGAGTGACTACTTTATGAATAGAGATGCTTACTTTACTTATGAGAGCATCAACTTAATACGTGGGTATATGAATTGAACAACTGCACGAGGCCGGAGAGGTCTGACAGATTCTCGTTATTTGTATTGCCTTTGTATGTCATGGGCCTGAAAAAAATAAAAAACAGGCTCTCAACCCTTTTATTTCGAAAGAAGTGAGAGCCCTTTTTTAGATATGGCCGGGTGAAAATATACTATCCGCCCTCTGATTTTCAGAACCCGGGCCTGTTTATTAATACAAATAAACGTGGAAATTAAACATCAACGGGGTCCGGTTAATCAATGTGACGTTGACACTGTCAGGATGCTCGGGATTTGTACCCCTAAACCCGAAACTCCAGCCGTTACCGGGATGGGTGATACACCACGCCTGGAGATCGTCGGTGTCGTTCTGGTTCATTCAGTAACCGGCAAAGCCGCAGTTAAACCGGGTGCCGCTAATTACACATTGGATAGCTGATAGTCATGGGCACCAAAGGGGCTTCCGGGTTAAAAGAGATGACGGTGGGAAGCAATACGGGAGATGTCATCACCAAGGTTAAATGTGCGGTATTGGCCGTTCCAGAAAATGTTGCTTTTTGTTCTCCCCGGGAGATCGTTTTCCCTACTGATTATATGTTTCAATATTCCATAAAGATTTTGGATACCCTGGCCTTCCTGGCCGAAACATTCCAATCGACGATCCGGGTATTACACGTGGTCAGAAATAATGAAGAAACCTTAAGTGAAACGCAGAAAGAAAACAAAGAACTGCTCGAAAATTATCTGTACGATAAGAAGCACAGTTTTCACCGGCTGACCCATACAAATCTCAGTGAAGCCATACAATGCTTTACGGAAAGCAGGGATATTCACTGGATTGCCATGATGGCCAAAAAGCTTCATTTCTTTCAACAAATACTGTTCCGCCCTACAGTGGCGAAAACAAGCTATCATACGAAGATACCATTCCTTGTGCTCCACGAATAAAAAAAGGAAAACTGATAAATATCATTTTATAGGGAAGTAAAGGGGTGTACTTTAGTGGTGTTAAAATAAGGTTCTTTGCTTTTTGGTTATTATGATAAAGGAATTTTCAACCTATTTAAAAATAAGTAAAGTATTAAGTAGGACGTAACAGTCTTACAATGTTCTTTACACTTTTTTTGAAGAATTGAAGATTCCCCGGAAACAGGCTCACCGGCGTGTGAGCTTGTTTCTTTATCTTTCATAACAGATTAACCCTGTTATTATCGGAGGAGGTTATGTATCATAGAGGGGTATTTGGTTTTGGGAATAAGACCTATAACCTACATTGTTACATCAGTCCTTCCGAGAGAAAAGGCCGTCTTCTGTAAAAGATGCCCTTTTTCTGTTATCCCTTCTGTCCCGGAAGATAATGACACAAAAAAACAAACTGATAAACATCATTTTTTTACCTGAAAGAAGAGACTACTTTAGTATTACAAGATAAAGTTCTTTACATAATGACTGATAAAAAATAAAAACTACTCAT
Organism: Sinomicrobium pectinilyticum; assembly: GCF_003725735.1. Lineage (GTDB taxonomy): Bacteria > Bacteroidota > Bacteroidia > Flavobacteriales > Flavobacteriaceae > Sinomicrobium > Sinomicrobium pectinilyticum. The sequence goes on along the minus strand of NZ_RJTM01000090.1, from coordinate 13,092 downwards.
GGCAAGCTTTGGAGAGAAATGAGGTTTCAGGAACTTTGATACATTGCCTTGATTTCCCGAACGGAAAATAAACAGCAAGGATTGTTCTGAAAGTTACCGGTTAAACGACATTAAGGGCTTTTCCGGTGTACTGCAATGACGAATAAATGAAAAAATGTTTTTGAAACCTCTGTTACAGGAGATTTTCAATTTTTACAAATGTGATAAAGTTTTGATGGGATATTAATTGTTTCAGCATGCTTTACACGATGACAAATTGAAGGTTTCCGGGAAACAGATCTGCTTTTTTGCAGATCTGTTTCTTCTCTCTTCACACTTTTCACTATATAAATTGCCGTTGTTTATCTTCGGCAATTACCAGGGAAGGGCAACGGTATTTCCAAATCCATAAATGTTCAGGCATTAAGGTTTTGGAAATAGGGAACCTTACCCGGAGGGAACAGGGGCGCAAGTCCCTGTTCTTGTTTTAAAGAAAAAGAAACACTACGGATATGGCAGGTTTATCACTGACGGCAAATGCGTTCCAGATACTGGAGGAACGTTACCTTCTCCGAAATTTGCACGGAACGGCCATAGAAACCCCGGAAGAGATGTTCCGGAGGGTCGCTAAATGGATTTCCGGGACCGAAAAAAAGAACGGAGGCCATTGGGAAGAAAAGTTCTTCGGGATGATGAGCCGCCTGGAGTTCCTGCCCAATTCCCCTACATTGATGAATGCAGGCCTGCCTGCGGGGCAGTTAAGCGCGTGTTTTGTGTTGCCGGTGGAGGATAGCCTGGATGCTATTTTTACCTCCCTTAAAAACGCGGCGCTTATCCATCAGCGCGGGGGAGGAACGGGATATAATTTTTCCAGGCTCCGTCCGAAAGGCGCCCTGATCAGTTCTTCCAAGGGCTTTTCTTCCGGCCCCGTGGCCTTTATGAAAATTTATGATGCAGCTACGGAGCATGTAAAACAGGGCGGAAAGCGGAGAGGTGCCAATATGGGGATATTAAATGCGGACCATCCGGATATTGAGGAATTCATTTTCGTTAAACGGGATGGGACCAGTTTGCAGAATTTTAATATATCCGTCGGTATTACAAATAACTTCATGAATGCTGTTAACAAGGACCTGGAATGGGTTTTGAAGGACCCGGGGACCGGTCATGCGGTGCGAAGCATCCCTGCCGGGAAATTGTGGAAACAGATCACTGAAACGGCCTGGGCTACCGGTGACCCGGGACTGGTTTTTCTCGATAATATCAACCGGGATAACCCTACTCCCGGACTTGGCAATATACAGAGCACCAATCCGTGTGGAGAAGTCCCCCTGCTGGATTATGAAAGCTGCAATCTGGGATCGATCAACCTTTCCCGGATGGTAACGGAAAACAACGGTGTTTATGAAATTGACCGCGACAAGCTGGCCGAAACAATACATTCGGGCATACGTTTCCTGGACAATGTCATACAGGTCAATCACTACCTGCTTCCCCAGGTCAAAGCTATAACCCTGAAAAACCGGAAAATCGGGCTCGGACTTATGGGCTGGGCAGAACTGTTAATGCTCATGGAGATACCGTACGCCTCGACGGAAGCGGTAAAATTAGCAGAAGAACTCATGGAGTTTGTAAAGAAGGAAAGCTATAAAGCCTCCGCAAATCTGGCCGGAGAAAGAGGGAGTTTCCCTTCCTGGGCCAACAGCAGGTTTTATCCGGAAAACAAAATGCGGAATGCCACCTGTAACAGTATAGCCCCCACCGGAACCATTTCCGTTATAGCCGACACCTCCTATTCCATAGAACCTTTATATGCCCTGGCATACCGCCGTGTGGGGATATTGGGAGGAAAGTCACAACAGGAGGTTAACGGGATTTTTAAAAAGAAGATGAAACAAATGGGGTACTGGAATGCGGAACTGGAAGCTGTGGTATTGCAAACCGGTACTGTCAAAGAGATACAGGGTCTTCCCGGACGGGTAAAAAAGGTTTTTGAGACCAGCCTGGAGATTCCCTGGGAGTTTCACCTGAAACACCAGAGGGCTTTCCAGAAATTTACGGACAATTCGGTTTCCAAGACCATTAACTTTCCGGCAGAAGCCCGCCCGGAGGATATTTCCGATGTCTATATGACAGCATGGAAATATGGCTTGAAAGGAATAACCATATACAGGGACGGGAGCAAAGAAAAACAGGTTTTACAACGATGTAATGTCAGTGCTCCCGGAACATGTTAGAACATGATACTGTGGTAAATCAAAGGTTTCAGGTCTTTGGGGAGGCCGGTACGGATATCTTCCAGTTCTCCCAGGGAAATATATTGTCTAAGGGAAATAAATGTGGTCTGTACATAATTTTCGGCAAGCTCGTCCGACTCGAAATCGTATACGGAAGTCGGGCCGTCGAAACTCCGGACCAGGTCGATGAATTCCGGAATGTTCTTTACTTTTTCTCTTTTGGACTTTAAGGTCCATCCGTTCACGTAAACAGCTTTCAGAAACATGGGAAACTGTGCGATGAGCTGTAGAGATTCTTCCGGGGGAATGATTTCGCGCAGTGCATGCAGGACAGCGGAGAGTATCCTCCCGGCCTTTTCCTTATCATTGCTAAGGTTCAGGTTTTTGGCATATCCTTTTAGAAAGGTATTGGCCTCTGTGGTGTATTGGTTAAAGTTGAGTGCCATTGTATTAAAATTTATAAATGTTCCATGTTCCGTTTTTGTTCTTAACACCTGCGAGACGGGGAGACAGCAGTTGAGCTTCTATTTGGGGCTGTTTATACCTTTTTTTAGTGAGCAGGACCCCCTTCCGTTGTCCCAGGTATGCAATGATCTCTCCTTTTGGGTTTATGGCTACCTCGTCAAATTCATTGACCACAATATCCATATCCAGGTACTGGTTTTTTCCTCGGACACTTTTACTGGTTACGATGGCAAAAGCCAGACCATTATCAAAAGGAGTAGCATTTAGAAATACGGGAGGTATAACTGTTTTTCCGGTATTGTCCATATACCCGTAATAGGCTATACCTTCTCTGGTTTCCTCGATCAGGCAGAGCCCCTCGCTAAATACAGGTGCACTTTCGCGGACTACGATGTCCTGCCTGAAACCGATAACCAGCTCACCATCGGGATTGATAAATCCCCATTCCCCGTTCTTTTCAATAGCGATAAGACCGTCAGAGAGCTTTCCGATCCCCGATATATCCGAAATATGCTGTGCCGAAAGGGAAATGCCCGATAACAGCAACATCCAAATAACAAGCTTTTTCATTTTTTCTTCACTTTAAAATTTGTGTTGAAATTACCGGGAAATTACCAGGTGTAAAATGATAATTATCAGTTCGTAAGATAGATTTGAAGTGATATATATCATGTTTTTTGTTCATGTGACAGTTTACTTTTGATAGTGTATAAAACTGACAAAATGAAAAAAATACTATTGCCCACGGATTTTTCAGATAATGCCTGGACTGCCATTGTATACGGCCTGAACATGTTCAGGGATGAAGCGTGCGATTTTTATGTACTTCACACTTATCTGCCGGCCTTCTATGAAGTAGATTATCACGGAATGATAGAAGATACCCTTTCCGGCCTGGATCTGACATTGGAGAGGATTCACCGGGAATTCCCCAATAAAAAGCACAGGTTTTATCCACATTCGGATTTTGATCAGCTTACGGATGAGGTCCTTGACATTACAAAGGACAAGGGAATCGACCTGATTATTATGGGAACCAAGGGAGCCACGGGGGCCCGACGAATTTTGTTCGGAAGCAATACTGTTTTTGTAATGCGAAAAGCTACTGTTCCGGTATTGGCTGTTCCTGATAGGTATACATATTCGAAAATAGAAAGGATATTGTTCCCTACGGATTATCTGAGGCATTTCAAAAAAGAAGAATTACGGCCCCTTGTGGATATTGCAAAAAGGCACGGGGCCGGAATGATGGTGCTTCATGTGGAAGAAGATCTGGAATGGACGGAAAATGAACAACAGAACAAGGAAAAATTACAGGAGCTTTTAACAGGTATCGATTTTGAATTTACTGTTGTCCGGGATACGGACATATCTGCAGCTATACAAGATCATATACGCGATAATCATTACGACATGTTGGTCATGATGCACAGAAAACATTCCTTTTTAGGAAGATTGTTACGCAGGCAAAACATTGCTAATATAGGGTTTAACCTGGAAATCCCGTTCCTGGTACTCCAGGGGGCTCCGGTAAAATAATTTGAGCACATGAAAACGATATTGATTCCTACCGATTTTTCCGCCAATGCTCATAAGGCCATGGAATATGCCGTATATCTTTTTGAAAAGCAGGCCTGTACTTTTTATCTGTTAAATGCCCAGGAAACGAACCTGACAGGTTTAAATGCCGGGAGAACCGGGAGTTTAAACGAAAAAATGATGGAAGACCTGTTCAAAGAAATCAACATGGAAAACACGAATCCGAAACATTTTTACGAAAGGGAAATAATATACGACTCCCTGGTGAATGCGATAGGGAAAACCGTGCTCTCCAAAAATGTAGATTACATTTTTATGGGAACAAAGGGCTCAACGGCAGCAAAGGAGATCTTTATGGGAAGCAATGCGTTGAAAGTGATCAAAAACATGGACTTCTGCCCTGTTGTGGCAGTTCCGAAAGCATATGATTACGACCTTCCCGATGAAATATTGTTTCCTACGGATTTTAAAAATACATATGAAGAATTCGGATTAAAGCCCCTGAAAGAAATTGCCAGGTTGTGGGGAGCGAAGATCAGAATCCTATATATCGCGGAAGAAGAATCATTAAATGAAACGCAGATAAAGAACAGCAAAAAACTGGAGAGGATATTGAAGAACCTCAACCATACCCGGGAAGAGATTGTTAAATATGACAATACATTCAAAGTTATCACCAGGTATTCTGAAAACAAGTCCATAGGAATGGTAGCCATGATCAACAATAAACACAGTTTTTTGGAGAAGCTGTTCCGGGAACCTGTGATCAGGAATACCGTCTTTAAAATAAAAGTCCCTTTTTTGGTGATGCCGGATATTACATGATCCTCTTAAAACAGGATAAAGCGACGGTGCCGTGTCCTGTTGCCTGTCGGGGATAACAGAATGAGTAAAATATACTTGCTAAATTAACTAAGACACATCCGATGAAACGAATACTTGTACCTACCGATTTTTCCGTCAATGCAAAAAATGCTGTTGATTATGCTATTCATCTGTTCAAAGATGAGGTGTGCGAATTTATTCTGCTCAACACCTTTGGTGCAGGAAATACAGCCAATATGATGGTTTTGCAGGCCTCCAACCCTGCTTATGAAGCAGCGCTTATTAAATCACAAAAAAAGTTGAAAGCGCTTTTTGACATATTGAATTCTTCGGAAAGAAGCAAGAATCATTCTTTTGATATGGTTGTTCGATACGGTCACCTGGCCGAAACGGTCAAAGACCTGGTTAAAGAAAGGAATGTCGAGATGATTGTTATGGGTACCCGTGGAGCGACCGGTGCGAAAGAGCGATGGTTTGGCAGTAATACCGTTGCGGTAATGGAAAATGTGTTTGACTGTCCCATCCTGGCCGTCCCCGAATCTGCTGTGGTTAAGGTCCCGGGAGGGATCGTGTTTCCGTCCTCCTTTAAAAACGTTTACAAAAGGAAGAATCTTGACCCGTTATTAAAATTGGCAAGGAAACATAAATCTATTATAAGAATATTGCATATCGGCGACAAGGAAGAACTGGATGAGGAACAACGCGATAACAAAGCCTGTCTTATGGCAAGGCTGGAAGGGATAAAAACCTTTTACCACGCACTGACTAATATAGATACGGAAACGGCCATCCGTTGTTTTACGGAAAGTCGTGAAGATATAGACATGATAGCCTTTATGAATCAAAAACAGAGCCTGTTCAATACAATGATCCGGAAACCTGTGCTTAAAGGGTTGGGGCACCATACCAAAGTCCCCCTGCTTGTCATGTATCGCTCGTAAATAGATAAACCGGGTATTTATTCTTAAATTTATATATCCTGTCGGATCCCGGAACATAAAATATAATCTGTAAATCAATATATTATGAAAAATATCGGTATCTGGCTGGATAGGAGAAAGGCCCATATCATCACTATGGAAAAGGGCGATGAAAAAATAGAAACAGTGATCTCAACGATAGAAGCCTACAGGCCTGTAGGCGGATCGCGGTCTAAAACAAGGTGGGGCCCCCAGGATGTGGTTCAGGACAGTAAATATACAGAAAGGAGGAAGCACCAGATGAAAAGATATTTTGAGCAACTGGCAGCGAAGATCAATGATGCGGAGGGCATTGCTATTTACGGTCCCGGGGCTGTCGTGCACAAATTTGCCGAATACCTGGAGAAAGATCGCAAGTCTTTAAGGGAAAAAGTAAAATGTATAGAAAAGGCGGATAGCATGACAGAGAACCAGGTGAAGGCACTGGTACGGAATTTTTTTGTTTCCGTTAACCGTGGTTGATATGATAACTAAAGAGATGATCATAATATCTGACCGGAAAGATGGATGACACTCAACCGATTATAATCACGAAGGCCTCGGGGGAGCAGGTTGATTTTTCTTATGAGAAACTCCGTGCTTCGCTGCAGCATACCGGGGCGGGAGATCAGCTTATAGAGCGTATTATCCGAACGGTTCGCAACGAGCTTTATCCCGGTATCTCCACCAGGGAAATATACAACCGTGCTTTTGCCATGCTCCGGAAAGACACTTCTGTATTTGCGTCTAAATACAAACTCAAGAATGCGATTTTTGAGCTGGGGCCTACGGGTTTCCCTTTTGAGAAATTCATTGGTGCCGTACTGCGGTATTCGGGCTATGAAAATGAAATAGGGAAGGTAGTTCCCGGAATTTGTGTAGACCATGAGATCGACGTATTTGCAGGCAAGAACGGAACTGTTACCCTGGTGGAATGTAAATTTCATAGCGAACAGGGGCGGAAATGTGATGTTAAGATCCCCCTGTATATCCATTCCAGGTTCCTGGACATAGATGGTGCCTGGAAGAAGAATGGCAAAAACAATTTAACGGAGCCCTGGGTAGTAACCAATACCCGTTTTACTTCCGATGCCCGGGAATATGGCCAATGCGCCGGACTTTATTTGCTGAGCTGGGACCATCCGAAAGAAAACAGCCTGAAGGAAAGGATAGACCGCCTCGGACTGTATCCTGTTACATCTTCTACTTTAATGACAAAACGGGAGAAACAATTCCTGCTGGATAAAGACATCGTACTGTGCAGGGACCTGTACAAAGAATCCTTTATGCTCGATCATATCGGCATTTCTGAAAAACGGAAGAAAAATATACTCCGGGAGATATATGAATTGTGCAATATAAATCATTCCTAGGATGAAGAAGGAGGTTAAAATACAATTCCTGGGCGCCGCCGGGACCGTCACAGGCTCCAAATGCCTGATGGATACTTCGGGTTTAAAGATACTGATAGATTGCGGGTTGTTCCAGGGAACGAAAGCATGGCGGGAACTGAACTGGCAGGAGCCGGGGTTCGATGTAGAAAAACTGGATTTCGTACTCCTCACTCACGGCCATCTGGACCATGTGGGTTATTTGCCCAGGCTGGTAAAACGGGGGTTTACGGGTAAGATATATGGTACTGCACCTACATTGGCCATAACCCGGATTATATTAAAAGACAGCGCCAAAATACAGGAAGAAGATGCCGAACGTGCCAACAAAGAAGGGTTTTCCAGGCACCACCCGGCGTTGCCGTTGTATACAGAAGAAGATGCACAAAATACCCTGGAGTACCTGGAAATACAACCCCGGGACCATTGGATACCTTTATCCGAGGATATTACCGTACGGTTCCGGTATAACGGGCACATTTTGGGAGCGACGTTTATAGAAATGGACATATATGGCAAACGCTTTGTGTTTTCCGGGGACATCGGCAGACCGGAAGACCCGCTTTTGTTCGATCCCGATAAACCGGATAAAGCCGATTATATTTTTATGGAAACTACCTACGGGGACCGGATTCATCCCGATGAGGACCTCCGGGAGATACTCGCCCCCATAATCCGGGAAACCATCCACCGAAGAGGGAATCTAATTATCCCGAGTTTTGCCGTGGAGCGAACACAAGTACTCATATATCTGTTGTGGAAGATGTATGAAAAAAATAAAATACCCCGTATCCCGGTGGTCATAGATAGCCCCATGGGGAAGGAAGTCCTGCAGGTTTTTCTGCAATATCCAGACTGGCATAAAGTAAGCCGGGACGAATTCAGAGCCGTATTGGACTATGTGGAGATCGTGGACTCTTACCGGGAAACATGGAATGTCATAGATAATACCCAACCCAAAATAGTGATTGCCGGGAGCGGCATGGTGACCGGGGGAAGGGTGCTGACCTATTTAAAACAGCTGATAGATGAGGAAAGCACTACCGTGCTCCTGATAGGTTTTCAGGCCGAGGGAACGCGGGGAAGAGACCTTAAGGAGGGGGCGAAGGAAATTAAGTTTTTCGGGAAATATTATCCTGTACGTGCCAAAATCGAAAGTTTGGACTCCCTGTCTGCCCATGCAGATCAAAAAGAATTATTAAATTGGTTATCAGAAGTACGGGGAAAGCCGGAAAAGGTTTTTCTCGTTCATGGAGAACCGGAAAGCGCAGGGGTTTTTGAGGGAAAAATAAAAGAAATGTACTCCTGGGATACCTGTATCCCGAAACATAATGATGTTATAACATTGTGGATTTAAAACTTGGATAGACAAGCTCTAAGGTTAATATGAATTAGTTAATATTACAATTTTCTTTATGCCCTGATCTCTCGATGACTCTGTTCGTAATGATGCAATAAATGCTTCAGGTCATCTAAATATCGTGAAAAAGTCTCATCATTTATTTGCGGGTGTTCGATATACGGGATTGTTATAGGATTTTCGTCCAGTAACCGGTACAATTCGGGATACTCTTCTTCGATTTTTGTTAAGAGTGCATAAATTTCATTTTGAAGTTCACCCTGGTGTAGCATAACAATCGTTTTAGCATTATTGGAAGTCACGTTTTACGAAGAGGAATAAATAAATCCTCATTTTTCTTTCCCGTCCCGGGGCTTTGCTGTGAAGGGGCTCTTTTAGGAATAAGCGCTTTAGCCTGGGCGTGTAGCTGGTCTTCCGGTATGGTATTCTGTCTCCTGGAAAAACCAAAGCCATATCAGTATTATAAACAAGAGCATGTACACCCGTAAGGTATACGAAAGGAACGCTGTTTGTCCGAAGGTTGCTCTGTAAACAAGTTTTTTTTGTATTTGATTCAGTGGGTGTTTTTATGTTCCTTATCACTTTCAGGAGAGCAGTCGCACATATTGCAGATCACAATACGCATGTGTTCGTCGTTCATCATCATAAAGCTCATATTCTCACAAAAAACACTGTCTTTGCGCATCATGTCTATAAGGTGTTGCATAGTGCCTTTTGCTATTTCCCCGTTATTCTCGAGCATGTTACGGATCATTTTGTAGTCATTATCCAATAATTGTATGGCGTATTTGTTCTTGGTGATATGTTCCATAATTTCTCCTGTCATTTCCCGGTCGTTACAAATGGCGGTCATGATTTCACTTCGCTGCACAGGGTCTTCGAGCAATTTTCCTGTCGTTGGGATTTCCACCCGGGAACACCCGATTATGAAGAAAAAAAAGACAAGGCCTGCGGGTAATATATTATTGGTTCTCATTTTGTTTTTGTTCTGTGTTTAATCAGCGATTACGGACATGCATAACCAGAATGGGCGTATTTGTATAAAAACTGATACCTTTTACCACCGGTTTTTCTATTAGCCTGTATAAGAGGCTGTGCTTTCTGTTCACCAGTGTAATAAGATCGGCGTTCCGGCTTTCGGTAAAACAACTTATTCCTATGGCGGGCTCAATGTTGGTGAGGGAATGAAAAGTGTATTTTACGCCGTTAAGGTTGTCTTCCAATAACCTTCTGTTCTCTATTTGGGTTTCCGTAAGTTCTTCATTTTCCCTGATGTGCAATATCCGTATCGTTGGTTTGAATTCCCGGGCGATGTGTAATAAAGGAGATATCTCTGTTTTTTTATAAGGTAATTCGTAGGAAGTGGGAAAAATAATTTCCCTGTAACCCATAAATTCGGCCTTTGAAGGAATAGCCAGGACCGGACAGGCTGTAACTTTTTCCATCACGGCTACAGCATTGCTGCCGTAATTTGTTCCTTTGGCATTTTTGGCGCCCTGGGTCCCCATAACAATCATATCAATAGCTTTTTCTTCAACAAGATGATTTACGGCATCCAGGAGAAAATTATTTTTGGAAAGACCTTCGAAAGTATGTTTTGGGTTTTTGGCAAAGACCAGCCTGCGAATGGTGTCTTTTAATTTTTTCTGACTTTCGTTAAAGGCAACGTCATAAGCCGGGTTTCCGGGCTCCGGATACATCATGTTGATAGTGGAATAACCGTAAACCTTAAACACATTCAACACGTAAAATCTGCATTCTTCGTGTTTGTACAGCTCCGTTGCATAGGCAATGGCATTTTGCGCGTGGTCGGAGAAGTCTGTGGGAAGGAGGATTCGTTTCATCGTTTATCTTTTAGTTGTTTTTAAGGGGGGAAATCCCGTTAACGGGGATTCAGCTGTTGTTTCCTTTTGTTCAATTGTTTTCTGATACTGTCCAGTGTTTCTGCCAGTGAAGCTTCAAAGGATGTTTTATCGGAGGAAGCAAAGATTTCCGGTCCCGGTACACTGAGGTGGATTTCACAAATCTTGCCCTTGCCGTCGGAGGACGGATCCTGTTTAAAAAATACATCGGCTTTAATGACCCAATCAAATTTTTTGGTCAGGGTGTCGATTTTTTTCACCGTGAGATCTTCAATTCTTTTGCTGGTGTTCAGTTTTACAAAATGGACGTCTGTTTTCATTTTTAAGTGATGTTGTTATTAAAATGAGTTTGAATTTTTATTCTGTCACTGGTTTTATCCCAATTTTTGTTTTTCCGGTGTAAACCGGAAATAACGTTGTAAAGAAAAGGATAGTGTTCGGGTTGTGAAATGATGAATATCATGTTCTTAAGAGTCAGGGAGTGATGAATTTTACCTTAACGAATTTGAATCCGGGAAATATGTGGAATGACCCGCTTTACAAAATATGGAATGCGTTCTGATACGGACAGATATTTTCGGTAGAAATGTAGCGGATTGGAGATTCGGTATGATGGGCATCGAGTTGTATAAAAGTCAGGACCGGAAGTCATCGGGGTATTAAAGCATGGAGCATGCCTGATGTTTGATTTATACGGGCAGGAATGGAGATATAGCCAAAAGTTATGTAGAAAAGAAAAGTTAACCGTTTTTCAATGGCGGGAACTTAAACGTTGCCCTGTTTGTTACTCCTAAAACTAAAAAACCCTGTAAAATCAATATTTTACAAGGCTTTATCTGTACTCGGGGCGGGAGTATCATATGATTTTAATTTTTTGAAACTTATTTTAACTATGTAATATTTAATATGAGAGGTTTAAATAATTTTGTTTAAATTTATCTAAACATTTTTTTACCTAAATTCTGTCAGTATATTTGTCAGTAATTTAAAGTCTTTAAATTCACTTAAATAGATATGCAAGTTTCGTTTTATTTAGATAAAAGCAATAAAAATAAAGAAGGTTATGCTCCTGTATTTTATAGTTTGACATTTAATAATGATAGGATAAGGAAACGTGTAAAAGGAGTTTCTTCAAAGGAAAGTGATTGGAGTAAAAGACAGCAAAGAATAAAAGCTCCTTTAAAATCTCAGCCTTATAACAATCATATTGAGTATAACAAAATTCTTGATGAATATGAGAATAGGGCAAAAAAACTATTCCGATATATTTTGTTAAACGAAATTGCGGCTAATAAATCTTTTATAATGGTAAAGATGGAAAGCGGTGAAAGGCTAAATTTCTCCCACGAATTTTTACCTTCATTTGATGAGTTTATAGAGAAGGGTAGAAGTACAAAGGCTGGACGAACTTTAATCAGATATGGAACTGCAAAAAACTTTATCGAGAATTTCTCGATAGAGAAGGATTATCTGCTTCGATTTGATACAATTACAATAGATTTTTTCGAGAATTTCAGGGACTATGCCTTCCAGGAAAAGAAAATCCTTGTAAACTACTTTGCCAAGATCATAAGTATACTTAAAACCTTTATGAATTGGGCCCATGAGAGAGGTTACCATGATAATCAGGACTTCAAAAAATTTAAAACTACGGAACAGGAAGTCGAGGTCATATATCTTACCATGGAAGAGTTAATGACACTGTATAATCATGAATATGAGACTAAAAAGTTAGAGCACGTAAGGGATACATATTGCTTTAGTTGTTTCACAGGGTTGAGGTTTTCTGACGTAAGACAGCTAAGGCCATCGAATATTTTTGAAGATCATATTAAGCTGAATATTCAAAAGACCAAAACCATTGACCATATTATTCCTTTAAACAATTATTCAAAGGCATTGTTGGATAAATATAAGGACACTATTTATGAACCTTTACCGGTGATCTCCTCCCAAAAGTTTAATGAATATATTAAAAAATGTTGTGAGAAAGCAGAGATAGACGCCCCAACTACTATTACCCGGTATATTGGCCAGAAACGGATTGATAAAACCCTTCCCAAACACGAATTGATTACCAGCCATACTGCCCGGAAAACCTTTGTGACCAATAGCCTGATCCTAGGCATGAAAGAATTGGTCGTCCGGAACATTACGGGCCATAAGAAAGAAAGCTCTTTTAAGCGCTATGTAAAAATCGCCGAAGATTTTAAGCAAAAGGAAATGGAGGATACCTGGAATAAAGTATGAACCGTTTTTTTGAACATATCGGGATACTGTTGATGAAAATTGATCGTGCCATTAACAGGTTCACCCGAAAAATCAAACATTTCTTCAAAACATATCTCTATCTTATATTCTTTGTTTCTCTTTTTATCCTCTTTACTTTTCTGCTTATATACTTTTTCTCGGATGATTCATACGGATCGTTCTGGCGTTTTTCTTTTGCCGTAATTTATATCCTGTTCACGGCAA
>NZ_RJTM01000089.1 GCF_003725735.1 Sinomicrobium pectinilyticum | reverse complement strand
CTGTTCACGGCAATTAGCGGAACAGCCGTATATTTTTACATCAAAAAACGGCGGGTCAAATATATAGACGGCTCTTGGAAAGTAGTGGACTATAAAGAAAATCCTGAAGAAGTACCTGAAAGATCAAATATAAAACTTAAAGATCATCTTTTTGCCCCGGTTTCAACTGTATCCCTAAAATTAAAGCTGCGGCCGCAGGGATACCACGGAAAAGAGGGGATAGGGCAGAAAGACCTGGTGAATTATCTGAATGACTATTATTACCATCAATACGAGAACGAAATCCGGTATTTTGTTTACATGCACTTTGAAACCGAAAAAAAACATCAACGCCTTCGGAAAATAAAAGGCCCTTTTGAAGCCCCTCCCATAGATGATAAAACAAACTTTATTGAATTGTTTTGGGTTTTGTGTAAAGAAGAAATTATCACCAATTCATTTTCGGATGTCTCTACCTTTCTCAATACCATTTATCCCTGGTTGGGAAATTCCATAGAAAAAATTCCCAGTGAGAATAAATTTTCAGAGAATTATAAAAGCACTCCCAATATCCGAACCTTTCTTGACCGGATTAGAAGAAAACGATAAAGATAAAAACGCTTTATTGTTGAATACACTTGTCTTATTTTCAATCCCTTGTATTTCCAATTAGGCGAATGTTTAACGAGTCTTCCCCTTTTTAAGCCAACTTTGAACTGTTGAAACGGAAGTTTAATCTTAAAACAGTTTGATGATGAGCAATGTATTGTTTTATACCCACAACAAGGAAGACTTGAAAAGGGTGGTACGCATGGTTGTGGAAGAAATCCGGAAGACCGAAATAGTTTCCCATACCCCCATGAACTCGGAAGAAGACCGGTTAACCCAAAAAGAAGCCGCCAGGTTTTTGGGTATTTCGGTAACGAGCTTAATTAGTTGGAAGAAAAAGGGATTAGTACCTTACTTCCAGATCGGTCGGTCTATTTTCTTTTCCAAAGTAGAACTTTTGGAATTGGCCCGGAAGAACCCCGGTTTAATTAAACCGAGCAGGAAATAATGCAAAGGGAACAGCCGTCATATTACTCCATTCTCCCGGCACCGGTCAGGTACGACAAAAGACTGACCCCGAATGCCAAAATCCTATATGCAGAGATCACTTCCCTGACCAACCAGTTAGGTTTTTGCTATGCCACTAACCGGTATTTTGAAGAATTGTTCCAGGTATCTACCCAATCGATCAATTTCTGGTTAAAACAACTGGAGGATTTGGGGTATATCCAGAGGCACCTGTACCGGGATGAGGGTACTAAAGAAATCCTGAATAGGTATATCAGCATTTTTGAGAAGCCTATACAAGAAAATTTGAATAGGCCTATACAAGCATTCTTTAAGGATAATAC
>NZ_RJTM01000088.1 GCF_003725735.1 Sinomicrobium pectinilyticum | reverse complement strand
AAAGAAATATTAAATAGTAATAATTATAAAAAGAAAAATTTTAAAAAAAGAAAAGTAAACCCGAGGAAGCCATGAAAGGGAAGACAAAGAATAGAGCCGAACGCGAAACCACCCCAAAAAAGGATAGGGAAGGTAAAAATGACATGGCTGATGAAAAGAAAAAAGTTTTTCCAAATGGTGTATCTCCTTATATCCCTCAAAAGTCGCCAAGGTCCATAATGACCACAGCACAATTCAAATCCCTTTTATGGAAGGAAGGGCAGCTCTATTTCGGAAAGATGAACCGTCCCTTTATCGTTGACCAGCATAACCGGGAATTTCTAAACCTGCTCTCTCAATATTGGGCTAATGACATAGCATTTGAAAAAGAATCCAACGGAGAGCTGCGAAAAGGACTTTTAATCTATGGCCCCTGTGGGACAGGTAAAAGTTCTGTCTTTGACATTATCCAGGGCATAAGCAGGAAATATCACCTGATGCGGTTTTGGTTTAGCAGTATATCCGTCCATGATGTGGTATCCCAGTATAATAAGAAAGGGGAGTATGTTATCGAGAAATTCGCCAAAGGGAAGGTACATTTTGATGATCTTGGAACAGAACGCCTGGCCAACGCATGGGGTGTAAAAGAAAAACTTTTGGGCAGGATTTTAGAACTCCGCTACAATGAATTCAAATACAAGGGCACCAAGACCTTTGTCACTACAAATCTTACCATTGATGAACTGAAAGCTTTTTATGGAAATCAAATGGAAGAGCGAAGAAACCGGATAGCAGACCGACTCTATGAGATGTTTAACTTTATGTATTTAGGTGGGCCGTCCAGGAGGTTTTAGTTACAATGAAAATTATAAGCGAATCTAAGATTTCCATGACAAAACCAAGGAAAAAATGAAAAATAGCATCACCCAAAAATCCAGTGTATTAAGCCACTCTTTTCTGATATGGTTTTTGCCGTTTAATTACGGCACAGACCCTCAGCACAAGTTTATTTCTGACGTTATTGAGAAGAAGCATTTTGTTTTTTCCTTCCTCTGCCTTCCGTTCAAAATAGATTTTAATTTCAGGATCACAGCGTACCGCCACCAGAGCACACATATGCAACTGTTTTTTAAGTGTTTTATTGGCGATATGATGGACTCTGGAGTTCTTCTCCACACTTGACCCCGAAGTGTGTTCAAAGGGGACTACACCGCAGTAACACGCCAGTTGTTTAGGGTTATGATAACGCGTAAAAAAATTTGTAAAAATGGTTAAATACAATGCAGTCATCATGCCAATTCCGGTAACGGAAGTTACCAACCCGATGGTGGTATTGAGTTTGTCATCGGAGAGGACAAGAGCCCGCAATTCAGCTTCTATACGGTTAATTTCTTTGGTCAGGCAGTTGATGGTCTTTTTAATATTCTTTTCGGCCAGTTTACCAAGTTCTGGGGCAAAAGCCTTAATTTCATTGGGGTGTTTGCTCAGGTCCGCTCTGAAGTGGACCAGTTTTTCCCGGATTTTGACCAGGATTTTAACTTTTTCCAAAATCTCCGGAACGGGTTGGTACAATGCTAACTCATCACAATTTTTAGCGGCATACCTGGCAATCCGAATAGCGTCAATTTTATCATTTTTACCTCGTTGGATCCCCATACTACGTGCAATTCTCAAAGCCATTTCTACACAAATATTAGCTTGTTTTTCAAGTAGCTTGCTCAGGACAAGCCTACCATATACCCCAGTGTGTTCCATACATATAAGCGTGTCCCTGAGAGCAATTCCCTGGTTCCTAAGCAATCTTAAAAAAGCCCTGATCCCTTTTACCGTATTATCAAAAACAAAAGAGGACGTAGTTTGTTCTTTGAGGATAGCTACATCCAAAGTGCGTTTAGATACATCGATACCAATAAAATACCGGAAGTCTGTTTTTTTCATGATACATAGATTTTTAAAAATGAAATATATACGAACGAATACAGCCCTATTTCTGAAGGAATATCTAATCCCTATTAATAGGCCTGAAAGCCTGAATTTCCATTGGATACCAGTTCAGAACATAACCGATAAAGGATGTCATCTTAGTGCCTAAGTCTGAAAACTTTGAATAGCAATTCATTCGCCTTTACCGGTTTGGCTGTTATTCATAATCATAAAGGTATGCACTTATAAATAAGATAGTTAATATCTCTTTACACCTTTATATGAATAACAAGAATAGGCCTGATGATACATAAAGTATCCTGTTAGGGAATTATAGTTTCAGACAAGTACAGTAAAATCTGAATGGCCATCGAAACCCTAATATTAGGCCTGAAAACCTGGATTTCCATTTGATGCTGATTCAGAGACAACCGATAAAGGATTTTACAAACAATGCAAGATTAAGCCAACAGCTTTATTTAGCGCCTAATTCGCCTGTATCGGTCTGATTGTTATTCACAATTATGGAGGATATCAACAAAGAAAATAAAAAGAAGCAAAAACAAAAGAAACTCAATCACTTACATTTTTATTAACTAAAAACGAATAACTCTATATGAATAACAGTGCGAATCTAAGGGGAATAGCAAGAGGGTAATGCGCTGACGCGACATTACGGATTATGTTTGTTTGTAACACTCTTATAATCAACGAATTGATTTAGTATGGTTTTATTGCCATGAAATAAAATTTTCCATTTTTATAACAAAAACGCGCTCAGCCCAGTAAAACCCGTAAAATTTTTATGAAAAAATGGATATAGGATACGAAAAAGAAGCCTTTGAAGGATTGAAGATTAAAACTTCGGTAGCCCAAAAATTCCGGAAGTATTGCAAAAAACTGTCCCAATCCCAATCCATGACTTTGTTGCTCATGCTGGAATTTTTTGAGTACAATGAAATCTCTCCAAAGGATGTCATAGGGCCAAATATGCAGACTTTGGAAAATGTACTGAAAAAGCGTATTAATGCTGTTATTTCTATTGTAAAGGATATAGAAAAGCAGCAAACCCAACCTACTGTGGAGATGCTGCAATCCCTGTTTGAAAATACTTCTCCCGCGGGGAAATCTAAGAAAAAGCTATGGCAGGAAAAGAAATATTTTGAAAAACATACACTCAAAGAGGGAAAGCAAAGCATTGAAGAAATCCGGGAAGAGCTGGACTATTATGAAGAGAAGTGTTCTCGATTGACAAAGGAACTTGCAGATACCAAACAGCGCTTTAAAAAAATTCTGGGACAATTAAAATCAGTAAATAGCACCTTCGGAAAACCCTATTTCAAACTGGAAATCAGGCCTGAAGAGCTGGCGCATATAAAAACGAAATTAGGGTTAGACAATAAGTGACTATTGGTTATTTTCGAAGATAAAAATCAAGGCCTCCTGTAAAGTCGGTGAATCCTTTTGTTAATTTCTTCTTTATACGTTTCCAGTTCAGGAAATCTTTCATTGATTATTTTAGCAACTTGATCTCCTCTATATTTATAATTTTCTGAATTAATATCCTCCCTTAACTCAAAGACTTTTTTTAGTAAATGCAAGAATTTTTCTTCACTCATAAGATTCCGCGCTACAACACAAAATAAAATACAGTGGGTTGTGCGTCTTTTTTACACTGCATATCGATTAATCAATTTTAATCATTCAGGTCTGTAAATTTATCAAATTCTATCGATATTTATTCAAACTGTTACCCACATTTCACAAGCACAAAATATTTACGGCAAATCCTTCGGAAAGTTCTATGAGACTGATATTTTTTTCATCAATTACCAAGAAGGAGCAATCATAAGAAAAAGGAATTTTACCTCGCAACATAGGTTTGTTCGGTAAAATATTTTGGGGCTTTATTTTCACTTTAACAGGTGGTCAATTCCATCAAGGTCAGGTTAACCACTTAGGCCAAGATTAAGGCCGCCCTCCTCTTGCAAAATCTTATTTCCGGGTAGCGCTTACACCCAAAGAGCTGAAATACATAAAAGAAAATCTTTATTAAGATGATATAACTATCCGTAGCATGCTTTAAGATGTTGTAATAATACGGTTAGTTCCCGTCAAAGGTAACGGCAAGATGTCCGATTGTGTCACAACCGATGTTTTGGGCTGTATGCGCTCGGATCTCGGCAGCCCTGCTGATTTTAGAATTTTAGGTTTGATTGATAGTAAAGAGAAATAGATTATGGAGAAGACAGTTATGATAAAAGACAATGTTAAAAACAGGAATTTGTGGCTACACTTGTTTTTGGTTTTCGCAAGTCTTGTGCTATAAACAACAGACCAACACGCTCCCGGGACAACGGAAGCGGTTGGCCTTACGGTGTGTCCAGGTCAAATAATTTTCCGCATAAAGCCGCTGTCGCTATTTATAGGAAAATTATTTAAGCATGCCCCTGCTGCGGGGTATCCTCGCAAGGACAGCGACCCGGACACATCTGTTGTTTGGTGGCGTGGCCGAAAGGGAAGGCTGAATGGCACGCGACCTGCTAAAACCAAAAAATGATAAAAGATGTATAATGTAGAGGGGCGTTGGTGATTTTTAGTAACCCCCAACTGTCAGATCAAATAGTGACTATTACAAATATACCGAGGATTTGTATTTCCATTTTTGCGTGATGCGGACCTCAAAAACCCGGAGGGTGTTTTTGTAAAAACAAGGAATGCCGCAAGCCTTCTCAATAAATACCTTGAGCGTATTGCTACCCAATGTGGTATAGAAAAGTCGTTGTCGAATCATATTGCCCGTCATAGTTTTGGTAATATTGCAGGGGAAAGGATACCCCCGTTAATGTTACAGAAATTATATTGGCATAGTGATTAAAAACAATCCTGAACTACCAGGCTAATTTTATTAATAAGGAAGCAGACAAAGCTCTTGATGAGGTAATCAATTTCTGAGAACTCATAGCAAAAGGATTTTTTTTCTTCCGATCATACCTGAATTTTCTTTGAATAAGGGGAAACCTAGGGAGGTGCTATTGCTGATTCGCATTATTTTAGTTAATTTACGCGCCATTATAGGGGAATTTTTCTCTATAATTGTTTTTGATACTCCGAAAATAGCTTTGGAGATTAATTTGTTGTGGCAATATATTTATGGGATCAAGAGATCTGACCATCCTGGAAAAACTTAAAAATGGAAACCCCTCGGGCTACAAAGAGTTGTTTGACCTTTACTATGAGCCGTTGACTAGCTATGCTCTGAAATATTGCGATTCCTTTTCTGTGGCCGAAGATATTGTCCAGGAATTATTTATAAAGATATGGGACAAAAAATTGTATTTGGAATTTGAAGCGCCCATAGGTCCATATCTATTTATGGCTGTGAGGAATAATGCCTTGTTGGCTGTTAAAAGAAATTCCCGGTATTACTTTGAGGAGATTGAAGATGAGGTCAATACACTTATGGAAGAAGAACAGAGCTCCCGCGAAGTTTCAGAACAGGAAAAAGAGAAACTTTATAAGGAGATTGAAGCCCTTCCGGAAAAAGGTAGGGAAGTTTTTAAGGCCATCGTACTGCAAAATATGAAATACAAAGAAGTAGCTGAGCAAATGGGTATATCCATAAACACGGTAAAGACTCATTATTCCAGGGCCCTGAAACAGCTTCGCCAATTGCTTGCTATCATGGTCCTGTTATTATTGCTTTAACAAGAGGTTTGATTTTATGTCTTTTTTCTCAGTTCTTGAAAAAGTTTGATATATAAAATTTTAGCACATGACAAAAAACAATTAGGGCATAAGACATTTAAAATGTTAAAGGCTGATATATCAGTCTTACGTCTTATATCTTGATGTCCCAAGTCCGGAAAGTAATGAATTTGGATTTTTTGTTATGTACTCATAATATAAATATAGGATAGATACAGTCATGGATAAGATCACTGACGATATATTGGAGCTGATAGCGGCCTATACCACGGGAGAGA
>NZ_RJTM01000087.1 GCF_003725735.1 Sinomicrobium pectinilyticum | reverse complement strand
ACCAAAATCTTCTAAGGGGTCAACATCCCCGGTACGGGGGTCAGTATCGACGGAATATCCATTTAGATGACAATTTACCATGTTCCGGGTTTTTGGCAACCTGTTTGTCAATTTGAAAAAGTGATAATTGGCCGACAGGACCATTGGCTGATTGATTAATTGACTAATTAAAACAACTCCATGCAAGACCAGAAAACTTTTCATTTTTCTCCGACTGCCATACTTTATCCCTTTTTCTTTATTTTGATCTTGTGGACGGTATACTGGGTAGAAGTGCGATTTGGCTATGACTTTTCCGATTATGGCATACTTCCCAGAAAAATATCCGGGCTAAGGGGTATCTTGTTCAGTCCTTTCATACACGGTTCCATCAAGCATCTGTACAATAATACTTTTCCTCTGCTCATCCTCGGAATCATCCTGCTCTATTTTTATGGCAGACATAGCCTTAGTGTAATGCTGTATGGTACATTGCTTACCGGTTTTCTCACATGGATCGTAGGGCGTGAAGCTTATCATATCGGTGCCAGCGGACTCATCTATATGCTTAGCAGTTTTATTTTCTTTAAAGGAATCTTTACCCGTTATTACCGACTGATCGCCTTGTCCCTGCTGGTCGTATTCCTGTACGGGAGCTTATTGTGGTATATTTTTCCCATTGATGAAGAGATCTCCTGGGAAGGGCATTTAGCCGGGTTCATCACCGGCTTTATCCTGGCAGTGTTCATCCGGGGGAAACTTCCCAAACCAGTCAAATACGCATGGGAAAGAGAAGATTATGACGAAAAGAGCGACCCTTTCCTCAGGCATTTTGACGAGGAAGGGAATTTTATAGAAGATCCGGACGAAAGTCAGGAGAGTGAAAAAAAAGAATAGATATTACACTAACTGCAAAAGCGTAGTGTAATATCTATCCCTGAAATTTCCAAGATATCGTCTAGAATTTAATATTCAGTTCTTCCTGAACCCGCTCTCCCTCTTTATAATATTCCGCGATCCATTTTCCGTCTTTCTGCATGAGCATCCCGTTCTTATCTTTAATGATAAAAACATTATCTGCACTGGTATTCTGCAATACGAAAATTACTTTGGGAGTACTGTCTACCAATTGATAACCGTTATCCACCGGCTGGGCATACAGTACATTGGCATTATTCACCGCAGTTACCTTTGTCTCCACCCTTTGCCGAACGTTCTGCGCAGCTTCCGTTGCCTGGTTGTTCCGGGGAACTTCATTTACGGGCGATGTTGAAGACGCCGCAGACACCTGCTGTGCGGGGGCGGATGTCGCAACCTGACGCCGGGACACTATTGATAGCGACGGATCATATGAATAGTTCAGTTCTTCCACGGAAAGAAAAGCCTTTCGCAGGGCATCATGATAGGCTGCTTTATAATCCTTTTCCTTACTCTTGCCTTCTTCCGAAACAAAAACTACTTCCCCCCTGCAGTTCGTAAGTTCCACCACCAATTTCGTGGTAAACATATTGGAATCGTCTCTTACATCCGCTTTGAGGGCAAGACAACTGTTTTGCTCCATTTCTTCGGTGAGATTATTGGCATAAACAGTGGTGAAATTATATTTTTCGAATAAAAACTTGGTCAGGGCATTTACCTGGTACTGGTTCTCTTTCTTCAGGAAATCGAACTTTTTAGGCACAATAACATATTTATACCCGTTAACACTACTTTGCGCAAATCCGGAAAACACTCCGAATATAACGAAAGCGAATACTATTATTTTCTTCATTGTATCTGATATTTTTGTTTGGAAGGAAGTTCTTTCCGGATATAACTTTTTAAAAGTCACGTTTCTATCGTCCTCCGGCTTTAGGCCCCTTATATTTCTGCTAATTTCTGAAATTCTGTCCATATATCCACTATAACCGGAAAATTTATGCCTTACATATCCCCAAAAAGGAGGATAAGCACAGCGATAAATACGAAAAGCCCTGAACCGGAAAGTTCAGGGCCATACTATTAAGCTTCTCCCGTAGGGCCGAAATTCAGCGGTATCGGGGGCTGGTCATCGTCCTTGATCTCTCCGTGTGCCGATTCGAAACGATGGATATTTTCACCCAGTACCTTCATGAAGCGTTTGGCATGCTGCGGTGTAAGGATTATACGGCTTTTCACTTTTGCCTTAGGTGTTCCGGGCATAACGCTTATAAAATCCACTACAAATTCGGATATGGAATGATTGATTATCGCCAGATTGGAATATGTTCCTTCGGCTACGCTCTCATCCAGTTCTATATCTATTTTTGCTTTTTTCGGTGTGTTCTGGTCACTCATCTCGTACGGTTTTAGATTCCCGGTAAAAAACATAGGGGCCGGAATATATATCCCGGCCCCGTTTTACTTCTGTTAATATTTAATAAAGACTTGCTTCCTGTTTGCTGCTCATGATCTCATCGTATTCTTCTTTGGATCCTACGATAATATTGTCATAATCACGCATACCGGTACCGGCTGGAATCTTATGTCCTACTATAACATTCTCTTTCAGTCCTTCCAGCGTATCTACCTTACCGTTAACGGCTGCCTCATTGAGCACTTTGGTAGTTTCCTGGAACGAAGCTGCCGAGATAAACGACTTGGTTTGCAGCGATGCCCTGGTGATACCCTGGAGCACCGGTGAAGCGGTAGCGGGTACCACATCTCTTGCCACAACCAGTTTCTTATCCGCCCTTTTAAGGAGAGAGTTTTCATCTCTCAACTGGCGCAAGGTTACAATCTGGCCGGCTTTAAGCGCCGTAGATTCTCCTGCATCCTCAACAACCTTCTTACCGAACAGTTCGTCGTTCTCTTCGATAAAGTCATCTTTGTGGACCAATTGTCCTTCGAGGAAAATCGTATCTCCGGGATCATTGATCTGTACTTTACGCATCATCTGACGAACCACTACTTCAAAGTGTTTGTCATTGATCTTAACCCCTTGCAGACGGTATACTTCCTGTACTTCGTTAACCAGGTACTGTTGTACGGCAGAAGGTCCTTTGATATTCAGGATATCTTCCGGTGTAACAGAACCGTCGGACAATGGCATTCCGGCCCTTACAAAGTCATTTTCCTGAACGAGGATCTGGTTGGAAAGCTTTACGAGATACTTTTTAATCTCACCAAGTTTGGACTCCACAATGATCTCCCTGTTCCCCCGTTTTATTTTACCGAAAGAAACTACTCCGTCTATTTCGGAAACAACAGCAGGGTTGGATGGGTTCCGGGCTTCGAAAAGTTCGGTAACCCTTGGCAGACCTCCCGTAATATCCCCGGCTTTGGCCGATTTACGAGGTATCTTAACCAATACTTTACCTTCCCTGATCTTCTCTCCGTCATCAACCATAATGTGTGCACCCACCGGAAGGTTGTACGAACGCAGGGTCTCTCCCTTACTGCCTTTGATAAGCAACGTAGGAATGAGTTTCTTATTCCTGGACTCGGAAATAACCTTTTCCTGGAAACCTGTTTGTTCGTCAATCTCTACCTGGTAAGTTACTCCCTGTTCTACGTTTTCGTAGACGATGCTTCCGGAAAACTCGGAAATAATAACACCGTTGTAAGGGTCCCACTGGCAGATCACATCGCCTTTGCTTATTTTCTGACCATCTTTGATAAATATCTGCGAACCGTAAGGAATGTTGTTTGTACTCAATACTATTCCGGTTTTCTCGTCAGTGATCTTCACTTCGGAGGTACGGGATATAACCACATCTACAACCTTTCCTTCCGCATTTTCGCTTTTTACGGTTTTCAGATCTTCTATAGTAACTATACCGTTGAACTTGGCATGCAGCTTGCTCTCTTCGGAGATGTTACCTGCAATACCACCCACGTGGAATGTACGCAGTGTTAACTGTGTACCCGGTTCACCGATGGACTGTGCTGCAATTACACCTACTGCTTCACCTTTTTGTACCATTTTACCGGTAGCCAGGTTCCGGCCGTAGCACTTGGCACAAATTCCCTGCTTGGCCTCACATGTAAGTGCAGATCGCACTTCAACGCGCTCCAGCGGAGACGCATCTATCTTCTTCACAATCTCTTCGGTAATCTCTTCACCGGAAACCGCAAGCAGTTCTTCGGTCAGCGGATCGTAAATATCATGAAGGGATACACGGCCCAGGATTCGCTCTCCGAGAGATTCTACGATCTCTTCGTTCTTTTTCAGCGCTTCCACTTCCACACCTCTCAGTGTTCCGCAATCTTCGGTATTGATAATTACGTCCTGTGAAACGTCTACGAGACGACGTGTAAGGTAACCGGCATCCGCAGTTTTAAGGGCGGTATCCGCAAGACCTTTACGCGCACCGTGCGTAGAGATAAAGTATTCCAGGATCGATAGTCCTTCTTTAAAGTTCGAGAGGATCGGGTTCTCGATAATCTCTCCACCTCCGGCAGTAGATTTTTTAGGTTTCGCCATCAGACCACGCATTCCGGTAAGCTGACGGATCTGTTCCTTGGACCCCCTTGCACCGGAATCGAGCATCATATACACGGAGTTGAACCCTTGTTTATCCTCACGGATACGTTTCATAGCCAATTCGGTAAGCATGGCATTGGTAGATGTCCACACGTCAATTACCTGGTTATAACGTTCGTTATTGGTAATAAGCCCCATGTTATAGTTCATCATAATACCGTCTACCTGCTCATTGGCTTCGGCAATCATCTGGTGTTTTTCTTCAGGGATAATAATATCACCCAGACTGAAAGAAAGCCCTCCTTTGAATGCCATTCCGTATCCCGTACTCTTTATTTTATCCAGGAAGTCCGACGTCGTAGGTACATCGGTTACTTTAAGTACGTAACCGATAATGTCCCGCAGCGACTTCTTGGTCAGTACGGTATTGATAAATCCGGCCTGTTCGGGTACTACTTCGTTAAATAATACTCTACCTACCGTAGTTTCAAGAATTTTAGTCACCAGTTCGCCTTCGTCATTAAAATCTTTGGTTCTTACCTTAATGATAGCGTTCAGGTCAACTTTCTTCTCATTATATGCTATAATCACTTCCTCCGGAGAGTAGAAAGTAAGTCCTTCTCCTTTTACAGGTGCTTCGGGAGTACTTCTTCGCTCCTTGGTCATATAGTAAAGTCCGAGTACCATATCCTGGGAAGGTACGGTAATCGGCGAACCATTTGCCGGGTTAAGGATGTTATGTGAAGCGAGCATTAACAACTGTGCTTCCAGTATGGCTTCCGGCCCTAACGGCAGGTGCACCGCCATCTGGTCACCGTCAAAGTCAGCATTAAAAGCCGTACATGCGAGCGGGTGCAGCTGAATGGCCTTACCTTCTATAAGCTTGGGCTGGAATGCCTGAATACCCAGCCTGTGCAGTGTGGGGGCACGGTTCAGCAGAACCGGGTGTCCCTTGATCACGTTATCCAGGATATCCCATACTACAGGCTCTTTTCTATCTATGATCTTTTTCGCGGATTTTACGGTTTTTACAATACCTCTTTCTATCAGTTTACGGATAACAAAAGGCTTGTAAATCTCCGCTGCCATGTCTTTAGGCAGACCGCATTCGTACATTTTCAGTTCCGGACCTACAACAATAACCGAACGCGCGGAGTAATCCACCCTCTTACCGAGGAGGTTCTGACGGAAACGCCCCTGTTTTCCTTTAAGGGAGTCTGACAGGGATTTCAACGGTCTGTTCGATTCGGTTTTCACTGCGGAAGACTTACGGGTATTGTCGAACAGGGAGTCCACAGATTCCTGAAGCATCCTTTTTTCGTTCCTGAGGATCACTTCCGGAGCCTTGATCTCCATCAACCTTTTCAAACGGTTGTTTCTTATGATAACCCTTCGGTACAGGTCATTCAGGTCGGATGTTGCAAAACGTCCTCCGTCCAGCGGCACCAACGGGCGCAGTTCCGGCGGGATAACGGGGATCACCTTCAGGATCATCCATTCCGGCTTGTTTTCCCTGTTTTGCTGTGCTTCACGGAATGCTTCCACAACCTGCAGCCTTTTCAGGGCTTCGGTCTTTCTCTGCTTAGATGTTTCGTTGTTGGCTTTATGACGCAGGTCATAAGACAAAGCGTCCAGGTCAATCCTGTTCAACAACTCAATGATACACTCCGCTCCCATTTTAGCGATAAACTTATTGGGATCGGTATCTTCCAGGTACTGGTTATCCTGCGGAAGACTGTCCAGAATGTTCAGGTATTCCTCTTCGGTGAGGAAGTCCATCTGCTGTAAATCTTCTCCTTCGGCATTCTTGGCATTTCCGGGCTGGATCACTACATAACGCTCGTAGTAGATTATCATGTCCAGTTTCTTGGAAGGAAGCCCCAGCAGGTAGCCTATTTTATTAGGCAGGGACCTGAAATACCATATATGTGCGATAGGTACTACGAGGTTGATATGCCCTACGCGGTCTCTTCGTACTTTTTTCTCTGTAACTTCTACACCACACCGGTCGCATACAATACCCTTATATCTTATCCTCTTGTATTTCCCGCAAGCACATTCATAATCCTTAACCGGACCGAATATCCGTTCACAAAACAACCCGTCACGTTCCGGTTTGTGCGTCCGGTAGTTTATGGTTTCCGGCTTCAAAACCTCTCCGCGGGATTCCGCGAGGATAGACTCCGGCGATGCCAAGCCTATAGAGATCTTATTAAATCTCGTTACTGTATTCTTATCTTTTCCTCTTGCCATGATGTATGGTGATAATGAATTAAGTGTAATTTGGTACGGGGCACCGGCAATCCGTCTTTAACGGGCTGCCGGGTACCTCGTTGTATAAATTATTCCTCCAGTCTGATATCGAGTCCCAGACCTTTGAGTTCGTGCATCAACACGTTGAAAGATTCCGGCAGGCCGGGTTCCGGCATGGCCTCTCCTTTCACTATAGCTTCATAGGTTTTGGCCCTACCGATAACGTCATCGGACTTCACGGTAAGTATTTCCCTTAGTGTGCTGGATGCTCCGTAGGCTTCCAATGCCCATACCTCCATCTCTCCGAAACGCTGTCCACCGAACTGCGCCTTACCTCCGAGCGGTTGCTGCGTGATAAGTGAATACGGTCCGATAGAACGGGCGTGCATTTTGTCGTCGATCATGTGCCCCAGTTTGATCATGTAGATCACTCCTACGGTCGCAGGCTGGTCAAAACGCTCTCCGGTACCACCGTCATAGAGATAGGTATGCCCGAATCTCGGCACTCCGGCCTCATCGGTATACTTGTTGATCTCATCTAGTGAGGCACCGTCAAAGATAGGCGTAGCGAACTTCCTTCCCAGTTTCTTACCGGCCCATCCGAGCACGGTTTCATAAATCTGTCCGATGTTCATACGGGAAGGTACCCCAAGGGGGTTGAGCACTATATCCACCGGTGTTCCGTCTTCCAGGAAAGGCATGTCTTCCTGGCGAACGATACGAGCCACAATACCTTTGTTACCGTGGCGTCCGGCCATTTTATCCCCGACTTTCAGTTTACGTTTCTTAGCGATGTAAATCTTGGCAAGTTTCATGATCCCTGCGGGAAGTTCATCCCCCACGGATATAGTAAACTTATCTCTGCGCAACGCTCCCTGAAGATCGTTCAGTTTAATCTTGTAATTGTGAAGCAGATCGGCTATCAATACATTGGTATGATCGTCCGTTGTCCACGTTCCTCCGACCAGGTGAGCAAAGTCATCTACACCGTTGAGCATTTTCAGGGTGTATTTCTTACCTTTTGGCAATACTTCCTCGCCCAGATCGTTCAATACGCCCTGTGAAGTTTTTCCGTTTACCAGGGTAAACAGTTTTTCTACAAGTACACTTTTCAGGTTTTCGAACTTAGTATTGTACTCCAGGTCGAGTTTGGCGATATCTTCTTTGTCTTTTGCTCTCTTGCGCTTGTCTTTAATAGCCCTGGAGAACAGTTTTTTATCGATCACCACCCCGTTCAATGAAGGAGAAGCTTTCAGCGATGCGTCTTTTACATCACCTGCCTTATCCCCGAAGATCGCACGAAGCAGTTTTTCTTCCGGTGTAGGGTCGGACTCTCCTTTCGGTGTAATCTTACCGATAAGAATATCGCCGGGCTTCACTTCGGCACCGATCCTTATCATTCCCTGTTCGTCCAGGTCTTTTGTGGCTTCTTCAGAAACGTTCGGGATATCGTTGGTAAGTTCTTCCGCTCCGAGTTTGGTATCCCTTACCTCAAGAGAATACTCGTCGATATGTATTGATGTAAAGATATCTTCACGTACCACTTTCTCCGAGATCACGATCGCATCCTCGAAGTTATATCCTTTCCAGGGCATAAAGGCTACCTGCATGTTTCTTCCCAGTGCAAGTTCTCCCTGCTGGGTCGCATAACCCTCGCAAAGTACCTGTCCTTTTGCCACCCGGTCCCCTTTCTTAACGATAGGTTTCAGGTTAATGGAGGTCCCCTGGTTCGTCTTACGGAATTTGATCAGCTCGTATGTCTTGGAATCATCGTCAAAACTCACCAGCCTTTCTTCTTCCGTTCTGTCGTATTTAATGGTTATTTTCTGAGCATCCACATATTCCACGACACCGTTACCTTCGGCATTGATAAGTACCCTGGAGTCGGAGGCTACCCTTCTTTCCAGTCCGGTACCTACAATAGGCGAGTCGGGCTTCAGTATCGGCACGGCCTGACGCATCATGTTAGATCCCATCAGGGCACGGTTCGCATCATCGTGTTCCAGGAAAGGAATGAGTGATGCGGATATGGAGGCTATCTGGTTTGGCGCTACGTCGGTATAATGTACCTGTGCAGGGTCTACTACCGGGAAGTCACCCTCCTCACGCGCAATAACCTTATCTTTCAGTATTGTTCCGTCTTCATCCAGAGGAATGTTTGCCTGGGCGATGAGTTTTTCTTCTTCTTCTTCTGCACTCAGATAGGTAAACTCGGAAACATCTACTTTACCGTTCTCCACTTTGCGGTACGGTGTTTCAATGAATCCCATATTGTTCACTTTGGCAAAAACACTCAGTGAAGAGATCAAACCAATGTTCGGTCCTTCCGGTGTTTCAATCGGGCAAAGACGTCCGTAGTGTGTATAGTGAACGTCCCGCACCTCAAACCCGGCCCTCTCCCTGGAGAGACCTCCCGGCCCGAGGGCAGACAGACGTCTCTTGTGGGTAATCTCCGCCAACGGGTTTGTCTGGTCCATAAACTGGGACAACTGGTTGGTACCGAAGAAAGAGTTAATAACGGATGACAGGGTTTTGGCATTGATAAGGTCAATGGGGGTAAATACCTCATTGTCCCTTACGTTCATACGTTCCCGGATAGTTCTGGCCATACGTGCCAGTCCCACACCGAACTGTGCGGACAACTGTTCTCCAACAGTCCTTACACGCCTGTTGGACAAGTGGTCGATATCATCCACTTCTGCTTTGGCACTGATAAGTTCTATCAGATACTTGATTATGGTAATAATATCTTCTTTGGTCAGGACCTGCTTATCCATGTCGATATTCAGTCCCAGCTTCTTGTTCATCCTGTAACGTCCTACATCCCCGAGGTTGTAGCGCTGGTCGGAGAAGAAGAGTTTATCGATAATTCCGCGGGCGGTCTCCTCGTCGGGCGGTTCCGCGTTACGCAATTGCCGGTATATGTGTTCTACCGCTTCTTTTTCGGAGTTGGTAGGGTCTTTTTGCAATGTATTGTGGATTATCGCATAATCGGCTGTCTGGCTGTCTTCCTTGTGCAGGAGGATAGTCTTTACATCCGCGTCGATAATCTCATCTATATGTTCCTTTTCAAGAATGGTATCCCTGTCGAGTACGATCTCGTTACGCTCGATGGAAACCACTTCCCCGGTATCTTCATCCACAAAATCCTCATGCCATGTGTTCAATACCCTGGCCGCGAGCTTTCTGCCCAATACTTTCTTCAGACCGGTTTTGGAAACTTTCACTTCCTCCGCCAGGTCAAAGATCTCAAGGATATCCTTATCCCTTTCAAAACCTATGGCCCTGAACAGGGTAGTTACCGGTAATTTTTTCTTCCTATCGATATAAGCGTACATTACGCTGTTGATATCGGTAGCGAACTCTATCCAGGAACCTTTAAAAGGTATTACCCTGGCAGAATATAGTTTTGTTCCGTTTGCATGGAAAGACTGCCCAAAGAATACTCCGGGAGAACGGTGCAACTGGGAAACCACAACTCTTTCGGCTCCATTGATAACAAAAGTACCACTGGGTGTCATATAGGGTATGGTACCCAGGTAAACATCCTGTACTATGGTTTCGAAGTCCTCGTGCTCCGGATCGGTACAATACAGTTTCAACCTCGCTTTCAAAGGCACACTATAGGTTAACCCTCTTTCAATACATTCCTGAATGGTATACCTTGGAGGGTCCACAAAATAATCTAAAAATTCTAATACAAACTGATTGCGTGTATCAGTAATCGGGAAGTTCTCCATGAAGGTGTTATACAACCCTTCACGTCCTCTTTCTTCAGATTTGGTTTCCAGCTGGAAGAAATCCTGGAACGATTGGATCTGAATGTCCAAGAAATCGGGATAATCCGGTGTGTTCTTGGCCGAGGCGAAACTTATTCTTTCAGTCTGATTTGTGAACATCAATGGACAAAATTTTGATTAAAATATAAGTAATATAAGGCATATAATTATATATGCAAAAGGGTTTAGGCCTAGTTCGCACGCGGCGAAAAGACCTAAACCAAGGCTTTAAAGCTCAGGGAACTTATTTAAGTTCAACCTCTGCTCCTGCTTCTTCTAAAGAAGATTTAATTCCTTCTGCTTCGTCTTTAGAAACTCCTTCTTTGATAGCTTTAGGAGCGCTGTCTACGATCTCCTTAGCTTCTTTAAGTCCAAGTCCGGTAAGTTCTTTTACCAGTTTAACAACTGCCAATTTAGATCCACCGGCAGCTTTAAGGATTACATCAAATTCAGATTTCTCTTCAACAGCTTCTCCTCCTCCGGCAGCAGCTCCACCTCCGGCAACAGCAACTGCAGCAGCAGCTGGCTCTATACCGTATTCTTCTTTCAATATGTCAGCTAACTCGTTTACTTCTTTTACTGTTAAGTTAACCAATTGTTCTGCAAAATCTTTCAAATCTGCCATTTCTATCGTTTTTAGAATTTTAAAATATATTTGTTTTTAAGTGCGTACTTATTCTTTTTCTGATAAAGTCTTAAGGATACCTGCAAGTTTTCCTCCTCCTGACTTAAGACCGGAAATAACATTCTTCGCAGGTGATTGCAACAATCCGATGATATCCCCGATAACTTCTTCTTTGGACTTGATGTTAACCAGGGCATCCAGTTGCTCATCCCCGATATAGATCGCTTCTGCGATAAAAGCACCTTTCAACAGAGGTTTATCCGACTTTTTACGGAAGTCCTTTATCAGTTTCGCAGGAACATTACCTGTTTCGGAGAACATCAGGGAAGTATTACCTTTCAGGATGGAAGGCAACTCACCAAAATCTTTATCAGACGCTTCCATTGCTTTGGAAAGCAATGTATTCTTTACCACTGCCAGTTTTACATTAGCCTTGAAACACGCCCTACGCAAATTAGAGGTAGCTGTCGCATCCAAGCCAGATATATCTGCAAGGTAGATATTTGCATTATCAGCCAACTGTGCAGTTAAATCACTGATTACCGTTGCTTTTTCTTCTCTCGTCATGATTAAAAGAATTATTAACTACCAATTAAACTGCCTTAGGGTCTACAGGCACACTAGGACTCATTGTACTGGACAAGTGAATACTCTTAATGTAAGTACCTTTAGCTGCAGTTGGTTTTAGTTTAATTAAAGTTTGAATCAATTCATTCGCATTTCCGGTAAGTTTTTCCGGGGTGAATGAAGCTTTTCCTATAGCTGCATGAACAATTCCGGTCTTATCAACCTTAAAATCGATCTTACCGGCCTTCACTTCGCTTACAGCTTTGGCCACGTCCATAGTTACCGTACCGGTCTTAGGGTTAGGCATCAATCCCCGGGGTCCGAGAATACGTCCTAACGGACCTAATTTACCCATAACGCTGGGCATGGTAATAATAACATCAACATCGGTCCAGCCATCCTTTATCTTTTGCAGGTATTCATCGAGACCAACATAGTCTGCACCCGCTTCTTTTGCTTCAGCTTCCTTATCCGGTGTTACCAGGGCAAGAACTTTCACATCCTTACCGGTACCGTGCGGCAATGTCACCACACCACGTACCATCTGGTTTGCTTTACGCGGATCCACACCAAGCCTTACAGCAATGTCTACGGAAGCATCGAATTTCACATTGGTTATTTCCTTCACCAAAGTAGAAGCCTCGTTTACCGAATACAGCTTGTTTCTGTCTATTTTAGACAAAGCTTCTTTTTGCTTTTTCGTCAATTTTGCCATTTTCCTTGTCTTTTAAGATTTAAAAGGGCTTCTCACCACTAACCGTTAACCCCATAGATCTTGCGGTACCCGCTACCATGCTCATGGCAGACTCTACGGTAAACGCATTAAGATCCTGCATTTTGTCTTCGGCAATAGCTCTCACCTGATCCCAGGTAATGCTGGCCACTTTTTTACGGTTAGGCTCTCCGGAACCACTTTTAATCTTAGCCGCTTCCTTCAATTGAACTGCCGCCGGCGGTGTCTTTACCAGAAAGTCAAATGACTTGTCTTTATAAACCGTGATAACAACAGGTAATACCTTACCCTGTTTGTCCTGTGTACGTGCATTGAACTGCTTACAGAACTCCATGATGTTAACGCCGGCAGCACCTAAAGCGGGTCCAACCGGTGGCGACGGATTCGCAGCACCTCCCCTAACTTGTAGTTTAACTACTTTACTAACTTCTTTTGCCATTGTTCAGAATTTAATATAAGGAAGCGTCTTTTTCCAAGGAAGCAAAAGACACTTCTGTATGTAACATTTTAAATTTTCTCTACCTGCATATAGCTAAGCTCCAACGGTGTCTTCCTTCCGAATATCTTCACCATCACTTCCAGCTTGCGTTTTTCTTCGTTCACCTTTTCTACGGTTCCGTTAAAACCGTTAAACGGGCCGTCTATAACCTTTACGGTCTCTCCGACAGCATATGGTATAACCACGTTATCGGTCTTCACGGACAACTCATCCACTTTACCAAGCATTCTGTTCACCTCGGACTTACGCAAAGGCACAGGATCTCCTCCTTTTACCTCCCCAAGGAACCCGATAACCCCGGTAATGGATTTGATAATGTGCGTAACTTCCCCGCCAAGGTTAGCTTTCACCATTACATATCCGGGAAAGTAAACCCTTTCTTTGTTCACTTTCTTACCGTTGCGTATCTGGACTACTTTTTCGGTAGGCACAAGTACTTCATCCACATAATCGGAATAGCCAAGACGAGCCACTTCGTTTTCGATGTAAGACTTCACCTTATTCTCCTGACCGCTGACCGCCCTAACTACATACCACCGTTTCACTAATGCTTCTGCCATTGCAATCTATTCGTATGTTAACTTAATTTACTATAATACAAACTGATGAGCTCACCAAAAGCAACATCAATTCCCCATATAGCCAAAGAAAACAATATAGAAAAAACAGCCACCACAACCATCAGTCTCTGCCCTTCGGCCCAGCTTGGCCAGGTAACGTTATGTTTTAACTCTACGAAGGATTCTTTTATATAACCTACTATTGTCATCTTTTCTTACTTTGCACGGGTGGAGAGATTCGAACTCCCATCAACGGTTTTGGAGACCGCTATTCTACCCTTGAACTACACCCGTTGGTAAAGCCGGAAGAACCTAAACAAAAACAGGTTTCTCCCGGCTTTTTCTTATAAACTTAAGACCGTGATTAGTCTAATATTTCTGTAACCTGTCCGGCTCCAACCGTTCTACCACCTTCACGGATAGCAAATCGAAGACCTACGTTAAGAGCGATAGGCTGGATAAGCTCCACAGTGATTGTAAGGTTATCTCCAGGCATTACCATTTCCACTCCTTCAGGAAGGGAGATAGTTCCTGTTACGTCAGTTGTACGTACATAGAACTGGGGACGGTAATTGTTGTGGAAAGGAGTGTGACGACCACCTTCTTCTTTCTTCAGGATATACACCTCTGCCTTGAATTTGGCATGAGGCTTTACAGATCCGGGCTTACAGATTACCATACCTCTTCGGATCTGAGTTTTCTCAATACCTCTCAGAAGAAGACCTACGTTATCTCCGGCCTCACCTCTATCCAATATTTTACGGAACATTTCAACCCCGGTAATAGTAGATGTCAGTTTTTCAGCACCCATACCGATAATCTCTACAGGATCTCCTGTTTTAGCAACTCCGGTTTCGATACGTCCTGTCGCAACAGTACCACGACCGGTAATTGTAAATACATCTTCAACAGGCATAAGGAAATCCTTATCCACATCTCTCTCCGGCAATTCGATCCAGTTATCCACAGCTTCCATCAACTCCAGAACTGTATCTACCCATTGCTTTTCTCCGTTAAGAGCTCCAAGGGCAGAACCTTGAATTACAGGACCGTTATCTCCGTCATACTCGTAGAAGCTCAACAGATCCCTTACTTCCATATCTACAAGCTCGAGCAGCTCAGCATCATCAACAAGGTCAACTTTATTCAGGAAAACTACAATTCGCGGAACACCTACCTGACGTCCAAGAAGGATGTGCTCACGGGTTTGCGGCATAGGACCATCGGTAGCAGCAACTACCAGGATAGCACCGTCCATCTGAGCAGCACCGGTAACCATGTTCTTTACATAATCGGCGTGACCAGGACAGTCAACGTGTGCATAGTGACGGTTAGCTGTCTGATATTCTACGTGTGACGTATTAATTGTAATACCTCTTTCTTTCTCTTCCGGAGCATTATCAATCTGATCAAAGCTTCTTGCTTCAGAAAAACCGGCATCCGCCAAAACTTTAGTTATAGCTGCGGTTAAAGTTGTTTTACCATGATCCACGTGTCCAATAGTACCAATATTCAAGTGCGGTTTGGAACGATCAAATGTTTCCTTTGCCATGATTTAATAATTTAATCTTAGTTATATATTAGTGTTCAAATTTAAGTTCTCCGTGAGCCAACGACGGGATTTGAACCCGTGACCTCTTCCTTACCAAGGAAACGCTCTACCCCTGAGCTACGTCGGCAGACAAACCGGTTTTCTTACACAGAAGACGCCGGCTCTAC
>NZ_RJTM01000086.1 GCF_003725735.1 Sinomicrobium pectinilyticum | reverse complement strand
TGCGAAGGTAAAAACCAACAGATTTACAGTCTGTCCTCGTTGGCCGCTTGAGTATCTCCCCTCTTGCTCTTCATTCTTCCGGTTTCCGAAGCAGATCCGAATTCACGTGAACACCTTTAACCAAAGGGACTCAAGAAGAAATCAACCTCACTCCTTCCGACTTTTTCCCTATCAACTCCAAAAGTTGTGTTTTGCCGGATTTAAACCATAAAAAAAGTCCGCTATTTCTAACGGACTGCAAATGTATATATTTATTTTTTTATTCAAAACATTTTTGCTGAATTTTTTGTTTATATATATGCCCTCAGCTTTTCCTTGCGCTTCAACAATACACGTTCCATTGCCCCCACGGCATTGTCAAGTCCTTCTTCAAACGTTTTGCATTGTTTTTTAACCATAAACTCATCGCCCGGAACATAGACCTTAACCTCTACGACTTTATTCTCCTTTACACTGGTATTCTCTACTTTCAAATAGACATCCGAAGATACGATCCTGTCGTAGTAGTTATCCAATTTGTCCATCCTCTTTTGAATGAAATTTACCAGTTTTCCATCCACAGTAAAATTCACTGATTGCATGTTTACTCTCATTGCATCGGGTATTGTGAAACCACTTATACCTCTCCTGCAGCCCCGCCTCTTTACTGACTTGATTATTCAACTATCCCCGCCAGGCAGCCCTGCACCGGGACAAACTCATTTTGGAAAAAGAAGATTGCAGTAAGAGTCCTGGCTTGTTGTACCGGATAAAATACAAGTGCTTTCTGGGTTAAACATTAATTGATTCCGGCAAAGACTTATTTTTTATTCCTCGGATGCGCTTCCCCGTATACTTTCTTCAACTGCGCTATACTGTTGTGCGTGTACACCTGGGTGGAAGCAAGACTGGAATGCCCCAATAACTCCTTGACCGAATTTAAATCTGCGCCTTTATTGAGTATATGAGTCGCAAAAGTATGCCTCAGAATATGCGGACTCTTTTTCACCTTAAAAGACACCTTACTAAAGTAATTATTTATTACCCGATAAACAAGAGTTTCGTAGATTTTATTTCCGTTTTTAACTAAAATCAAGGTATCTCCGGAAGCAGAGGTAAGCACCTCCTCCCTCTTTCCGAGATAAGCCCGGAGAAGAGCATCCATATGCGCGAGCAACGGCACCACCCTCTCCTTGTTCCGCTTCCCCAGTATTTTTATGGTACGGGCAGAAAAATCAATATCCCCGACCTTCAGGTTTATCAGTTCGCTTCTTCGCATTCCCGTCGCATAGAACAACTCTATGATACATTTATCACGAAACCCTTCAAAACTGTCCTCGTAGGGTATTTCACCGAGCACCGCCCACATTTCTTCTTCCGAAAAAGGCACCTCGATTTTCTTAGGGGTTTTGAGTGACTTATGCCTGGCAAGCGGATTCACCTCAATAGCTTTTATTTTGATAAGAAACCTGTAATACGCATTCAGGGAAGCCGTTTTCCGGTTTACGGACCGGTTGGAAATGCCTTCATCTACCATTTTCACGATCCAGCTCCGTATTACAGCATAGGGAGCAGTCCCAATATCAGAAATACTATATTCGGAAACGCAGAAATCGGAAAAGAAGCGCAGATCGCTCTCATAAGCATTTACAGTATGCTCCGAATATTTCTTTTCGAAACGCAGGTATTCCAAAAAAGACGAAACAGACATATCAGAAACCTTTTGAAATACAAAGTTAACAAACTTTACACACCGGAAGGACAAGAGAAGAAAGATTACCACGGAGCGGACCGTCAAACGAAAAACGCCGGATGGGCACAACACCATAAAAAAAATCTCCCGTGTTTAAAAAACACAGGAGATTTATATTGTATAAAAGAGCAGGACTAAATATCTTCCTGATCTCTCAAATGCTGAATGTATTGCGCTTTCTGAATCTGAGTTCTTTTCTTCACTGAAGGTTTAGTGAATTGTTGTCTGGTACGCAGCTGACGCATAGTCCCGGTACGGTCGAATTTCCTCTTGAAACGCTTCAGCGCTCTGTCTATATTTTCGCCTTCTTTAATAGGTATTATTAACATATCTTTACCACCCCCTTTCATTTAGGACTGCAAACTTACAACATTAAAGTTCATATTTCCAAATTATTTAATCTTTTTTACGGCACGGAACAGTCTATTTCACAGACCAGACGGAATATCCCTTTGGCGGCGCTTCTATTTTCACCCTTTTATCCGCCTCCGTAACCGGTTCCCACCCGGAGTGGCCCGTATAATCCTTTATAACCGAACTCCCCCAGTTGGTATCCACCCATTTTTCCTGCCAGGAACCGGAGTTATTGATATAGACTATAATCCCCTGGTTATTATAACCATTTCTCCGGGCTATATATTCGTCATTATCGTTATACAGGATATCCGTACTCCCACCCGCGAGGTTATTGTGTATCCATATGAGATTGTTCAGCTTGTCTTTATCCAGCCATTCTTCATAATCGCGATAAAAAACAGTCGGGTACCCTTCGTGTGTGAGTATGTAAGCATAAGCGAGCATTTTACCGTTGTAGATCTCATCCGTATCGTGATTTGTCACGAAAGTAACGGAGCGCATCGGATTTCGCTTCCACAACATATCATCGCCCAGCCTGGTAAGGTCGTTTCCTTCAAAAGCATCGCGCATCCTATAATAACAGGCAAAATCAAAAGCACCGGCCCCGGCTTCCCCGGTCCACCAATCCAATGTAGCCGCATTGCCATCCCAGTATTCCCCGACAGCAAAACCGCCCACCTCATCCGTCCACGCTTTCACTACCCAGGGCTCAAAACCTTTTACATAATCAAATCTCCAGCCGTCAAAACCTATCTGATCGCGGTAGTACCTGGCTACGGAATTCGCATCTTTCCACAACCAGTTCTGAACATTTTCCTTATGGTGGCACAAATCCGCAAAACCTCCGAAGGTCCTGCTGTCACCGGAATGGTAATCATTAGGATGAAAATCATACATATCCCGGTAAAACATTCCTGATGCGGGATTATAATCCGTGTACGTCTGTCCTCCCGTGAAAATATTATCTTCGGCATCCCCACCGCTATTGTGGTTGACGACAATATCGGCTATCACATTCAAACCGTTCCGGTGCGCCTCATTTACCAGGCTTTCCAGCTCCGAAGCCGAACCAAACCTGGTCTCCACACTCCCCATCTGATCGTATTGTCCGAAATCAAAATAATCAAAAGGATCATAACCCATGGAATACGCCCCGTTATGCGCTTTGGAAACCGGGGGCAGCCATATGGCATCTATCCCGGCAGTGCTCCAGTCCGTCACTTTATCTTTTACATTATTCCACCAGGTACCACCTTCGGGGACATCCCAGTAAAAAGCCTGCATCATCACACCCGATCCTATTGTCTTAAGTCCTTCACGGGAAGAAATCACATACTGTCCTTCCGGCTCCTGTCCTGCTCTTTCACCCTCCGAAAGATCCGGTTGCTGCGTACAGCCCGAAAGAACAACAGCAAAAGCAAGGGAAACAAAAAGATGTTTTTGAGTTACTAATTTTTCAGGTAAAATTTTCATTTTTTAAGTGTTTTAAGTGTTGATTATTGCTAAATCTACAAAAAACAGTCACATCAAAAACACCTGTCGAAGAGTGAAAACGTTTTCGTGTTAAAAACTTTCTTGAACCCATAGCCCCGGAACGGCCCGAAAGTCCGTTTTGCGAGGGATAATTTGCGAATAACCAATGAATGCGACCGGCCATCCGCAGCTAAATTTACAAAACTGAAGTAACTGCAATCGAATTGCAGGGATTCGGACCTTGAACTTAGACCAATAAAAAAACCGGCTGAACTGCCGGTTTCACATTTATTTTTACGAGGCAACCATTCCTTATTTCAGAATTTGCCGGGAAATAACCACTTTTTGTATCTCTGTGGTCCCTTCTCCGATGGTACATAATTTGGAGTCTCTGTAAAATTTCTCCACAGGAAAATCTTTGGTATACCCGTACCCGCCATGTATCTGAACGGCTTCATTAGCTATTTTGACACAAGCTTCGGACGCATACATTTTTGCCATGGCGCTGATCTTGGTTATATCCCTGCCTGCATTCTTACCAAAGGCCGCTTTGTGCAACAACAATTCCGAAATTTCTATTTCCGTGGCCATATCCACCAGTTTAAAGGATATTCCCTGGAATTCGGAGATCGGTTTGCCGAACTGTATTCTTTCCTTGGAATATTTAAGTGCCGCTTCATAAGCACCCCTCGCCACCCCCAGAGACAATGCCCCTATGGAGATCCGCCCGCCATCCAGTACTTTCATGGACTGTATGAAGCCTTCTCCCACATTCCCCAGTCTGTTAGCGTCAGAAACCCGGCAATCATCAAAAACCAATTCTGCCGTTTCACTGGCCCTCATACCCAACTTATCTTCTTTTTTTCCGCTGCTGAACCCGGGTGTTCCTTTTTCCACAACAAAGGCGGTCATTCCCCTGGAATCTCCTTTTTCCCCGGTACGGACTATCACCACTGCTACATCACCGCTTTTACCGTGGGTAATAAAATTTTTCGCCCCGTTCAGTACCCATTCGTCCCCGTCCTTTACCGCTGTAGTACTCATTCCCCCGGCATCGGAACCTGTATTGTGTTCTGTAAGCCCCCAGGCCCCTATCCATTCACCCGTAGCCAGTTTTGGGAGCCACTTCTGTTTTTGCTCTTCACTGCCGAATTCGAGGATGTGATTTGTACAAAGGGAATTATGTGCCGCTACGGACAACCCTATGGAAGGATCCACTCTTGATATCTCTTCAATAACCGCTATATATTCATGATACCCCAGGCCGGACCCGCCATACTGTTCAGGGACAAGAACCCCCATAAAACCAAACTCCCCGGCTTTTTTAAACAATTCCACAGGAAATACCTGCTTCTCATCCCACTCCATAATGTGAGGTCTAATGTATTGTTCTGCAAACTCTCTCGCAGAAGCCTTTACCATCTGGTGGGTTTCCGAGTAGTCGAAGTTCATCGCGGTATTTATATCGATATTCATTTAACCAATTATTTTATTAAATACATGATAATCAATCCTTAAAACACAACAAAAATACGATGTTCAAAAGTATAAAGCAAGTTATAAATACTAAAATAAAGATAAAAAAACAGGAGGTGAACAACGCAGCCTCCTTCATATTCTGAATGCTGTAACGAGAATAATTGACCGATAGTGCCCTCACGGTTCTGTATCGCAAGAAAACACATTTGGCCCCCAGGCCTCATCCGTTTCCTTGTTTTTATTGTATTCCTGTTTTCACACCGTTTATTATTGCGTTGTCAAATATAGTTTAATTCTGTCAATTTTCTCGTCGGGGAAATCTTCAATTTTACGGAGTTCATCGATTGACTTTATCTTATCGACCGCCGACCGGTAGACGATTATTTTCCCGGCTTCTTCCCAGCTCAGGTATACCAGGGAGGCCAGGTCTTTACGGGATGCGGAATTGATGTCCAGTTTCT
The DNA here is from genome assembly GCF_003725735.1 of Sinomicrobium pectinilyticum. Lineage (GTDB taxonomy): Bacteria > Bacteroidota > Bacteroidia > Flavobacteriales > Flavobacteriaceae > Sinomicrobium > Sinomicrobium pectinilyticum. The sequence goes on along the minus strand of NZ_RJTM01000086.1, from coordinate 68,553 downwards.
CAACAGCGGGTGATTCCACAACCCGGAACTGCTCCATGATCCTCTGTACTGTTACGGAATCCAACCCGTAAACTTCATATAACTGTTCATCGAGAAAGAACCCCCCGAGCAGGTCCCTGTATTTCACTATGCGGCCGGAAAGCTTTTCCCCGACACCGGACACACTTCTTAAATCCCGCGCGGTCGCCCGGTTCAGGTCCTGTATGGCTCTGCTTTGTGCCGCTGCCCTCCCGGAACGGTCAGGCCGTTTCGATCGCTGCTTTTTAGCAAAATCCGGAAACCGGAAATAAGGAGCTATTTTACGCAACAGGGAGTCCGGAATCCCGGTAACCTCAGCGAATTCCGAAGCCGAACGTACAAATCCGCCCGTCTGCCGGTAGGCATAAAGCCTGTCTATTTCTGCCACATTCATTCCCAACATGTACGCTTTATGGTCGGAAAGATAATTAGGATTAAAAGGATAGATGGTATCGTGCTTCCTTTCCCGGTGACGAAAGGAGTCTATTCTTGCCCGGAAGGCATTCAATTCCTCCTCTTTTACTTCCTTTTCCTTTACGGGGAACAGAAATCCGGATGCAAGATATATGCCCTGTACTATCAGAATAAGCAACAACAAAAAGAAAATCCCACTTCTCTCTTTCTTATCGAAACGGAAGTGGGACCATATCTTCATGACATCATACTATTTGTCCGGGCACTTATTCCTGCCGCGGAGTTGTATCATCGTTTTCCGTATAGGAATCCGGTTCCTGTTTGGGCGGGGTCACCAGAACTCTGTAAAAGAAATACGCCGCAGCGGCTGTCACCACCCCCTGTGCAAGTATCATGGTTATTAATGCTGTTGTGTTCATGTCGTTGTTACCCTCCCTTCTCTTACTCTTTTCTTATAAGATACATAAATTAATACCAAAATAAATATCAGTAGCACCAAAAGAAACCCTCTGGCCATGTTTACTGCCGACAGGTTTTCCTGCAACCTCTGGATTTCCACAGGGTCCGTAGCATTAGCTATCTGTTGTCTGAGTCCGGAATTAGTAATTTTATTAATTATGGAAAGGTTGTCCAAAGGCCAGCCGTTTCCGGAAAACAGACTGCGGATATTACCGGACCAGTCATTCCCTTTCGGGGCAAATACCGTACCGAGGAAAACTACAATCAGTATTACCGGGGTCACAAATTTGATAATGTATTTATAGATCCCCGGAATTTTTATATCCGCTCCCATATTGATCTCTCTCCATCCCTTCTTCAGGCCAAACACCCACGAAAAGAGGATGGTTTCCATCATGGCAAACACTACAAGGCTGACTGTTCCGGCCCAGTAATCATACTCATCAAAGACCCCTTCGCGAAAGAAGAATACGGTTGGGAGCCCCATGATAAGGGTCACCAGACCAAAAGCCCAGGCCCCTTTTTTCCGGTTCCAGCCAAATTCGTCCTGCATAAAACTCACACAAGGGGTTCCCATGGCAAGCGAACTGGTTATACCGGAAAAGAACAATAAACCGAACCACATGACACCCGCAATAGCCGCAAATAACGGTCCCCATTGCTGAAAGAGATAGGGCATGGTCTGGAAAGCCATACCAAAACCGGCATTTTCCATAACCCACTCCATTCCGAGATATCCTGCCGCTATGGGAATAACTATAGAACTTCCTATAACCACCTCTATAAACTCATTCATAAAACCTGCAGAGACAGAGTTCAGCGCAATATCGTCCTTACTTTTCACATAGGCGGCATAGCAGTGCACGGTCCCCATCCCGACAGAAAGCGTAAAAAATATCTGTCCGGCCGCGGCCATCCACACCTTAAGGTCCATTATGGATTCGTACTGCGGCGTCCACAAGAAGTTCAGGCCGTCCCAGGCATTGGCATCCGGAAATGTTTCCGAAGCACCGCTTGTTCCGAGGGTAAGCCCCCTTACGGCCAGCACCACCCCGAAAAGGATAAGCAAAGGCATTCCTATCTTGGCCACCTTCTCCACACCACCGAGCCCCTTGGAAAGCACATATACATTGATAGAAAGACAGATGATATAGAAAATAACAGCCTCGTACGGAATTCCCGTCGTACTGTGAAGAACATCGGTATAGGACAGGAAGAAGTTGGCAACGTCGGATTGGTCCATCCCTACAAAAGTTCCTTTTACGGAATGCAACACATAAGACATTGTCCATGACTCTATATAGGCATAATAGGCAGCTACGGCAATATTGGTAAAGATACCGAATACCCCTATGTATTTCAGTATCCTGCCTTTGGTCATCGTATCCAGGATGTAAGGGGTACTGTGGTTACCGAATCGTCCTCCGTACCTCCCGGAAGACCATTCTATAAACAACAGGGGAATTCCCATAAGAAGAAAACATACCAGGTAAGGTATTATAAAAGCCCCCCCTCCGTTTTGCACTGCCTGCACCGGGAAACGCAAGAAATTTCCCAGCCCCACGGCATTTCCCGCCATCGCAAGAATAAGCCCGATCCTGGAGCCCCAGGATTCTTTAGTCTTTGTCATACTTCAATAATAATAATTAGCCCTCCTTGTTAGCCGCCTTAACCGGTTTCGGCTTTCTGAAAAGTTCGTTGGCATTCAGTTTACGCACATACTCTTTGAGATCTTCGCGAACTTCACCGGACATAATGTACAATCCAATAATATTCGGCAATGCCATGGCCAGAAGCATCATGTCCGAAAATTCAAGGACAGCACCCAAACTAATGGAAGCGCCCAAAACTACGAACATTAGAAATAATATCTTGTATATAAACTCTACTCTTTTACTCTTTCCGAAAAGAAATGTAGCGGCACGCATGCCGTAATAAGACCATGAAATGGCCGTGGAAAAGGCAAAAAGGAATACGGCAAGGGCCAGAACATAAGGGAACCAGCTTATTACACTTCCAAAGGCCGCAGACGTCAACTGTGCCCCTCCAAGTCCTTCCGCTCCCTGATAAGCCCCTGTGAATATCAATACAAGAGCGGTAAGCGTACAAACCACGACCGTATCGATAAAAGGTTCGAGCAGGGCGACAAAGCCTTCGGAAACCGGATGTTTTGTTTTGGCTGCCGAATGCGCTATGGCAGCGGACCCTACACCTGCCTCATTAGAGAATGTTCCGCGGCGGAACCCTTGTATGAGAACTCCGATTATCCCTCCTTTTAATGCACCGGGATCAAAAGCCCCGTCAAATATCTCCGTAAAGGCGCTGCCGAGATGACTGATATGCATGAATATAACGACCAGGGCAAAAAAGACATAGACAGAAGCCATGAAAGGCACGATCTTTTCCGTGACCTTGGCAATACTTTTTATCCCTCCAAGGATCACCGCACCTACCAGTATGGCCATAATAACACCAAACCAGAAGCCGTTCCCTTCGAGTACCGGGAACTGTCCCTGCAACTGATCGAAAGCCTGGTTGGACTGGAACATATTACCTGAACCGAAAGAAGCACCTATACATAACACCGCAAAAACCACGGCCAGTACTTTTCCGAATTTTTCTTTTCCACGGGCTTTAAGCCCTTTGACCAGATAGCTCATAGGACCTCCGAAAACCCGTCCGTCCGCATGGATTTCCCTGTACTTTACCCCAAGGGAGCATTCCACAAATTTAGAGGACATCCCCAAAAACCCGGCAAGGATCATCCAGAAGGTGGCACCGGGGCCTCCCACCGCAATGGCTATCGCCACCCCGGCAATGTTCCCCAGACCAACCGTACCCGAAACCGCAGTAGCCAATGCCTGGAAATGCGTTACCTGTCCCGGAGCCTCGGATTCGTCATAATGCCCCCTGGCCAGTTGTATGGCGTGTTTAAAACCACGGATGTTGATAAACTTCATACGGAGGGTAAAGAACAATCCTCCTATAATAAGCCATATCACAATAAAAGGTACGGAAATCGTACGCGGGTCCCCGTTCGGATGTAAAAGGGGGGCTCCGCTGTCATCATGCATTACCGGATCGTATATCCCTATGGCAGCAAAAGGGTCCCAAAACAAAACGGAACCAATTGCATCTACTATAGGTTGCGTGGTTCCGTTAAAAACTTCTGTTATGGACTGTGCGGGGACTTCGTACTTTTTGGTGACAGACAGTCCGTTTGCATCTGTGACCGTTACCGTATACGGAATCCCTTCCGTTAGTCCCGATGCCGTATTGGATTTCAGGGGGGTGGACGGGTTACTCCATTTATACGTATATGGTTCCTGCCCTCCTTCTACCCGGATCTCTATCCGGGCATCATTGATGACCTTCGAAGGGTTATCCAGGGTTTCTTTTAAGGTTAGTTCTTGTGAAAATACTGTAAAAGAAGTTAGTGTTAAGAGAAGAGAGAGAAATTTATTTCTCATAAAATGCATATTTAAATTTTAGATTAGAGTTAGTGTATATCCTTAAATACGTATTAGAAAAAAATTATTTCAAAATTAATGAAATAAAGGGTAATTCGTTAAAAGGGAGCAATATCCAAAAAAAAAGGGTCTAAATCAAGTTTTGTATCCGATTTCATATTGCAATTACTAAAAAAGCGGAAAAAACGATTAAAATATTTTTCCCGAAATGAAATGATACGCTATTCTACTACAGATCAAAGACAGAAGTCCTTTTGGTGTATACCATATCCTTGAGTTTAAGCACAAAAGCCAGGGTAAGATAAACTGCAAACCATATCCCGAAGGTAGCAAAGGAAACATATATAAAAAACAATCGCACGTTTTTTGCCTTCATTCCTAATCTGTCCGCAAGACGGGAAGATACGGCAAAGCCGTGCTTTTCAAAAAAATACCGGATGTTGTTCAGTGTTTTCACGGATGCTAAGATAAACAATAATTAAAAATACACCTTCAAATACTACAACTCCACCCAGGGGCAAACGAATTATAATTGAGTAATTTCATTTAAGGTTAAAAGCTTATGGGGTGTTTCCGGTTTTCCGGTTGTTGATGAGTTCGGAGTTGGTTAGTTAGGGAGTTGAAACAGAAACCTTCTCTACAAAACTCCAGTACTCCGGGATTCCCAAATTTAGTTCCCATTATCAGCATGTGCCAAACAAACCTGTAACCTGCAACTTGTAACCATTATACGTTGCAATTATAGCTTTTTTAATGCGTTTGCCCTGCAATTCCACCGCCTACTGTTTCAGCAGTTGGTGGCCTATGGTGCACTCCACGCAACGGTTTTCCGAACAATAGGTATTATACAACTGCAGTAAGGCCTGGCTGTCTCTCGCATTTTCCGCCTTCACGCCCAATGCGCCATATTTATCCGTGATCCTGTTCTTTTCCGGGTTCAGGTTGGCTGCTATATCGAGTATCGCCGCATTGACATCTTTTCCGTGATGCCGTGCATAACAAAATTTAACGGGAATTACGGTGTTTATCAGTAACAGGTCTATAAAACTCCTGCTAATGGATTTTGCCCGGTTCCCGGAAATTTTCCCGAAGGTATAATGATTCTCCCAGTACTCCGAAGCCTTGCCGTCAAAAAGATCATAGAAATCACTTACACCATCCGCCTCCATTGCGGAAGCGAATAAAGTTCTCCTGGTAAAATACAAGTCGGCCAGTTGGGATAACCGCAGGGTCGGAAAGTTTGCCGGACGCAGCCTGTGAAAACGGGGAGGGACTATTCCTGTCCGGGAAAGATCAAATTTCCTTTTCAGGTACGCGTATTCCTTTTTCAACGCTTTCATATAAGAATCGGGCGCTTCGTTCTCTTCCAGCAGGCCTGCCTGACCAAAAAGAAGAGCTTCCAGCTGCAAGGGGTCTTCCTGCACTTTACGGACAATATTATAACTTACGGAATCGGCTATACTCCGGAAGGAATCTCCGTTAACCTTAAGCCCGAAATTCTTCATCAGGTTCCGGAAAAAGACGGCTTCCCAGTCATTTTTAGAATCTTCCAGGTCCCGGAAAACGGCAAAGGATTTTTGTTCCAGTCGTTCGAAAAACAGCCTTTCCAGGTAATTATCACGTAAAAAACGGTCCACTTCGCCGATTTCTCTTTCGCAGTTAATAAAGTTATGCCCGTTTTTCAGTAGACTGTCATAATTCTCATAAACCGTTTCGGGCACAAGATGCTTTAATTCCACGGCGGGGACCACGGAATTGTCATTACGGAAAACGGGCATGTCATCGTCCCATACCACATGAAGTATTACATTGTCATAGGCCATATCCTTTTCATGATGGTGCACGTACCAATCCGAAGACTTAACATGAACCTCCACATTCCCCGCCCATAATTGCCCGTCTATACGAAGCTTCGCATTGAAAAAATCCGGACCGGACAAGGTGTTGTGCTGCCCCGATACCAACACCTCTACTTTTTCACGGGCCGAGGTATAAAGTGATTCCCCCCGAAACTTCTGAAATTTCCACAGGTAATGCAAAAAGTCTTCTTTCATATATACCAGAAAAAGAATGATAATTAATAATTCCCGTAAAGCAACTTTCTGTCAAAAAACGAATAAATATATAAAATTGAGACAATTAGACCAAAAGTCAGGAAGACTCACACGGGACAAACGCATCTTAAAGCCCGAACTGTTCGGTGCAAATCCGCTTTTGGGTCCGGAGTTCGGGGTGGAAACCACATTACCGGATAAGAGTCCGTAATTTTTACAACTGACGAAAGATCTGTTTTGTCCCCGCTTGCCCGGATCTTATGGGGGAATGTACCCATATTTTCAGAGAATTCCGTGTCTGAAATTTGCAGGAACTAAAGTAACAGCTATGAAGTTACGGACGGCGGGCAGCTTTAACCTTTAACCCGACCATAAAAAGAGGATTTTCCAAACACATCAATTTCAAAATCCTTCATTTTTTTCAAAAAAAATTGCTCATGTCATTTTAAACAATAACTTTGCATTTCAAAGTACTTTAAAGTGGACTCAAATAAATACTTAAAGGACATAAGCGACATTAAGGACCTGATGCAAAAGTCCTCCCGCTTTATTTCACTCAGCGGACTGTCCGGGATACTCGCAGGAGTATATGCCCTTATCGGTGCCGCCATAGCTTACCTGCTGGTGACGAAATCTGCCCGGCAATATCTCATTCTTGATGGCTATACCTTCAGAATGATACTCCTCGACCTGTTTCTCGTGGCATTTTTCAGTATTGTTACAGCTATTTTCCTGACCACACGGAAGGCCAAAAAAAACGGGGAAAAGGCCTGGGACAGTTCCTCCCGCAGGCTGATCGTCAATTTCATGATCCCTATGGTTGCAGGTGGCCTCTATATACTCATCATACTGGATCAGCAAAAATACGGACAGACCGCGGCCCTAATGCTTATCTTTTACGGACTTGCCCTGGTGAATGCATCTAAATACAGTATCGGGGACATCCGGTACCTTGGGTATATAGAAATCCTGCTTGGGCTCGTTTGCGCCCTGCTGCCCGGTTACGGGTTCTGGTTATGGGTAGCCGGTTTTGGCGTGATGCACATTATATACGGATTCCTCATGTATTATAAATACGACAAGGCATAGGTTTTGAGCATAATAGATGATATAAACAAAACTTTTGATCACCGTGTACGCCTGGGAATAATGTCTGTGCTCATGGTAAACGAATATATGGATTTTACGGGACTAAAAGAAATCCTGGATGTGACGGATGGCAACCTGGCCAGCCACGCCAAAGCCCTGGAACAGGCCGGATATATAACGGTTCAAAAGCAATTCATAGGCCGTAAACCCAACACGAGGTATATTGCTACTTCGGCAGGGAAAACGGCCTTCAGGCAACACCTGAATGCCCTCGAAAAACTCATTAACAGAAGCGAATAATTTTTTTACTCATTAACTTTGAATTTCAAAGTACTTTAAATCAAATACACTATGGAACAATCTCAAAAAAACACCGGCAAATTAGGAAACTGGATCAGGACATCGGTTACCGCACGAATGTTTATGATAGGCATTTTAATACTTGTTTTGCTCATTCCCCTTACCTTTATTAAAGACCTGATACGGGAAAGATCACAGCGAAAACAGGATGTAATGAAAGAGATCAGTAAAAAATGGGGCGGTGAAGTCCTGTTTTACGGCCCCGTTATGGAAATACCTTTTAAAACCTTCCAGGAAAAAACAGTAGTTGACGAAAGCACAAAAAAAATATATACCGAAACCATAGAAAGTGTTGAGTACGCCTATTTTTTCCCGGAAACGCTGGATATCGACACCAAGGTAGATCCGGAAGAAAAATATTACGGCATCTATAAGACCAGTGTTTACGAAAGTTCGATGAACATATCGGGCTCTTTCACCAAACCGGATTTCAGCGAAAAAGAAGTAGAAGAGAAACATATATTGTGGGACAAGGCCAAGATAGTTTTCAGGATGTCCAATCAGAAAGGAGTCAGCAACAAAGTGGAGATCCGGCTCGGGGCCAATGCTTATGCCTTTAAATCCAGGTACACTACGGATGATGTTTATGAAAGCGATTTTCCCGCACTTAATACCCTCGAAAGTTCTTTGTTAAAAAAGGAGGACATCCCTATGGAGCACACTTCCGACTTCAGCATGAAGCTCAACATCAAGGGCAGTCAACAGATAAGTTTTATTCCCGCCGGCAAACAAACTACGGTAAATATGGTTTCCGATTGGAAAACAGCGAATTTTTTCGGCGAATTTCTTCCCTATAACGACGACAAGGTTCACGAGAACGGTTTTGACGCGCGGTGGAAAATACTGGATATCAACCGTCCGTTTTCACAACAATACTTTAATCAGCTTCCCCGGTTAAATTCCTATGCTTTCGGGGTAAACTTTATGATCCCGGTTGATGAATACCAAAAAAGCGAGAGGTCTGCCAAGTACGGTTTTATGGTTATCTGTCTTACTTTCCTGGTGTTTTTTCTTATCCAGACCATGAGCGGAATTAACATACACCCTTTCCAGTACCTGATGATAGGACTTGCCCTCACGATGTTCTACACCCTGCTGATTTCCATTTCCGAGCACAGTAATTTCTTTAAGGCCTACCTGGTTGCCGGAATTTCTGTCGTGGCACTTATCACAGCCTACTCTGTCTCTATTTTAAGGTCCAGAAGCTTTCCCATGTTTATATTCCTGTCCCTTACCGCACTGTATTCCTTCATATATGTAATCATACAACTGGAAAACTATGCTCTCCTGGTAGGAAGTACAGGACTGTTCCTCATACTGGCCATTATAATGTTCGTGTCCAGGAAGATCGACTGGGGCAACAGTTAAGGGTCAGACATATCCCGTCTTTTCCACCTGCCCTCAAAGGGAAAAGACGGGATGTATCATTATTCTGCAATGTCGCCTTCCCATTCCATAATACCTCCCAGGAGGTTATGGGCTTCTTCAAACCCCAACTGGTCCATAATAGCGCAGGCCTTTGCACTTCTGGCCCCGGAACGGCAATAAACGTAATAGGTTTTGGACTTATCGAGTTTCTCCAGTTCATCAATAAAATCCTGCCCCTGACGAATGTCTATATTTATCGCGTTGGGAATATATCCTTCCTCAAATTCCTCCTCGGTACGGACGTCCAGGACAATGGCGTTTTTATCATTTTCCAGTTGTTCCGCCCATTCCTCTTGAATTAAATCTGCCATAGTATTTTCTTTTTTTCAAAATTACACAAAACAAAAAAACCGGAACAAGGAGTCCCGGATTATTTAGCTGATATTTTTTCCCGTTCTCAACCGGTCAGCCGGCGGAGAGGAGACATCACAATTATTTAATACTACACCCTATTGCCTTGGTGGTTGTTATTCTTATTTCTTCTCCCCCCAGCATGGCATCTACCGCATCCTCCACATAACGGGTTTCCACTGAAGTCTCATCCTGGTAATTATCATCTATGGCTCCTATATACCGCACCTCATTTCCCTTATCCTTCTTTTCCAGCAGGAAAACATGAGGGGTACGGGTAGCCCCGTACTTCGGGTAGATTTCCTGTCCTTCATCCAGCAAATACGGAAAGCTGAACCCCTTCTCGGTAGCCCGCACCTGCATATCCTCAAAGCTGTCCTTTGGAGATTTCTCCGGGCTATTCGGGTTAATAGCTATAACAGGGACCCCTTTTTTCTTATATTTTTTGTCCAGGGCAATGATCCTGTCTTCATATGCCTGAGCATAAGGGCAGGTGTTACAGGTAAATATTACCAGGTAGCCTCTCGCGTCCTTATAATCCGCCAGCGAGACCATTTTGCCATCCACGTTCTTCAGATTGAAATCTTCAGCAAGATCCCCTATCCGGTACCCCTCGTCATCGGCAGGGATATCTACCGAAAAAGAACTCATTGCCAGTACAACGGTGAGCAATAAGAAAATTCTGATTGTTTTCATTTCGTATCGATTAAAGCTTTCAGGTTGTTTTCCAGATCTTCATACGTCAAAGACGATTCGTAAAACATCCGGTTTGTTTTATTATACATAAGTGTTGCCGGTATGGCACCCGACCATGCTTCATTTACCTGGGGAATCCAGTCGTTCTGTTTCGGATCGTCCAGGACAATCACCTGTGATTCCAGTTTTTTCTCCCTGACAAAAGGAAGCAGTTTTTTTTCAAAAGTCCCGTGCAAATCCAGGCTCACCAGCACTACCTCTACTCCTTTATCTGCATATTCCCTCCCGAGACGTTCGAAATAAGGCAATTCGGCGACACATGGTTTACACCAGGTCGCCCAAAAATTAACAACATACGTTTTGCCGTCCTGCCGGTGCAAAAACTGCTCAAAACCGGCAAAATCATATACATCGATTTCAAGGTCACCGTCCGTTACCGCTTCTTTGGGCGGAAGTTTACGGACTGTCTCCCCTGCCTCCGCTATCTCAGCTTTCTTGCTTCCGTCGGTCTTACAGGAAATCAAAATTACAAAAAACGCACAGGTAATATGTAGTTTCATCTCTGGAATTTTTATCCGGAACCAGCAAAAATACCCCGAATTTTATATCGGGACCAGCATTTTGTCATCATTCCGGGACTTTTCAACAAAAACCAATTACAAACAGTACTAATCACTAATTATTAAACAATTAGCCCGGGCACCGTATCATATAAAGATAAACACAAGCAGTCGGGAAGCAAGTAATTTAACAAAAAATTATCAAACAAAAAGTTGCAGGGAAATAAAAAACAAATTTATATTTGTACCTACAAATGTTGTATGAACAATGAAAATTGAAGAAGTTGTCAAATCACAAAATATGCAAAGCCATACCAGGACAATAATAAACCTGATATACACGGCGAGCGAAATAAGTGGTAAAGTTGCCGATGCGGTCAAACCTTATGACATTTCTATACCGCAATTTAATGTCTTGCGGATACTGAAGGGACAAAAAGGACAGCCTGCAAACCTGTCTACCATACAGGAACGGATGATTGCCAAAATGAGCAATACCACCCGGATTGTGGACAAATTGATAGATAAAGGCCTTGTAAAAAGAACTCAATGCCCGCAAAACAGGAGAAAGGTTGAGATCTTTATAACCAAAGACGGTATGGCCCTCCTGGAAGAAATGAATATTGCCGTAGCCAACGTGGAAAAAAAGATCATAAACAAACTGGATGAAGAACAGCTGGAAACCTTCAACCGGATGCTCGACACCATGCGAAGTTAAACATTATGTAGAACCAAATATAATTCAATTTAATATGAGCACTATTATCGAATCATTGAACTGGAGATACGCGACCAAGAAATTTGATCCGTCCGCAAAAGTATCAGCCGAAGACCTCAACACCCTTAAAGAAGCCATCCGTTTGTCCGCTTCTTCCTATGGTATGCAGCCCTACGAAGTCTTTGTCATAGAAGACCCGGAAATCCGCAGGCAACTCAAAGAGGCTTCCTGGGGACAACCGCAGATAACCGATGCCTCCCACCTTATTGTCTTTGCCAGTAAGACCGATGTTACCGCCAAAGACACCGAGGCATATATGAATAACATCAGTAAAACGAGAAACATCCCGGTAGAAAGTCTTTCAGGCTTCAGCAATATGATAAATAATTCGGTCATATCACTACCGCAGGAAGTAAAGAGTACCTGGGCTGCCAAACAGGCATACATAGCATTGGGAAATCTCCTGGCTTCCGCCGCCCAACTTCAGATAGACGCTTGCCCGATGGAAGGATTTGATGCCGAAGGGTACAACAAGATACTCGGACTTAAAGAAAAAGGATTAAATGCCGCGGTCATTGCCACTATAGGTTATCGTTCTTCTGAAGATGAAATGCAGCATCTCCCGAAAGTAAGAAAACCGTCGGAAGAATTATTTACCTCCATATAATCACAAATAAAAAGTTCAAACTCATAACACAAATTTCTGAAAAACATGAAAAACAAATTCGCAAAAGCAGCATTGACCCTGGTTATAGCTATAGGTGCTACCGCCTTTACACCCGTAGATAAAGAAGAAAAAAAAGTTGATGTAACCACCAGTAAAATTACCTGGAAAGGTTATAAAGTAACCGGATCTCACGAAGGTGTTATAAGTCTCAAAGAAGGTTCTCTCATTTTTGAAGGGGATAAACTTACCGGAGGAGAATTCGTGGTAGATATGACCTCTCTTACCAGTACAGACCTTGAAGGAGATTCCCGGAGCAAACTGGATGGTCACCTGAAATCAGACGATTTTTTTGGGGTGGAAACACATCCGACTTCCAAATTGATAATAACGAAAGTAAAAGCTTCCGGAAAAAATGCCTATAAAGTTACCGGCGATCTTACCATTAAGGGAAAAACGCATCCCGTAACTTTTGATCTTTCTGTTTACGGAAATAAAGCAACAGGCGCTTTGAAGATAGACCGGTCCAAATACGATGTCCGTTATGGTTCCGGAAGTTTTTTCGACAACCTGGGAGATAAAACCATTTATGACGAATTTGACCTGGTCGTAGACCTGAACTTTTAACCGGATCGGGAAAAAATAGCTATAATAAAGAATCCGGGCTCCTTTTGGCAGAAAGGAGCCTTTTATAAGGATACACAAAAAAAATGTTATAAAAGCATTTTACCACTTGCAGTTATCATTTTCCTTTCTATATTTGTATCCAAATAAAAGAAAATGCATACTATTTTAAACAATACTTGGTGGTGGAGCAACTTACGTCGAAACGTCGTGAGCTAGACCCCTGTAAAGTATTTTTAAAATCAAAATACAGAAGGCTTGTCAATCACGACAGGCCTTTTTTGTTTTCCGGACCTTTTAATTTCAAAATATAATGATACATCTGACCACAAATTACAAACAGATACTCGCAGATACCATAACCCCGGTAAGCGTTTACCTTAAAATACGCGACAGGTATCCCGGCAGTCTCTTGCTGGAAAGCAGCGATTATCATGCGAACAACAACAGTTTCTCCTATATATGCTGTAACCCTATAGCCAGTATCGAAATAAAAAAAGGGACCATCACCGAATCATATCCGGACGGGGCTACAACACAAACCTCTATAGGAGAGGACACCAATATACCCCTGGCCATACATAATTTTGCCAGTGCCTTTAAATCCAAAGACAACGGCTTTAAGTTCATCAACAAGGGCCTGTTCGGTTATATTGCCTACGACGGTGTCCGCTATTTCGAGGATATCGAGATTTCGGAAAAAGAAGAAACCTTGGATATCCCGGATATTTATTATGCCGTATATCAAAACATCATCGCCATCAATCACTTCAAAAACGAAGCTTATATTTTCTGTCACAGTGCAGATGGTGCCAACAATATCCCCGAAATAGAACAATTGCTTCAATCCAAAAATTTCGCTACCTACAACTTTACCAAAGTAGGCGATGCGGTTTCCAACCTTACGGATGAAGAATACAAAAAAAGTGTGGAATATGCCAAAAAGCATTGTTACAGGGGAGATGTATTTCAACTGGTCTTGTCCAAAAGGTTCTCCCAGGAATTTAAGGGAGACGAATTTAATGTATATCGCGCGCTCCGCAGCATAAACCCTTCCCCTTACCTCTTTTTCTTTGACTACGGTAACTTCAAGATATTCGGTTCTTCCCCCGAAGCGCAACTGGTGGTTAAGAACAGAAAAGCGGAAATACATCCCATAGCCGGTACCTTTCGGCGGACGGGAAATGATGAACAGGATACCGTCCTGGCCAGGCAGCTTGCCGAAGATGCCAAAGAAAATGCCGAGCATGTTATGCTGGTTGACCTGGCAAGGAATGACCTCAGCAGGCACGGCCATGAAGTTAAAGTGGAGACCTACAGGGAAGTACAGTTCTTCTCTCATGTTATTCACCTGGTATCCAAGGTCACGGGAAAATTACACGACCATGCATCTACCATGCAGGTAGTGGCCGATACCTTTCCGGCAGGAACACTCAGCGGGGCACCCAAACACATGGCCATGCAATTGATAGACAAGTATGAGAACTGTAACCGTAACTTTTACGGTGGCGCCATAGGTTTTATGGATTTTGAAGGAAATTTTAATCACGCCATTATGATACGGACCTTCCTCAGTAAGAATCACAGGTTGCATTACCAGGCCGGGGCCGGGGTGGTCTCCGAATCCAGTGCCGAAAGCGAATTACAGGAAGTATATAACAAACTCGGAGCCCTCAACACAGCCATGAGCCTGGCCGAAAGTATTTAACCCGTCCTTATTAATAAGAATACAAGAACCGATGAAAACACAAAAAATACTGGTTATAGATAATTACGACAGTTTTACATATAACCTCGTGCACTATCTCGAAGACCTGGGCTGTGAAGTTACCGTAAAGCGGAATGACCAGCTCGAACTGGAAGAAGCGGCACCATTTGACAAAATACTCCTTTCCCCCGGCCCCGGAATTCCTGATGAAGCCGGACTTTTAAAAGCAATTATCAAAAAGTATGCCCCCACCAAAAGCATCTTGGGCGTATGTCTCGGACAACAGGCCATAGGCGAAGTGTTCGGCGGAAAGATCATTAACCTGAACAAAGTATACCACGGTGTGGCCACTAAGGTAAAAATAACCGTTAAGGACGAACCGCTCTTCGAAGGCCTCGAACAGGAGATCGAAGCGGGGCGCTATCACTCCTGGGTCGTTGATCCTGAACTCCCCGCTTCACTGGAAGCCACATCTTTCGATGAAAACGGGCAGGTAATGTCCCTCAGGCACCGGGAATACGATGTGAAGGGCGTACAGTACCACCCCGAGTCGGTACTTACTCCGGACGGGAAAAGGATACTTAAAAACTGGCTGAAATCAACTCCGTAAAGAGAGGCTTTGCTTCTCTAACTAACAGGTAAAGGTGTACGGCCGTACACCTCAACTAACACAAAGACGTACGACTGTACGTTTTAACTAAAAAACCTTTCAAAATGAAAGAAATACTCAACAGGCTTATAAACCACGAAACCATCTCCAAGGAAGAGGCCAGGAACGTACTGGTCAACATATCCAAAGGGTCCTATAACACCAGCCAGATTGCCGCTTTTCTTACCGTCTACATGATGCGGAGTATTACCGTCGAAGAACTGGAAGGTTTTCGCGATGCCCTCCTTGAACTTTGTATCGCGGTAGACCTCAACGGCTACGAAGCCATTGACCTCTGCGGTACCGGGGGCGATGGTAAAGACACTTTCAATATTTCCACATTGGCATCATTCATAACCGCAGGTGCCGGGATTCCCGTTACCAAACACGGCAATTACGGGGTTTCTTCCAAATGCGGCTCCAGCAATGTAATGGAGTTTCTCGGTATTAAATTTTCCAATGACCCTGATTTCCTGAAACGGTCTATCGGGGAGGCGAATATCTGTGTATTACACGCTCCCCTGTTCCACCCTGCCATGAAAAATGTAGGGCCTATCCGCAAAGAACTTGCAGTGAAGACTTTCTTCAATATGCTGGGCCCCATGGTGAATCCGGCCTTCCCTAAGAACCAGATGGTGGGCGTATTTAACCTGGAACTGGCACGCATGTACGGATATCTTTACCAGAATACGGATAAAAACTACACCATACTTCACGCCCTCGACGGCTATGACGAACTATCGCTTACCGGTCCGGCAAAAGCCATTCGCAACCAATCGGAACAAATGCTGACCCCGGCCGATTTCGGAACGGAACAACTGGACCGGGAGGCTATAAAGGGAGGAGAAACCATAGAAGACTCCGCAGCTATTTTTATGGATGTCATAAGTGGAAAAGGAACGGAAGCTCAAAACAATGTCGTATGCGCCAACGCCGGGATGGCCATTGCCACCGTCAGAAACCTGCAACCGAAGGAAGGTTTTGAAATAGCGCGGGAAAGCCTCTTCTCCGGAAAAGCCCTGACCGCTCTTAAAAAATTACAGGAGATTAGTCGGTGACGGGTGACGGGTGACGGGTGACGGGTGCAAAATTAATTTAGACGAACCGATACACTACATAAAAAATGGAAGCTAAGTTTAAATTTGAAAAATTAATTGTCTGGCAGGAAGCTATGGATCTGGGAGAAAATATACAATTACTTTCTGAACGTTTTCCTCGATGAACAAATTAATCGCCTGTAAAAACAGCTTGCGATAACACAGTACCGAACACCGTTCCCCATCATCGGTCATCGTACAAAAACATTAATTAACATCTAAAAATCACAATCACATGTCTAACATATTAGACAAAATAATAGCCGATAAGCGCAAAGAAACAGAACTTAAAAAAAATATCGTTCCGGTTTCCCAGCTGGAATCTTCGGCGCTTTTCGGACGCAATACGGTTTCCCTGGCATATAACCTGAAAAACAGCGATACGGGTATTATAGCCGAGCACAAAAGACGGTCACCGTCCAGGTCCGTTATTAATCAAAGCCTTAGTGTTGCCGATGTGGCTAGCGGATATGAAAAGGCAGGTGCCTGTGGTATGTCGGTACTTACCGACGGCAAGTATTTCGGGGGTTCTCTGGAAGATCTGCTGCAGGCCAGGGCCGTGGCAAAATTCCCCTTATTGCGCAAGGAATTTATCATTGACGAATATCAGCTTCTCGAAGCCAAAGCACACGGGGCAGATGTCATACTCCTTATAGCTGCAGTATTATCGCGGGATGAAATAAAAAACCTCTCTCAATTGGCCAAAAGCCTGAGCCTGGATGTCCTCCTCGAAGTGCACAATGAAGAAGAATTGCATAAATCCCTTATGCCCACCCTCGATATGCTCGGCGTGAACAACCGGAACCTGAAAACCTTCGAAGTAAGCATCGATACCAGTAAACAACTATCCGGCATTATTCCCGACGATTTTGTAAAAGTATCCGAGAGCGGCATAAGCGACCCGGAAACAATTAAAGACCTGCAACATTACGGTTACAAAGGCTTTCTGGTAGGGGAAAACTTTATGAAAACCGAAAACCCGGGACAAAGTGCGGAAATATTCATCGGGAAACTGAAAAACTAAATGGCAGAAAATATTCAACATACCGGTTACAACATCCCTAGGCTAAAGGTCTGCGGCATGAAATATCCGGAAAATATCCGGGCGGTTGCAAGCCTGCATCCCGATTACATGGGATTTATTTTTCACGGGAAATCCCCGAGGTACTTTAAAGGAGAAATACCGGATGATCTCCCGGTAGCAATACGAAAAACGGGGGTGTTTGTAAACTCCTCCATTGTAGAAATTATCGAAAAAGTCACCCGCTACCATTTACACGCCGTGCAATTACATGGCGGGGAAACGGCAGAATTTTGCAGGGAACTCCGGGATGCCTTACCCCGTATAGAAATCATCAAAGTGTTCTCCGTAAAGGACGAATTCGATTTCGCGCAACTTCTTCCTTTTGAAAACACCGCAGATTATTTCCTTTTCGATACCAAAGGAAAACAGCCGGGAGGTAACGGTTACACCTTTGACTGGAAACTTCTTAAAAATTATCCGTCCGGGAAACCCTATTTTCTGAGTGGCGGAATAGGTCCGAAAGAAACGGAGAAAGTTCAGGACTTTCTCCATAATCAGGAATACCGCAACGTATCCGCCCTCTGTTACGCTATTGATGTGAACAGCAGGTTTGAAACGGAACCCGGGTCCAAAAACACCGAAAAATTAAAAGAATTTAAATCAAAAATACTATGTCAACACCAGTAAAAACTGCTGTTCCTATCGGTGGAGCTGCGGGATCGGGCTCCTATCACGTGAGTGAAAAAGGTTATTACGGCGAGTTCGGAGGGGCATTTATCCCGGAAATGCTCTACCCCAATGTAGAGCAACTCCGCCAGAAGTACCTGGAAGTAATGAGTGATCCTTCGTTTAAGGAAGAGTTTAACCAGCTTTTGAAAGATTATGTAGGGCGGCCTTCTCCCCTTTATTTCGCAAAACGGATGTCCGAAAAATACGGTACCAGGATATACCTGAAACGGGAAGACCTCAATCACACGGGAGCGCATAAGATCAACAACACCATTGGCCAGATACTCATGGCCAGACGCCTCGGCAAAAACAGGATCATTGCAGAGACCGGGGCCGGGCAACATGGGGTAGCTACTGCCACAGTATGTGCGCTTATGGGCATGGAATGCGTAGTGTACATGGGCGAAATAGATATAGCGCGCCAGGCACCTAACGTGGCGCGCATGAAAATGCTCGGGGCCGAAGTACGCCCGGCACTTTCCGGTAGCCGCACCCTTAAAGATGCGACCAACGAAGCTATCCGCGACTGGATAAACAACCCGGTAGACACACATTATATTATAGGATCGGCTATAGGCCCGCATCCGTATCCGGATATGGTTACCCGCTTTCAAAGTGTTATTTCCGAAGAGATCAGGATTCAGTTAAAGGAAAAAGAAGGACGGGAAAATCCGGATTATGTTGTGGCCTGTATAGGAGGTGGCAGTAATGCCGCCGGTACTTTTTACCATTTCCTGGACAAAGAAGAAGTAGGTATTATTGCCGTAGAAGCTGCCGGTAAAGGTATAGATTCCGGTGAAAGCGCGGCAACTTCCGTATTGGGTCATAAAGGCATCATTCACGGGTGTAAAACCCTGCTTATGCAAACCGATGACGGACAAATTACCGAACCCTATTCTATTTCCGCCGGACTGGACTATCCTGGTGTAGGGCCTATGCATTCCCATCTCTATACTTCGGGAAGGGCAACTTTTAAATCCATCACTGACGACGAGGCTATGAAAGCCGGACTGGAACTGTGCAAACTGGAAGGTATCATTCCTGCCATAGAATCCAGTCACGCCCTTGCCATTTTCGAGAACACCAGGTTTGAGAAGGACAATATCGTGGTGGTAGCTCTCTCCGGAAGAGGGGACAAAGATCTCAATACGTATATCGACCATTTCGGGTTATAATCTCAAAAAAATACAGACAATTAATCAGAAAAACATGACGACAAACAGGATACATCAAAAGTTACGGGAAGATAAAAAAATCCTGTCCATATACTTTACTGCAGGTTATCCCGATCTTGAAGATACCGTTCCCATTATAGAAAACCTTCAGGAGAGCGGGGTGGATATGATAGAAATAGGGCTCCCTTTCAGCGATCCCCTGGCCGATGGTCCCACCATACAGGAAAGTTCTACCCGCGCCCTGAAAAACGGTATGACCACAACCAGGCTTTTCAAACAACTGGAAAATATTCGTGAGACAGTGCATATCCCTCTTATTATTATGGGATACTTCAACCCCATAATGCAATACGGGGTAGAGAATTTCTGTTCCAGATGTGCGGAAACAGGGATAGACGGCCTGATCATTCCCGATCTTCCGGTAGACGTTTATGAGGAGGAATACAAAAGCCTGTTTGAAAAATATGGCCTGGCCAATATATTTCTCATTACCCCGCAAACCCCCAACGAACGGGTACGGTTTATCGATTCGGTTTCGGATGGCTTTATTTATATGGTAAGCTCTGCAAGTGTAACCGGGGCAAAGAATACTTTCGGGGCCATTCAGAAGCAATATTTCGAACGCATTCACAACCTCCGGTTAAAAAACCCGCAGATCGTAGGTTTTGGTATCAGTAATGAAGACACATTCCTGGCTGCCACAGAACTGGCCAAAGGGGCTATTATCGGTTCTGCATTCATAAAGTTCCTGAATGAGAAAGGAAAAGAACGGATACCGGAATTCGTAAATTCTATCCGGTAGCAGGTCGATCCGGGGCAAATGTATTATACTCCGAAAATCTAAGGGTGATAAAAAGTTTAGACGTTGCGGAGTACACCGGATGTCTGTTTAACCACGGGTATACGAATCACTGTAAAATGACCAATATATTATATATCCGTGAATCCCGGGCTTCGATACATCCCGATCGGAGTCCGGGGCACTCAGCCGCCTTCGTTTTGGCTCAGCCAACTGCAACCTGCAACTTCGGGTATTAAACATAGAAACAAAACTTGTTATATTTTGTGATACGTTTATTCCGGGCAAAACCTCCATACATTTAGCCGTTTAATCATAATTTATTAACTTGTGACGAAGTTTAACCAAATGATTAAAATATGGGAAAAGGAGACAAAAAAACGAAAAGAGGTAAAATAATCATGGGGTCTTACGGAAAATTACGCCCCAAGCGTCGAAAATTCAAGGTCCGCCCTAAGCATGTCAAAGGCGAGACCGTCAATGATGCGGACAAATAAACGTTAGCGGTAAAGTATTTGGAAAGAGGCGTACCTACAGGTGTGCCTCTTTCGTTTAATACGGTTAATATGCTTTGGCAAACAATACCCTTCTTCCCGAAGGTTTGCCACTGTATATACACTTACCTTCTTCCTCTTCAGCATCCAGCGGGATGCAGCGGATCGTTGCCTTGGTCAGTTCTTTGATGGTATCTTCCGTTTCCGCGGTACCATCCCAATGCGCAGAGAGGAACCCTCCCTTGCTTTCCAGTACCTCTTTGAATTCCTCGAAAGAATTGACCTCGGTAATATGAGTCCTCCGATGTTCAAGAGCCTTTTGGTATATCCGTTGCTGAATATCTTCCAGAAGGTTTTCTATCCTGGACACTACATCATCTTCATGTACCGTTTCTTTTTCCAGGGTATCCCGACGTGCCACTTCATAAGTACCGTTCTCCATATCGCGCTGGCCGATGGCCAGACGGACCGGAACCCCTTTCAATTCGTATTCGTTAAATTTCCATCCCGGTTTATGTGTGTCCCGGTTATCGTATTTTACCGAAATCCCCTTACTGCGTAATTCGCGTACAAGAGGTGCTACCTTTTCCGAAATGGCACTCAGTTGTTCTTCTCCTTTGTATATAGGCACGATTACAACCTGTATAGGTGCCAGTTTAGGAGGTAACACAAGACCGTTATCATCGCTATGTGTCATGATCAAAGCTCCCATAAGACGGGTAGATACCCCCCAAGAAGTGGCCCAAACATAATCCTGCTTTCCTTCTTTATTAGCAAATTTCACATCAAATGCCCTGGCAAAATTCTGCCCCAGGAAATGGGATGTCCCGGCCTGTAATGCCTTGCCATCCTGCATTAAGGCTTCAATACAATAAGTCTCTACTGCTCCGGCAAAACGCTCACTTTCCGACTTCACCCCCTTAATTACCGGCATTGCCATAAAATTTTCAGCAAAATCCGCATATACGTGCATCATTTGTTCTGCTTCTGCAACCGCTTCTTCGCGGGTAGCGTGGGCCGTATGCCCTTCCTGCCATAAAAATTCTGCCGTACGCAGGAACAGTCGCGTGCGCATTTCCCACCGCACTACATTAGCCCACTGGTTTACCAGTAAGGGCAAATCGCGATAAGACTGTATCCATTTCCGGTACGTATCCCAGATAATGGTCTCGGATGTCGGGCGGACAATAAGTTCTTCTTCCAGCTTGGCATCCGGGTCTACTATGACTCCGCTTCCGTCTTCCGCATTCTTGAGGCGATAATGGGTTACTACGGCACATTCCTTTGCAAAACCTTCTACGTGGTCGGCCTCCTTACTGAGGTAGGATTTTGGTATGAAAAGCGGAAAATAAGCATTCTGATGTCCCGTTTCCTTAAACATACGGTCCAGTTCGGCCTGCATTTTTTCCCATATGGCATAGCCATAGGGCTTTATCACCATACATCCCCTTACCCCCGAGTTTTCAGCAAGATCTGCCTTTACCACCAGTTCGTTATACCATTTGGAATAGTCTTCGCTTCGTTTTGTTAAGTTCTTACCCATTATCAGAAGTTTGGCACAAATATTGCGCTTTTGTTAAAGTAGAAAATAGTTTGGCAAAACTAACTATTTTTGTTATGTTCAACAATAAAATTTTGCAATGATGAATACTTTAAAACATATTAAAAAAATCCGTTTTCTACTGACCAGTGCAGTAGCCGGAGTTTTGCTCGTTTCCTGCGGTTCTTATCAGCAGGCTTCGTATTACGACTCCGATGGCATTTACGGAGATGCCACTGATTACAGCTATAGCGAAAGGCCGCAGAACAACAGGGCTGCACAATCTTCGCCTTCTTCGAATTACGAGGCTTACTTCGCAAGACAGTCCGAGCAATTCGAGCAGATAACCAGCAATGACTATATATTTACGGATATCGATTCCTATTCCAGTAATGAGGTAAACGATTCGACAGATATCGTAGCCGATAATTATAACTACAATTACCAGGGCGGATATCCCGGATGGGGTGATAATCCGCAATCCACTTCAGTGAATATTTATAATAATTCCTGGGGATGGGGTAACTGGTATGGAGCCGGATGGGGCGGCTGGTACGGTCCCGGATGGGGAATGGGCTGGTATGATCCCTACTGGGGCGCCGGATGGGGTGGCTGGTACGGTCCCGGATGGGGCGGTGGCTGGTATGGTGCCGGCTGGGGCTGGGGTCTCGGTTGGAGTTATTGGGGCGGATATCCCGGGTACTATTACCATCGTCCATACTACTATAACTATCCCAGAAGAACCTATGCCTACACCAATTCCAGGAGATATTATAACCGGAGCAACATCGCCAGTACAAGCAGAAGAAATTCATCTTCCTACAGAAATTCTTCTACAAACAGGAGATCGTACCGGAACAGTGCTGATGTGGGAACAAACAGAAGCAGCACCAGCAGAAGAACATATCGTAACAGTGCCAATGTGGGTACGGACAGAAACAGTACCGGCCGAAGGACATACAGGAACAGTTCTAATGTAGATGCCAACAGAAGCGGCACCAACAGAAGAACATACAGAAGCAGCAACCCTAACTATAATAGCCGTAGCCGGTCTACGCCGACAAGGGCCACACGCTCTTCCTCTACTACAAGGAGGTCCTACAGCACACCTGCGCGATCTACAAGGTCCAGCGGATCCTCTATGCGTTCTTCTTCACCGTCGAGATCCTCGGGAGGAGCCACGCGCTCTTCTTCATCCAGAGGTGGCGGCCGGGGAAGAGGCTAGGAACATAACAACGTATTCATCATTGCAAAAGCAGAAAAATAATCATGATATACCCCAATATCATGGTTATTTTTTACCTGGAACAAACATATTGTTTTTTATCAAAAAGAATTCTCATGAAAAAAATACTGGCAATACTTGTAATCTTTGGTGCTGCTACACAGGCAAAGGCACAGACCATTAACGACGTATTACGATACGGATCGGAGAATTTGCAGGGTACGGCAAGGTATCAATCCATGAGCGGCGCATTCGGTGCCCTGGGAGGAGACCTTTCCGCTTTGAATACCAATCCCGCCGGATCGGCTGTCTTTACCAACGGGAGCCTTACCATCTCCGGTACCAGTTATAACACAAAGAATAAAACCAATTATTTCGGGGGACGGACCTCTACCGATGTTTCCGACTTCGACCTCAACCAGCTGGGAGGCGTACTGGTTTTCCACAATACAAAAAACAATGCGGGATGGCGAAAATTTTCCCTGGCTTTTAATTTTGAGAAAGCAAACAACTTCGAAAACGAATTCCTGGCCGCAGGTCATGGAGATACTTCTATAGATCAATATTTTCTAACGTTTTCCCAAGGAGTTCCTCTTGGCGTTCTAGGTGTCGGATCAAACGAGGTAATAGAAGAGGCATATCTGAATATTTTTTCCGATCCAAACCTGGGTTTTGTTCCCCAACAGGCATTTTTAGGCTACCAGGCATATATAACTGATCCGGTGCAGGATATAAATAGCAATACAGAATACGTCTCCAATGTTAACTATAATACTGTCAGTCAACGTTTCCTTCAAAGTACTTCCGGGTACAATAATAAATTCACCGTTAACTTTGCAGGACAATACCTGGAAGATTTCTACCTGGGGGCATCCCTCAACTTCCACGATGTTCGATACGAAAAATACACCCAACTGGATGAGGATGGTTATGGCCCCGGAAGTAACCTGGAATACATAAATTTTGACAACCTTCTTCGTACTGACGGAAACGGTTTCTCCTTTTCTTTAGGGGGGATTGCACGTGTAGGGGAAATGGTAAGAGTGGGATTAACATACCAATCGCCTACCTGGTACAGGTTAACTGATGAACTCTCGCAACGTATCATCACAGATCAGGCATTAGAACAAAATCCGGATATCGAATTTATTAACTTCAACCTTGTAAGTGTCTTCCCCGATCACAAAATACAGATCCCGGCCAAATACACCGGTAGTATGGCTGTCGTTTTCGGGAAACAGGGACTCATAAGCCTGGATTACAGTTACCAGGATATGAGCAATGCCAAGCTGAAACCCACATCAAATCCGGATTTCGCAGCAGAAAATGATTATATGAGCGATGTTCTGCAAGCCGTATCTACCGTTCGGCTAGGCGGCGAGTACAGGATACGGCAATTCAGCCTGCGTGCGGGTTACCTCTATGAGCAAAGTCCTTATGACAACGATATGATGGGAGATCTCAATGGCTATTCCTTCGGACTGGGGTATGATTTCGGTGCAGCCAGGCTGGATGCCGCCTTTAATCAGTTTATGAGAGATTACAAGTCGCAGTTATATGAAACCGGACTTACCTCCGCGGCAGACATTGAGAACAGAAATACCAACGTAACGCTGTCGCTCACATTCAATCTTTAGGAGATTTTTTTATCCTTCCCGGTATGAATGACCCACCGGGAAGGATAAGACATTCCGTTAAAAGTAAATTAAAGTTATAGAACCATTATCATTATCTATACTTCAAAAAATAAATTGTCCTGTATAAATAACTATCTTTGCCTTTCCTTTTGCTTCGGAGGAGCATGGAGGTTTTTGAAAGACAATTTTCTTGCCGTAGTGTGAAGAATGCCTGTCACAAAAACCTTATATTTGCGACATAGTAGCAAAACACAAACAAGCATATAAAAACAGAATTATGCGTTTGTTTTCAGGAACATATAAATTCCGAAACGATGAAAATAGACAAAGCCTTGGAAGAACATTTTGAAGAGATCGGTGACAACCATGTTTCATCATCCGCAGACACGCCTTTGAGGGAAGATGCTTTTGATCTGTCTGACGATGAAAAAATAGAAAAAATACAACAGGACGTATATAACATTATGGAAACCCTGGGACTGGACCTTACGGATGACAGCCTCAGAGGGACACCGAGAAGAGTGGCCAAAATGTTTGTAAAGGAGATATTTGGCGGACTCCACCCGGAAAGAAAACCCAAAGCATCCACTTTTCAGAACAAATACAAATACGGCGAAATGCTCGTGGAAAAGAATATCACCGTTTATTCCACCTGTGAGCACCATTTATTACCCATCGTAGGGAGGGCCCACGTAGCCTATATATCCAAAGGAAATGTCATAGGCCTTTCCAAGATGAACCGGATTGTAGACTACTATGCCAAGCGGCCCCAGGTACAGGAAAGGATGACCATGCAGATCGTACAGGAATTACAAAAGGCACTCGGCACCAAAGATGTTGCCTGTGTGATAGATGCCAAACACCTGTGTGTGAATTCCAGAGGAATACGCGATATAGAAAGCAGTACGGTAACAGCAGAGTTCGGGGGTAAATTCAAAGATCCGGCCGTAAGAAGAGAATTTCTGGATTACATCAAATTAGAAACCGAATTTTAATTATAGCCCAAAATTCAAGTAACCGAGAATGCAACTGTACCAAAATCAAAAGCTGAAGATCTATAACTCACTTACAGGAAACAAAGAGATATTCGAACCCATTAACGAAAGCCATGTAGGCATGTATGTCTGCGGCCCCACGGTATACAATTACGTACACCTGGGGAACTGCAGGACTTTTATCTCCTTTGACCTGATTTTCCGCTATCTGAAACATCTCGGTTACAAAGTGCGCTACGTGCGGAACATTACCGATGCCGGCCACCTTGAAAACGATGCGGACGAAGGAGAAGACCGCATTGCCAAAAAAGCGCGTCTGGAGCAGATCGAGCCGATGGAAGTAGTACAGCGTTATACCGTGGATTTTCACAACACACTCAACCGCTTCAACAATCTCCCGCCCAGTATAGAACCTACAGCCACCGGGCATATTATCGAGCAGATAGATATTATCCGGGAAATTCTGGATAAAGGGTTTGCCTACGAAGTCAACGGATCGGTCTATTTTGATGTGATAAAATTCAACAAAAGTACCAAATACGGAAAATTAAGCGGGCGGAATATTGAGGACCTCATCCACAATACCCGTGAACTGGACGGCCAGAGCGACAAGAAAAACCCTCAGGACTTTGCCTTGTGGAAAAAAGCGGAGCCCCAGCACATCATGCGCTGGCCTTCCCCGTGGAGCGATGGTTTTCCCGGCTGGCACCTGGAATGTACCGCAATGAGCACCAAATATCTCGGGGAAAAATTTGATATTCACGGGGGCGGAATGGACTTGAAATTCCCACATCACGAATGTGAAATAGCACAGGCCGAAGCCTGTAACGGGCACTCTCCCGTAAATTACTGGATGCATGCCAATATGCTTACACTGAACGGTAAAAAAATGGCTAAATCCACCGGGAACAACATACTACCCAACCAGATTTTTACCGGGGACAACGACATATTGAGCAAGCCTTTTTCACCGGCAGTTGTGCGGTTCTTTATATTGCAGGCCCATTACCGTAGTGTACTGGACTTCAGCAACGATGCACTCATCGCTTCGGAAAAAGGGTTTAACAGGCTCATGGAAGCCATTCACCTCCTGGAAGAACTCCCCGTTTCTCCGGAAACGTCCGGCATTGATATGGCCCAATGGCAACAGAAGTGCTACGATGCCATGAATGACGACTTTAACAGCCCGGTACTCATTGCCAACCTGTTCGACATGGTCAGATTCGTCAACCAGGCAAAAGAAGGAAAAGCCGGAATATCGGAAGAGGACCTGGCATCCCTTAAAAACACGGTCCACGCTTTTGTTTTTGATGTCCTTGGCTTGGTCGACATAACGGTTTCCGAAGAAAACGGGGCCGATAAGCTTTCCGGAGTGGTAGAACTGCTCATCAATCTCCGCGCCGAAGCCAGGGCCAATAAAGACTTCGCCACATCCGACAAAATAAGAGATGAACTCGCGGCTATGGGAATACAGTTAAAAGACGGGAAAGAAGGGACTACTTTCTCCGTCTCCTGATAACCCGAAGCCCGGAAATCCGTATACGCATGAAATTTTTACTGAAAATACTCGCCTACCCGTTTATATTTTTAGTAAAAATATACCAGTACCTTATTTCGCCTTTAACTCCCGCCACCTGCAGGTATACGCCTACCTGCTCACATTATACGGTAGAAGCCCTTCAAAAGCACGGACTGATAAAAGGCGGAAGGCTTGCCATAAAGAGGATATTCAGTTGTCACCCCTGGGGAGGTTCCGGTTATGATCCGGTTCCAGAAAAAGAGGAGAACTGAGATATCTTAAAATCCCGGTGTTTACATCCCGCATTTCGCCCGGAAAGTTCCGGTAACTCATTTTTTCCGCATCATTCATTTTACATATTGAACAGAAAAGAGAAACGACAATAAAAATTCTCGTCTCTCTTTTACCGCTGGGCTGAGTTCCCTGAATCTTTTTAACCTCTTACCTTGTACTCACCCGGTTTGGTCCGTACCACCTGTTGAATACGGTTCCAGGTATTTATCTGGGCTATGACCAGTGTAAGAAGGGATATTTCCTGTTTGTTGAAAAAGCGTTGCATATTTTCAAATAGGGCATCATCAATATGCTCGTGCGGCAAATCCGTAAGAGCTTCCGCAAATTCCAGTGCCGCACGTTCTTGTTCCGAGTAATACGGGCATTCCCTCCAGGCTGCAACAGAATACAACCGTAAAGGTTCTTCTCCCATATGCAGCGCTTCTTTATAATGCATATCCAGGCAGTAAGCACAGTGGTTGAGTTGAGATACACGGTATTTCAATAGTTCCACCAATCGCAGATCCAGTCCGCTCCGGTGTATGTAATTCTCGACCTCCACCAATACCTGGTACATTCCTTTGGGCAATTCCCCATAGCTGATTCTTTCCATGACATTTGTTTTTTTAAGTTATATATACCATAGACAAACGAACGGAAAGAAACGTGACATCAAATATTATTTTTCCGGAGATTTTTTAGTTTCTCGGGGTTACGGACAAAATAAACATTCGCTATTTTTCCTTCTTTCATATCCAGAAACATACAATTAACTACCTTGTTTTCATAAGAATAAAACAGGGCCGGCCGGTTATTAACCTCGGAAATGGCAATAGTGACCTCCGGTACATTTTCGTAAAATTTCCTGAATATTCCGAAGAGAAATTTCGAAGCACTCTTTGTACCCGATACTACATTCAAAGCAGCGGAAACTTTACCTCCGCCATCCGAAGTTATACTGATATCCTTATGCAGCAGTACTTCCAGATCGGCCATTTCCCCGTTTTGTATGGCAAAAAGCAATTGCTCCAGTTGCTCCGGGTTTTGCGTATCCTTTTCCGTAAAAACTTCTTCCCCCCGGAGTTTGTCTTTTCCCCTCCGGTAAAGCTGCCTTGAATTATCTATGGAAATATCCAGCGTTTCGGCGATTTCTTTGTGCGAGTAATTATAAGCTTCCTTCAGGATAAATACCCCCCTCTCCTTAGGGGTGAGCCGCTCCATCAAAACCATCAGGGAATACGACAGTATCTCCCGGCGTTCCAGAAATATATCCGCCCGGTCTGTGGCTATCGGCTCCGGCAACCAGTTTCCCGGATAATCCTTACGAAATTTATGTTGCCGCTTTTTCACATTAATAGCGTGATTGATCACCGACCGGACGAGGTACGCCCGGGGATTTTCCATGTCCTCAACCGGTTTTTCCAGTTGCTTCAGCCACACATCCTGAACTACATCTTTCGCATCTTCATACGAACCGAGGATGTTATAAGCATATGTTTCCAATAAAGGTCTGTAAGTTTCTATTACCATCTTAGTCTTAGCACTAATTAAAGCTCAATATATCCGGACAATCAAGTAAAACCATACGTGACATTATTTTTGTTAAGATAATACATTTAATTTAGTTTTTCGTTTGTATTCATTTCGCCCGGGTTTCCCTATATTTACACCTACAAAATAAAAAACCATGCATCTTTTAAGTATAAACTGGAATCCGAGCGAAGGTATTGATCTCGGTTTTTTTATGCTGCGATTTTACAGCCTGATGTTTGTAGTCGCCTTTGTCCTCGGATGGTTCCTGATGAAAAAAATATACCTGCGGGAAGGTCTTACCGTAAAAGAACTGGACTCTTTGTTCATCTATACCGTCCTTGCTACGTTGATCGGCGCCAGACTGGGGCATTTCCTCTTTTATGAACCCGAAATGTTCATCAAAGACCCGCTTCATATATTTCTCCCCGTAGAGTTCAGCCCGAAATTCCGTATTGTAGGCTTTCGGGGACTGGCAAGTCACGGTGCCGCTATCGGTATTATTATTGCCATGTATTATTACAGTAAAAAAGTTATCCACAAACCTGTTTTATGGATACTGGACCGTGTGGTTATTCCGGTTGCCTGCGGTGGTGTTTTTGTACGTCTCGGGAATTTTATGAACTCCGAAATTATCGGCAAGCCTACCAATAGTGATTACGGGGTGGTTTTCCAGAAACTCGGGGAGACATTTCCCCGTCATCCTTCCCAGTTATATGAAGCTGCCGGGTACATCATCGTATTTCTGGTACTCTGGTATACTTACTGGAAAACAGATAAGAGAAAGCACCTCGGTTATATCTTCGGATTGTTCCTTGTTCTTCTCTGGACCGTACGGTTTATCGTAGAGTTCTTTAAAGAAAACCAGGTTGCCTTCGAAGACCAGCTTTCACTGAATATGGGGCAATGGCTGAGCATTCCGTTCATTCTCATAGGATTCTACCTCATATATAGGAGCAGGAATTCCGAAAAAACAGCTAATCCATAAACCCCAATACAAGAAGTTATGTACAAATTACCTGTATATCTGTTGCTTCTCACAGGCCTTGCCCTGTTTTCCTGTAAAGATAAAAAGCAGCACAATGCAGTAAAAAAACAGGAAGTAAGTTTTACCAAGGATGGTGAGCTGCAATTATACAAGGCAGACAGCACGTTCATAAAAAAACTGGAAATAGAGATAGCAGATGACGAATATAAAATACAGACAGGGCTTATGTATCGTACTGCCATGAAGGAAAACAGGGGAATGCTGTTTATTTTTGAAGATGAAGAGCCCCGCTATTTCTATATGAAAAACACCAATATTCCCCTGGATATCATTTATTTTGATTCCGACAAAAAAATAGTGAGTATTCGGGCTAATGCGGAACCCTTAAACGAAAAATCCCTGCCTTCCGGAGAACCCGCCCGGTATGTACTGGAAATTAATGCCGGACTTGCCGAAAAATGGGGGTTACAGACCGGGGATTATATGAATTTCGCCCGGTAGCCTACAAAAGTGCAAACAACTTGTCTATATCTCCCATATTGTTATAAATGTGTGGGGCAACCCGCATGTTATCACCCCGGAAACTGACATGGATTTTATGTTTGTCCAATTCGCTTTTGAGAGACCGGGATTTATCGCCGGGAATTTTTATCCCTGTCATATGTCCCACACGATCTGATTTCTTAACAGTCTCATATTCCGATGCCAGCGCTCTCTTTTCTATTTCATCTGTCAGTAGCGAAATGGTCTCCTGGATATTTTCAACACCCCACTCCAATATCCGGGCAAGTGCCGAAACAGCCATGGGAAGCTGAATAGTACTTGAAAACTCTCCGAAATCAAATCTTCTTGCTCCCGGCCGGTAAGCATCCTTATAATCCACCAGGCCAGAAAAATTCTCACTTTCCTTCTTATTGAGCCAGGAAAATTCGATAGGCTGGCCGTTTTCCGTATATTTTTTATCGGCATAAAGATAACCCAGCCCATAAGGCCCGAGAAGCCATTTGTAACCTACGGTGACCAGAAAATCCGGCTGTATTTTGGCGATGTCCAGCGGATAAGCTCCTACTGACTGGCTTCCGTCCACCACCAGTTTGGCCCCTGCCGACCGGGTTCTTGCTCCTATTTGCTCCAGGTCCAGTACTGCCCCGTCCGTCCAGTGGCAATTGGGGACGGCAACAAGACATGTACGGTCATCTATTTTTTCGAGTACCGCCCGGGTCCACGTTTGCTCCGGCCGCTTCTTCACTGTAATGATCTTTGCTCCCGATCGTTTCGCAAGTTCCCTCCAGGCGTAGATATTGGATGGATACTGCTGTTCCAGCACCACTATATTCTGGCCGCGTTCCGGTAATATGTTATTTGCGGCTATAGCAATACCATAACTGGCCGAAGGCACCAGTGCCACCTGTTCTTTATCTCCGTTAATAACACGGGCAAACAGCGTTCTGAGTTCTTCCGCAGGCGCAAACCAGTCTTCCGGTTTTAACTCCCACGGAGTTTTTCGCAACTGTAATCCGTCTATCCCTGCCTGCTCAACACTATACAACAACGGCGACATGTAGGAACAGTTCAGGTAGGTCACTTCATCGGGAATATGAAAAAAATCTTTTTTATTTTCTAATATCATAGGTTAAGAATTTCCCGGTTGCTCATACATCCGGTATTTAGTACAAACACTACTACTTGCATAAAGGGTCTTGAAAGTTTACAGGGGGGCCTGTTAACGTTACTTATGTTAATCAGCCCGGGCTACCGTAAACCTCTTGCATAAAATTAAACATATAGACAGAATGACAATCCAATGCTGTCAGTGATTTTTCACCTTTCCTTATCTTAATAAGGTTCTCCCGAGTGCGGAAAAACATAATTAAACCCGAACTGTAAAGACGCGTAATGTGTTTTAGCCAGGTCGAACAATCCGGGGATATTATCCGCAAGCAGGTAAAAGTGAACATTTTTCATATAAGCGGAAAGCCCTGCCCCTATATTGGTCTGTGAAAATTTATCGGCGGTATACGTGACTTTTACTTCCAGCGATTTCATCAGTTTCCTGCTGAAAAACCCGGTAACGGAAGGTAAAGGCCCCCTGGGGCGGTTTACTATAAAAAACTGTGCCCCCACGGTGTTGACATAATTTTCATAATCGGTCAGGTAATACCGTTTTTTATTTCTCCTTATGCCGAAAGAATAACGGACGGAGCCGTTCAGTTTCCACGGTCGCATAAGCGTATACTTGTTGTGCAGCGTATCATAGGGCAATTGTTCCTCTATATCATTTCGAAGATCTTCCCAGTAATCCCTGACCTCTCCGGAACCATCTATAATAGAAGGAAATATCAGCTCTATTCCTTCCAGTTCATAACTTCCTTTAAGGCTGTAAGACTCCACATCTTCCGTATACCGGATAAATCCCAGGTCCTGCAGACTTCCCGTAACCGTCCATTGCTTAGCGGGGTGATACGTAAATCCGAAGTCCAGTCCCAGCCCCATATTTCCGCTGAACAGTGCACGGCTGCGCAATTCTTTCCAACCGTTCTTCACCTGGTTTCCATCTTCTTCTATTTCCCTCAGCGAAACATAGCCCGAAGTATGCAACACCGCATCCGAAACCACCCGGTGCCTGTAGAAGTTCTCTTCTCCGGTCTCGGTGACAAAATAGCCCGAATTGTCGGTGGAATTAAAATTAATCATTCCGGAATATAGCTTGGCACGGGCACCTACATACAAACGTTCGCTGACTTTTTTACGAACTCCGAAATGCAGCACCGTGAGCATTTCTGCTGAAGCGTTAAGATGCCCGAAATTAAAACGTTTGCCCAGATAGTCCCGGTTTCCTTCATGTGCCAGGATGGCCAGGTCTTTCGGCCAGTACATAAAAGCATCTGCTTCCTGGTACATCCCGAAAGAATAATAATACCTCCCCTTCCAGTTATTCTTGAAGCCTATATTAAATATTTCCAGTTGCTGGTTGACCATAACGGCATCGCGGGAAGATAAACGGAATAAAAGATCCCGTACCTTGTCGTTGAAGCTCACTTCATTATCGGCAAAAAGATCATATACCGAAAACCCGTCCGAACCAAAGCTTGCGCGAACTCCCGACAACAATGGTATTCCCGTATACCAGCGATTATCCACTTCGGCCCCCGGGTTCAGGAGCAGGGACTGGGGTATTCCGGTAAAATCATACAATACCGGTTTGTTCTGGCCTAAAGCAGAAAAGGAAACCATACTCCATAAAATTATCCGGTATATTTTTCTCATCCCTCTATATGTAAATAAAAGGTCCCTTTCGACTTTAATTTAACATAAGCTTCTTCATTCCTGTTTTCTAAATAGGGGATGGTTATATAAAAAATGATTTGGGTGACATTGGTAAGTTTATCGATATTTTCCTCCGTATAGATCAATTCTGCCACGGAACTCTCTTCTTCTCCGTTTGAAGGCGGCAGGGACATCGACAATTCGTCGAGGACTATATAATAATCGTCCAGTAGCTGTATGTCTACGGACAAGGACTGGCTGACGGTGCTTAAAGTCTCAAAATAAAGTTCCGCTTTTTCCAGGTTATCTACGGAAAAAGAATCGGAAAACAACTCTATGCGGGTAGTATCGGACAAAACCAGGGAAAAAGGAATGCTGTCCACTACAGGTACGGGAAGTTCAGAATGGACCAGGCTGCTCTCCACCACGGGGTTCATTTCAAATTCGTTTACCTGGTCAAAGTCCACATCCTTAAGACAGGATACCGTAATACAGCATACGGACAGTAACAGGAGAGCAATATACAGTGTCCTGAATCTCATTATAAATATTTTTTTATCTCCAGAAGGTCATGGATGGTAATAACTTCCTCTCCTCCCCTTTCTTTCCGGGTATTGTAATGGATCGCATGCATTCCCACTTTCATGGCCCCTTGTATATCGGCCACAAAATCATCACCGATCATTACGGAATTTTCCGCCTTTATACCTGCCCTTTGCAGGGCGTGTTCAAAAATGGCGGGATGCGGTTTTTTAACCCCTGCAGTTTCGGAATTGACCACATGTGTAAAATAAGTGTGGATCCCGGAATTAAACAGTTTTTTATCCTGCACCTTGTCAAAACCGTTGGTAATAATATGCAATCGGTATCCGGGCTTGAGATAAGACAATATTTCGGTG
Organism: Sinomicrobium pectinilyticum; assembly: GCF_003725735.1. Lineage (GTDB taxonomy): Bacteria > Bacteroidota > Bacteroidia > Flavobacteriales > Flavobacteriaceae > Sinomicrobium > Sinomicrobium pectinilyticum. Next base: position 34,100 of record NZ_RJTM01000086.1, on the reverse strand, counting down.
GTATGATCGAAGAGATGGTTGTATTTCGTAAGGTAACGGATATAATCTTCGGATAACTGGTCTATAAAGTTATGTTCTACCGATGCTCCCAGGGTAAAGAAAGTCTCCCTGAGCCTGCGGCGGCGCAGTTCTATCTGGTCTATCCTCCCTTCCCGGTACTCTTCCCAGCACTTGCGGTTCACCGGCACATATACCTCCAGGAAGTCTCCGAGAGGGATTCCCATACGATGTTTTTCCAGGAGATGTCCGAAAGTCAGTGCCGAGTTTTTTTCAAAATCCCACAGGGTGTGGTCCAGGTCAAAGAAGACATCCGTTATCTTGTTATTTCCTCTCCACTGTGTTGTACTCATTGAATTTCTTTTTGGTTGGCCTGTTGCCAGTGTTTTATTATTCATCCGTTCCATTTTCCGCAACATATGCTATCCACCGCATATATACATTCCGTAAATTCACCTGTGTTTCTTCTATCCACCTTTCGTTGGAAAATACGGTAATAAAATCCCCTCCTACCTGTTGTATTCTGCTATAGAGTTCCTGCATTTTTGCTATCGCCTTTTCTCCGCTTTCAAAGGCTGTCAGGGCAGAATCCTGGACACAAAACGGATTTATTTTCAACGGAAGCTGTATCTCGTAACTAATATCATAAAAATGAAAAGGGGTACAGGTTCCCGCCCGGAACCCCGGAAAATTGGAATATCCCATAGTATAATCTTCATTAAACCCGGCTTCTACCTCATCTTTAAAGGTATCGGGTATAAGGAGGCGGTTATAGCGGGCCCTTGCCCTTTTCACCGGCCTGTTAATAATATTTATCAGGCGTTTTCGCTCCTTCTTAAGCCGTGCCACATCATTTACGGCATAATACGACATCATAAGCGACACAATATGGTAATCAGCTACCGACTTAATCAGCGTCCGAAATGATCCCTTATTATAAGGTATGTTCTTGTCAAATGCCGAATAATCACCCAGCAGGAAGAAAAAGAGGGCTTCCGTTCCGTATTTTTTATGCGCCTCGATCAACTCCTCAAAATAGTCATAAGGGTCCTTTTTCAGTCCCAGTAACACCATGTATCTTTCCAGCACCTTGTTGATCTTAAAGGCAGTTATATCCATTAATGTCCCGGCCAGGGTACGGATAATTCCCTTTTTCCTGTAAGCATAGGCCACAGCAATATCCATAACCGAAACATACCCGGTTTTCCTTTTCCCGAAATTTTCTTCCGGGAACCTTTTGCTCAGGGCCACGGCTAATTTTCTTACCCAGTAATCGATGACCGGCACCTCCAGGAAACCGTGCTCCCAGGCAAGGCTTTCCCTGGCGGGATATCTTCCGTGCTCGTCTTTTACGTGGGGCAGATATTCCTCGTACCTGCTCAAAAGATAAAAACTGGCGGCAAAAATATCAAAAGGGATGCTTCCTTTATCCCCTATGCCGAAAAAGCAGGGGACATCTTCCCATGATTGCACATTGATTTCCAGGGTGGTAATGCCCTGTTCAAAAAGGATATCATGGCTGCGCACGAAAAACTCATTTTGCAGCGGATGCCGGGTATAGGTGATCTTCGGTCCCGTATGTGCAATGAAGTCTTCTACTTTGGCCGTTATGGCAACTTCTGTCTGAAGCATATTCTTAAAAACGTGCTTCATGATATAAGTAACCCTCGGCGTGATCTTATGTGTATAGACTAATAACATTCCTGTTCTTTCCGTTGGCATTTGACAGCTATGGCAACAACCACAGACCCGGCAAGCCCGTATACATACCTTTTCTCTGCGAATGCTTCAAAAACGGTATCTCGCATTCCGGGCTCACAGTATTCTCTGGTCCGCAAAACTGAAATAGTTTTCTTCCGTAATGATCAAATGATCCAGAACACTGATATCCAGGCTTTCGGAGGCTGTTTTCAGCTTTTGTGTGAGTTGTTTATCTGCTTCACTCGGCAGCAAAGTACCCGAAGGATGATTATGTACCAGTACTATGGCGGTAGCTCCCAGTTCGAGGGCGCGTTTCATCACCAGCCTAACATCTACCAATGTCCCCGTAATCCCTCCTTTGCTCAATTGAACATATTGTATGACCTTATTGGAATTGTTGAGATATATGATCCAGAACTCTTCATGAGGGAGTTCTCCCACTATGGGCTGCATAAGTTCAAATACCGATTTGCTGCTGATTATTTTCATCCGCTCCAGGGCCTCTTCCTTCCGTCGTCTCCTGCCCAGTTCGAGAGCAGCAGCAATAGTAATAGCCTTGGCATCCCCTATTCCTTTGAACTGTGTGAGCTGTCTTATGGAAAATTTCCCCAGTTCATTGAGGTTGTTATTTGCAGCAGACAATATCCGCTTGGAAAGTCCTACGGCACTTTCATCTTTATTGCCGCTTCCTAACAGTATGGCTATGAGTTCGGCATCGGTGAGTACTTCCCTGCCTTTCTGTGATAACTTTTCTCGTGGTCTGTCATCTTCTTTCCAGTTCTTTATGGAAAAGGATGCCGTTTTTTCCATGCGGTCGTATTTTGCATAAAGATAAAGTTTTTGATGGGATTTTTACAAATTTACCCACACATGAAAAACCCGTTTTAACCTTTACATACCATATGCAGCGATCGCTTCATAAAAATCGTCTTCATCTACTCCCATATGCTGACAGATCCATTTTGCGCCGGCAAGGTGATGCAATGCCAGTTCATCCGGCAGTTCGAGAGGCATCGGTCCTTCCGGTGTATCCAGTATAATAGCCCCGTTCTCCTCTTCGTATTCCGGTCGGCCGTACGGATGTTTGCGGATAGGATTTTCGGACGTTTCCACTATGGTTTTCAGTTTTTCATCTTCCTCGTTATAGACTGCAATGCCTCCCTTAACTATACGGTCTACAAAAATCCGGAAATGTTCTTCGGTTTCCGTTTCCGCACCCATTCCGCTTAACAGGGCAATATTGGGCCGGTACCAGTGAAATTCCGGGGTTTTATCCGTTTCAGACGAAGGCAGGTCATTACCCGTAAGAAGTATAAAGTCATTGTCTTTCGTAAGGTGTGCCGTATGCTCCGGTTCACCGGAGATTACATGGTCTACTTCCCTGTTGTGATATTCCAGCACGTGCAGTATTACGGATGCTATGGCAGCCCTTCCCGAATCGCCTCCTATAACTACCCGGGTCTTATAGCGGGCAAATTCATACAAGAATTCCGGAACGGAATAAATTTTTATTTCCAGATCAGCAGCTTTCAGCAATTCCGGGTGATCCGGTTTTACATGGGCCCCGGTTATTACTCCTTCCAGTCCGGTGTGTATCTGTCCGGCCGAAGGGGTCTCACCGGTTACCGGCCATCCCTCTTCTTCCATTTCGGATTTTTGCGCAGCGGAGATATCCTCACCACTGCCACTTACCACATATCCACATTCCCGCAGGGCGCGGGCAAGAGTATATAGTTTGTCTTCTCCTATTCCAATACAATGTAGATGCATACGAAATTTATTTCTGCGCGTAAAGGTAAAAAAGGAGATTTATAAAAGCACTAAAAAACGGGAAAACTCAGGTGGGATTAAGGCCGGAGGACAATAACTCACTTCCCGTTTTTTCCATAGATACTCGGAAGGGCAAGTTGAAATTTCACCGCCAGTAACCTTATGGCAATAACGATAAGAATGGATGCTATAAAAACCACATCATCGGATACCGGCAGTGACCTCAACAAAAAATAAGCCACTGCCCCCACTACACATGCGGTGGCATAGATCTCCCTATGGAAGATCACAGGGATATCATTACATAAAATATCGCGGACGACCCCTCCGAAGCAGGCGGTAATGGTGCCCAGAACAACGCACATTACGGCACTCAATTCCACTGCCAGACCTTTTTCTATCCCCACTAATGTATAAAGGCCTATTCCTATGGTATCAAAAAGAAAAAGGGACGTACGCAGATACTTCAGCTTTTCCTTAAAGATCAACGCAAAAATTACCGTTATGATAATTGTGTACATATATACATTGTCCTGGAGCCAGGTGACAGGTTCCGTTCCGATGAGGATATCGCGGATAGTTCCGCCCCCTACGGCCGTGACAAAAGCAATAATAAAAACGCCGAAAATATCCAGTTTTTTCTGCAAAGCCGCCAGAACGCCCGATATGGCAAAGGATACCACACCGAGAAGATCTATAACAAGGTAAAACATTCCAATTTGGGTTTATGGGTTTTCAGGCATCCGTTTGATTGGTCTATCTGCAGCGGATTGCTTCCGCTTCTACATTTTTTGAGTAAAATAATTATAATCCTTAAGTACCCTGTCTATAAATGAGTTCACATCCGGCTCCACCGCCTTCACCTGTATCACTTCTTCTATTTTTGTCTTCAGTTTCAGCATCACCAGTCTGTCCCTTGATTTTTTGGCTGACAAAAAGGTCTCTTTAATAATCCGTGTATCATTATCGGATAAACGGATCACGGAAGGATATACAGGCTGGTAGCCTTCCTGCAGGTTTTCCAGGATCGTGTGGTCTATGGTTACCTTGTTTTTCAGACTTATTACCGAAGTACCCGCTGTCATATCGCCCAGCCGCTGGCTTTTTTCACTGGCCACAATACTGATAATGGCAATGATACCACTAAGCATATTGATATCCACTATCCTGAGAAACCATCGGATGAGATAATCCGGGAACGAAGCCTGATAACCGTCTATTTTCACTACTTTAATCTTGAGCAGCCTCTTGCCGGGGGTTTGCCCTTCGAGCATGGATTCGAACAAAAGGGTATAGAATATAAAAGGCAGAAAGAAGATCAGTACAACAGCTATCTGCGACCATTGGTCCATTCCGCTCAGTAAACGGTCAAACGCCAGAAGCCGGAACAATATCTGGTAAACCACCACGGCATAGGCCACTTTTATGAGCATATCAATAATATAGGCAAGGATACGTTCTCCTACGGAAGCAGCAGTAAAACTGATATTAACGTTCTGGGTTGTATTTATTTGTAGTTCTGCCATATCACTGTCTTCTGATATTTAATCGCATGCGGAGCGGCAATTGCCGTATAGCATTATTTTTCACCTCTAAATTACTGTACCGGCAGTCATTGTATCCATCCCTTAAATCCGGTATATTTGAACAAAATAACCGTGCGCCCGATGTAAAAGTATCAGTTTTATTTTAACTTTACACTTTCAACACGCCTTATTTGACGTACTATCGCATGTCTCCGGCGGAACTACTCAATACCGCGAGCATTTAACCAGGACTATGAGAGAAGTAGCCTTCATAAAACAAAATAAAGAAAAATGGCTCAACTTTGAAAAAGCTGTTTTCAACCAACGGTTTAAAAACCCGGATGAGCTGGCCACTTTATACATCCATCTCATCAATGACCTGTCGTATGCCCAGACCTACTACCCGAAAAGCAAGGTCATAGCATATCTCAATCAACTGGCAGCCCGGGCCTTTCAGCGAATATACCGGACTAAACGACAGGAGACCAATCGATTCCTGTATTTTTTCCGGACGGAGGTCCCGATGACGGTATATCAGTACCGGAGATATTTTGCCTATGCCTTTATTCTCTTTTTTGCCTTTGCGGCCATCGGAGCCGTATCGGCTGCATATGACGATACTTTCGTACGCCTGATACTCGGGGACGGCTATGTAAACATGACCCTCGACAATATACAGAACGGGGACCCGGTAGCTGTTTACAAAAGCGGAAGTAACTGGGGCAGTTTCATAGGTATTACCATTAACAATATCTATGTAGGAATGCGGGCATTTGTCTATGGCATTTTCGGCGGACTCGGCACCGGGTGGATATTATTGCAAAACGGCATTATGCTGGGGGCATTTCAGTACATGTTCCAGGCCGAAGGAGTTTTGTGGGAAAGTGTCCGCGGCATATGGATACACGGTGCCATGGAAATATTTGCCATCGTAGTAACAGGTGCTGCCGGCTTTATTCTTGGTGCGGGCATACTCTTCCCTGGTACATATTCCAGAAAAACTTCCTTTAAAATGGCTTTTAAAGACGGGATAAAGATACTTCTCAGCACCTTTCCCTTCTTTGTTATGGCCGGTTTTCTGGAAGGTTTTGTTACCCGTTATTCCGCAGCCATGCCAAATGCGCTCTCGGTAACCATTATCCTTGCTACTCTTGCGTTCATTACCTTCTATTATATTTTTTATCCTTTTATGGTAACCAGAAAAATCAATCCGCATTTATGATACAGCTTTACAGGAAAAGGGATTTCGGGGAATTATTTTCCGATACGTTTGCTTTTATAAAGCAAAACGGAAAACATTTCTTCAAACATTTTTTCGTCATAAACGGAGGGTTTATACTGATTCTTATGGTACTTATGTACTTTTTCATAAAGGTTTATACCTCTTTAATGACATCGTCCTTCACCCCGGGCGGTGGCAGCCCCGATACGGCAATAGAGAATTACTTTAACAACAATGGTATCGTTGTCCTGATTTTTCTCTGTTTGTTTATAGCGGTTGCCGTTTTTGTGGCTTTTCTGACCTATACCTATACACCGGTATATATGCTGCTCTATTCCAGGAAAGGTTCCAATGACTTTACGGGAAAGGATATTGTTAAGGCTATAAAAGACAATATCGGTAAACTTATCATTTACATACTGGCTTCCGTATTATTGTCCCTGGCCGTTTTTCTCGGGGCAGGGATTGCCATGTTCATCCTGTTCATTACCATAATCGGAATATTTTTACTACCCGTTCTTTTAGGGGCCATCACGCTTACATATAACAATGCCCTGATGGAGTACCTTAATTCGGATAAAGGTGTATTTGACTGTTTCGGATATGGTTTTCAGTTAACCACCAAACGTTTCTGGACATCGGTAGGGTGTGTGGCTCTCTTTTATCTGATGGTACAGATCATTCAAGGTGCCGTTACGCTTATCCCCTACATGGCGGGTATTTTTTCCATTGTGATAAGCCCCTCCGGGCTGGATGCCAATGCCGAAGAAAATGCCATGTTATTTTTTACACTTATACTCTTTGTTTATTTGTTTGCTTTTCTTCTAAGTCTTCTGGGGAATACTGTCATACAAATAAACCAGGGTATTATCTATTTTAGTCTGAAAGAAGAAAGCGAAAATATAAACACCTCCTCGGTCATAGATCAGATCGGCCGGTCGGAGGATTAAAAAAATGGTGTTGAAGAAGTATTTTTTATCTTTTATTTTCTGTTTTTTCTTCGGCGCCCTGTCCTTTGCCCGGGAGACGGCGGACAGTTTGCGCATCGATAATTCTTCTCCGGAAAAAAGAACATTTCCGGAAGGCTTCGGACAACAATATTCAGGGCCCGAATACCAGTACGATACAACCAATGCCACGGGTTGGTTTACCCGTCTCAAAGAAGCGATCATTCAGTTCTTTATCGATCTCTTTAAGCTCAGTTCCAGGCACCAGGCAGAAAATATTGCCGATATTTTCCTGAAGGTTTTCTACATCCTGATTTTCATTGCCGTGGTCTATTTTATCGTCAGGGCCATTATGAACCGGGAAGGCCAATGGATTTTCCGCAAACCGTCCGACCGCAAGATCATCGCTGCCCGTGATATTGAAAACAATATTCACGCCACGGATTTTCATCAACTCGTGAGCGATGCCGTCTCCGGACAACATTACCGTGAAGCTGTCCGGTATTACTATCTGTGGCTGCTCAAAGAACTCTCGGGAAGGGAGCTGATCGATTATGATGCCGAAAAAACAAATTCCGATTACCTCCGGGAACTGGAAAACCACCGGTTACAAAAAGATTTCCGTTATGCCTCCTACCTCTACAATTATATCTGGTACGGGGAGTTTGACATAGACCGTACACAGTATGACAATGCCGCCCGTGCCTTTTCTGCGCTGATAAACTCCGTAAACCAATGAACAACAGGATAAAGTTATATACCGGGATTCTGGTTCTGCTGATCATTGTAGTGACCATATTCGAGTTTTCACGACCGGAGCCGGTAGACTGGAGCCCCACTTTTAATGAAAAGCATACCAAACCGTACGGACTCAAGGTATTGTACTCGGAATTACCATCTTTCTTTGCCGGGGGAGTAAAAGACGTAAAAGTATCCCCCTATGAATTTATTGCCGATCTGTGCGATCCGGTCGATTCTACCTATATTTCGGACAACAGTTACCTGTACATTAACAGGTATTATATACCCGACGAAACTTCTACCCGCGAACTCCTCAGATATGCCGCCGCCGGGAATACTGTATTTATCGCGTCCGAAAATATGCCTGCCGAACTACAGGATTCCCTGGGTTTTGCTTCCGAATATGATTTCAGTATGAAAAGCAAGGGAAAAATAACCCTTGCCAATTCCCGGTTGAAAAAAGATTCCATTCCTGTGGATAACGGCATGATGAGCACCTGTTTTTCCAAACTGGATTCCGTCAACACCACTGTTCTGGGATACCAGAATTTCGGGAAAGAAAAGATCAATTTTGTGAAGATAGCCTATGGGGACGGATATTTCCTGTTGCATACCTACCCCTATATATTTACCAATTATTATCTGTTAAAAGGTAATAATCATCAATATGTAGCGGATGTCCTCTCCTATCTGCCGCAGGGCGGACTTTATTTCGACTGCAAAGACCGGCTGAGTGCGGAACTGGGAAATTCCCCGCTCCGGTATATTTTATCACAACCGGCCCTGAGGTGGGCATGGTATATCGGTATGGCTGCATTACTGGTATTTATGATATTTAACGCCAAGAGAAAGCAACGTATTGTAAAAATTATTCCTCCCGTGGAGAACACAACTGTGGCCTTTACCAAAACCATAGGCAACCTGTATTACGAAACCAGGGACCACACCAACCTGGTAGATAAGAAGATCACCTATTTCCTGGAAAAGATACGCAGCGATTATTATTTGGAAACAAACGATTTAAACGATAAATTCGTTCGTAACCTGGCCGCAAAGACCGGCAAAAATAAAGATGTTATAAAAAAACTGGTAGACCGCATCATACGGCTCCAATCCAAACCCGATTGTACGGAACAGGACCTGCTGGAACTAAACCGGGCCATCGAACAATTTCATTCCCGGAACAATATCAGAAAAGAAAAATAAATATGAGCGAACAAGAACATAATCCTGAAGAAATTACGGGACAGAATATAAATCAGGACAGTGGAAACACCGAAATCCCGAAAGAAGAAAACAACACAGGAAAAACCTCTGCTTCCGGCGAACTGGAATTCCGGTCACGCATAGACCTCTCGGGGCTTCAGTCTGCCGTGGAACAGATCAGGGGGGAGCTTTCCAAAGTTATCGTCGGGCAGAAACATATGATAAACATGCTCATTACTGCATTGCTGGCTGACGGGCATGTTCTTATCGAGGGTGTTCCCGGTGTTGCCAAGACCATTACGGCAAAACTGCTCTCCAAAGCGCTGACGGTAGACTTCAGCCGGATCCAATTCACACCGGACCTGATGCCTTCCGACATACTCGGGACCTCGGTATTTGACCTGAAAAAATCGGAATTTGAATTTAAAAAAGGACCTGTATTCGCCAACATGCTCCTGATCGATGAGATAAACCGGGCACCTGCCAAAACCCAGGCCGCCCTCTTTGAGGTGATGGAAGAAAGGCAGATTACCATGGACGGACAGCGTTATGTCCTGGAGCCGCCTTTTATGGTGCTGGCCACCCAAAACCCGGTAGAACAGGAAGGAACATATCGGCTTCCGGAAGCACAACTCGACCGTTTTCTTTTTAAGATCAATGTGGCATACCCTTCCCTGGAAGAAGAAATAGAGATCATATCCAGGGAACATCAGCTCAAGGAAACCAAAAAAACGGATAAAGTAACAGCTTTCCTTACCAGGGAACAGGTATTTACCTATCAGAAACTGGTCAATGATGTCCTGGTAGAACCGCACTTGCTGAAGTACATAGCGGAACTGATTATCAATACCAGGAACAATCCGTTTTTATATCTCGGCGCTTCTCCGCGGGCATCTATTGCCATACTGAAAGCTTCCAAAGCCTATGCCGCAATTAACGGACGTGATTTTGTCACCCCCGAAGATATTAAAGAAGTGGCCGTCCCCGTACTGCAACACCGCATTATTATTACCCCGGAGCGGGAAATGGAGGGTGTAACCGGTAAACAGGTAATACAGCAGATCATACAGGCGGTTGAAATACCCCGGTAACGGAATAAACACAACTTAGAAAAAAGAGCATTGAAATTTTTAAAACCTCTATATCTTCAAAACCGTTTTTTTTACGGCTGTATAATCGTAATGGTCCTGTTCATTATCAGTTTCATTTTTAACAGGCTGTTTTTCCCTGCCCAATTAGGGCTTATTATTTTGCTGGCATTTACTTTTCTGGATATTCTCATTCTCTTTTTCACCAAAACAGGCATAAACGCAGAGCGGGTACTTCCGGAGAAATTGTCCAACGGCGATGAGAATCCCATAAAGATCAGCATAGACAATTACCATACTTTTCCCGTCTATGCCAGAATAATCGATGAAATTCCCGAACAATTCCAGGTGCGTAATTTCCGGATCGACCGGAAACTGGCTGCTTCGGCCACACATACCTTAGAATATGATCTGCGGCCTACCCAACGGGGCGAATATTATTTCGGGAAACTGAATATTTTTATCTCTTCTGCATTAGGGCTGGTCTCCAAACGGTATATTTTCTCAGACGATGCCATGGTGCCTACCTATCCCTCTTTTCTCCAGCTCCGAAAGTACGATCTTATGGCCTTTTCCCACCGTCTGCACCAGTACGGAATTAAAAAGATCCGCAGGATAGGCCATACCATGGAATTTGAGCAGATAAAAGAATATGTACAAGGGGATGATCTTCGCACGTTGAACTGGAAGGCTACCGCCAAGAAAAACCAGCTAATGGTAAACCAGTTCCAGGACGAAAAGTCGCAACCCGTTTATTCCGTAATAGACAAGGGACGCGTGATGAAAATGCCTTTCGAAGGGCTGAGCCTACTTGATTATGCCGTTAATGCCACCCTGGTAATCAGCAATGTTGTGCTAAAAAAACAGGATAAGGCGGGTATGTTCACCTTTTCCAAAAAAGTGGAAAATATTGTTGTGGCGGAACGACGGTCTTCCCAGATGGGGCTTATCCTGGAAACACTTTACAATATAGAAACAGATTTCTTTGAGTCGGATTTCAGCCGTTTATATGCCGATATTAAACGCAGTATTACCAACCGCAGCCTCATCCTGCTTTACACCAACTTTGAAACGCTGGACGGGCTTCACCGGCAGTTACCCTATTTAAAAGGTATCGCCAAAAACCACTTGCTCGTAGTTATTTTCTTTAAAAATACCGAACTCAATAATCTGATACAAAACCGGGCAGAAACCATTCAGCAGGTTTATGACAAGGTCATTGCAGAAAAATTTGCCTTCGAAAAACGGCTTATTGTCAATGAACTGAGAAAATACGGTATCTATTCCATATTAACCACACCGGAAAATCTTACTGTGGATACCATTAACAAATACCTGGAGATAAAAGCCAGGGGACTGTTATAACTATTATAGTTAAAACCGTAAGAGTTATGCCACGCCATTTAACGGGTCAGATTTTCCTTTAAAGATAAAGATCTTAATTTTGGTATTCGATTTTAACATACAAACAATATTCTGTGATGAAAATCAATTACGACAACCGGGTTTTCCGCCCCGTAAGTAATACGAAAAACGGAGAGACCTCTTCCGAAACCGTTTTTTTATATAAACAAGAGGGAAATATCCTGACTTCCGAATATAAAGGAGGAAAGATACGTTGCGGTCACCTGGTAGGAATAGTAGATTTCGAAGGAGTTATAGAAATGCGTTATCACCAGGTAAACACCTCGGGAGAGTTAATGACCGGCACATGCAGGTCTGTGCCTGAAATTCTATCCGATGGCAGGATAAGGCTCCACGAAACCTGGCAATGGACTTCGGGGGACGAATCCGAAGGGCATTCGGTAATTGAAGAGATTTTCCAAAAATAAAGGCGCGGAATTCCGCGCCTTACACATGTTCTTTTCTTATTTGGAACAAATTATATCTTTTCGTCCAGCCATGCTTTCATCATCCAGACGGTTTTTTCCTGTTCGGTAATGAAATCACTCATCATGGCGTTGGTACCTTCATCGCCGGCATCGTCAGATTCATCCAGGATGACCCGCTCTATTTTCAGCAATTCCGTTAATGAATCCACTACAAGCGTCACGGCAGCTACGTCCTGATGAATATTCTTACCAACCGGTACTTTTCCGGCTTTGATGTAATCCTCAAAAGTATGTAAAGGTGTACCTCCCAGGGTGAGTACCCTTTCCGCTATTAGGTCTATTTTTTCCTGACTGTCATTGTATAATTCCTCGAACTTGGGGTGAAGGTCAAAAAAGCGCTTTCCGCGTATATTCCAATGAATCCCTCTCAGGTTCTGATAGTACAGTTGAAAATTAGCCAGTAGATTATTGAGATCTTTTACCAGATTTCCGGTTTTTTTAACATCTAATCCTAAACTGTTTAGTTCCATAATAGTATGATTTTTAAGTTCCTTATCAATTTACAACAAATTTACGGATTATTTCAGAGGGAAGATGTATAACATTTATCAATAGTTTTTATATTTTTATCGAATAAAACTATGTAAAAAACAGGGAGAGAAAAGCTCAGAAAACAACAGGTTCCTCTTCTTTTACAGAGCATAATATACGACAATGACCATAACACAATTGCAATATGTACTGGCTGTGGCCGAGTACCAGAATTTTACGCTTGCCGCCGAAAAGAGCTTTGTTACCCAGCCCACCCTGAGCATGCAGATACAAAAGCTGGAAGACGAACTGGACATCCTGATTTTTGACCGTAGCAAAAAGCCCATCCAGCTTACGGAGGTCGGGAAAAAAATCGTTGCCCAGGCCAGGAATATTGTCAGTGAGTCCGGGCGGATCAAAGATATTGTTCACCAGGAGAAAGGATATATCGGCGGGGAATTTAAGCTGGGTATTATTCCGACGGTTATGCCAACCCTGCTCCCCATGTTCCTCAAAAATTTCATCAATAAATACCCCAAAGTCAATATAAAAATAGAGGAACAGAATACGGCAACCCTCATTCAAAAAATTACGGACGGGCACCTGGATGCCGCTATAGCCGCTACACCACTGGAAAACATCAATATCAAAGAGCGGGTATTGTACTATGAGCCTTTTGTGGCTTATATCCCCGAGGATCACCGCCTGCACTCCAATATGAAAATCGATACGGCCGATCTGAAGATAGAAGATGTCCTGCTTCTCGAGGACGGACACTGCTTCCGTGACGGGGTTATCAACCTGTGCCATGCCGAAAAAGATTTTAAAGACGATCGTTTTCAACTGGAAAGCGGAAGTTTTGAAACCATGATAAGACTGGCCGATGAAGGGATGGGAATGACATTACTACCTTACCTTCATACCCTCGGGCTCAATGAAAAAGAAAAAAAACACCTTCATTTTTTCAACGATCCCAGCCCGGCAAGGGAAGTTAGCCTCATTTATCACAAAAGCGAGCTCAAACTACATATTATCGAGGCCCTGAAAGAAGTGATCGCCGGTGTCATACGCGGTGCCATTGCTTTTCAGAATGTACAGATCATTAGCCCTTTAGGTAAAAAATAATGAAAAGTGAGAGGTAGCTATGAAGTTTTTTAGTTGGTAGTTATGTTGTTTCAAAGTAACAACAGTTCCTATCTGAAAAAATCCGCTTTTCCGTATTTCTATAGGTGTTATCTTTCGGATAGTAGTGAATATTTCCGGTTCCGGGTTATAAATAATCGCTCCTTCCCAACCAGCTCGAAGGCTATTAACAACAAACCAAAGAATTCCCGCAGGATTCCTGCCTGGCCCCGGAACTTTTGTACCGGTCCTGAATAATAATACTACCCTTTTAAAACAAAAAATCCCGCTTTTGCGGGATTCAGATTTTTATGACCTGAGATAAATTAGACATTGTGATAGTTCAGGTTTTCCGGATATAAACTGATCAAGCCAGATTTTTAATTCTTCCAGTTCATATGGTAATAATCGGTGAACCGCTTTTTCTACCTCTTTACAAAAGAGAACGGAATCAAAGCTCACTTTCTGGAGTACGACTTGGGTATACTCATACATAGCTCTTGCCATAATTATGAACGTTTTTAGGGTTAGTGACCCGGCACCGGGCCGGGTAATAATTATATCAAATATAACGATTTTTCCATACCGATTATTTCAGGCAATCGTTAAATATTTACTAATTAACTGATTTGCAAAATCATGCATACATATTTCTACCCGGATTTCCATAACATATAAAACCGTTACTTTTCCAGGCGGTCTTTCACATATTCTATCTTGGTCTTCCCATGTGGTTTGGGTTTACCGTCATCGCCGAGATTTACCATAACTATCCTTTCTATGGAAATAATGGTTGCCCTGGTCATTTTATTTCTCACCTCACACCGGAGGGCCAAGGAGCTTTTACCGAAGTTAACCACATCAATACCTATTTCTACAATATCGCCCTCCCTGGCCGAGTCGATAAAATTGATATCGGACATGAATTTGGTGACTACCTTTTTATTTTCCAGTTGAATAATGGCATATAATGCAGCTTCTTCGTCTATCCACTGCAAGAGGCGCCCCCCGAAAAGGGTTCCATTCGGGTTCAGGTCTTCGGGTTTTACCCATTTACGGGTGTGAAATCTCATAGTTGTCGCATTATGATTATCCTCTAAAATTATTTATTTTGCACGAGATAACCTAACAGAACCACCGGATGTTTTCCGGGGTCACAAACCAGAAACAGGAAATATTGGAACTGAAGAATAACACAACTCCGCTATCGTCCTCCGAATTAAAGGAATTTCTCGATGCCAAAGCGGCAGAATACAATAAACCCGATTTTATTGATACGGACCCTATACAGGTCCCTCATGCCTTTACACGTAAGGAAGATATAGAAATAGCCGGATTTCTTGCTGCCACCATTGCCTGGGGAAACCGTAAAAGCATTATTAACAATGCCCGCAAGATGATGGCCCTTATGGGAGATGCTCCTTACGATTTTGTAATGTCGCACAAAGCGGATGACCTGGAAAAGCTGAATACGTTTGTGCACCGCACTTTTAACGGAACGGACCTGAAGTGCTTTGTGCAGTCCCTGAGACATATATATGGCAGACACGGGGGACCGGAAACCGTTTTTGCCAAATACGCCGGAGAAGGAGGACTGCAGCATGCCATTCATCATTTTAAAAAATCATTTTTTGAGATCCCGCATTTACCCAGAACAGAGAAACATGTTTCCGATCCTTTAAAAGGTTCTTCCGCCAAACGCATTAATATGTTCCTCAGGTGGATGGTAAGAAATGATAATACCGGCGTGGATTTCGGTATCTGGAAACAACTATCCCCTTCCCAGCTTTCCTGCCCCCTGGATGTGCATTCGGGCAATGTGGCAAGGAAGCTGGGGTTACTGAAAAGAAAACAAAATGATGCCAGGGCACTGACAGAACTGGACGGCAACCTTAGAGAACTGGACCCCTCCGATCCGGTAAAATACGATTTTGCACTGTTTGGTCTCGGGGCCTTTGAAAAATTCTAGGCCTGTCCTTGAATGTACCGGTCTTCAAAAGGATTAAAACTATCCGCTCCGGTGATCCCCGCACGTAGGGGATTGCCCTGACTTTTAAAAATCGTCGCCCGGGTTAATGGAGTACCGGCTTAAACGGTTCAGGGCAAATTTGCAAAGTTCCGGGTATTGTTTCTTGATAATTTATAGTAATTTAGGTGCAGCCCAAATAGCTCAGTAACCCGTTAAAAATCACTTTATGAAAATGAGAAATACCCCCTTCCTTTTATTGCTGTTCTTCTGTTCCCTTTTATTCGCTCAAAAACGCACTATTCCGGCCGATACTACGGTTACTACCACCCATGAGGTAACAGTCAACGGCAACCGCTTTTCCTATACTGCCACTACAGGCACTCAACCGGTTTGGGACGAAGGCGGCAACCCTACGGCTACTTTATATTATACTTATTACGAGAGAAACGGAATAAAGGACAGGGCCTCCAGACCCCTGGTCATTTCCTTTAACGGGGGACCGGGATCAGCTTCCGTGTGGATGCATATTGCATATACCGGTCCCCGCCTGCTGAACATCGATGACGAAGGATACCCGGTACAACCTTACGGCATTAAGGAAAATCCGTATTCTATCCTCGACGTTGCAGATATCATATATGTAAATCCTGTAAACACCGGCTATTCCCGGCTCATCGGGACCGAAGACAAAGAAGTGAAAAAATCCGATTTCTTCGGGGTGAATGCCGATATCAAATATCTCGCGGAATGGCTGAATACTTTTGTCTCCCGGTCAAACCGCTGGCAATCGCCGAAGTACCTGATTGGTGAAAGCTATGGCACAACCCGCGTTTCCGGACTTGCCCTTGCCCTGCAAAACCAGCAGTGGATGTACCTAAACGGCGTTATCCTGGTGTCCCCGACCGAACTGGGCATCAAGAGGGACGGTCCTGTGGAAACAGCCAATCGCCTGCCATATTTTGCCGCAGCCGCATGGTTTCACAAGATGCTGCCCCCCGACCTGCAACAGAAAAAACTCGAAGAAATACTGCCGGAGGTAGAACATTATACGATCAAAGAACTTCTCCCCGCACTGGCACAGGGAGGACATCTGGATGACGCACAGAAAAAATCTGCCGCCTCAAAAATGGCCAGGTATTCCGGCTTATCCGAAAAGGTATTGTTACAGCACAATCTCAACGTATCTTATGGCTTTTTCTGGAAAGAGCTTCTCCGGGATAAAGGCTATACCATAGGCCGGCTGGATTCCCGTTATCTCGGCATAGACCGTGAAGATGCGGGAGATTCCCCCGATTACAATGCAGAACTTACCTCCTGGCTGCACTCCTTTACCCCCGCTATAAACTATTACGTGAGGGAGCACCTTAATTTCAAAACTGATGTCAAGTACAATATGTTCGGACCGGTCCACCCATGGGACAGGTCGAATGACAATACCGGAGATGACTTGAGGCAGGCAATGGCGCAAAATCCTTACCTGAAAGTCATGGTGCAATCCGGGTATTTTGACGGGGCATGTACGTATTTCAATGCCAAGTATACCATGTGGCAAATGGACCCTGCAGGAAAATTTGCCGACCGCATGCGTTTTGAGGCCTACCACAGCGGACACATGATGTACCTGCGTAAGGAAGACCTCAAAACCGCTAATGACCATATCCGCGAATTCATACAGAACTCCCTGCCGGGAAAGAACGTACCGGCCAGGTACTAATGCCAAATCATACCCGTTTATGCTGAAGTCCTTGTTCTCCAGGAAAAAATCCGCTCCCTACCGTTACGGCATAGCACTCGGTGGAGGTGGTGCCCGGGGATTTGCACATCTCGGTGTTCTCAAAGCTTTGGAGGAAATTGGCATTAAACCGGACATGATATCCGGAGTAAGTGCAGGGGCCATTGTGGGCGCTTTTATCGCAGGTGGTTTTTCTCCCGAAGAAGTTTTTGACATTATGAAGGAGAACAGACTGGGAAACTTTACCAGTATACAATTCCCCAGGGACGGGCTTCTTAATTTTGATAAGCTCCGGCATACTATTGCCCGCTATATCCCGGCCAAAAATATAGAAGACCTTCCCATCCCTTTCTATGCAGCAGCATCCAACCTTAATGATGGCATTATAGAATATTTTGACAAAGGTGACCTGGGAAAAATAGTACAGGCTTCCTCATCTATTCCCATATTGTTTTCACCGGTCAAAATAAATGGCAAAAAATATGTAGACGGCGGTATTTTTGACAACATCCCCATCGCCCCCCTGAAGGGTAAATGCGATACTATCATAGCCATAAATATCACCCCGCCTCATAAAGCGGATAAGCTGAATAACCTGATAGATATTGCCACAAGGACATTTCACCTGAGTGTAGAATCCACGTCTTTCCGGAAAAAAGAAGAATGTGATATTTATATAGAACCGCCGGAACTGTATAACTATCCTATACTGGATGCTTCGAAAGCAGAGAAAATGTTCCTTATAGGATATGAGTATACCAAACTACTGGAAGTGCTTCCCCCGGAATAGTGTCCGGGCGTTAATTAAACCTGACATTACTGTATTTGGCATGAACGGTGATCTGCCCGTCGGAATCACCTTCCCTGGTATTGCCCCTGATTACCTTATTGTCCGTATTTCCGGAAGTCGAGACCTTCAGGCCTGCGGGTATTTTTATATCAGAATTTTCACTGTTCACGGAAATCCGGAAACCGGCTTGGGGCAATGTAATTACGGCAGTAGCATTATCCAGCATAAGGTCCAGGTTCCGGAAATCTTTTCCTATTTTATTGATCTGTAAATTTCCTAACGTTCCCTGTATATGCCCGGTATACAGTAGGTTATTTACCGTTACGTCGGACGCCTTGGATATAAGATTCATGCTTGTAACGTTTTCCAGGGCTACTTTCTTTACATAATTTACCTTCAGGGTTCCCCCGTTCCAGTTGTGGACCAGAACGGGAGCATATGAAGTTTCTATAGACGTATCCTCACCTTTTACCTTATTGGCAAGCAGGCTCGCATGAGAAAGGGTAGCCTTTATGTTCTCGGAATTCTCTGCCAGTTTAACCTCCCCGTGACGTACGTTCATTTTCAGTTTCGCTTCTTTCGGTATCCGGATAAGAATACTTTTCCGGATCTTTATATGTTGTTTACCGGATTGCCCGTTCTGCATCTTCATTTCTCCCTTGCTTCCGTCGTCTGAAAAATAGAATATTTTCATGTTCTTCTGGGTCTCCTTGACATGTGCCTTTATTTCTTCGGCATTTAATTGCATTTCCTTAGCGTTTAATCGCATTTCTTCGGAACGCTCTTCCATTTCTCTTTTCCATTCCTCCATATTTTCCCTGAAATCTTCGTCGAAAATATTCTTCATTTTCTTTTTCCATTCCTCCAAATAGGCATCGCCTTCTTTCCGGTATGCTTCATAATCAAAAGTAAGACCTGACATATCCGGCATTTTGGGCGGAACCGGAGGTACGGGGGGAATGGGTAATTCTATGGGTTCCGGCATTTCAGGGATCTCGGGGAAAGCAGACAGTACAAATACATTACCGGGTTTTGTTGACACCTGTATTTTGTTTTTATCTCCGGTAGCCCGAAAGTCCCAGCTTTTAAAATATTTCTCTGCTTCTTCCCTGTTGAGTCCTTCCACATCTATGGTCGCGACGACCTCAACCGTATTTTTCTCCCACGTCTCAAATTGTACATCGGAATGGCTGGTATTTACTTCAACCGTTACGTCCTTGTTTACCGGAAAGTTTTCCCGGAAAGTTTTAGACTCTTTCTGCGCTTGTACCTGCAGGGCAAAAAACCCCAGCAGCAATGCGCTAAACCTGTAAATCGGATATTTCTTCATTGTTTTTGTTCTTTAATTCCTGTAATTTGTCTTTCAGGCGGTACAGCAATTGCAGCCGCATTTTCAAATTGTCTATCAGAGCAACAACCGTCTGCTCGTTGGGCCCTATATCGTTCAGTTCCCGGTTTAATGTCTGATATTCCTCATTAAGTTCGCCAAGCCTGGCCATATATTCATCAAAAAGCTGCTTGTTCGCATCGTCAATTTCCACCTGGGATAATTCCCAGTTAATAGCAGTCACATAATATTCCTCTACTTTTTTCAGGTCGGGAGAAAGGTCTCCGAGCGATAACCTGTTGGCATCATTTACCGGATTCTGTTTATCCGTAACTACCGGGGTACCCTCTGCAACAGCACCCTTTTGTTTTATCCCGAAAAAAAGAACAGCGGTAATGCCTCCCACGATTAAAAAAGAAGCGGCGATTTTCCAAACCTTGCCCAATCCGAAATGTACCCGTCTTACTTTCCTTTCCGGCAATTCACGCTCTAACCTGGCCAGAAAACGTTCTTCATGATCTTCCGGCATCTTCTCCCGTTCCTTATATCCCTTTTCCAGTAATTCCCTGATGTCTTTCATTTGACCGTCCTTTTTACTTTATTCTCAATACAGATTATTCCCCCGCCATAAAACTATCATACCACCTTATACTCCCTAAGTATTTCCCGGAGTTTTTGTTTACCCCGGAAGAGCAATGTTCTGGAATTTACTTCCGTAATTCCCATGATCTGCGCTATCTCCTCATGATCGTACCCTTCGAGTAAAAAGAGCATAACCACATATCTGCTACTTTCCGGCAGTTGCTCAATGGCACGTACAACCATTTTGGGGGTTACGCTGTCTTCTACCTGCCAGCTTCCGTTTTCTTCCACCACGGCATTGAGATATTTCTCCTCTAAAGCCAGCAATTTTTCCTTTTCTTTCTTTACTCTGTCCAGACAGTGGTTAATAACAATGCGTTTCAGCCACGCCCCGAAAGCCACTTCCTCCCTGTATTGATGTAAATTTTTAAAAACTTTTATAAAAGATTCCTGCACGGCATCTTCTGCATCTTCCCTGCTGGCCAGGTAACGCTTGGCCACACAAAACATGGCACTGCAATACTGCCGGTACAGTTTTAATTGCGCCCTGCGGTCGTTATTTCTACACTTTTCAATAAGTTCTGTCTGAAACATTCCGGCCGGTTTGTTCTGGTTTTATAGTTTTGATATACTCTCGGATCGCCGTAGCTTTCACCTTTATAGACGAGCCGGAATACAGTGTGTTGCAGATTTTTGACAATTTTATACTTTTGTCCTGAAAAAAAAGATATAAAAATCACTACCAAAAACCGCAAAACACTGTAAAACAGTAAATTAATACTATTTTTAGATACTGAAAAAATATTCCCGGCTTTTTCTTATCAAAATTTTAACATTTGACATTTGGTTTTTATAGACGACCGGTCATATTTTTGCATCTGAAATTAAGAGTAAACGGTGTCAAAGACAATCAAACATCAGGAAAAGACAGATTTCCTCCTGGATAAGGGGTTGGAACTGCTTTGGTGTAAAGGTTATAACGGCACCAGTGTCAATGACATCGTAAAGGTAGCTGATGTTCCCAAAGGTTCATTCTATTTTTATTTTGACTCTAAAGAAGATTTTACTGTTAAGGCTCTGGACAGATATTTTGCCTTGAAGCGAGCGGCCACTGCAGAAGTATTGGAAGATCGGTCTGTCTCCCCTTCGCAACGGTTGTACAATTACTACGAAAAACGGGTGAATATCATGAAAGACCAGTTGAATTGTACGTGGGGCTGTATGGGAGCCAACATAGGCAATGAAATGTCCGAGCACAGTGAAAAAATACGTGTAACCATTGTTAACCACGAAGAAAAAATAAGGCGGCAGCTTGTGGATGTGGTCATTGAAGCGCAGATGGACGAGGAAATAGATCATACTGTGGACCCGGATAACATTGTTGCATTTATCGAAGATGCCTATAAAGGCATGCTGATATCGATGAAAGAAACCCAAAGTGCCGGCCCCCTCGATAACTTCCTGTTCTTTTTAAAGACGCTCATATTAAAGTAATCTTTTTTTGAACTTTATATAGACGACCGGTCAATTTCAAAAAATACCAACATTAAACCCTGAACTTATGAAACATTCTATTTCTCCACCAGGATATCATATTCATTAATATGTCGTCCACAGTCAACCACATTCATTCTCAAACTTAAATTAAATCAGATCGGAGCACACGGCCCGCGCTTTGTCCTCCCAAAAAAAGTAAACGCTATGAAAAATTACAAATATCAAACTACAGTACTTCCCCTGTTGGCATTCCTGCTGGTTACTTCGGTTTTTGTTTCCTGTAGTGATGGTAATGCTGCGGAACAGGGGCCACAGGCTCTTCCTGCGCCTTACGTTCATCCCGCTGTTCATAAAATCACGGACTGGAGTGAATATATAGGCCGTTTTGAGGCTTCGGAGCGCGTGGAAATACGCTCCAGGGTAAACGGATATATTCAATCCGTCAACTTCAGGGACGGTGATATGGTCGAAAAAGGGCAGACCCTCTTTATCATTGATCAGCGGCCTTATTATGTAGCCCTGAAACAGGCCGAAGCTGAAAAACTACAGGCCGAAGCTGATCTCCGCCGTATGCAAAGCGATTATGACCGTATTGCTTCCGTACAGGATTCCCGCGCCGTATCTGCCGAAGAAGTAGAACAGCGGAAGCAAATTGCCAAATCTGCCGAAGCACGCCTTATGGCTGCCAATGCCCGACTAGCACAGGCCCGTCTCGACCTCAGTTATACGGAAATCAAGGCACCCATAAGCGGAAAAATAAGTGAAGATTTTGTCAATTCCGGAAATTACATAACCGGCGGAGCTTCCAGTGCCACACTCCTGACCACTATTCTCGCTGTTAATCCAATCCATTTTTATTTCGAAGGGAATGAAAACGATTTCCTGAAATTTCACACTTCCCCCGGTTCGGATGGTAACACTTCATCCATAAAAAAACCCGTGGTTGTGAAATTATCCGGAGAGGGAGAGTATTCGCGTGAAGGATATATGGATTTTGTCGATAATGAAATCCGGAGGAATACCGGGACCATCCGGGGCAGGGCCGTATTTGAAAATCCGGATATGCAGCTGGAGTCGGGGATGTTTGGACGTCTGAGATTGCTCGAAGAAACAAAGACCGATGCCATTCTCATTCCGGAGGCCGCCATAAGCAGTAACCAATCACAGAAAATCGTCTATACCATCGGTGCGGACAGTACCGTCCAGGTAAAACCCGTAAGAATAGGTAAGCTATATGGCGAGAAGTACAGGATTGTCGTAGGCGGACTTACGGAAGAAGACCGCATTATAACAGGCAACCTGCTTAAAGTACGGCCGGGAATGAAGGTAGCCCCCAAGGAAGGAACTTTCGCGGTGACCACACGTGACACTGTTTCCGTAGCCCTGCGCTAATAATTCCTGACATAATATTTTGTTTCCTTACTCCCGGCATACAATGGCCGGGAGAAGGATCTTATTTTCCTGTTTTCAAACTATTTATCACTAAAAACGGAAGGCTATTCCACCGGGAAACTTTCCACAACAAAAAGTAGTAAACCAATGAAATTCAGTCATACTTTTATCAAAAGGCCGATTCTTTCGATCGTGATCTCCATCCTGCTCATGATCGTCGGGGCCCTGGCCTATTTTTCCCTGCCGATATCGCAGTATCCGGATGTAGCTCCTCCCACTGTTGTGGTCCGGGCAGTGTATCCCGGGGCCAGCGCGGAGACCATTTCCAAAACCGTAGCCACTCCCCTGGAGCAGGAGATCAACGGGGTGGAAGGAATGATATACATGTCGTCACAGGCTTCCAATGACGGTGCCCTGCAGATCACCGTCTCCTTTAAGCAGGGAGTAGATGTGGACAATGCCCAGGTACTTGTACAGAACCGGGTTGCCACTGCGGAACCCCGTCTCCCGGAGGAAGTGCGAAGGCTCGGAGTAACCACAGAAAAGAGCTCTCCGGACCTCATGATGGTTATCCACCTGATATCACCGGACAATACATACGACCAAACCTACCTGGCCAATTTTGCCAATTTCCAGATTACAGACCGTCTTTCCCGTATTGACGGAGTAGGTTCGGTGCAGATGTTTGGTGGTGACCAGTATTCCATGCGAATATGGCTCAACCCTGACCGTATCGCCACACTGGATATGACGCCCAATGAAATACTCACCGCCCTGAGATCACAGAACATCCAGATTGCCGGGGGGACATTAAACCAGCAACCCCTGACCAACCAGAATGCCTTTGAGGTAAATGTTCAGACCCAGGGCAGGCTCAATTCTATCGAAGAATTCGAGAATATTATCGTAAGGAACGGGGATGAAGGTGAACTGGTCCGTATCAAAGATATAGGAAGAGTAGAACTTGGCGCCGCCACATACAGTACCAAGGGATACCTCAGTCAGTACCCCGCCGTGGCCCTGCCCATCTCGCAAAGGCCCGGAACCAATGCCCTGGAAACCGCAGAAGCCATAAAGGCAACCATGACAGAGGCCGCCAAAGATTTTCCGCAGGGGATCGAATACCGTATTGCCTATAACCCTACGGAATTTATACAGCAATCCGTAGATGAAGTGGAACATACCATCTACGAAGCCGTATTCCTTGTTGTGCTGGTTATTATATTATTCCTCCAGACATGGCGGGCAGCCATTATTCCTATTCTCGCGATTCCTGTTTCACTCATAGGTACATTTGCGGTTATGCAGGCCCTCGGGTATTCCCTTAACTATCTTACCCTGTTCGGACTGGTTCTGGCCATAGGTATTGTGGTAGACGACGCTATTGTCGTCGTGGAAAACATGGAACGTAACCTGGAAGAAGGTCTGAGTGTCCGGAAAGCAGCTAAAAAGACCATGAACGAAGTCGGTGGTGCGTTGGTATCCATGGGGCTGGTCCTTGTAGCGGTTTTCCTGCCTACCATATTCCTCGAAGGTATCAGCGGACAGTTTTACAGCCAGTTCGGGGTAACGGTTGCCGTGGCCACAATGATCTCCGTATTCGTATCCCTGAGTCTCAGCCCGGCCATAGCGGCCCTGGTTATGAAAAAACATAAACCTGCAGAAGAGCAGCATGCAACCGTCAAAATGGGTATTATATCCGCATTCTTTGCTCAGTTCAACCGTATGATGGACTGGGTTTCTGACCGCTACGGAAAAATAGTCCAGAAATTTATTGGCATCCGCGCATGGGCCCTCGCCATATATGCAGTACTTATCCTGCTGACTGTCTTTGCCTTTTACCGCGTTCCCTCCGGGTTTATACCGGCCCAGGACCAGGGTTACTTTATAGCTGTGATCCAGTTACCTCCCGGGTCCTCCCTGGAAAGGACGGACAATGTGGTGAAAAAGGCCATTGACAGTATTATGAAAATCGACGGGATAAAAGATGCTGTCGCATTTACGGGCTTTGATGCCGCAACCTTTACCAATGCTTCCAATGCCGGGGCTATATTCCCCGTGCTGGAAGATTTTGACACCCGGAAATCCAAGGGAATCGCATATGAAGATATTCAGGCCAAACTCAACCAGGCCCTGGGAGTTTTTGAAGATGCATTCATCGTCGTTATCCCTCCTCCTCCCGTAAGCGGAATCGGAAATGCCGGGGGATTTAAACTCATGCTCCAGGACAGGGGCGGACTGGGCAACGAACAACTGCTCCAGGCCGGGTATGCGCTAATGGCAGCAGCCAATCAGGATCCTGCTCTTACCGATGTATTTACTTTTTTTAATACAAGTTCCCCCCAATTGTTCTTTGACATTGACAAAGAACGGGCGCAGAAACTGGGTATTCCCATCCAGGAAATATCCAGTGCCATTGAAGTTTATCTGGGCTCCGCTTTTGTGAATGATTTTAACCTTCTGGGGAAAACATTCCGCGTAACCGCCCAGGCAGACGGGGATTACCGTTATGGCCCGGAAGACCTGACCCGTATCCGGGTGCGGAACAAAGAGAACAAGATGATACCACTCGGGGCCATCGGTGAACTGGAAAACTTTTCGGGCCCCGCAAGAGTTCCCAGGTACAACCTCTACCCTGCCCTTGCCCTGACTGGTAACACCGCGTCAGGATACAGTTCGGGGGAAGCCATTGAGGCCCTGGAAAAACTCGCCGACGAAACCCTTCCGGAAGGTATCGATTACGAATGGACGGAAATAGCTTATCAGCAGAAACAGTCAGGTAATACCGCAGGTATTGCTTTTGCCCTTGCCGTACTTTTCGTTTTTCTCCTGCTTGCCGCACAGTACGAAAGCTGGGTATTGCCGCTTGCCGTTATTCTTATCGTCCCCATGTGTCTCCTTTCCGCCATGCTGGGTGTGGGGATCGCAGGTATGGACAATAACATCCTTACCCAGATAGGACTGGTAGTCCTGGTGGGGTTAGCCAGTAAAAATGCCATTCTCATCGTAGAGTTTGCCAAACAACTGGAAGACCGCGGTTATGCCCTAGAAGAAGCAGCCAGAGAAGCGGCCAGACTCCGCCTTCGTCCCATTCTGATGACCGCATTTGCCTTTATACTGGGGGTAGTACCATTGGTTTTGGCATCCGGTGCAGGCTCCGAAATGAGAAGGTCGCTCGGTACGGCCGTATTCAGCGGTATGCTGGGAGTTACCTTTTTCGGGCTTCTCTTTACTCCCGTATTCTATGTTCTATGTAGAAAAATGGGAATTAAAAAAACTAAAACTATTGATGTAAATGCATAATATGAAAACGATCCATTTTTTGAAATTTGCTTATGTCATCCTCGCCGGATGGACTATCCTTCCCTTACAGGCACAGGATAGCCTTACGGGCTGGAAATGGCAGGAACCACCACAGGAAAACATAGTATTATATATAGGAAACGACACCATTACCAAAAATGCCGACCCCGTAACGGATAGCGCCCCCTGGTGGAAAGCATTCGGATACACTGAACTGGACAGCCTGGTACAAAAAGCACTAGCTAACAATATAGACCTCAGGATTGCCGGGGCAAGAGTAGAACAGGCCAGGGCAAACAAAAAAATAGCGTTGGCCGCAATGTTCCCCGCTATCCGTCTGGAACCGTCTTTTGTAAGGCAAGAGTTTTCCCCGAACCGTCCGAACCCGTTTGGCGGACAACTGGACAGGGCTACGCTCAACACATATGAACTACCGGTGACCCTGTCCTATGAAGTGGATGTTTTCGGTAAGAATATCAACAACGTGGAAGCCAGTACTCTCATGTCCAGGGCAAGTGAGGAGGAACGCAAAAATACCCTGCTCGCCGTTATCGCTGAAGTATCCCGGAACTACTTCCTGCTGTTACAACTCGATGCGGAAAGCGATCTTCTGAAGCATACGGAAACAACCCGGAAAGACAATCTCGAAATCACCTCAACCCGGTATGAAGCCGGCCTTGTCAGCGAAATCGACGTGCTCAGGGCAAAAACGGAACTTTCGTCCGTACAGGTGCAATTAAAGAACAACAGGCAGCTCCGGGCGGAAATAGAGTTGATCCTCGCCACATTGACCGGTGAGGATGCAAGTACTTTCCAGGTTCCCCATAGCAAGGTCAGATATCTTCCGCCTTCCGTAGCATTTATGGAGAAAGATTCCCTTGCCCTTTCCAGGCCGGACTTAAAAGCGGCCCGGTTGTTACTGCAATCTTCGGATAAAAGGGTAAGCAAACAGTGGAAAGAACTCCTGCCATCATTTTATCTGAACGGCTCATATGGTTACCTCTCCGGGGATGCCGGCACTCTCATAGAAACTAACGGCAGATCCTGGATTGCAGGGATATCCGCTTCCCTTCCTATTTTTGAAGGAGGAAGAAAACGTTCCGAGATAAAGCTGAGACGAAGTGAATTACAGGAAGCCCGGGAAAATTATAACAAACTCACCCTCGAATCCTATCGCCAGGTAGAAAATGCATATGCCCAGCTGCAATGGGTCCATCAGCAGCTACTGGCACAGCAACAATTTGTCATTGCCGCCAGGGATGCCGCAAACCTTACAGGTGAGCGATATCGAAAAGGACTGGTGAATTATATCGATGTCGTAGATGCCGAACGGCAGGTTCTGGAAGCAGAACGCCTGAGCGTACAGCTCTTCGGCCAGGAGCTCAGCGGACGTGTTTCGCTGATCCAGGCTCTAGGGCTGTTTCCGGAGACCCTGAAGTAATTTTTATCATTCCACTATATACATTCGTTTTATTTACAACACGAAAACCCTGCGCATGCGGGGTTTTCGTATTTTAGCCTTCCATAAAAAAACATTTCTGATTTCCCGCGGGAAATCCGGACCCTTAAAAGATATTTTCGGTGAAACATACCATAAAGAATTCCCATATTAGCCTGGTTACCTTTAATTATGGCGCTACGATACAACAACTGATTGTCAAGGACAAAAACGGAAATGACATCAACGTGGTTCTCGGTTTCGAGACAGAAGAGGATTATAAGAACAATCCATTTTACATAGGGGCCTCCATAGGCCGTTATGCCGGGAGGATAAGCCAGGGAGGCTTTTCCCTGAACGGTACAGATTACAAACTACACCAGGAAAACGGCGTGCACCTTCACGGGGGCAGAAACGGACTGAACAAGAAAAACTGGAAGCTGGAAAAAGCGGAAACAGAAGGGGAAAGCCCGTTTGTAACCTATGCGGTTACCAGTCCGGATCTCGAAGAAGGTTATCCCGGCACCCTAAAGGTAAGCGTTACTTACCGGTTGACCGGCAACAGCCTTAAAATAACCTATGAGGCCACAACAGACAAAACGACGGTCATTAATCTTACCAACCATGCGTATTTTAATCTCGAAGGAAGAAACTCCATTCTCAACCACGAATTAGAACTAAACAGCGAGGTCTTTGTTGAACTGGACGATAAGCTCCTGCCTACGGGAGACTTTTTGCCGGTAAAGGGAACCTCATACGATTTTCTGTCTCCTGAAGTGATTGGAGCGAAACCGGGATTTTCGGGGATAGACGATGTTTTTGTATTGAAAGGACAAGACCCCGCGGCCACCTTATACTCCCCGGAAACGGGAATTGAGATGAAGGTAAGTACGAATCAAAGGGCAACAGTGGTCTTCACTCCGGAAGATCTCGGAACAACGGAGTTCCTGAACGGTACCCGATACGGAAATTTTTCTTCGATCTGCTTCGAGGCCCAGACCTTTCCGGATGCGCCGAACAAGCCGGATTTTCCTTCGGCAGTATTGGAACCAGGAGAAACTTACAGGAACGAAACGGTATTGCAATTCAATGTGAGGTAGTCTTTTCCCCTCGAGAAAACACAACATTGAGAAGCGGGAAATATCCCTGCGGAATGCACTGAAAGAAATTGTATTTTTACAAAAAGAAACTCCCGGATCTTTGAGCGAAAAACGAAAACCAACAGCAAAAGAACAAAGCGCTGCCGGAGAAAATCTCTCCGGAAAGTCGGTCGCACCCGATCTTCAAAGATTTAAAAGAGTACAGATATCTCCCGAAAAACTCGCCGAAAAGATCATTTCCGGAGATGTGGTGGCACTTAGCCAGGCCATAACCCTGGTAGAAAGTACAAATCCCGCACATGCCGAAAATGCACAGTCCGTTATTGAAAAGTGCCTTCCTCATGCCAACCGTTCCGTCCGGATAGGCATTACAGGAGTTCCCGGGGCCGGGAAAAGCACTTTCATAGAAACTTTCGGAAAACACCTGACCTCCGTCGGGAAAAAAGTTGCCGTACTGGTGGTAGATCCCAGCAGTACCATAAGCCGCGGCAGTATCCTGGGTGACAAAACACGTATGGAAGAACTGGTAAAAGACAAAAATGCTTTTATACGTCCCTCCCCTTCCGGTAATTCTCCCGGAGGTGTGGCGAGAAAAACCAGGGAAACCATACTGCTCTGCGAAGCCTGTGGTTTTGATACCATTATTGTGGAAACCGTTGGGGTGGGCCAGGGAGAAACCGCCGTACACAGTATGGTGGATTTTTTCCTGTTGCTGAAACTGGCGGGTGCGGGTGACGAGCTACAAGGTATTAAACGGGGGATTATGGAAATGGCAGATGCCATTGTCATCAATAAAGCCGACGGGGACAATAAAAAAGCCGCAGATAAAGCCAGGGGTGAATTTGCCCGGGCACTTCACCTCTACCCACCCAAAGAAAACGGATGGACCCCGAAAGTCCTCACTGCTTCCGCCCTCGAAAACCGGGGAATCACGGAAATATGGGAACTCGTGGAAAGCTACATCTCCGAAACCAGGGAAAGCGGTTACTTCCGGCACAAACGAATGGAACAGAATAAATACTGGTTGGTTCAAACCATTGAAGACAGGCTTAAAATGCGCTTTTACCAGGATGAAAACATAAAAAGACAACTCGACAAGGAGCTCCTGGCTCTTGAAAAAAACGAGACCACACCATTTGCCGCCGCCCGGAAACTGCTGGAGTTATGGGACAGATAAAATACTGTTTTCCATAGATTTTAACCCATTTTCACCTCTCACCTCAACATTTCCGAAGGAAATCACATATTTTTTTTACATCTTTGCGTGTTAAAAGCGGCCAGAATAAACCCGGACCGGGTTTCTGCGATTATTAAACGGAGAATGAACTACCAATTTACCATTATTGTTCCTATCTATAACGAAGAAGATAATCTCGAACGTCTAGAAAAAGAGCTTACCGGGTATATTTCCAATACAAAAACAGCAACAAAAGTACTTCTGATAAATGACGGTTCCGGAGACCGTAGCCAGGAACTTATCGAGGTCATCTGTCAACGCAATGAAGCCTTTCATTTTTTGCAATTTGCAGAAAACAGGGGGCTGAGCGCCGCCATAAAAGCGGGCTTCGATCATGTAGACACCCCGCTTCTCGGCTATATGGACTCTGACCTGCAAACATCCCCGGAAGATTTTAACCTGCTCCTTGAGCACATCGGGGAATACGACCTGGTGACAGGTGTAAGGGCCAACCGTAAAGATTCTTTTGTAAAAAACATGTCTTCGTTGATTGCCAATAAAATAAGAAGGACTTTTACCCATGACGGCATGGATGATACCGGATGTCCGCTGAAGGTCATCAAAACAGAATATGCAAAACGGATTCCCATGTTCAAAGGCCTTCACCGTTTTCTGCCGGCTATGATACTGTTGCAAAACGGAAAGATCGTCCAGATTCCCGTCCGCCATTTCCCGAGGACTGCCGGAGAAGCCAAGTTCGGATTATGGAACAGGCTGATCGGCCCCCTGATGGACTGTTTTGCATACCTCTGGATGAAGAGAAAGTATATCAACTATACCATAGCCAAGAAAGGATAAATGCAAAACTGGATCGTTTACGCCATCGGATTTCTTGCACAAATTTTGTTTTCCAGCAGATTGCTGCTGCAGTGGATCCTTTCCGAAAAAAACAAAACGGTGCTTACTCCGCGCCTGTTCTGGCAACTCAGCCTGCTGGCATCGTTTCTCCTGTTCATCTACGGTTATCTCCGCCATGATTTTGCCATTATGCTGGGACAGGCACTCACGTATTTTATATACATCCGCAACATGCAGATGCAGGGAGCATGGGCGAAATTCCCCTGGATCTTCCGTACTTTTTTATTGCTCTTTCCGTTTATAATAGTGCTTTATTACTACAACAACAATAAACTAGATATTCAAAACCTGTTTCAGAATGAAAACATCCCTTTATGGTTATTAATGATGGGGAGTATAGCGCAGGTTATTTTCACTTTTCGCTTTATCTATCAATGGATATATTCGGAAAGAAAAAAGGAATCCGTTCTGCCGACAGGGTTCTGGGTTCTCAGCCTAACCGGGGCGGTACTCATTCTGGCTTATGCCGTTTTGAGAAAGGACCCGGTACTGATGATAGGCCACCTGTTCGGAAGTGTCATTTATGTTAGAAACCTGATGATATTAAACAAACAACATGGTTAAAATACTGGAAAGATATCCGGCAATTACACTTTTGCTGGTATGCCTTATTATCTTTTTCTGTAACCTGGACGAGCTTTATGTAAATATTATGGAAGCCCGTAATTTTATCACGGCCAGGGAAATGCTTTCGGAGAACAACTGGTTACTTACCACCCTCAACGGCCTGCCACGCTACGAAAAACCGCCTTTACCCACTTGGTTAACGGCATTCTCGGCCGCTGCTTTCGGTATGGAAAACCTGTTTGCCCTCCGGCTTCCTGCAGCACTTGCTGCCACATTTATGGTGTATATGATGTACAGGTTCAACCTGAAGATACATCGGAACAACCGACTGAGCCTCTATACCGGCCTTATCCTGGCCACATCGTTTTACGTGATCTTTTCGGGACGGAACGGGCAGTGGGATATATTTACCCACGCTTTTATGATCGCTTCCATTTACTTTCTTTACGCCATGTTCCGGGGAGAACATTTGTGGAGAAATGCATTCCTTGCAGGAATCTTTGCCGGCGCTTCTTTTCTGAGCAAAGGTCCCGTTTCCCTATATACACTCTTCCTGCCTTTTATCATAGCGTATGGTATCGTCTACAAATTTTCCGGTTTTCGCAGAAAGGTGCTGCCACTTATCTTCTTTATTATAATTATGAGCCTGTCCGGCCTCTGGTGGTTTGTATATGTACGACTGGCCGATCCGGAAGCCTTTGTCGCCATTGCTTCGGAGGAAGCAACCAACTGGGGCAGCTATAACATAAGACCTTTCTATTATTACTGGAGTTTCTTTACACAAAGCGGCATATGGACTATCCCGGCATTTACCGGACTGCTGTATCCCTACCTCAAGAACAGGGTAAGTGATAAGAAAGCTTATTTATTTGCTTTTTTATGGACCGTGGGCTCCGTAGTACTGCTTTCCGTGATTCCCGAGAAAAAATCGCGTTACCTGCTTCCGGTACTATTACCATTAGCGATGAACACTGCCTTCTACATAGAGTACCTGGTCCGTGAATTTGCAACTCTAAAAAATAGAAAGGAAACTATTCCGGTATATTTCAACTTCGGTTTAATAGCTCTTATAGGGATTGCTTTCCCAATAGCCGGGTATATTTTTTTCGGAAAAGAATTACAGGGACTCCGGGTATCTTTTCTGCTGGTCTCGGTATTTTTGTGCGCCACAGGCATCTTCATGTTAAGGAACCTGTTCCGAAAAAACATCAGAAACGTATTTTTACTCACTATTGCTTTTATACTGGGAATCATTCTTTTCGGATTCCCCCTGGAAAATACCTTCAGTAATGACAATACAGGATTCCATAATATTAATCACCTGGCAGAGAAAGCACAAAAAGAAGGTATCTCCGTTTATTCCTTCGGGGAAATAGCTCCCGAAGCGATTTGGGAATACGGAACCATAGCCCCCAGGATAGATGCCCGTTCCCGGATAAAAATCCCCGCGGAAAACAGCTTCGGCGTTTTGGTCCCCCCCGTAAGTGAAACGGAATTTAAACGTATCTTTGCAACGGATTTTAATCTCCGCCTGCAAGATGTCTTTGACATAAACTACACTGCGGGGAAAAAGGAAAAGGACTATAAGCAAAGGCTGGTAAGCCAATATTATATCGTAACCAAAAAATAACAAAAACGAATGTGACTTGCCCTCCGGGACATTCACTGAAATTTTCGGTATACCCGGGTCCGGTCCGGCATTGCGGAAAACAAACAGACAACTACAATGAAAAATTTAAGCAGAATAGAAGTTTTCGGATACATGTTCCTTATCATTACCTTCGTGAACAGCCTTTATTTCGGTTTTACCGATGCTGCTCTTTTTAATGAACATTATGCACAGGAAGACGGGCTTGTGGAAAACGAAACCGCCCTGATGCTCCTCGCCATAAGCATACTGTGTGTCTATCATCTTTTCAAGCTGTGGAATTTCAAGAAACCCCTGTGGAAGGCAGGCACCCTGATTTTCGCCGTTCTGTTCTTCTTTGCTGCCGGTGAAGAAATATCCTGGGGACAAAGAATCTTCGGAATGGAATCCGGAGAATTCTTCCTGGAGAACAATGCCCAGGGGGAGACTAACCTTCACAACCTGGTCGTAGGTGACACTAAAGTAAACAAATTAATATTCAGCCAGCTCCTAATGATCGTCATGGTCCTGTACCTGGTCATTGTTCCGTTACTGTACAAAAAGGTCCGATGGATAAAAAACCTGGCGGATACCTTTGCCGTACCGATAGTGGAATGGAGGCACACGATAGCTTTTATCGTTTGTACCATTCTGGTAAGCCTTATTCCCGCCGACAGAAAATGGGAGGTTTATGAACTGGCTTTCGGGATCATTTTCTTCCTTATCTTTCTCAATCCTTTTAACCGTCATATTTTTCGGGAAAGTAGTAATGCACATGAATAATGTTTAGAACTTTTGAAAGTAAAGGTGTTTTTAAGACTTTAATCTCATTCGGATTTTTCCCAAAGGCCTCCTTCGACCGGGCTAACACTTGCGAGGATAATCCGGAAGCACTACCGGTATTCATCAGGATGATGGAGGAAACTACGGGATTATTTATGCCCGGGTAAGCCTGAATAGTACCATTTAAGGGATTGGGTATACGCCAAACCCATTCC
>NZ_RJTM01000085.1 GCF_003725735.1 Sinomicrobium pectinilyticum | reverse complement strand
GTATGCTGCTAACCGAATCCCTTTAACGGCTAACCCATTCCCTTTAGCCGTCAACATAACCTGGTTAGCCGCTTAAGCAATTACTTATGCGGTAAAAGCAACCCGGTTAGCGGTCAACGTAACTGTGTATGCTGCTAACCGAATCCCTTTAACGGCTAACCCATTTCCTTTAGCCGTCAACATAACCCGGTTAGCGGCTAACCGAACTACTTCCGGTGTCAAAGGGATTGTGTTAATGGCCGTTTTACAGCTTTCAATGGAAAAATACCTGGCCAAAATCAATGCGTCATTGGCAGTGAAATGTAGTGGTCCGGCAGCAGGTATGTGCCTGTAATTGCGGATATGGTGCCGGCCTCACGAGATCGCCACATCGGCTCCTGTGAAGACGGAGTATGAAGTGAATTGTTTTTGTGTAAATAGTTGTTTTGAGGTCGTTGTTTTTCTGAACGTGAATAATGTTTAAGTGTAGAAAATTAACAGTCTAAGCCCCTGGGAAATACAAAAGTCAAGGGTATACCCGGGGGTTTGGTCCCCGCCAAACTCCCTGTTCCGCTTGCGGAATACCCCCTTCTAAAGAGAGCGTGCCTTTTGTCTTATCCATTATTCCCGTTAATAACAAAAACAAATAGCCGGATCGGGGATAGCAACAGCCCCGGAAGCTAACCGGAATAATCTTCCTTAAAAAACATTCGCCATGCGAACCGCAGCAAAAGGAAGAACAAATACCCTCCCAGCAGACCAAAAATGATCCCTGTAGCTATGTCCAGGGGATAATGAACCCCGAGATATATCCTGCTGTAGGATACCACCAATGCCCAAATAAGCAATATTACGGGCATAAAACGGTAATGCTTCCGGAATAGCAGGGAAAACAAAGTAGCCACGGCAAAAGTACTGGCGGCATGTGCTGAAAAATACCCGAATTTACCGCCGCACTTTACAACACGCATTTTTCCCTCCAGCAAAGGGTCATGACATGGGCGCAGGCGTTCGAATCCGTATTTGAATACATTGGCCAACTGGTCCGTAAAGGCAATCATCAGGGCCGTAACCAGCAGAACCAATACGGTAGGTTTCCAGCCAAATTTCCGCACACACATAACCAATAAAACCAGGTACAGGGGAATGGAGGCATACTTGTCTGTAATAAATAGCCAGAAACCATCCCAGCCAGTTACCCCAAGATTATTAAGAAAGAGAAAGAGATCTCGGTCGTATTCTATGAGTTTATCCAGCATTTTTAAGAGTTCGTTTTTTAAACAATGGCAAAACGGTTATTCATACCGGCTGACCTCCCGGTCATAGAAATCATTAGCCTGCTGGATAAGATTTCCTGCTTCTGTCTCCAGTTCTTTTTCATCGGCAGAATCAAAATCTTCCAGCCACTCTACTTCATCGTTCTCCAGGTTGATTATAAAACGGGGGTAATCCGTATGAATGATAAAAATCGCATCGGGATAATCGGTATTATCCCCCAGTAAAAATTTCGGAAGTTCCATGATATTACAGTCTCAGTTATTTTGATCTTTATTTTCCTATATCTCCTGCCCTTTTAGGCAGGTTTCTTTTTGCTAAGCATTATTTCGTATGAGCCGTCTTGTGAGGTAATTAAATCTCGCAAACAACAGTACTGCCGAAACGGAAAGGCCGGCAAGCAACCCTACCCATATCCCCGTACTGCGCCATTCGGTATGTAGCCCCAGGTAATAAGAAATCGGAAAACCTATTATCCAATAGGCCACAAAGGTAATAAAAGTGGGGATTTTCACATCCTGTAAACCTCTCAACGCACCGAGTACCGCCACCTGAACACCGTCTGATATCTGAAAAACGGCAGCTACCATTAATAATCCGGAAGCTGTGGTCATTACTTCAAAATTATCCGCCTGGTTGGCTATATCGTGCTGATCCAGGTACATCGTAGGAAGCCAGTCGCGAAATATCCAGAAACACAGGGCAAATATCACATCGAGAATAATGGTCAGCAGAAATACGGAAAAGGCAATTCTGCGCAATTCGTGAAAATTCCGCAGTCCTTTCTGGTTTCCCACCCGTATCATGGC
This sequence comes from Sinomicrobium pectinilyticum, assembly GCF_003725735.1. Lineage (GTDB taxonomy): Bacteria > Bacteroidota > Bacteroidia > Flavobacteriales > Flavobacteriaceae > Sinomicrobium > Sinomicrobium pectinilyticum. The sequence goes on along the minus strand of NZ_RJTM01000085.1, from coordinate 107,419 downwards.
GGCGACACTCAATCCGGTAGCTACCATAAAGGTCATACTGGAAAGGTTCAGCGCTATCTGATTGGCTGCCTGGGGATTTTTGCCCAGTACACCGCTAAGCCATATCGCTGCGGTAAATATGGCTACTTCAAAAAGCATTTGCAGGGCGGAAGGGAAACCAAGATTGATGATCTTCAGAAACATCGCTTTACTGTATTCCCCGAATTTAAAACCGGTGATATACGCATCGAACTTTTTATTTTGCCGGAACATATACCAAAGAAAAATGACCATAACCACCCTGGATACCAATGTACCTATTGCAGCCCCGATGATCCCCATCCTGGGAAAACCTAAATTACCGAAGATCAGCAGGTAATTAAGGGTAATGTTTATAATATTGGCCAGCACCGTGGCATACATCGGGTATTTGGTCTCGGAAAGCCCGTCGGAGAATTGTTTCAGCGCCTGGAACATAATAAGCGGAACCAGCGAAAATGCCACCAGGTCCAGGTACGGCATAGCGTATTCCACTACTTCCGCCGGCTGGTCCATGATATACATCAAAGGTTTTGCAAAAAGGAGAATGGTAAACAATGCCAGCCCGAGGCTCGTACACAATATGAGGCCGTGTTTTAAAGATGCTTTACCGCGGTCTGTATTCCCTTCTCCGTCGGCTTCTGCCACAAGAGGGGTAATGGCTGTGGAAAAGCCTATTCCGAGAGACATGGCTATAAATACAAAACTGTTACCCAAAGACACTGCAGCAAGTTCGGCGGTACCCAGCTGCCCTACCATGATATTATCGGCAAAAGCTACAAAAGTATGCCCGAGCATTCCCAGCATAACAGGGAAGGACAGCTTCATATTATAGGAAAATTCCCTGGTATATTGTGCTAACATCTGCTATTCATTGAATGGGCAAAGATAGAAATTTGCCCCCGGTAAAAGCTCCTTACGGCGACAATTAATACACTTTTCAAAAAAGAAAAATCCGGGAAGATTTTCCTGTCACCGAGGTCACGGGAGGAGAGCCCCCGGCTGCCCGGAAACGGCATAAGAAACATTGAGAGGGCATATTTCCTTCAAACGGGAAGCATTATACACCGGACGGTATTTATTTAAAAAACTCTTTGGATTTATTCCAGTGGATATCCATTTCGTCCAGCGACATATCGTTCAGGCTTTTTTGTGAAGCAGCGACTTTTTCTTCCAGGTATTGAAAGCGCTTTATAAATTTCTTATTTGTTCTTTCCAGCGCATTTTCCGGGTTTATTCCCAGAAAACGTGCGTAGTTTATCATACTGAAAAGTACATCCCCGAATTCCGCTTCCATCTTATCCGTATCGCCTTTCTTTACTTCTTCCTGAAATTCGCCGAGCTCTTCCTGTAGTTTTCCCCATACCTGGGAGGGTTCTTCCCAATCAAAACCAACTCCCGCTACCTTATCCTGTATCCTGTTGGCCTTTACCAGGGCAGGAAGACTCCGCGGTACTCCTTCCAAAACACTTTTTTTTCCCTCCTTAAGCTTCAGGTTTTCCCAGTTCCTTTTTACATCCTGTTCGCCATTCACTTCTACATCACCATAGATATGAGGGTGCCTTACTACGAGCTTTTCGCAGATGGCATTGGCTACATCACCGATGTCAAAATTGTCTGTTTCACTTCCTATCTTGGAGTAAAAAACAATGTGCAGCAATACGTCGCCCAGTTCTTTTTTTACTTCTTCCGGGTCATTGTCCAGAATGGCATCACCGAGTTCGTACACTTCCTCTATAGTGAGGTGGCGCAAACTCTGCATGGTCTGTTTTCTGTCCCAAGGACATTGCTCCCGGAGTTCATCCATAATAGTAAGGAGCCTGTCCAATGCTTTAAGGTTCTGTTCCCTGGAATTCATTTGTTTTGCGTTTATATTTCAAGAAGCATGCTCGTACCTGCGATATTAGCAATATAAATCGAATATTAAAAATATCACTGCTAAAAAACAGAAAACTCCCGTCGGGGAGTTTTCACCATATTATTTATCACACAATCGGTTTATTCGTCCGCGGCCGCGGCTCTGTTTTCTTCCTCTTGTGTGGTCTCACCTGCATTATCGGCTTCTTCTGAGGTTTCCGCTTCAAAATCGGTAAGCCCTTTGGAATGCAGCAGGTTATACCACTGGATTATTTTTTTAATATCTCCCGGGTATACCTTGTCTTCATCATAGTCGGGAAGTACTTCAAAGAAATATTCTTCCAGCTTTACTTTACTTTCTTTATGGCTTATGGAAGTCTGCCCTCCATCTTCTTTTTCTTTTATCTTACCGAATACTTCCCGGAGAGGCACTTCTTCTTTAAGGGTATAGATGGCAATTTCGGAAAGCAGGCTTACATTATTCCGCAACCCCACTGTTATCCGTTTACCATCGATAAGAGATTCCGCTACAAAACCGCTCCTGGTCTGCGCTTTCAATTCATATAATCCGGGTTTTCCGGAAATAGCCAGTATCTTGTCTAAACTCATATAGAAAAAGTTAAAATTTAATTGCTTTGTTTTTCCTCAAAATCAACGTCCCTTTTTTGCTTCGGGAAAGCGCATCTTGTAGTCCACGCTCACTTTCCCTTTGGAAATATTGGCCAGTTTGCCTTTCAGGAGACGCTTTTTCAGGGCCGAAAGTTTATCAGTAAACAATATACCTTCAATGTGGTCGTACTCGTGCTGTATAACTCTTGCCACAAGCCCGTCATATTCATCCGTATGCTTCACAAAATTCTCATCGAAATATTCGATCTTTATCTTTTCTTCTCTCGAAACATCTTCCCGGATATTGGGAATACTAAGGCAACCTTCATTAAATGCCCATTCTTCTCCTGTTTCTTCCAGTATCCTGGCATTGATAAACACTTTTTTAAATCCCTTCAGCTGTTCACGTTCTTCATCTTCCAGTTCTTCATCTTCGGCAAAAGGGCTTGCATCAATGACAAAAAGCCGGACGGGCAACCCTATCTGGGGAGCGGCAAGTCCCACACCATATGCATTATACATGGTTTCGAACATATTGTCTATCAACGTTCCCAGCTCCGGATAGTTCTCGTCTATATCCCTGGTTTCTTTTCTCAGTACAGGGTCGCCGTAGGCAACGATAGGTAATATCATATTATTTTCTAATTGTTTTTACAAATTATATTATTGTATCGCGGTTTCACCCGTTATACAGGTACGACTGTAAAATAATCGTCGCACTTATCTCGTCAATAAGGGCCTTATTTTGTCGCTGTTTTTTTTTAAGTCCACTGTCAATCATGGTCCGGAAAGCCATTTTGGAGGTGAACCTCTCATCTATCCTTTCTACCGGCAAGTCTGGAAATTCCTTATTGAGTGCTTCCAGAAATACCTGTATGTACTTCTCGCTATCCGAAGCTTCATTGCTGTGCCTTTTAGGTTCACCGACTATAATCCGTTCCACATCCTCCTCTGCCAGATACGTTTTCAGAAAGGCCATGAGTTCGGTTGTAGCTACGGTTGTCAATCCGGACGCTATGATCTTCAGTTCGTCCGTAACCGCTATACCGGTGCGTTTTGTTCCGTAATCTATGGCTAATATTCTCCCCATTCGACTTTTTGGCAAATTTAAGATTTAAATTGTTATAACTATAAAATAGCCCGGCATATTAAATTTAAGCCTTTATATTTGCCTGCGGACACAGGTTTTCGCAACCATCCGTCCTTCTGTATTAAAATCACTACATAACATAATTGACATATGGAAAAGATACGAGAGATCATAGAAAGTGCCTGGAACGACAGGGATTTGCTAAAAGAAGAAAACACGCAAAGCACCATACGCGAAGTCATTCGCCTTCTGGATGAGGGTGAACTACGGGTAGCCCAACCAACGGATAACGGCTGGCAGGTAAACGAATGGGTAAAGAAAGCGGTTGTGCTCTATTTTCCTATTCAGAAAATGGAGACCATTGAGGCGGGCCCTCTCGAATTCCACGATAAAATACCACTGAAAAAAGGTTATGCCGCCAAGGGCATCCGTGTAGTACCGCATGCCATTGCCCGTCACGGGGCTTATGTTTCCCGTGGCGTAGTTATGATGCCCAGCTATGTTAACATCGGGGCGTATGTAGACGAGGGTACTATGGTAGACACCTGGGCTACAGTAGGCAGCTGTGCCCAGATAGGTAAAAATGTACACCTCAGCGGCGGGGTAGGTATAGGCGGAGTACTGGAGCCTTTGCAGGCTGCGCCGGTTATTATTGAAGATCATGCCTTTATAGGATCGAGATGTATCGTGGTAGAAGGTGTACGCGTGGAAAAAGAGGCCGTACTGGGGGCTAATGTTGTTCTTACGGCCTCTACCAAGATCATCGACGTAACGGGTAGTGAGCCTGTGGAAAGCAAAGGGCTTGTTCCTGCGAGATCGGTAGTTATTCCGGGAAGTTATACCAAAAAATTCGCTGCTGGCGAATACCAGGTCCCCTGCGCTCTTATTATCGGTAAACGCAAGGCTTCCACCGATCTGAAGACATCACTCAACGATGCCCTTCGCGAATATAATGTCGCTGTTTAAAGCGGGTATGTAATTATTATTACGCCGGAAATATTCCGGAAATTTCCATAAAACAAAAACCCCGCCTGCGGAATACCACAGGCGGGTTTTTTTATATAAAAACATTTCGGGCTTCCCCCTTATGTTTCTGTATTTACTTCTTCCTCTTTCTTTTTCAATACGTTTGTTCCTTTGTTCTTCAAGGTATCAAACATTATCGGTGTTGCAATGAACACGGAAGAGTATGTACCCACGATCACACCGACAATAAGGGCAAACATAAACCCTCGGATGGACTCTCCCCCGAATATGAATATTGCCAGGAGCACCACCAATGTTGTAAGTGAGGTATTTAAGGTACGGCTTAATGTACTGTTTACTGCCAGGTTGATATTTTCACCTGCTTTCCAGCCCCGTTCGGAAGTAATCTCCCGGATACGGTCGAATACTACCACCGTATCGTTAATAGAGTACCCGATGACCGTAAGTATTGCCGCTATGAATGCCTGGTCTATCTCCAGGTTAAACGGCATGAACTTATAGGTAAGGGAAAATATACCCAGTACAATAAATACATCGTGGAAAAGCGCTGCCACCGCACCGGCAGAGAACTGCCATTTCCGGAAACGTATCAGGATATACAGGAATACTACAATAAGTGACCCAATAATGGCCCAAACCGCATTTCGTTTAATATCATCCGCTATGGTAGGCCCTACTTTAATAGACTGAACAATCCCATATTGTTTGGAATCCCCGCCCCCTACGAATTCGGCTTCCGATAAACCTTCCGGAAGATGTTTCTGCAATGACGTATAGAGGATTTCCTGAATTTCTTCATCCACTCCGGTACCGTCTTCTTCCACTTTATACTTTGTGGTTACTTTGACCTGATTAGGCGCTCCGAAAGTTTTTACTTCCACACTCCCCAGGGCACCGGTAAGTTCGGAAGCAAGTTCCGTAGGGTTTACCGGATGTTCAAATCGTATCTGGTAAGAACGTCCTCCTACAAAATCCACCCCCTGGTTAAGTCCCTGGGTAAAGAGAGAGCCCAAAGCCACAATCAGTATTATACCGGAAATAGTATAGGACATTTTCCTTTTTGCAAGGAAATCCACATTAATGTTCTTGAACAGGTTTTTAGTGATCGGAGTAAAGAATAAAAGTGATTTTTTCCTTCCGATATACCAGTCAACCAAAAGTCTAGTTATAAAGATGGCCGTGAACAGGGACGTTGCTATACCTATCATCAGGGTAGTCGCAAATCCGCGGATCGGCCCCGTACCGAACACAAATAATATGATCGCCGTAAGTCCTGTAGTAACGTTAGCATCGAGAATAGAAGACAATGCGTTTCCGAAACCATCGGCGACGGCCTGTTTTTGCCCTTTACCTTTTGCAAGCTCTTCCTTGGCCCTTTCAAAGATAAGTACGTTAGCATCCACAGACATACCTATAGTAAGCACTATACCTGCAATACCGGGAAGCGTAAGTACGGCTCCAAGGCCGGCAAGCACACCGAATATCAATACGATGTTAAATATAAGTGCCACATCGGCAAACCATCCGGCACGGCCATAGTAGAACAGCATCCAGAGCAGTACCAGTATCATGGCAATAACGAAGGACATCATTCCGCTGTCTATCGCCTCCTGGCCCAAAGAAGGCCCTACTACTTCACTTTGAATAATATCTGCTGATGCCGGTAATTTACCCGCACGGAGTACATTGGCCAGGTCAATGGCTTCATTGAGCGAAAACTGACCGGTAATTTCCGAACTTCCTCCGGAAATAGGGCCGCTTGTCACTCCTGGTGCCGAATATACGATTTCATCCAGAACAATGGCTATAAAACTTCCCTGGCGATAAGCCTTGCCGGTAAGCTCTTCCCAGACTTTCGCTCCTTTGCTGTCCATTTGCATGGAAACTGCAGGATTTCCTCTCTGGTCGTACGTCTGCTGTGCATCTACTACAACACCACCGCTTAAAGGAGGTTGGTTTTCCCTGTTAGACCGCAGGGCATAAAGGTCTATCACCTCCTGGTTTATGCCCGGTTTTCCCCAGACAAAATGCGCATTCTGCAATTCAGCAGGAAGTAATTGCTTTATCTCCCGCATTCTCAGGTAAGAATTCACCTTGGCCGTATCTTTGGTAGCAAAGCTCATCAATACTGGGCCTCCCTGGGTTCCCGGCGCTACTGCAAGGTCAAATAAGGGATTGGCCTGGCTCACGGCATCCAAAGAATCTTTCTCCGCATCTGCCAGCAGCGAATCTATCTCGGAAGCTTCATCTTCTCCGGGCTGTTCTTTTTTCTCACCGGTATCTACCAGGTCTTTCAGCCTCTGGTTAACCTGCATCAGGTACTGTATTACTTCCTCATTTTTATATGTCTCCCAGAATTCCAGTTGCGCCGTGCTTTGAAGCAAATTCTTAACCCGGTTTATATCTTTGGCCCCCGGAAGTTCCACAAGGATCCTTCCGGTAGTCCCCAGACGCTGAATATTGGGTTGTGTGACCCCAAAACGGTCTATACGCTTGCGAAGCACCTCGAAAGCAGATACGATCGATTCATCCACTTTTCTCCTGATAACGGGTTTTACCTCGTTATCGGACATCTGGAAGTTTATGTCTTCACTCAGTATTTTGTTGGCAAAAATGTCCGGGGAAGCAAGTTTAGTATCTCCTTTTATAGCATCAAATTCCTGGAAGAAAAGATCTATATAGGGCTTATCACTATTCTTTGCTGCTTTGTCCGCATTAGCCAGGGCTTTGTTAAATACCGCATTTTTAGAGTCGTTTGCCAGACCTTTTAAAATATCTTTTACGGATATTTCCAGGATAACATTTATCCCCCCTTTCAGGTCCAGACCCTTATTGAGCTCTTTATCCTTCGCTTCGTTATAGGTAAAACTCGTAACTCCGATATCGAAAACCGTTTCGTTACCTATAGAATCTAAATACCTGGCTTCTTCCGTCTCTCTTTTTGCTACATAATCTTCCGTATTCTCAGAAATTTTGTTAATTGCAAATGTTTCCGCACTGCTCTCCACTTTGTTTGTAATAAAAGTGAAGGACAACTGGTAAATACTTACAATTCCAAATAAAATAGCAAAAAGCTTGATAAGTCCCTTGTTTTGCATTCTTATTCTTATTAATTAATCCTTTTTTTGAAACGAGCAAATATATAATTTACAATAAGATTAAACAATTTATTTCATCTGTTTATATTTATTTGCTTTTTCGAGGTCTGCACCGGCAATAAACCGGAACAGGACACCTGTACAATTACACTCCGTTATCTCCGCAATACGGGATAACAAGCATCTCGTCATTTTACCCTTTCATGTTTTCGGGACCGGCAAATTACACATATCTCATTGTAAATCAAAGCCTCTACCGAGGTATTTCCGGCAAAACAGAAGAAAAAAAGAAGCTGCGTAAAAATTCCGCCCTTCCGGCCGGGTTTCTACGCAGCTTTTTATTTTATGATATTGTTTTAGGCCTGGAGCAGGGCATTAACCTTCTTAACACCTTCTGCACTCTCTTTTAATTTTGCTTTTTCAGCATCACTGAGCTCTATTTCCACGATTTTTTCGATCCCGTCCTTACCCAGGATAACAGGGACCCCTATACAGATATCGCTCAGGCCGTATTCTCCGTCCAGCAATGCGGAACAGGGGAACATTTTTTTCTGGTCACAGGCTATGGCCTGCACCAGTGCAGATACGGCTGCTCCGGGAGCATACCATGCACTGGTACCCAGAAGTTTGGTAAGGGTTGCCCCGCCCACTTTTGTATCTTCGGCTACCTGTGTCAATCTTTCTTCACTTAAAAATTTGGTTACCGGGACACTGTTTCTGACAGCCAGTCGTGTCAACGGCACCATTCCGGTATCGCTGTGCCCGCCTATCACCATGCCATCCACATCGGAAGCAGGACATCCGAGGGCTTCGCTGAGCCTGTATTTGAACCGGGCACTGTCCAGCGCACCGCCCATACCTATAATACGGTTTTTAGGCAACCCGGTAGCTTTGTGTGTCAGATATGTCATCGTATCCATAGGGTTACTTACCACAATAACGATAACATCCGGAGAGTGTTTTATAAGGTTAGACACCACATCTTTAACAATACCCGCATTAATCCCGATGAGTTCTTCCCTTGTCATTCCGGGTTTTCTCGGAATACCGCTGGTAACCACTGCTATGTGGCTGTCGGCTGTTTTGGAATAGTCATTGGTAGAACCTACGATCTTGGTATCGAATCCGTTCAGCGATGCTGTCTGCAGTAAATCCATCGCCTTTCCTTCGGCAACCCCTTCTTTAATATCCAGCAGGACCACTTCGGAGGCAAAATTCTTAATAGCAATGTACTCTGCGCAACTGGCACCAACCGCTCCGGCGCCAACTATTGTAACTTTCATATGATAATTTATTTATTGAATGATTTTTTACAGTCTGACAAATTTAGTCATTTTAGCACGAAATGAGGGCATTAAGAAAGAGCTTCTTAAGGGAAAAACATCTTTTTTCACACAATAGCATTTCCTCGTAAAAAATAAAGGCATCCCGAAAGAGGATGCCTTTTATTACGAATGTAAGCTTTAAGCGTCTATATTGGCGTAGACTGCATTTTTTTCTATAAATTCTCTTCGCGGCGGCACTTCGTCCCCCATGAGCATGGAGAATATCCGGTCTGCTTCACTGCCGTTATCTATGGTCACCTGGCGTAAGGTACGGAATTCCGGGTTCATCGTGGTATCCCACAATTGCTCTGCGTTCATTTCACCGAGACCTTTATAGCGTTGTACACCGGCACCCGCTCCGTATTCCTGAATCAGAGCATCCCTTTCTTTATCGTTCCAGGCATAGCTTTTCTTACTTCCTTTCTTCACCAGGTACAACGGAGGAGTAGCTATATATACATGACCGTTTTCTATTAATTCCCTCATATAGCGGAAGAAGAACGTAAGGATAAGGGTAGCAATGTGACTTCCGTCAACATCGGCATCACACATGATCACTACCTTGTGATAGCGAAGTTTTTCAAGATTCAGCGCTTTGCTGTCTTCTTCGGTCCCGATGGTAACCCCCAGAGCCGTAAATATGTTCCTTATCTCTTCATTTTCGAATACCTTGTGGTGCATTGCTTTTTCTACATTGAGGATCTTACCCCGCAATGGCAGGATAGCCTGGAAATTCCGGTCCCTTCCCTGCTTGGCCGTACCTCCCGCAGAGTCTCCCTCTACGAGAAATACTTCGCATTTTTCCGGATCCTGTTCGGAGCAGTCCGAAAGTTTTCCGGGAAGCCCGCTTCCGCCCATAGGGGTTTTTCGCTGCACCATTTCTCTTGCCTTCCGGGCAGCATGGCGTGCCTGTGCGGCAAGAATAACCTTTTGTACTATAGTTTTGGCATCGTTAGGATGTTCTTCCAGGTAATTCTCCAGCATTTCCGAAACCGCCTGTGAAACCGCAGCGGTCACTTCCCTGTTACCGAGTTTGGTTTTGGTCTGACCTTCAAACTGAGGCTCGGCGACCTTTACGGAAACGATAGCCGTAAGTCCTTCACGGAAGTCATCTCCTGCAATCTCGAATTTCAGTTTATCCAGCATGCCGGAAGCATCGGCATATTTCTTCAGGGTAGTGGTCAATCCTCTTCTGAACCCTGCGAGATGCGTTCCTCCTTCATGCGTATTAATATTGTTTACGTAAGAATGAAGGTTTTCGTTAAATGAAGTGTTATACACCATAGCCACTTCCACGGGGATATCGTTCTTCTCTCCTTCCATGGAAATAACTTCGGCTATGATGGGCTCTCTGTTACCATCCAGGAACTTAATAAATTCCTTCAGCCCCTCTTCGGAATGAAAGGTTTCGCTTTCGAACTCTCCTTTCTCATCCGTTACCCTCTTGTCGGTAAGTGTAATGGTTATTCCTTTGTTAAGGAATGCCAGTTCGCGCATCCGGCTTGCCAGGGTATCGTAACTGTACTCCGTGGTCTGCTGAAAAATGGTAGCATCCGGCTTGAAAGTAACGATAGTACCGTTCTTATCCGTTTCACCGACCGCTTTGACCGGATACATGGTTTTTCCTTTTTCATACTCCTGCTCCCATATTTTTCCATCGCGGAATACGGTTGCTTTCAGATGATCGGAAAGGGCGTTCACTACGGAAACCCCGACACCGTGCAGCCCCCCCGAAACTTTATAGGAGTCTTTATCAAATTTACCTCCGGCACCGATCTTGGTCATTACGACCTCCAGTGCAGAGACACCTTCTTTTTTATGTATGTCTACCGGAATACCCCGGCCGTTGTCCTCTACGGTGATGGAATCGTCTTCATTGATACATACGGAAATCGTATCACAATGTCCCGCAAGGGCCTCATCAATCGAATTATCCACCACTTCGTAAACCAGGTGATGCAGACCTCTTGTCCCTACGTCCCCGATATACATGGAAGGACGCATACGTACATGCTCCATTCCTTCCAGAGCCTGAATGCTATCTGCAGAATATTGCTTCTTATTAATTTCTTCACTCATAAATCAAATCTGTTTTAAACATTCGCCGAACCCGCCTGATACTTGCTTTTACACGATATTTATCACATACGCGGGGACGAACGGACAAATATAGTAAAATACGGAGATAATCAAAGCAGACCCCTGCCCTGTTACACCTTAAGTTATACACATTTTATCAACTTGCGGACCGGACCGCCCCATACTCCAACAAAGAAACGGGTTCCCTTCCGATTTTAATATTTTTAATAAGGAAATCGCACCATGGTTGGCACAACTTTTTTATCTTTCCGCAAAAGAACATCCGTATGTTTGTATATACCGTAATAGGATGGATAGGCGCCGTAGTGTTCATTATCGCTTATTTTTTACTGAGCATGAAACTGATATCCGCAGAAAAACCGCTTTATCACTACCTGAATGCCATTGGAGGCATTTGCCTGGTGGTTAATGCCCTCCATCTCAGTGACCTGCCCAATGTAGCGGTCAATATCGTATGGACTTCCATCGCCCTGCTCGCCGTATATCGTATATACCGAAGTATTTCCACATAAAATTATGCTTTCAGGAAAAGCGACATGGCGTGCTTTATATAAACCTTTACCTGCTTTTCATATGCGTCACTTTGTGTGGCAAACATTCCCAGGTAATAATAAGCCCCATCCACAAGCGCAAAAATGATTTCAGTGATTTCTTCCAGGTCATCGTTACGGATAACCCCGTTGGCTTTTGCCTCCAGCAATTTCTCATGTAAAACCGCATGCAAGGCCTCCAGGTACCTCCGGAAACTCTCGTTAAAATCCCTTTTCCTGTAAATAAGCGCATAACAGCTGTAAAAAACACCATCATCGAAATAACGGTTCCATTTTCTTGAAAAGAGATTTTCAACAAGCCCCTGTAACTGGCTCCAGCTGTCTATGCTTCCGTTTTCCCGGGAAGTGATAATATTGAGATGACGCTCCAGAATATATTCGTTCAACCCGATGAGCAGTTCGTCCCTTGTTTTAAAATAATGCATGACCAGGCCATTGCTTATTCCCATTTCATCAGCCACCTTGGCAATGGATGTGTTTTCAAGGCCTATCTTTTTGGCCACCTTGTAAAAGGACTTTATAATTTCTTTCTGACGTACACCGGTTAAACTCTTTCTGCCCATGTAAATAGTTTTCAACAAAAATAACATTTTGCACCACACAAAAGCGGATTGCGGCACCCATAACAAAAACAAAACATTTGTATAATGTTTTTTTAACTGAACATTCATTCAATTTAAAACATCATGGATTTAACTTTGCCTCATCGTCCTTTTCATAAGCCTAAATAACTGAAATAAAACTGTAAAACACAATTAATCCATGAAACAAATTTATTTTATTTTGAATGAACATTCAATAAATTTATTATTTTTGAAAAAACCATTAGCCAAAACAACATGAAACCAAGAAAGCATTTACTTGCAGTAATACTCGCATGCACACTCTGCTTTCCGGTAACCGCCGGAAGCTTATCCCCCGACGATCTTTACCCTCAGGGTAAAAAACCGAGAAAAGTTGTCTTTATCATCGTAGACGGGCTCTCGGCAGATATGATAGAAAATAACCCTACTCCTCATCTGGACGCGATCGCCAAAAGCGGAGGGTACACCAGGGCATATGTAGGCGGAAAAAAGGGAGGATATTCCGAAACACCAACCATTTCGGCGGTAGGATATAACAGTCTTCTCACCGGGACCTGGGTAAACAAACACAATGTATGGGGCAACAGCATAAAAGCCCCTAATTATCACTATCCTACCATCTATCGGCTTTTGAAAGACCACCATCCCGATAAAAAGACCGCCATATTCTCCACCTGGTTGGACAACCGGACAAAACTAATAGGTGAAGGCCTTCCGGAAACAGGTCATATCAAAGTAGATTATGCCTACGACGGTTTTGAGCTGGATACCGTTAACTTCCCCCATGATGCCGACAAACAATACATCCGCAACATAGACGAGAAAGTCGCTCTTGAGGCTGCCAGGTATATCGCAAAGGAAGGGCCGGACCTTTCCTGGGTCTATCTCGAATATACGGATGATGTCGGACATAAATACGGAGACAGTCCGCAGCTCACCGAAGCCATTGCATTTGAAGACCGGTTAATCGGCAACATTTGGGAGGCTATAAAAGACAGGGGAAAAAATAATGGTGAGGAATGGCTATTCATTATCACCACCGATCACGGGAGAACCGAAGAAACCGGACATCATCACGGTGGGCAATCGGAAAGGGAAAGAAGTACATGGATCATCACCAACAGCCCGGATACCAACGACTATTTCCGGGAAGAAACCCCCGCCATTGTCGATATACTTACTACCATGACAGATTTTCTCGGTATAAACCTTACTAAAGAACAGGCTTATGAAATGGACGGTGTTTCCCTGACAGGTAATTTAAGTGCCATTCATCTCGAAGGTGAGATCCGGGAGGGACAGCTTGTCATACGCTGGAAAAATACCGGTAAAAACAGCAACGGCTCCGCTTCTCTCTGGATCAGCGGGACCAACAACTACCGAACCGGCGGAAAGGATTCCTATCGCCTTATGGGAAAGGTCCGGATAAAAGATGAAATTTTTAAATACACCCCCGACAGGCCCGGCACTTTCTATAAAATAGTTCTCGAAACCCCGGAAAACACATTAAATACCTGGGTTAAAACCACAAACTAAATAAAGAACCACAAATTAACTACAGTGATGAAATATTACTTTATTGTTTTACTGTTATCGATAACACCCAGACTTTTTGCCCAGCATGAAGTTTCCGGGAAAGTTACCGATGCCGATGGTATTCCCCTTGGAGGGGTCAACATATCGGTCCCCCGGACTTCTCTGGGAAGTGTAACCGATTTTGACGGATTTTATACCATTCAGGCAACCTCCGCACAGGACAGCCTTACTTTTTCCTATATCGGGTTTAAAACACAAACCATACCTATTGCCGGAAAAAACCAGCTGAACGTGGTACTTTCGGAAGACACTGAACAACTGAAAGAGGTGGTGGTCACCGCGCTGGGCATCAAAAAAGAAACCAAAGCACTCGGATACGCCGTACAGGAAGTACAGGGTGCTTCCCTTGAAAAAGCAAAGGAGCCGAATTTCATAAGCGCCCTCAGCGGAAAAGTGGCAGGCCTCAACATAAAAAACTCTACGGACCTATTTCAGAATCCGGAGATCAGTCTAAGGGGAGAAAGTCCGTTGCTGGTCATTGACGGTATTCCCGACCGCACCACTGACCTCTGGAAAGTCAATGCCGATGACATAGAGAGCATAAGTGTCCTCAAAGGAGCCACTGCTTCTGCCCTGTACGGATCGGTAGGACGTAACGGTGCCATTATGATCACCACCAAAAAAGGGAAAGAAGGTAAAATAACGGTCAACTTTAACAACTCTACCATGTTTCAGCCTTCCTTCATCCGGGTTCCGAAAGTACAGACTACTTATGGTAACGGGGACAATGGGAATTATGCCTATGTAAACGGTGGCGGCGGCGGTTCCGAAGGCGGAGGATGGATATGGGGGCCGAAACTGGACCAGCCCGATCCCTCCACACCCAGCGGTTACATGGAAACCCCGCAATACAACAGTCCCATAAACCCGGAAACAGGAGAGCGCATTCCCATTCCCTATATTTCCCGCGGAAAAAATAATATTGAGAACTTTTTCCGCACGGGGCTGGTACAAACCAACAACTTGAGCATAGACTGGGGCAATGACAAGGCCAATTACAGGATATCCCTTTCCAACGTATATCAGAAAGGTATTGTTCCCAACACCGACCTGAACAATACTTCTTTCAGTATAGGAGGGACTATCACGCCTTCGGACAAATTCAAAGTAGCTTCCACCCTTACCTACAACAAGCAATACACAAATAATTTCCCTGCCGTGGGATACGGCCCTACCAACTACCTGTACAACCTGGTACTGTGGACCGGAACGGATGTGGATGTGAGAGACCTTCGCAATTACTGGAAAGAAGAACAGGAAGGGTACCAGCAAAGGCATTACAACACTTCATGGTACAATAACCCTTATTTCCAGGCATACGAATACCTGCAAGGATATGACAAGGACAATCTTTTCGGTAACCTGGCAGCCGAATACCGTTTATTACCCGAAATAACCCTGAAAGCAAGAGCCGGTGCCAATGTTTACGGATTGCAAAGAACTTATAAAGAGCCAAAAAGCTATGTGGGTTACAACGAAAAATCTCTGGGTAATTTCACGGTACAGAACACTAATTATTTTGATATCACCACAGATTTCGGGATCCGGTTCGAAAAAGACCTTACAGAAAATATTTCCCTTTCCGGCGAAGCAGCTTATTCCGGCTATTACCGCATACAAAACTTTCACTCTACTTCTACAGACGGACTTAACGTACCGGGTTTCTACAACCTGGACAATAATGCGGGAACTACACTTATCGGTGAGAACAGGGAAGAAAAGGAAGCAATACACAGTATTTACGGTTTCGTAGACCTGGGATTCTACGATGCCTTCTATTTGTCCATAACCGCCAGGAACGACAAGGTTTCTACACTTGCCAAAGGCTACAACTCCTTCTTCTATCCTTCCGTATCCGGATCGGTTGTAGTATCCAATCTTACCGAAATGCCGGACTGGATCTCCTTTGCCAAAATAAGAGGTTCCTGGTCCAGGGTATCTGACGGTAAAATCGAAGATATCGATGGTCTGAATGCAAACAACCCGTACAACTACATACAGGCCTATGACAAAGGGCAACCCTGGAGTAATGCCGAAGGGATTCGCTATCCTTCCTCCCAATACGGCAGGCTGCTTATAAGCGACGCACTTAAACCAAAAACTTCCGACAGCTGGGAAATAGGTACCGATATCCGTTTCTTCCGGAACCGCCTCGGTATTGACATAGCCTATTACCAGGCCAAAGATTATAACAATCTCGAGAATATTCCTATTTCCGATGCTTCCGGCTACCAGGGTTACCTGCTCAATGGCAATGTATACAAGCGAAAAGGTATAGAATTTACCGTCAACGCCACCCCTGTCCGTAATGAAAACTTTCGTTGGGACACCCAGGTGAACTTCAGCCAGTACCGTCGCTACATCGATGAGATATACGGTGATAAAGAATATACGGAAGACCGTTTGAAGGCAGGTGATCGTACGGATAAACTAAATAATGTTTCCGTTTATCAAACGGACGGGCTCGGAAATATTATTTACGAAAACGGTTTTCCGGTAACTGACCCTTACGGGCGTTATGTCGGTTATACGGAACCTGACTGGACTTATGGCTTCTCCAACACTTTCAATTACAAAAATTTCACCTTATCCGTGCTTTTTGACGGACGTATTGGCGGGCTCATGTATTCGTCTACCAATCAGAAAATGTGGTGGGGCGGTATTTCCCCGGGAACGGTAAACCAGTATCGAGACGATGCCAATAACGGTGAAAGCACCTATACAGGCCAGGGAGTCAAAGTAGTCAGCGGCGATGTCACTTACGATTCCAACGGGAACATCACCGGCGATACCAGACAATATGCCCCTAATGATATACCGGTAAATTATATTTCCTTCATGAAAACTACCAGCAATGCACACAACGAAAATTACCATTATTATAGCCAGACTTTCATAAAACTCCGCGAACTATCCCTGACTTATAACGTTCCCGAGACACTGGTGGCGAAAACTCCTTTCAACGCCATGAGCGTCTCTTTCGTTGGCCGGAATCTCTGGTTATCCTCCAAAATACCCAATGTAGACCCAGACCCCGGTAAAGATAATCTCCAAGCCCCTTCTACCCGTAGCTTAGGATTTAACTTCAACCTTAAATTTTAATATAAGCCTTATGAAAAATATATATAAAACCTTATTCATCACCCTGTTCTCCTCACTCTCCCTGGGCAGCTGCACAGGAATAGACGACCTGCAGGACGATCCCAACCGGGCACTGGAAGTCCCTCCGGAATTATTACTTACACAACTGGAAACACGGGCTTTTAATACCATATCCCTTTCTGCCGCACTGGCCACCCGGCAATTGGTTTTTACCGACGGGGTCAACTCAGATCAGTATTACAACTGGCAGAGATCCGGGTTTAATGCTTATGAAGACCTGAAACAGGTACAACAAATGGTCCTGGAAGCAGAGAGAACGGAAATGCCTGCCTATAAAAGCCTGGCACGCTTCTTCAGATCTTATTTTATCACCGGGCTCACCAGGACTTTCGGCGATGTCCCTTATACCGAAGCCATATTGGCTACCGAAGGTAACTTTGCCCCGGCCTATGACACACAAAAAGATATCTACCTCAGCGTACTCAATGAACTGAAAACCGCTTCAGAAGAACTGGCAGAAAACGGTGATAACATCCGGGGTGATGTTATTTACACCGGGGACGCGCTTTTGTGGAGAAAACTTATCAACTCCTACTACCTGAGGGTCCTGCTCAGTCTTTCCAATAAAACAGGAGATGCGGACCTCAATATCGTTCAACGTTTCCGCGAAGTTGTTAACAACCCCGGGACTTATCCGGTTTTAGCTTCTGCCGAAGACAACGGCGTCCTCCCTTTCCACAATATAGAAGGGAACCGCTATCCGTTGTTCCAAAACAACGGTTTACAGACAGCATACTACATGGAAAAAACCTTTGTGGACAGGCTCAAAACATTACAGGACCCGCGCCTGTTCTCTTTCGCACAAAGGACGCCAAAGGCTGTTCAGCAGAACATGGAAGTCACAGATTTCGAAGCCTATAACGGTCTCAGCGGAAGCGCTCCCCTCGATGAAAATGTAGATATTGCCGGAAACGGTGACGCTTCCATGATTAACGAAAGATATTACAAAGAAGCAGCGAACGAACCCGGTATTCTGATAAGCTATGCTGAATTACAATTTATCCTGGCCGAAGCCGCTTACCGCGGATGGATCAGCAAAGATGCCGACACCTTTTACAAAAACGGCATAAAGGCTTCCATGGAATTTTACAATATTGCCGAAGAAGATATAAACACCTATCTGGAAAACCCGGCAGTACAACTCGGGGAGAATGCGATAGAAAACATCCTTACACAAAAACACATTGCTATGTTCATGAATACCGGCTGGCAGATATTCTTTGAACAACGCCGCACGGGGTACCCGGAATTTGACGTTTCCGGAGGTGGCGTTCTTAATAATGGAAGAATACCGAAACGCTGGATGTACCCTGCCAAAGAACTGACCCAGAACCGGGCTAATGTGGATGCTGCCATAGAACGCCAGTTCCCGGAAGGTGATGATATCAATGCGGAAATGTGGCTGGTCAAGAAAGAGTAAACTATTCTCCTTTTAGAAAAGACCGGGGCACAACCGGAAAAATTTATGGTTAGATACGGAGGACCTGAAAAATAAAACCGGACGGTAATAAAACACTTTACAATTGCTTAAAAACTTTTTCAGGTCCTCCGTTTATGTACGGCAGGGAGAGAATTTAGCTGGTCCGGGGCTCCTTTTCCCTGTACATCACCCGGAAGGGGACAATATTAACTGCCCTGTTTTTCAATAACAACATGAGATCGTCGCTGAGAAATCCCCATTCCTCTTCGGAATAGTTCACTTCCCCGTTCTTTTCCAGAAAAATATCGATGGTAGGCGTATATCCCACATGGTCATCAAGGCTGGTCTGGATACCATTTTTTACTTCTACATTTTCTATGGCATTACCGAAATGATTTTTACATAAAATAATAATGTCCTGCCTGGTCACCACCCTTTGGTTAGACACTATATTTTCCCGGTAGGCATAGATCTTATCCGAATTGGTCAGTTCATTTCTTCCTCCCTGAGTCGTGGAAAGCAGCATAATGGAATCCTTCTCGAAATCTGCGCCTTTATGCGCCTGTAACCTCGAAAAAGCATTGATCTTATTGGCATCTTCCCCGTTAGTGGTCCAGTATTTTACGAACAGCGTTCCTTTACTCTCCTCTCCTTTTGTGTTCAGTATAAGGTAAGGTGTATTTTTTTCATGCATTCCGGTCTGGGCCATCTTATTCCGGAACCTGGAAATGATCTGGTTTATCTCGTGCAGGTTGGTTTCCATAAAATCCGTTTCCAGCCTGGAAAAGGCTGCAGCCTCATCCCTGATAAGGTCTATCATATAATCGATCATTTCCGTGGCGTTACGCTCATCGAACCGCGCTACACCGCCAAAGCGGAGATATGCATAATCTTCGGTAAATTCTTCCTGGTTCTTGGCAATGACATCAAATTGCCTGCTCCTGTCGTCCAGCACCGAGTACAGTTCCAGGAAAAAATCTTCACCGATGCTCAACGGGTATATATTGAGGAGCTTTTTTATATTTCCCTGGGTTTCGTTCATTTTTTTATTGATGACGGGGAAACAGTTATTAGCACAAAATATTTCGGATAATATGTTTTTTCCGATAACATTGGGAAATTCGACCTTAAGCCACAATAATTTCTCTTCCTCCATCGCCTCAAGCGTCTTGGCCGGGATGAATTCCTTAAATTCCTCCGGAAGTGTACTTTCCGAATTTCCTATATTAAGTACGTCCTTGATCGTTATAAAATTCTTTTCATAATACTCATTCACATGTTCTTCAACCCTTTGCAAATGATGAAAGTCCTCATGTACCATATAGCGGTCTCCGGCAGTTGTTGTTCCTTTACTGTTATAGCCCTGTGACACCGTTAATTTATGTCCGTTAAAATACCATTTTGCCCTCGGAAGAAAATGAAAAAACGTATTTCTGTCGTGTATGTTCTTCATATAGAAATAGAACATCAGGTTTTTCACAATACCGTTCCCGAGGTGAGACAGCCCAAGCCATATGGTGCGATACGGCATTGGCTTCAGGTAATCTTCGCCTGACAGGTATTCCTGAAACTGCCCGTGTGAAGCATCTTGTATACCATTAGGCAACACTGCATACTGCAGAAAATTGCGTGTGACCTTTATGGGTTTTGTAGGTCCGAAAAAATATTCCCGCACTATTTTCTCCCCGGGATTATAAGGGTTATGCTGTCTTTTCTGGAAAAAAAACTGGTGATGATCGTTCAGGGTAACCTCTTCTTCTGCCGGAAAGACCTGCATGATAGCCCTTGCCGGTGTGGCTTTGGAAGAAGTAATCGGGGTGAGTATATCCACAAGCCTTTCGGTAATTCTCCTCCGGCTCGAAAAAATCTCGTTGGAAATATTTTCCAGTTCCTTGGCACATACATCAAAAAGGAGATTGACAATAGGGTCAAATATATTTTCCAGCTCCACATCAGAATATCCCCAGTGTTTGGCAGCCCGTTTCAGGAGCCGGTCTTTTATCTGATTTTTGGATAATTGCTTCATTCGTTTGCTTTTTAAACCGGAAAACCGGCGTACCGGTATATTTTCCGGCAATCTTCATATGTCTCTTTATTTATAGGAAAAAGGTGCTAGGTAATAAGAACTTTTATAATAATAAGGTTCGTTCGTCTTTTTAATGACCCCGTATACGACTATGTCCAGCCTTTTTTTAATACGTATATTCGGATTATATTCTATAGTGTCCTCACCGATGGCGAGACTTACATCTGTTATGGCCATACGTTTTTCATACTTCTTCACCTTCGCATAAACCGATTCTTTTATCTTATCTTTCAACTGGTTGATGTTGGACAACAGGTTAAAATCCGTGTCCCAGATAATCGTACCGAATTCCGTATCGTATTTGTACTCCCCGAAGATCGTGGTAATAACCAGTGAAATATACTGTGCCAGGGATTCTTCCAGGGTAACCTTGCGCAGGTCCTGCCCTTCGGTGATCCTCTTGTAATCTATAGGTATCTTGTAGTACAGGTCTTTCACAGCTTTGGGTTTTTGGGGTTAAACTCTATTTTGTCTTTTTAACAGAAAACTTCACCTCTCCGTTTTTGGTAAGGGTAAGGGTAAGGGTATCCCCATCCTTAACATCCCCTGAAATAAGTTTCCGGGCAAGCGGCCGTTTCAGCTTGTTGCGTATCGTTCCCTTGATGGGCCTGGCCCCATATTCCGGACTGAAGCCCATAAGCGCGACCTCTCCCCTGGTCTTGTCTGTCATTTTCAGTGTAATATCCAGTTTGGAGAGCAAGCTGGTAAGTTCTTTTTTCAGGTGGATATCAAATATCTTCACCACACTTTCCCTGCTAATCGGTGCAAAAGGCACGATCTCCGTCAAACGCCCCAGAAATTCGGGACGGAAATACCCGGACATGATATCCAGCAGGTCATTAGAAGGAGGTACTTTGCCTTCCGAAAAGGATTTTACCACATAATCCGAACCGATATTAGAGGTAAACAGGACGACCGCATTGGAAAAATCTCCTTCTTTACCCAGGCGGTCGTGTAATTTTCCTTCGTCCAGTATCTGCAGGAAAACATCGAACACGGAACGGTGCGCTTTTTCAATCTCATCGAAGAGCACTATGGAATAAGGGTTTTGCCGGATTTTATTGACCAACAGTCCGCCTTCTTCATATCCTACATATCCGGGAGGAGCCCCGTATAAAAGAGCAGCGGAATGTTCTTCCTTAAATTCGGACATATCGAGCCGGATAATCGCGTTTTCATCTCCGAAAAGAAAATCTGCCAGAGACTTTGCCAGTTCCGTTTTTCCGGTTCCCGTAGGACCGAGGAAAAAGAACGACCCTATAGGTTGCCCGGGCTTGGTAAGTCCCGAACGGGATTCAAGTATGGCATCCGAAACCACTTTTATGGCGTGATCCTGGCCCACCACCCGTTTTTTTAATGTTTCTTCAATTTCCAGCAGGCGCTCCCGTTCTTCGCTTTTTACTTTTCCGGCAGGAATACCGGTAATTCCGGATACTACAGCCGAGAGATGATCCGGGGTCACCACATTTTCCGCACCGGTGAGTTTCACCAGTTTCCGGAGCAGCTTTTCCAGGTATTCAATTTTTTTAGCCGGTCCTTTAAGCCTGTAAAAACCGGAATTCTCTTCCTCTTCACTAAGTAACTCCCCTGCTTTGTCCAGGATATCGGTATACAGCCAGTTCAGTTCTTCTCCCCTGTCCTTTTTACGGGATTTTTTTAGCCCCTCCAGTCTATCCTCTAATTCCGGGAGCTCTCCCAGCAAGACTTCCTTTGCTACCCTCAGGGAAGACATGGTGCGGTCTATGAGGTCCAGCGCGGAATCGGGAAGAGATTTCTCTTTTAAGTATCTTTTAGACAATCGTATAGCCTCTTTCAGGCAGTCTTCATCTATTTTAAACTGATGATGTTCTTCATAATGCGGAGCCACATTCTTTACCATACGCAATGCCAGGTCTTCTGTAGGTTCCAGTATTTCCAGGGTCTCGAACCGCCTGTTAAGGGCATCGTCTTTCCCGAGAGATTTGCGGTATTTTTCGGTGGTTGTAGCACCTATAAAAGTAATCTCCCCTTTGGCAAGTTCGGATTTGATAATGCTGGCTATCCCGTTTCCCTGATTGACATCAAATAATTCGTGGATATCATCTATAAACAGTATAGGTTTCTGATGCCTTTTTAGCTCTCCGAATATTTTCTGTAACCGGTCTTCCACTTCACCTTTATATGAAGCCCCGGCAAAAAGCACGCCTGTGTTCACTTCCATTACGGTAGCCTCCTGAAGCGGCGTTATAATATGATTATCCGCTATCTTTCCGCAAAAACCTTCTATTAAAGCGGTTTTCCCCACTCCGGCCTCACCGGTAACAATCACATGCGGCTTTAATTTCCGGTTCAGAATTTCGGTTATGGCCTTCAATTCTTCGTCCCGGCCTACTACAGGAATTTCTTCTCCTTTGCGATAGGCATGTATCTTATCCGTACAATACTTTTCCAGGGCTCCCTGTACGGATGGCATAGCACTTTCCAGTCCGTAAGAGGCCGACAACGGAGATGCGGATGCCTCATCTTTCGCGGCTTTATTCTTAGCCTGATTCCCGTATCCCATCTTTACAGCGATCTCAGCAGAAGTTACCGGCATAGATTTGAGTTCATCATGGGAAAAACCTACTCCGGGTGTTATAAGTGCCATGAGAATGGCAATAAAACCTACCTCTTCCCTCCCCGCGTTTTTAGCAATCTCTTCCGCCTCTGTAAAAACGGTTTCCATAGCAGCATCAGGAGCCGGGTCTTCTCCCGGCCGGGTGGTTTTGGCATATTCTTCCATTCGGATATCCGCCCATTCATCCATGTAAAAAACATCGACCCCCACAGCATCCAGTTCCCGTATAAATGAAAACCGGCGGTTGAGCATCGCCTTAAGGAAATGGGCAGGAGCATATACAGGATGGAGGTTTTCCTTTGCCAGTTGTTTTGCTATACGGATGGCCTCGGTGCCGTTTGCTGTAAACATCGGGTATATGGATTTGTGACTATGTGAATATTTAGTTTCTGTTCAACTGTTTACAGAGCTCCAGCTCCTTTTTCAGATCGTTGATGATCTCCTCGTATTCCCCAACCTGTTTTTGCAGGTCATCGATCTGATCTTCCGATTTGCGAAGTAACTGCAACCGCCTCTTGGTGGTCACCAAATCCTTAAGGTTGAGGATTACATTGTTGTATAACAGGGTCTGTTTATACGCCTCCTTATCGGCCGGGACGCTTTCTTTAAGTTTGGCCAACTCAAGGCCGATAGTCTGTTCCAGGAACTGAAAACCATCTCCGGAACGATCCAGGGAGTCTATACTTGCGGTGAGTCCGTTTATCCTGGCGGAAAATGTATCCTGATAACGAAATTCATTCATTATCTTGTCGTTTTCCTGCTTTAAAGCTTCGTTTTCCCTCCAGGGTAACTTATAGTTGAAAAATACGGCAAAAACCAGTATCCCAACCGTAACGATCAGCATGAGGAGAAATAATAAAAATGCGGAGACCCGCTCTTTCTTATTGAGTACTTCCATAGTTTAAAATAAATTAAATCAATCTGCCAGAAATGATGTGGAACCGTCCTGATTATCCGCATTCTTATCGTCTTCCTGTTTAAAGAAAATACCGGATGTCCTTTCGGTCTTTACAATATTCTCGTTCACAAATATACCGGAATCTTTCTTCCTTCCGATGTAATCCAACTGATTGAGTATGGAAAACAGGTGGTCGGTTTTTTCTATAAATTCCATAACGCCCTTTACACAGGGCTCCATATCATACCCTTTGTATTTGAGATTGATTGTTTCCGAGAACAGTTTTTCGTAATCTCCGCTGCCCAATTCGGTAGTCCATTCGGAAAAGTAATTGAAGACCATCTCCTTCCCGTCTCCCGAGAAGGAATCGAAACTGTTCTTCATAATACGGGCGAGACTGACTACCTTGTCAAGGACTTCCATCGGGGACGAATAAAATCCGTTCCACCGGTTCTGGTTTATGCTTTGACCGACATATCCCAGTATTTTTTCGAGCGTTGCAAATACAATATCGGCAATCAGGTTTTCATCTCCGCTAAGCCTCCGGAACCGTATTTTCTGCGATATCTGCACCGCATAGAATTCCATTTGCTTGAAAAAGGCATCGTATGCTTCGAAAAGTTTCACCAGGGAAGGATGGCTGTTTACCGTAATACACGGCGGGATGTAGGTATCCACCGTTTCAAAAACGCTTCCCCTGGAAGAAAATTTACCTATGGGAAACTGAAGCGGGCCAATATTATTCTGGGTAACCTCAGCCTCCGCAACGGTTGTCAGGTAATACTTGGGCATGGCATGAGGGAACCGCGGTGGTATTTCGTCCATATTCTGTGTACCTGTAGGCACCCGGTTATAAGGGTCTACGTTGAGCAGCAGAAAACGGTTGTTCTCCTTAAAGTCATAATTTTCCAGGGAAATCTTCTCCGAGAACTCCCCGGTATAATCGGTAATCTCTATACGGCCGCCCCCCGGGGTGATGGCCTTCAAAAATTTGATGGACACATTGAGTTCGTTGTGTTCATCGATAATTACCGAATACTCGAAAGGCGCTTTGAACCTGGTAGACAGCAAACCGTATTTCAGCTGGTTAACTCCCATGTTCCGCGCATCGCGCACCAAATCTTCCACATTGTCCTGTAATTCGATAAAATGATTTTTATTGATCTTCATTCCATCGATCCAGTTTACCGGAAAGTATCGTATATTTTCTGCCATGATTAGTTGTCGTTTACAATTATCTGGTTGTTTTGTATGCTTTTTTATATGCGCTGGCAAATTATGGTATCACCGTCTTTCATATCATTACTGTCCACGGATTCGTCCGGGTCTATGTGGTTCGTAGAACTGAACCATTTGGGTTTGGAATGAAAATACCATCCGTAGGGTTCGTTCTTATTATCCGTAAAGAGTATCTGGCTATTGGGATGTTTGTCATTATAATCGTTGATAAAATAATAAAACAACCGGCCAAACTCCATTGCTCTCGGTGCTTTTACCTTAAAATTGATGATATGCCGGTCATTCGGCTTCTTGTGAAACACCAGGTTGAGCAAAATAACATTGCGCATTTCGGTGATCTGAGGGTTGGGATAACGGTTATTAAGCGGATAAAACCAGCGCTTATAAAGCCTTGCCGGAATGGTAATGGACGTTTCAAAGAGTATGAGCACCAGGGTAGGTACCATAAAGAGCAACAGGCTGCCGGACATATAATAGATAAACTGGAACTCTGCAAAATAGGAAACCACCAGTATCATAAATACGGCCATATACAATGCGGTTATAAACGCAAAAAATATTTCCTGGTATATCTTTCTGGTCTCAAACCGCTGAAATACCTTGTGAAAAAATATCAGGTGTCCCGTTCCGAGCAACAGCATCAATACCTGAAAGGAAACAAAACGGGAAGTAAGTGTTGTGGACTTCAGGTTGTACAAAACGGCTCCGAAGCCTATAACAACAACTCCCATACAAAGTACATACAAAAAGTACTTCCATTTTTTCTTTCGGAATTTGGGCGCCTTGGCACTGAAGATCATACTCAGTATAAAAGCAACGGCAAGCGTGATCAAAAGTACGGTAAGGGTCTCCCCGGTGACTATATAATCTAAAATCTTTCTCATGGTCTAAATAACAGTTGATATTCCCAGGCGGGATTGGTACAAGGTCTCATTCAGCCGGAAAAGCCGGTCATCCTCATTTAACATTAACTGATATGAAAACTGTACCTGGCAGGGTAAAAATAAATGAAAAAAGGCCTCTAAAAAACTTTCCATCTGCCCTTTATTGACATATTCCAGCAGTTTTTTCGAATCTTTAAGCGGACCTATGACAAAATGATACTTCTTCAAATATATTTCTTCCTTGCTCTCCAGGGTGGTATTAATACCCAGCAACATGTCACCTGTTTTCTCATAAGGGTCAAAAACCTGCTCCAATTTAACATTTTTCGTAATAACTTTTACTTTTTCTCCGATAATGGATTCCAGGCCCTTCCGCACATCTTCCGTATTCCGGCTCACAAAATTCTTTTGCCGCATCAGCAGAAAAAACATTTTCACGAGAAGTTCATCGGGTACTTTTTCAGATATGCCAAGGATCATACGAATGACATCGGCCAAGCCATAGGCATTAATATCGCGAAAAAAGTCGGATTCGTATTTTTCGATCTCATGCCGGAAGCGGAAAAATTCATTTTCCAGCGGATTAAAGAAATGCCGTGCCTCCTTTTCCTCCCGCTTTCGTTTCTTATACTCTTCTACGGGGTCTTCGCTACGGTTACGCGTTCTGTAATTGTGCGTTATTCCTTCTGGCAGTATGTCATAGAATCCGTCGCGGCTAACCTTAAAGTGCCACATGTCCGCGTGGTTCATATCCAGTTCCACCTGCATAACATCTTTACTGAACTTACGAAAAAAATTACCCTGCGGTATTATGGTTATGTCTTTCTCCTGTATTTTGCGGTGCATGAGCACCTCAAACAGGAGCTCAGCCCTCAGATCAAATGAAGGTATATCCTGCAGTTCTTCAAAAACAATATCTTCTCTGCTCATCAGTGTTTCAGGTTTTTCACTCTGCCCCTGCCGATATATCCGGCACGCCACATACGATCCCTGAGATTGGCTATCTCCACACCTTCCTTAGGTGTTACCGTCAAAAAGCGCTTGTTCTTCAGGTAGATCCCCACATGAGTATAAGGCTTTCCGTGGTCCTTAAACCGGAAGAACAGCAAATCGCCTTCTTTCATATCTTTCGTATAGTGGATCTGCCCGTCGGTATAGTTGGTAAGAATGGCTTTGGAAGCAGTTCGCGGAAAGTCTATTTCATATACCTTGCTGTAAAGATTTTGCATCAGGGTCAGATGGTCCACCCTGTCTTTCTGGTACGGGTCTCCAAGCCGCTTCTTTATGTAGGAATACAACTTCGGATCATCGACATCAATCGCTTTTATTCTTAATTCTTTGGCGAAAAAAACTTTATCTTCTATGGTAATAGGAGAATAATCGCGAACCTTGACTTCCCTTGTCAGCGGCGCCGATTTCGGACGATAACTCCTCAGATAGCCCAGAGGGGCCGCCAAAACGGGAGGCAGTGCAAACTGCTCGGTTCGTAATATCCCTACGACTTCCACTTCGTCAAGCATAATAGAAGATTCACTGTCAGACAGGACTACCTGACCGCTATCCAGAAGTAGTGCGGCATTGATCGGTTCGGCTTCGGCTTCGGAAGTATTAACCACGGGAGAGGGGCTTTCCTTCTTTGGTGGAGGGCTGTGCCGGGGCCCACCCAATTCGGCCTGAACATCATCGTCTGTAATAGGCTGTATTTCCATTACGGATTCTTCTTCCTCAGGATCATCCTCTTCGGCATCTATATCTTCCAGTTCACCGAATTCTATCTTTACCAGTTCATCGGTAATAGGAATGATCGCCTGTTGGGATTTACAGGAAACCCCCAGTGCAACCAGCCATAAACACACCACTATTCTAGCACTTGTCATGTTCTCTTTATTTTGTAATTACCTGCACAAACTCCGGCTTCCGGAGTTCCGGGCATACCTTTCGTTAAAAGATTCCAAGAAATCATTCCGTACGGAGCAATTTCAAGAACAGGGCCTGTCTGCCGGCCCCTGATTCCATATGACATCTGTCCCATACTTCGGCCTCATTGTGATGCTTTAACCGGTATATGGATAAAGACAGATTTCAGGGACCCAAAGTACAATAAATACACCTGGTATGACATCGCCGAAAACAGGGGTTTTTCAGATTAACTTCTCAATGGGGAACAAATCCGTGAATACCGGGAAAGAAAAATATCTGAATACGATTCTTGCTATTGTTACCCGGACAGTATCTTAAAAAACCCACACCACAACAAAATTCCGACAGGTAAAAATCCGTTCCCCTGCTTATCGCATGGAAATTTCTCCGGGTCTTATTCTGCCACTCAGTTTATAAGTATTACGCCAGTAAGGATCTTTCAGGCTGGTTATCTGAACCCCCTGGGATTCCGTAGCCGACAGAAATTTCATGTTTTTCAGATATATCCCTACGTGCGTCATTATTTTTTCATTACTGGACCTGAAAAATACCAGGTCCCCTTCTTTAAGGTATTTTAAAGAACGGAAGCGTTCTACATGGTCATCATTAAGCATAATCTCGGAAGCGGTTCGAGGCAGTTCCACATCGTATACCTTCCTGTAAAGATCGCGCATCAACGCAGAGCAATCAATACCTCTTTTGGTCTCACCCCCATACAGGTAAGGCACTCCCTGCCACTCCTTTATATAAGCGTATAATTTCTGATTTGTAATTTCCGATGGTTTTACACCGAGCACTTTGGCAAAATAGGCCCGGTCTCCGGGAGAGATCAGGTCGGGTTTCTTTTCTTTTTCCTCTATAACGATATCCATATCCCGTATCACCTTAATCTGGTCCACCTTCGGATTCTTACCTAATTCCGCATTCACATACGGATCGGTGATCATATTTACCGTGCTTTTTTTACTTCCGCAGCTACAGATAAAAAACAATACAAGGCTGACAAGTATATATCTATTTTTCATTCAGGCAGATTTTATTACCGACAATCGTTATTTTTCATTTCACGTTACTTATATCCGTTTCTCATTACACGTCAAATTATCCTGATAAATGTTTTCACATTTCATATTGCGCTCCCTCAGATGCGAAAAATACGGTATATCCCTGCAAAAACGGGAAAAAAACTACATATTGTCCTTAAATATAATCCATTGTTTTTTTATGTGGCAAATTAAGGCAGAAATATTCTCAAAAGTTAAGCCCGCTTTAATATAACATCAAAAATGTGTTATTTTATGACAGTAAATTATAGTTTAAACCTGTCAAGGTTACGGGCTTTACCTATTTTTATTAGCTTGCACTCACATTTTTCCGTACGAAAATACAATATTTTTGTTTTATTTTGAAATACTTGTTTTCAAGGATTTTTTAACCATCGCAAATTGTGTATTTTTGGAAAGTGTTGAAAAACAAAAACAAACGCAGGGAAATAATCCCCTGACAATTGTTTCCCAACAGCTCCCATTACAATAAAAAACTGCTTTAAGATGAACAGGAACTCACATATCCGAACACATTTTGACTCCAGGGTAATCCTATCTTTTGTAGCCATCCTTTTACTGTCGGGCATCATACTGGCCTTTCGGGTCAATGAAAGTGAACCCTGCCAGGTAGAACAGATTAAAGTACAGGCTTCCGCCTATAAAGTAGGGGAAATTATCACTTTTTCGGATTATACGGAAAACGCTCATGAGTGGAAATGGGATTTTGGCGATGGAAATGAAGCCTCGTTCCGTTCCAAAGTAGTACATCAATATAAGGAACCGGGGAAATACCTGGTGAATCTGTGGGTGAACAAGAACTGTAATATCACCAAGCTCCTGGACATAAAGCCCGCGGAGGACATTATCGACTCCACCTTACTACCGAGATTTTACGCCCCTAAAATTGCTTATGTAAACGAGCCTGTTTCATTTATAGACAGTACTTCCCATGCCAAATCCTGGGAATGGCGCTTCGGCGAAGGAGAAAAAATAGACGCTATTGACAAAAATCCTTCATATACCTATAAAACGACCGGGGAAAAGACAGTGTCCCTTTTTGTAAATGACGATATCAAATATGTGAGTTTCCACAAGGTCACCGTGTTGCCGGCTAAAAAGGAGAACACCCCTATTTCAAGGGCAGAGATCATGCGCGAAACCAGTACCAGTGTGGTGAATGACTTCCTGGATCGCATACCGGAAGCACCCGCATCGGAACTGAACGAAAAACAGGCCACGACTGTGAACAAAAGTAAAAAACCGGAAGAAACGATAGAAGTCCCTGAACTTGATGAAGATAAACTCGCAGGGCTGATCGCCGGTATTGCCGAGGACAAGCTTTCTTTCTACAACTTTACCCGGTTTTTCTGTAAAGATCACCTTCCCTCCGTACAGATGGATGAAAAGGTCGTTTCCCTTCATTACCTGAACAACAGTATCCGGGGTAAAAAAATAAAAATAAAAAGCGTATCCATGGTGCGCAACAAAGAAAACAACTGTATAAGCCTTATCATCGTGGATTATAAGCGAAAAGGCCTGTTTTGATCAGAAAAATATACTCGATAAGTAATTTTTATTATATTTAACTAAAATTAACGTTATGGCAAATCTTTCAAACAGTTACGGAATAGGAGGAAATGAGGTAAAGCCGGAAGGAGAAGAGAGCATTGTTGACATTCCTCAGAACAAAACCCTGATAGCCCAGAAACTGACCCCCAATACTCCGGTACGCCCGGAAGTAGTGACCGGTCTTAAAAATATGGATGACGTTTTCGAACATTTCGCTCCGAAAATGAACGTCAATTTTGAAGACGAACAGGGAATGACCGTGCGGGAAGAATTGAAATTTAAAAATGTCTCCGATTTTTCTGCAAAGGGAATTACCGAACAAAGCGAATTCCTGACCGACCTGCAGACGAAAAAAGAACAATACAATAAAATGATAAAACAGCTGAAGACCAATAAGGTGTTGAAGCTTGCACTCCAGGATCCGGAAGCCAAAAAGTCCATTATAGAAACCATCGAGGCATTGGTCCGGGAAATTGAAGAAACCGATAAATAGATCTACTCATGAAGAACCAAAAAGAAACAACCCCTTCAGCAGTAAAGGAGCAGGCAAAAGAAGGTAAAAAAGTAAGTCTGGAGCAAAAACTGGAATCGTTTATCCAGTTCGGAGGTTTCGACCTGCTGGAAAGTGCTATTGAAGGTGTACAGAATCTAAGCCCCGACAGAAAAGCAAGAAGAAATATATTCCTCAACGAAGCGGGAAAGAAGGCGGAGAGACAGAATCTGAAAAGGGTATTAAAATTGTGGGCGGAATCCCTGAAATCATCGGACAACCTGGTAGACCTCGTAAACGACTGCCAGGAAAAAGCCGAACTGGCGGAAAAAACGCTGAAGAAAAACCTGGCATCGGCCGTAAACGAAACCAAAGAGCTCGAAGAATCTTATCGTACCCTGGCCATGTTCTTCAAAAATACCGAAGAGAGCAAAGTAAAGAACGTTGCCATTATAAATGCCGAACTCGATCAGCTCAAGGACCTGGACAATACAAGATTTATCGATCATATCGAAGAGGAACTGGTTAACAACTACGATCGTCTCGACCTGAGAAATAATTATTCCCTTCTGGTTGTCCCCGGTTATCTGGGCTCTAACAAAGTACTGGAGAAATGGGCAAAAATAGCACATAACAACAAAGTAATGCTCGTTACCGACTTCCAGCACCTGGACGAGCCGGACGATGTGATCGAAATGTTCGAAATGGCCAACCTTACCGGAGGAGATATATACCGGTCTAACGTAATTATGACCTGTAACTGGCTCGTAGGACGGGGTAAAAACGAGGAAATAGGCGAAGAAGACCACCTGTATATCCCCCCTTCCACCGCTTTGGCAGGAAAAATATACAACACCCTGATGTCACAGATCACTGCGGGTAAAAAATTCGGTGGCATCAATGAAGTGGACGGCGTTAAATTCGACCTTAAGAAAAGTGAAATTGCCGATCTCGAACACCTCGGGCTTGTTCCCATGGTTAACGAATACAATAAAGTAATGGCTTTCTCCGGTAAAACACTGTTTAACGGAGACAACCTCGGATTGCAGACATACTCCGTCGTACGCGTATTCGATTATGTGACCAAGGTAATGATGGATTTCCTTAACCGAAGGGCTTTTGAGAACTTCAATGCCAAAACCCGTAAACAAATACTCAACCAGGTGATCAAATTCCTGGATAGCGTGTCCGGTCCGGACAAACTGATCGAAGATTTCGACATTACCAAGTTCGAACAGGACCCTAACCAGAAAGACAGGATTTTCCTGGATATTCGCCTGAAACCATACTTTCCCGCCAAAAATTTCCTGATTAAAATGGACGGACAAAAAGGCGATGACGGTACGGAATGGGATACCGAATACGCCGAACAGTAATCTTTCTGCGATTGTATAATATTATCTGTAAAAACGCCGGTTTGTGCCGGCGTTTTTATATTACCTAATCTTTACTTCAACGTAAAAAAACACTTTCCTGCCAAATATCTCCATCCTCTTCTTTGAATAACAGTCTCTTTTTCTTACTTTTAATGCGTATTTTTATAAATTTCGGTGTTTTATTTCTTTTACCCTTAAACCTGTTTACGCAACATGAGACTTTTAACAAAAACTTCCGCCCCGGCCGGTACAACAGGGTATCCCCCTGATATCCGGCACGACCTTTATCGCAACATCTTCGATATGCCTGTTCTTTACCGGCAAAATAAAGTACGCCCGGTAAATATGCCCTGACCTGTTATCCAGACATACCTATCTGACATAAAAACAACTTTTTTTTCCCTCCCCGTAAAGAAAACAGAAAAAACAATATAACCTCTGAATGTGCTATGGACTTTCCGCCCCTGTCAGAAATCTGCGACATCATACCTGGTATCCCGGAAACCCCGGGACTTCCTTCTCCGGTGACATACACTCCGGTGAAGGAAATAATGCCCCGGCGGAAATACACCTGGAACATTGTTCGGGACTGATTAAAAACAATACACAACTTAAAATCAGACTATCATGGCATTACAAACCGATCTCAGTATAAAAATAGGAGAACTGCGAATGACCAGTTTTCTTCGTATGGAACTTACACAGAATATCGACGACCACCACGAACTTACCATAGAATGCCGGGAAGATGAGATTTATCTTCAGAATCCGGAATTGTATGGAAACTACCAGAAACTGATCGGGGAAAAAATACTGGTTACCATGCAGGCCACTGACGGTATGTTCTCTACCAGCACCGGTTATTTCAAAGGGGTAGTGACCAGGGTAAAATCAAAAAATTCGGATGAACACGATGGAAAACGCATCCAATTTATAGCATACAGCCCCACCATTCTCATGGACAATGGCCCCGAATCTTTCTCTTATCTGAAAAAAGACTTTATTCATATTGCACACAATACGACAAGGCTCTATGACAGCGATATGCTCAAAATAAGTACAAAGCCTTCCCAAAACCAGAACTATCCCTATATCGCACAATACAACGAAAGCGATTACGATTTCTTAAAACGCATGTGCTCCCGGCAGGGAGAATGGTTTTACTACAACGGTGTGCAGCTTATTATAGGGCGGGAAGACACTCAGGAAGAGATCGAGTTGTACTACGGCTATAACCTGGTGGAATTTGACCTGGAAATGACCCTTCAGCCCACGCGCTTCAAATACCACGGCAACGACCTTTCCGAAGGTGCTTCACATTACAGCTCCACCCGGTCGCTGGAAAACTCTGTAAACGGTATTACCGGAGAACTGATAAAATCGTCAGCGAAGGTATTTGACAAAGAGACCATCGTGCAACACAATTTTCTGGTAAACGAAGGGAATGGCCAGACGGACATGGACCATTATGCGCAATTGAATTTCCGGAAAAAGGTGGCCAACATGCTGTTTATTTACGGCAGAAGCGAAAACCCGGCATTACGCCCGGGCGCACTGGTAAAGGTACTGGAC
Source organism: Sinomicrobium pectinilyticum (assembly GCF_003725735.1). GTDB lineage: Bacteria > Bacteroidota > Bacteroidia > Flavobacteriales > Flavobacteriaceae > Sinomicrobium > Sinomicrobium pectinilyticum. Next base: position 73,346 of record NZ_RJTM01000085.1, on the reverse strand, counting down.
GAAAACGGGAATGTTACGGGCTCGTTCAGGATAATAGCCACTACACACCACTGTACGGATACCGGAGACTACGAGAATTCGTTTAAAGGCGTTCCCGCAGTGGTAAACATTTCCCCCTATTCCGATCCGGGCAATTACCCCAGGTGCGAAAGCCAGCCTGCCACGGTTATGGACAATAACGATCCCCGGGGACTCGGACGCATCAAAGTACAAATGGCCTGGCAGAAAGAAAATGCACAGACCACCGACTGGATTCCCCTGTCCACACCAAACGGAGGTTCGGGCAAAGGGTTTCATTTCATTCCGGAGATCGGGGAAACGGTTATGGTCGATTTCCAAAGCGGGAATGCGGAAATGCCTTATGTAACCGGGTGTGTACAACACGGAAATGCCAATAGCGGTTATGCCGATCCGAGTAATAATCTGAAGGCCATCCAAAGCCGCAACGGCAATAAGATCATTATGGATGACAACAGCGGGTCTATGTTTTTCTCGGATAACGGAGGGGCATCCTCCCTTTACGACGGCGCCGGAAACCTCTATGTAGATGCCAATTCCAACATCACGCTCAATGTAGGGGGCGGCAGCTCTAAAGTGACTATGGATTGTTCCGGGAACATTACCATAGAAGGAAATACCAATGTGAAACTAAAGGTTGGCAGTAGCAAGATCGAGATCACGGAAGACATGATCACCATAGACAGCAAGACCATTGAGGCCACAGGAGTAGATGACATTACCATAAAAAGCAAGACCAACACCATTACGGGAGAAACGAAGACAAAAATAGACGGATCGGCGGTTACTATAGACCCCACGGGTGACGTAACCGTTCAGCCTGACGGGGGCAATGTCATCATCAAAGGAACCGAAGTAGATATTAATTAACCGGACAAATCAGCTATGGCAGACAAATATAGCTTCTATCCGGGAGATCAGGAATTTTCCGATCCTATTGAGGAGAAAGAACCCGGCAACGGATATCCGGAAGGGCATCTTCCCGTGAGATATCGTTGCAAACAGGTCAACGTCACCAAAATAGGAGGAGTCCCCACATTTAATTCGGACATCCGGAAAGAATATATTGTCGATTATGTACAACGTGAAAGTGCTGCATACTGTAAACTGCAGGACTATGTTTTCCAGGCCGATCCAAAGGATTTTGAACTACCCCTGGAAGAAATGAAACCCCTGGAATATGCCAAAGAAGATGTTTCTTTTCAGATAAGTGATATGGGTACCCTTACCGCCATAAATAATTTCAGGGAATTACAGCAACGGTGGAAAGCATTCCGTGAAGATTTCATCCATACCTTTTTTTACCAGGACATCAAAAACGTCAATGAAAAAGCCGCTGCGGATATTCTGAATGCCGGGGACAAGGAATTTGCCAAAGAATCTTCATTGCTTAAATCATATGATAAAAACTTGTTTTATCACGTCCTTTTTAAAGACTACAGGCCCTCCAACACCAATGACTCATTGTTTTTTCTATCCCAGATATTCCATGATATCAGCCTCGAAGTACCCATAGTACATACCAAAGCACTGGAAGAAGAAGATGCATTGATATACCGCAGTGTGGGGGAACTGAACAGAGAAAAGATCAACCGGAACGAAATGATACGCCAATATGATGCAATTTATAAACCTGTCATAAAATACAATTTTACAGAATACGATTACGAATATCGCATAAGAAGAAAAATCGACCGAAAAACCGGGATCATCACCTCGGCACGCGCCATTCTGATCGAAAGCGTTAAAAACAACTATGAATTGATCTCCCAATTCGACCTTAAACAAATACCTCTATGATATCGGACCGGGACGCCAATACAGCTATTACACTACATGCGAACAGGATAAAAGGGCTCTTATTCGTTGCTTTGATCACACTCCTGTGTGTTTTATTGGCCAATTGGAGTGTAGAACACACCAATATTTTTATTCCTTTTGTCCTGCTTTTCTGGACATTTCTCGCATTTTTTGTCAGTTACGCCTTTGCTGCCAGGTACCCACATTTGTTTTTTTATGAATTAGTAATTACCGAAAACCCCGCTATCATCCATGATATGGCAACAAACGACAAGGTAAAACGACTGTTGCTCGACCCGAAGGCTATAGACCATTACAACATTATATCCGGATATAAAAAAAGGTTCGGATATGCCATAAGGGCTACACGGGAAGGAAAAAAACGTGTATTTTTTATTGTCCCTAAGCTATTCAAAGACATAGTAAACAAAAAAAAGGGAAGAGAGCAAATAAAAATCGGAGAATACTATCAAAAACCGGAAAACTTCCGGAATGAATACGATATTGTAAAACAATTTTTGAAATCGCGCTGTAAAGAACAGAAGGAACCTGGAGATACCGGAATACGAATATTATATATGCTGCCCGTTATATTGTTTTTTGTTGTGCTGGTCTTTTGCATCTCCTTCCCCATATATATCATAACATCACTATAAAAACATAAAAATGAGTGTCCCTTACATCCCCGAAAACACAAAAGTGGTTTGCACACTTCAGACGGACTCTTCTCCCAAAGAACTCATAATAACCCGGGGCAAGGTTTCCGTCATAAAAAAATCGGAAGACACCCCTCTTCTCACCGAAAAGGACCTCAACATCAATGAACAGTTTGCCTGTAAAAATGCGGCAAATGCCATGGCTTCGTTTTTTGCCATAGCTGCGGGGATTGTAGTTGGTGCGGCCCTTATCGCATCCGGGCCGGTAGGCTGGGTAGTTGCCGGTGTGGCAGCTGCCGGCTTCGCGGCTGCGGGAACTTACCACGCTACACAAATAAAACACAAATGTTCCCCCGGACTGGAAGCGGGGCAATGGAATTTTACACACCACAGTGTAAAACTGGACGGGCATCCGGCCATTACACAAATTTCCATATTGAGCTGCAACGAAGGAGGCATCCTCTCTCCTATTATCGATCCGGCAGTTGCCCAACAGGCGGCAGAGGCCATTGCTTCGAATAACAAAAAGGAAATAGGCGTCAATGCCGCTGCCTCTTTCGTCACCGGGCTGTTTTTACCTTTTGGTGTTTCCGGGGTTGCCGGTGCCTCTACCCTGGGGCTGAAGTTTCTGGGTGGTGCCAAAATGGCCGGCGGATTTGTATTTGGTATTGCTTTCATGCAAGGTGCCACCTGGCTTCAAAGCGACTATACCAGGAGCCATTCCCTTCCGGAAAATGAAGCATATGACCGGATGAACGAAGTTGAGTCCGGAACTTTTACGGATGCCTTCAGCATTCCGGATGACCCCAGTGATCTAAGTAACATTCTGGACCCAATAGAATTGCAGCAAGCTATAAAAAGTGGGCAATTGGCCGGTCTGGATGCCCGGATGCAAAACAGGTTGAGCCATATAGAAGGGTTGAGCCGGCAACGATTACTAAGAGATCCGGAAGCTAAACAGCTATTGGCGGAATTAAAAGAAGGGAAACACCCCCAACTCCGGCAGGCCATTACCAATTTTAATAACCGCCGGATAAATCCTACCATGCGAAACCAGATGAACACGGCAAACCGTCAAAATATGACAAACAACCTCAAAGATATGGGACGTAGTGGTGTTACAGGGGTTATGTATTTTGCTCCCTTTGCCGCTAAATATTTCTCGGAAGAAGCCAGAATTACTATGGCCGAAGCCTTAACCGCAGATACCCAAAGCGGCGGCAATATCATTGCCACACAAGTTTAATCCTGCTTTATGTATTATTATTAAACCTCTATAAGAATACCATGACAGACAAGTACAGTTTCTATCCCGGTGATAAAGAATACCCGAAACCGGTAGCAGAAAAAGAAAGGCCGGAAGTGACACCGCCCACCCGGGATATTTTGGCAAAATACCGCTGCGAACAGGTTAACACCACCAAAATAGACGGTAATCTCACCAGCAATTCCCAGCAGAAATTTCAATATTACGTTCAGGTCTCCCCTGCCCAAAAGACAGCCAAAGTAAAGCTGGAGGACCATTATTATAATATGAACCCTCCCGTATTGAACAAGGTTTTTGACTTTATCACTAAAACGGAATCCATCCGCCAGGATGTTTCCTTTAGTTATGGCCAGAACGGCAAGATCGTCCGTATCCTCAACAAGGAAGAGCAGGCAGAAAAATGGAGGGCCTTTAAAAATTCCAGGGAATTCCAGACCGAATTTATTGAAAGTATGAGGGACAACAATGAAAAAGCCCTGGAGGAAATCATCAAGTCGGGGGACCGGCAGTTTTCTCTCTCCTATGATTCGGAAGAAGAATATCGCAGGGAATTATTCTACTCCATTCTTTTTGACTGGCAACTCACATCCAACGACAACACCTCCGTTCAACAGGAAGATTTTTTGTTCCGGTCCATTTTATTGCCGGAAGTCATCGTCCCGATGGATTTCCGGTGCGATATTTTAAAAGAAGAAAGTGATATCACGAAACTGCGAAAAGTAGGCTCTGCAAAGCCCAATGATGAGTTACTGGAAGATATTATCAAAAAATACGATCAGTATTACAAACCGCAAATCAAATACAGCTTTACGGAATACAAACTGGAATTCAGGCAGACCTATGAGATCGATACTGTGACCAGGCTGGTGACCGATGCTAAGCTGATCTGGGTAGAATCCATAAAAGATAATGTAGAGAGTTTTTGTCAATTTACACTTCGTAAGCTTTAATCCCGGTCCGTCATGAATACAACAGCTATAGGCACTGACAAGGTAAATAATACGGCCAGCAACCGTACCCGGAGCTTTATCCTCAAGAAAGTAATGACCCTCCAGGTGGGAAAATGGTATATATTGTGCGGGCTCCTGATCGCCATATCATTCATTGGTATTAAGGTTATTCTCGGAGATGAATTACGCATATTGCAATTCCCGTATAGCCTCTTCCTTGTAATAGCCGTATTTTATGCCGGGGTTAAACTGATACATAAAAAATACCTGAAAAAGAGCATCCAAATCTCCATTGACCCCAATATCATAAAGATCACATACAACGATAACGGTGGATATACAAAGCCTACAAATGACCTTAAGTCTATCCGGACCCTTCATCCTTCAAATAAAAAGGGCGATATTCAGGCAGAGCTCATTTTCAGGGACCACAAGATAACCCTGACATCTGCTGTCAATAGGGAGAGTAAGGAACAGTGGGATGCGTTTTGCCTCCATTGCCAGAAGAAATTGAGGTTTGTAGAAGGCGCTGTTCCCTTCTCTATATGGACACATAACTGGCAGGGAACAAAATATATAGAATACAAAAACCCGAATTACGATGAGTAGCTATTTGCCGGAAAAAGTCTTTGCGGTATGTACACACAATGCCGCTAACGGGTACGGAAAATTATTGGTCAACCCTGATATCAGAGGAGTGATCACGGTTTCCTTTAAATCACAGGATCGCCCGCTCCTGACCCTTGCGGACAAAAAATTAGACGGGCAGTTCTCCTGCAAAACAGGCTGGAGCAGCGGTGTGGGCACTATTGCTTTCGGCGTCGGCGTTGGCGCCGGGTTGGCAGTAGCAGCCGCCGTGGCCACTGTGCCAGTAGCAGGATGGATCGTTGGGGGCGCCATTGCCCTTTTATGTATCGGGATAGGCCTCTTTCAAATGTTCAAGCCCAAGCCCACCTGCAGCGAAATGATAAGCTACGACCAATCCTTTTGGTTAAACCCACACCCATCTGTGACTTTTGATGACCATCCCGCCCTTACCAAACAATCCATGCTGCAATGCAAAGAAGGAGGTTTTTTATTGCCTTTTATCAGTGAATCCGCCGCTGCTTCCGCTGCTTCGACCATAGGCAATATGAACAAGACAGAGATCGGATTGATCGGAGTGGTCTCTTTCATTGGTGGTTTTGGTGCGGGATTCACTTTGGGTACTGCCGGTTTCACTACGGCATTATCAGGGGCCGCATTGGGGGTGGCAGGATCATACCTTTTGTTTCAACCTTTGGAAAAAATGGAAAAAGGGGCATTAAGAGATGCCTATAATGACGATTCAAATCCTTACTACGAAACCATGGTTGAGTCTAAACAGGGAGAGTTGGGCCTTCTCAATGTACAGGGGTTGCCCACAGGGGACGAAAACGGGTCTACTTTTGACAGCATGGACGATTTTTACAACCCCGTATCCGTTTATGAGAATTTCCGTGACATAAGGGCCGAATTAGAAAGACAAAGGAGCAGTCTGCAGGGAATACGGGGAGCCGAACAGCAAATAAGCAGACTTACTGCCAATATTGCCGAGATAGACAGAGCCATTGCTGAAGCAAATAAAACAGGCTCTTTTGCCAAAGGCAAGAATCCCTACGCTGCAAAAGTGTTTGAAAAGGCAAGGAACGGCCATTATGGCCCCCAGGCACAACAAGCCTTTACCAATAGCGCAAACAATGGCAGGGGAATGAATCGGGAATCTAATTATAATAAAGTCATTGACTCCAAAAACCAGAACATCCAACAGCACAATCAGGCCATCCAAGAGCACAACCGGGATATCCGGCAACAAAACAAAACTATAAGTGTCAATAAAGCCTTAAAAGGGGCCAATATCGCCTCACTTGTCATTCCCTTTGCCGCGACCGGATTTAGTGAGACTACATTATCTCTGGCAGCAGATGCAGCTATGTCCGATATTTCCAATGGCATAAGCATCGTGGCACAACAGCATTAACAGTCTTTCGGCTAAGAAAAATATACGTAGTTATATTTTCCGAATTAACATTTACACAACAATTCCTTATCGCATCCCTAAATTTCACTTAACATTAGTCACCTAAATTTGGAGTGACTGAGGATTTAGCTATCCTTTTCAACAGATCCAAGAGACAAATATCCTGTAAACTCCAAATTTATCATGAGCAGCTACTTACCGGAAAAGGTATTTACCATATGCACTCACAATACGGCAAGCGGTTATGGAAAATTATTGACCAATCCGGATGCAAGAGGGCAATTTACCGTACTTTTCAAGTCTAAGGGCAAACCTTTGCTCACCGAAGTCGATAAAAAACTGGACGGGCAGTTCTCCTGCAAAACAGGCTGGAGCAGTGGTGTGGGTACTGCGGCGTTCGGCGCCGGTGTTGTAGCCGGGTTGGCTGTTGCCGCCACTGTGGCTACCGTACCTGTAGCAGGATGGATCATCGGAGGCGCCATTGCCCTGGGCTGCCTCGCTTACGGCCTTTTCCAGATGTTCAAGCCCAAGCCCACCTGCAGTGAGATGATCGGCTACCAGGAATCGTCCTGGATAAACCCGCATCCTTCCGTTACTTTCGACGGTCATGCCGCCGTGACCAAGCAATCCATGATACAATGCAAGGAAGGAGGGTTCCTTCTTCCGTTCATCAGTGAGTCCGCGGCCGCTTCTGCTGCAGAACAAATAAGTTCCCAAAACAAAAAGGAGATTACCATGATCGGAGTAGGCTCCTTCATCGGCGGTATGACCATAGGATTTACAGGAGGCACTTCGGGTGTTATAGGGATAGGAAAATCCCTGATGTGGGGATCCCTGTTTTCCGCTGCCATATACCAGCCCGCAACTGATATACAGACATTAATGATACGCGAGGGATATGAAGATGATACCAACCCGTACTACGATGACATGACAGGAGGAAGCCCCGGTCTTGCAGATATTATAACTCCCGCTGCACCCTTACCCGGGCCCGCACAGGAATTACTGACAGAATTTACTCCTCTGAACGACCAAGGTACAGCCCCCGGCTGGAACCTGAAAACTCCCTATGACCGTATTCAAAAAATCCGCACACACCTGGCGGAACAACGAAGAAACCTGCTGGGAGTCAGGGGATCTGAAAGAATGATAGCAGGATTAAACGCCCAGATTGCCGAAATAGACCGGGCCATTCAAATAGGAAAGGAAAATGGATTTTCCAGAAATAATAATCCCGCAGCAGCGAAAGTGTTTGACAATGCCCGGAGCGGAAAATACGGAAATGAGGTACGAAGTATCTTCACCAATAACAGCGGCAACGGGCGTGGAATGAACCGGGGAAGTAACTATCAAAGCGCCAGGGAAAACCTTCGGCAAAGTCAGAGCATGCAAAACAGGCAAAATGCGCTTTCGCAATACCAGTCCGGTGCCAGCACTAATCGTACCAATATCATGACTCATGGTGGTATGGCCGGCGTAAGTATCGTAGGATTGGTTCTTCCCTTTTTCACCAACGCTGTCAGTGAAGGAACTTTGCAAATAGCCGCTGAGGCAGCTGCGGAAGACATGGCAAACGGCATCAGTATTATGGCAAAACAACATTGATCCCTGTCGTATTTGCGAGGAGATTAAAAAAGTTTTGGCATACATACCTGCCGCATAAGGTAACACACTATATTACCAGTTCTTATATTAACGGATACTGCTCCCGGTACCCTGTAACAGACCGGCAACCCCGTCCGGATAAAATGAGCGATTTTTTCGCTTCATTAAGATGCTGCACTAAACTATTGGGTTTCGGGCCTGAAACGGAGAACGGCAAAACCTGTCCTGCCCTGTTATCTCCAAAGGCAGGAGAATAAATCACAGGCTCCACCATTACATAAATTCATTTTCCCCGGTACTTTTCAAACATTTTTCCCTGTGACGATCAAATCATTGCCACAAAAAAACTACTTTTGCAGTCAAATTAAGCCGTTTTGTTTTAATCCGGCATCCGGTCGGGATGTTTTTTGCTTATTTTATGGTTTTTACCGGGCATACCCCGGGTATAAAAGAGGGATTCCATAAAAAATTCGGAACATTCCGGCTATCATTTTTTCGAAATACATCAAGAGTTAACAACACAGCAGTATGAGTACCACAAAAAAAGCTACATCCGCTTTAATTTCTGTTTTCAGTAAAGAAGGTCTGGAGCCCATTATTCAAAAACTAAATGATCTCGGCATTACCATTTATTCCACCGGGGGTACGGAAAAATTTATCCGCGACCTTGGTGTAAATGTTGTTCCCGTAGAAGATGTAACCGGCTACCCTTCTATTCTGGGAGGCAGGGTTAAAACACTACATCCTAAAGTATTTGGCGGTATACTCAACCGACAGGACAATGAAACGGACCAGACAGAGCTGACATCTTACGAAATCCCCCAGATAGATATTGTTATTGTAGACCTCTACCCGTTCGAAAAGACCGTAGCCAACGGTGCCTCTGAACAGGACATTATCGAAAAAATAGACATAGGCGGTATTTCCCTGATACGGGCTGCCGCAAAAAATTTCAAGGATGTGCTCTGTGTTGCATCTATGGAAGACTACGGCGACTTTTTAAATGTCATTTCCGAAGATAACGGCAATACCACATTGGCAGATCGTAAACGTTTTGCAGCAAAAGCATTTAACGTTTCTTCGCACTACGATACGGCCATATTTAATTATTTTAATGAAGAAGAATTGGTTTTCAAGGCCAGCGAAACAAAAGGACAGGAACTCCGTTACGGAGAGAACCCGCATCAGAAAGGTTATTTCTTCGGTGATCTGGATGCCATGTTCGACAAGCTCCACGGCAAGGAACTGTCATATAACAACCTCCTGGACGTGGATGCCGCCGTTAACCTTATGGATGAGTTTCAGGGAGACGCCCCCACTTTTGCTATTTTAAAACACAATAATGCCTGTGGTGTGGCTACCCGAAATACATTAAAGGAAGCTTATCGAGATGCTCTTGCAGGAGACCCTGTTTCCGCCTTTGGCGGTATTCTTATTGCCAATACCGAAATAGACACGGAGACTGCCAGTGAAATCAGCAGCCTCTTCTGCGAGGTGGTTATAGCGCCCTCATATTCCGAAGAAGCCCTGGAGATACTCAAACAGAAAAAAAATCGTATCATTCTCGTCCAAAAAGATGCCGAACTGGCGAAAAAGCAGGTCAGAACCTGCCTGAACGGACTCCTGGTACAGGAAAAAAATGCCAAAACGGATACGCTTGAAGATTTAACTTACCAGACAAACAATAAACCCACGGATAAAGAGTTAGAAGATTTGCTCTTTGCTTCGAAAATATGTAAACACACCAAATCCAACACCATTGTCCTGGCCAAGAACCGCCAGCTTTGTGCCAGTGGCACAGGTCAGACCAGCAGGGTAGATGCCCTCAGGCAGGCCATTGAAAAAGCCGGATCTTTTGAATTTGACCTCCACGGAGCTGTTATGGCCAGTGATGCTTTTTTCCCGTTTCCCGATTGTGTGGAAATAGCGGACAAAGCCGGTATAAAAGCTGTGATACAACCGGGAGGATCTATAAAAGACCAGCTGAGCATAGACTATTGCAATGAGCACGAAATAGCTATGGTATTTACAGGAACACGACATTTTAAACACTAATTACACCCTGTTATTCGTTATAAAGCGAAGATTGCCCGGAATGCATTCCGGGCAATTCCGGTCCCGCAGAATACTTTATAAGGTCTAAGGGGACAAAATGTGCCAAAGTATTGTTACATTTGAATGGTGTCTGCTTGGTAATAACCGCTTTAAAACGAACGAACTGACTAATTAATTCGAATACATGGGATTTTTTGACTTTTTAACAGAGGAAATCGCAATGGACCTCGGTACGGCAAATACGCTGATTATCCATAATGACAAAGTTGTTGTGGACAGCCCCTCTATAGTTGCCAGAGACCGGATATCGGGAAAAATTATAGCTGTAGGTCAGGAGGCCAACCTGATGCAGGGAAAAACCCATGAAAATATCAAAACCATACGCCCGCTGAAAGACGGCGTCATTGCCGACTTCGATGCTTCGGAAAAAATGATAAACATGTTCATTAAGAACATTCCGGCATTGAAGCGCAAATTATTTCAACCGGCCTTACGCATGGTTATCTGCATTCCCTCGGGTATAACCGAAGTGGAAATGCGGGCGGTAAAAGAATCTGCGGAAAGGGTAAACGGCAAAGAAGTCTTCCTCATCCACGAACCTATGGCTGCCGCTATAGGTATCGGTATTGACATTATGGAACCCAAGGGGAATATGATCGTGGATATAGGAGGGGGTACTACCGAAATTGCAGTAATAGCTCTCGGTGGTATTGTCTGTGATAAATCCGTAAAAATAGCGGGGGACGTATTTACCAATGACATTGTATACTACATGCGTACACAGCACAACCTATATGTAGGTGAAGCAACTGCAGAGAACATCAAGATACAAATTGGCTCCGCTACCGAAGACCTGGAAACCCCGCCGGAAGAAATGAGCGTGCAGGGACGGGACCTTCTGACCGGAAAGCCAAAACAGGTACAGGTTTCTTACCGGGAAATTGCCAAGGCGCTGGACAAGTCCATTCTTCGTATTGAAGATGCCGTAATGGAAACATTATCGCAGACCCCGCCCGAACTTGCTGCGGACATATATAATACCGGAATATATCTGGCCGGAGGCGGTTCTATGCTGAGAGGACTGGACAAAAGGCTCTCCCAGAAAACGGATTTGCCCGTATATATTGCCGAAGACCCGCTTCGTGCTGTCGTAAGAGGTACCGGAATAGCCCTGAAAAATATCGGAAGATTTAAAAGTATCCTGGTAAGATAGGTAGAATGCTATGCAAAACATAATTAATTTTTTTTTAAAGAACAGGTTCTTCTTTCTTTTCTTTGTTTTGCTGTCATTTTCCCTGTTTCTGACTATCCAGTCGCACAGTTACCACAAAAGCAAGTTCATCAATTCTGCCAACTGGATTACCGGTGGTATCTATGAGACCGCAAGCAACATATCGGGTTACTTCGGACTAAAAGGGTATAACCGGCAACTGGTAGAAGAGAACAAACGACTTCGTCTTTTACTGTTCAACAAGGCACATCCCTATCCCGATTCCATTCCGAACGACTCCACATTGCTTCCGGAAAACCCCCGCTATATCGTGCGGGATGCATCCGTTATAAAAAACAGTTACCACTCCCCTAAAAATTACCTCACCATAGACCAGGGTGAAGGTGATGGCATTGCACAGGATATGGGAGTTATCACTTCGGACGGTATTGTGGGGATTATCAATAACACCTCCCGTCATTACGCAACGGTACAATCTGTTTTAAATACGCTTACCCGTATCAATGCCCAACTTAAAAGTACGAACCATTTCGGTACGCTACAATGGGACGGGACATCGGAAAATACCGTTCAACTCATTGATATTTCCCGTATAGCACCGTTGAAAGTGGGAGATACGATAATCACGGGAGGCATGTCTACCATATTTCCCAAAGGGATTCCTATAGGGACCATAAAGGATTTTGCACTGGATGTTTCCGAGAATTACTATATTATCAATGTGCAACTCTTTAATGATATGACCAACCTGGGCCATGTGTATGTCATTGAAAACACCAATAAGGAAGAAATACTTGAATTAGAGCAATCGGTAAATGAATAACAATACGTTGGCAAACGGCATAAGGTTTATAGTATTGGTACTGGTACAGGTACTCATATGCAACCATATCCATTTCCTTGGATATATAAATCCTTATATATACGTATTATTTATTCTGCTCTATCCCCTTAAAAATGAAAACCGGGCTCTTTTCCTGTTCCTCGCGTTCCTTATAGGCCTGTGTGTCGATATTTTCAGTGACAGTGGCGGGATTCATGCGGCTTCATCGCTTTGCATTGCCTATATACGGCCGGTAGTATTACGCTTTTCTTTCGGAAGTGCCTATGAGTATCAAACCCTGAAAATAAACAACACCAATCTCGGACAGCGGTTCATGTACCTGTTTATTATGATTTTAACACATCATATCATACTTTTTTCCTTAGAGATTTTTAGCTTTACACATATACTTACAACCTTGAAAAAAACGTTATTATCCGGAGCCTTTACCCTGGTACTTTGTTTTTTGTTCATCCCGTTGTTCAGGACTAAAAATCAATGAGAAAACTATTACTTTCATCCATTATTATCTTTGTTGCCCTTATCTACATAGGAAGGCTTTCCTATTTACAGTTAATATGGGGAAATAAGGACAGTCCGCTCAATGACACTGCCATAAAACAGGTTTTCGATTATCCCGAGCGCGGATATATCTATGACCGTAACGGAAAACTACTGGTCGCAAACCAGCCCTCATATGACGTTATGATTATCCCCAGGGAAGTCACCCCGCTGGATACTCTTGAATTCTGTTCTTTACTGAATATTACCAAGGAAGATTTTACCCGGAAGTACGATAAGGCCTATGTCTATTCTCCCCGACTTCCATCGGTATTTGTGCCGCAGCTTTCCAAGGAAGAATATGCCGCCCTCCAGGAAAAAATGCATAAATACGAGGGATTTTATATTCAAAAGCGTTCCCTGCGCCATTACCAGACAGACCACGGGGCCAATATCTTCGGATATATCCGTGAAGTAAGCGAATACGACCTGAGAAACAATCCCAACTACCAATCGGGAGAACTCATTGGCATACAAGGTGTGGAAGAATACTACGAGGATGTCCTTCGTGGAAAAAAAGGAGTAAAATACATTCAGAAGGACCGTTTTAACCGGGATATAGGCCCGTACAAAAACGGCTCTTACGACACCCTTCCGGAGCAGGGTAAAGACATACAGCTAACTATTGATATAGACCTTCAGACCTACGGGGAAGAACTGATGGTCAACAAACGGGGGGGGATTGTTGCGCTTGATCCGGCAACCGGGGAGATTCTCGCCCTGGTAACCGCACCGAGTTACGATCCTTCCCTGCTCGTAGGAAGGCAGCGCTCCAAAAATTACACACAGTTGTATTACGACTCCATTGCCAATCCGCTTTATGACCGCAGCCTGCTGGCCATGTACCCCCCCGGTTCGCCCTTTAAGGCCCTCAATGCCCTTGCTGCGCTGCAGGAAGGTGTGATAGATCCTTCTACACGGTTGACCTGCCAAAACGGTTATTATTACAAGGGAAGGAGGCTCATGGGCTGCCATTGCGGAGGCGGTTCCAGGGACCTTGTCCGTGGGGTGGCACTCTCCTGTAACGGTTATTTTGCCAATGTATATCGTCGTATAATAGACAAATACCCGACCTCAGCCGAGGGAATGACAGCGTGGGAAAAACACATGAACAGCTTTGGTCTCGGCGATTATCTGGGGTATGACCTGCCCATCGGCAAGGCCGGCCGGATACCGAATGCCGACATTTATAACCGTATGTATGGCAAACACCGGTGGTATTCCACCACCAACCTGTCCAATGCCATCGGACAGGGAGAAATACTCACCACCCCTATTCAGCTTGCCAATATTACCGCCGTTATTGCCAATAAGGGTCATTATTATACCCCTCATATCCTGAAAAAGGTGGAAAACCAACCCATATCGGACAAAAATTTTACGGAGAAAAAATATGCTACCATAGATTCAAAATACTTTGGCCCCGTCATAGAAGGAATGGCCGAAGTGTACAGAAACGGTACGGCAAGGTCCTTCCAGGTACCAGGTATTGAAATAGCGGGTAAAACCGGTACGGCGGAGAACTTCACCCGTATAGACGGCAAAAGGACGCAACTGACAGACCATTCTATCTTTGTTGCTTTTGCCCCGGTGGAAAACCCCAAAATAGCTATTGCGGTCTTTGTAGAAAACGGATATTGGGGATCCAGATACGCAGGCCCCATCGCCTCAATCATGATCGAAAAATACCTCAAGGGAGAAGTAACAAGAAAAGATTTGGAAAAACGCATGCTCGAAGCAAGTTTGCAAGAAGAATACGCTAAACCATACAGCGGTAAACCTTTTAGGATCAATGAATAATTCCTTTATACGTAAAATAGACTGGTTGACCGTAATTTTATACTTTCTCCTGGTGTTCATAGGCTGGGTCAACATTTATTCCAGCAGTATTACCGAAGGTACCGGCTCCTCTGTGTTCGATTTTTCCACATATTACGGAAAACAACTTACATTTATAGGGCTTAGCAGTATATTCATAACGCTTATCCTGGCCATAGATGCCAAGTTCTACCAAAAATTCTCCGGAATTATTTATTTGCTTTCCGTAGGGTCACTCGCCGGGGTTTTTATCTTCGGCAAGACCATTGCCGGGCAGACGGCATGGTACGATCTGGGATTCATGAGCATACAACCGGCCGAATTTGCCAAAACGGGGACCGCCCTGGCATTGGCCGAATACCTGAGTGATTCCCAGACCAATATCAAATACCTGAAATACCAGTTAAAGGCTTTCCTCATCATTGTCCTCCCTATATTTTTTATCCTTTTGCAGCCTGACCCGGGTAGTGCAATGGTATTTCTCGCCTTTCTGCCTGTAATGTACCGTGAAGGACTTCCATCCATATACCTCCTTTCCGGTCTGGGCCTCGTTACTCTATTTGTAACCACGCTTGTTTTCGGGGCTATAGGTGTGTGTGTAGCAGTTTTTCTTTTTCTCACCCTGTATTACCTGTGGAGAAAGAGAAAAAAGAAGATGGTCTCCGTCCTCCCGTTCATTACTCTCCTGCTCATTACCATAGTCATAACCTCCAGCGTGAGGTTTACTTTCGATAATGTTTTTAAACAACATCATCGCGATCGGATAAACCTGTGGCTAAAACTCGAACATGACCCTGAAAAGCTGAGGGAGATCAGAAAATCAATAGGATATAATACGTACCAGTCGGAATCTGCCATATCTTCCGGCGGTTTCTCCGGAAAAGGGTTCCTCGAAGGCACCCGTACCAAAGGCGGTTTTGTACCGGAACAACATACTGATTACATTTTTAGTACCGTGGGAGAAGAATGGGGATTTATTGGCAGTACTGCGGTGATACTCCTGTTTACCTTTCTGCTGTTGCGCCTTTTGTTCCTGGCAGAGCGGCAGAAATCCAAATTCAGCCGTATATACGGTTATAGTGTGGCGGCTATTCTCTTTTTCCACTTTATGATAAACATCGGTATGGTTATAGGGTTGCTCCCTACCGTGGGTATCCCCCTGCCGTTCTTTAGTTATGGAGGCTCCGGCCTCTGGGCCTTTACACTCCTTCTATTTGTCTTTGTAAAGCTGGATGCTAACCAGATCAACGAATGGGAGGATCTCACAGAACTCCGTTAGGAAACAGTTTTCGGGACTGTTCAGCTTGAAGATTTGAATGATTACATAAAACTAACCGGACAGGACAGGCACAGGAGATAACCACTGCGTATGGTTCTGTATAATATCCTTTTTATCCGCCGTCATAAAATTGTTCCAATACTAGAAAGTAAAAAATATCTTTCAACAATTCTGATGGCAGGCTTTAAGATATTTGAGATAAACAGCATATACTCCTTCCTTCAGTTTGGTAAATTTAAACTGTCGAATAATAAAAAACCCCGGAAGTTCCGGGGCTTTATATTATTTTAACCGGCTATCAATCCGGTTTATTTCTTCCATATCAGTCACGGATATTAGCCACTCTTTTCTTTACCTGGCCTGCCTGCAGGTCTTCGAGAACATGCAGTGCTTCTTCTACGTATACATCTTTGGCCAGGTTTTCATGCCAGCGCTCACGCTTATCGCGTAAAACCGTATCCTTGGCTATCAAGCTTTCCTCGTAAGGCAGAGACCGGAAAGTAAGATCGGTTTTATAATCAGAAAGGACATCGAAACGTTTGGCCACTTCTTCATCTTTATTTATCGCTTTCCTGTATGCTTCATAATTCAGCGGATATCTATTTTCATCCTGTTTTTTCTTCACCCATCGTGCATTATCGTCAATAAGGGCGAGCTGCTCATTCTTGCTCATTCTTTCCTTACTTTGTTTGAGGGCGTATTCATAGTTCACATAACCATCCCACGTCTTGTAATCGGCAGGGTCTATTTTGTCCCATGGCAACGGGTTTTCCTGATCTTTTTCTCCTATATCAATATAGCTATACCTGTCCGGTACGGTTATATCGCTTTTTACACCTTCCAGCTGTGTGGAACCTCCATTGATACGATAGAACTTCTGCGTGGTAATTTTAAGCGCCCCGACATCTCCAAAATCATTTTTCTGCCCCAGGAACTGGTTTAAGTCCACTACATTCTGCACCGTACCCTTTCCATATGTCTGTTTGCTACCTATAATTACCGCCCTTTTATAGTCCTGCATTGCTGCTGCCAGTATTTCGGAAGCCGAGGCTGATAATTCATTGACAAGAATTACCAATGGCCCGTCCCATTGCACACGCTCATCCGTATCGGAGAGAACTTCTTTTCTCTTGCCGGAAGATTTCACCTGTACTATGGGGCCTTTCTCTATAAAGAACCCGGCCATATCCACAACAGTCTTCAGAGAACCTCCGCCATTACCCCGGAGGTCCAGGATCAGTCCTTCCATTCCCTGTTCTTTAAGCCTTTCTATTTCCTTTTCTACATCCGATGCCGCATTACGGTCGTCGTAGTTATCAAAATCAATATAGAATTTAGGCAGGTTAATGATACCAAATGTCTTACCGTCCTTTTCCACGGTAGAGGATTTTGCATACGACTCTTCCAGTTCCACAACATCGCGAATAATAGAGATCACTTCTGTGGTACCGTCCACTTTCTTCAGTGTAAGTCTTACTTCCGAACCTTTAGGCCCCTTGATAAGTTTTACAGCATCGTCAAGACGCATACCGATAACATCTACCGGTTCTTCATCGCCCTGTGCCACACGCACTATCTCATCTCCTACTTCTATCTTATTACCTCTCCATGCAGGGCCTCCGGAAATCACTTCCACGATCTTGATCCTGTCATTCTTTCTTTGCAGCCTTGCCCCGATGCCTTCGAATTTTCCGGACATACTGGTGTCGAAACGATCTTTTTCCTCCGGGCCGAAATAATAGGTATGCGGGTCAAATTCCGTCACAATAGCATTGAGATACATCACAAACCAGTCTTTGCGCTCCAGGTCGTCTATCAGGTCATAAAATTCATCCTGCATTTTTTTTGTCGATTCCCTTGCTTCCTTCTCCAGTTCTGTTTCGGACTTCATGTTATACCCGGCATCCTCTTCTTTTTTGTTTTCTTCGTCTTCCAGCCTAGTCACATAACCGGAAAGTGTGGAAAATTTCAGATATTTCTTCCACCTGTCCCTGAGCTCCTCTTTGGAAGAAGCAAAGGGCAGGTTCTCATAATCCATGTTGATGTCTTCATCTTCGGAAAAGTCAAAAGGTTTTTCGAGTATCTCTTTATATATTTCCTGTCCTTCTCCCATACGCTTTACCAGGCGCTGCTGCACCAGGTCAAAAAAGGTAATTTCCGAATCGCGTATCTGATCGTCAATTTGGTCGCGATATACTTCAAATTCCTCAATATCAGATTTGAGGAAATAGCGTTTGGAAGGATCCAGCATTGAAATATACTGGTCGAAGACCTTTCCGGAAAAGGTATCGTCCATATCTTTAGGATCGTAATGACCTTTTTCCAATACATAGGAAATAAGCTGTATGAGAAGCTTATCTTTATCCGGGTTATCGAATGTCTTATTCGTATTCGTAAAACTACAGGAGGCCACCGATATTAACAGTGCCGCCAGTACATACACAAAATTTCTTTTCATCTGTCAACTTTTTTTGAATTCCGGAACGCAAATCAAACCGAACTTACAGGGGACCTCTCCACAATTATCTTTTCCTCCCCGGGAAACCTGTTTCCCTTTCGCAGAAATGAACGGCAAATCCCATAGCGTTCGTCCCGGTTATTTCTTTGGAACCTCTAAATTACTGAAAAAACCATGCCAGTTAGCTACAATGATACTAATTTTTTGTTAAACGGATAACGCCGGGACCGGATAGCGGTTTTGTTCCCTCCCGTTTTACTTTCCCGAAGAAGCCGAAAGTGAAAAAAATCCCGGGAACGAGAGCCTTAAAAAAGTAACGGTAAGTTTAAAATGGGCCAAAAGATAAATGCTTATTTTAGCAACATATTTTAACAAAAATTCAATGAAGAAAAGACCCCTGATATTGGTAACCAACGATGATGGTATAGCCGCACCCGGCATAAGAGCACTCATAGAGGTTATGAAAGAAATAGGAGACGTTATAGTTGTGGCCCCCGACAACCGGCAATCCGGAAAGGGACATGCAGTTACCATAGATGCCACCCTTTTCTACAACAGGATCAATATAGACGACCAGGTCACAGAAGAATACAGTTGTTCGGGCACCCCTGTAGATTGTATAAAACTGGCGGTGAACGAAATACTGAAAAAGAAACCTGATATTTGTGTGAGTGGCATCAACCACGGTTCCAATTCCTCCGTAAATGTCATTTATTCCGGCACGATGAGTGCGGCAGTAGAAGCCGGTATTGAAGGTATCCCGGCCATAGGCTTTTCACTGTGCGATTATTCCTGGGATGCCGATTTTGAAACTATCAAGGAACACGTGAAGACCATCACCGTAAATACCCTGAAAAACGGTCTGCCCGAAGGGGTGGTATTGAACGTCAATTTCCCGAAACTGAAAAAAGAAGAGATCAAAGGCATAAAAATATGTCGCCAGGCCAATGCGAGATGGGTCGAAGAATTCGATAAACGCACGAACCCGCAGGGCCGGGAATATTTCTGGCTTACCGGGAAGTTCATCAATTCGGACAAAGGAGAAGATACGGACGAATGGGCATTGGCCAACGGTTACATTTCCATAGTCCCCGTGCAGTTTGACCTTACTGCCCACCATGCCATACAAACCTTAAACACCTGGGAACTGAATGATTAAAAAAGAAATAGCCATAGGTTTTGCCGTGGGGATCATAGCCAATATATTCGGTTCCCTGCTTTATATATTGCTCTTTTCAAAGGCGGGAATCGAGCAGACATTAAAAGATGCCTTTCAGGTAGGTCATTTTGGCAGTATACTGGCACTCGGAGCATTGCTCAACCTGGCGGCATTCTTCGGTTTTTTAAAAATAAGGCGGGACCACAGGGCAAAGGGCGTATTACTGGCCACTATTTTCACGGCTGTAATAACCCTTATCTATAAAATATCCTGAGGGCAGTGAAGCAATATTAGCCGGACGGTAAAGGGTAAAGAAATAAAAATATATAAAACGGTCTGCGCCGCAGCATTAAAAAAAGATCAGTCAAATGAAATATTACATCATTGCCGGGGAGGCTTCGGGCGACCTTCATGCCTCCAACCTTATGAAAGCACTGAAGGAACAGGACCCGAACGCGGTTTTTCGCTTTTGGGGAGGGGACCTGATGCAGGCTGTGGGCGGTACTTTGGTCAGGCATTACAAAGATCTGGCCTTTATGGGCTTTGCTGAAGTTCTGATGAACATCAGGACTATTTTTAAAAACATCGCCTTTTGTAAAAAAGACATTGCCTCTTTTGCTCCCGATGTCATTATTTTTGTGGACTACCCTGGGTTTAACATGCGGATCGCCAAATGGGCGAAAGCAGCAGGATATCCGACTCATTACTATATTTCCCCGCAGTTATGGGCCTGGAAGGAAAACAGGATAAAAGCCATTAAAAAGGACATTGACCAGATGTATGTCATCCTTCCTTTCGAAAAGGATTTTTATGAAAAAAAACACCAGTATCCGGTGCATTTCGTCGGGCACCCGCTTATTGATGCCATAGCTCAGTATCCCAAGGTAAACGAATCGGAATTTCGGCAAATACACAACCTGGACCCGGAAAAACCTATCATTGCCCTGTTACCCGGAAGCCGGAAACAGGAAATACGGAAAATGCTTTCCGTAATGCTTGAAATGCCTCTCTTGTTCCCTGACTACCAGTTTGTCATTGCCGGAGCGCCCGGACAGGATGCCGAGTTTTATCATCCTTTTATTAAAAATTCCGGTACAAGCCTTATCCGCAACAAAACATATAACCTGTTGAGCGTTGCCACGGCTGCCCTCGTCACCAGTGGCACGGCGACATTGGAAACAGCCTTGTTTAAAGTCCCGGAAATCGTATGTTATAAAGGCAACTGGTTTTCTTATCAGATCGCAAAAAGGATCATCACATTAAAATTCATTTCCCTGGTTAACCTTGTCATGGACAAAGAAGTTGTTACGGAACTTATTCAGGGAGAACTCAACCGCCATCGCCTGAGAGAAGAGCTTGCAAAAATCCTGGACGGCAAAAAACGCCAACAGATATTCAGTGATTATCACGACCTGGAAAAAAAACTGGGAGGAAGAGGAGCAAGCAGGCAGGCTGCCCGTCTTATAATTTCCGCCATTCAAAATACCTAGTTTAACATCCCGGCTGACGGAGGAAACACTTTTTTTATTATTTTAGCCTAAACCAGTTTCTGTTCATGCGGCGAACTTATTTTACTATTTGTCTGCTTTTATCCCTCTGCGCGTGTAAATCCAAAAAAACGGTTTTGGAGACACCCAGATCTGTTACTATTGAAGGGGCATCACCCAACCGGACTATAAATGTAGAAGCATGGCCGGATAGTGAATCTACTGATCCCCCTCCTCCTGCCAAAAGTAATGCCCGTGCAAAAAAGATTATAGAAACCGCCATTTCCTACAACGGTACCAAATACAAATACGGAGGTACTACCCGGAAGGGCATGGACTGTTCCGGCCTGGTATATACTTCTTTCCAGGAGCACGACATAGCATTGCAACGCGCTTCTTACATGATGGCTACACAAGGTGAAAAAATTAAACTCAAAGAAGTCCGTAAAGGAGACCTCCTCTTCTTTAAAACCGGAAGAAAGAACAGAATAAACCATGTAGGCCTGGTAGTGGACATAAAAGGTCAGGACATCCGTTTTATCCACTCCACCACCTCCAGGGGGGTCCTTATCTCGTCCCTGAAAGAAGGATACTGGGACCACGCTTTTATCGAGGCCAGGCGCGTCTTGTAACACATCCCCATTATCTTGCATGTTTTTTGTATTTTTAAACATGCAATTACGGAATTCGAATATTTTAAAATTGCTGGTTTTCCTGATAGCCGGGATATTAGCGGGTTTTTACACTGCAATTCCCCGTACAATTATATATATTTCAATAGCTGTCCTCTTACCGCTTTTCTGCCTGTCCTATTATTACTCTTCCCGCCCGGGATTCCCCTATGCCCGGTATTTCGGCATCATTTCTTTCTGTCTTACCTTTGGTATCGGTGTATTGGTAGCGAGTTGGGACAAGCCCGGGTTTAGAACAGATCATTATACATGCTATACGACCAAAGGAGAAGATGAGATCCTTTTTACTCCCCGGAAAACATTGAAACCGAATACCTACTCCTACAGGTATATTGCCAGCATCAGGAAAGTCAACGGGTTTAAAACTTCGGGAAAAGTCATTCTTTACCTCAGCCGTGACAGTACGGCAAAAGAACTGGTTACGGGGAACGAATATTATACAAAAACGGCTTTCCTGGATATCCCGCCACCCCGTAACCCTCATCAGTTCCACTACAAAAATTATCTGCGAAAACAATATATATACCACAGCCTATCCTTAAAATCAGAAGAATTATACCACGTAGCCGGGTCGGGGGAAAACCTGTATGCTTATGCGGAACTGATACGGGATAATATAGTAAAAGCCCTGGAGCAATATCATTTTCCGGCAGAATCCGTAGCGATGATCCAGGCCCTTTTGCTGGGACAGAAACAGGATATCCCCGAAGACATATACGAACACTATGCTGCTGCGGGGGCCGTACATATCCTGGCGGTATCCGGCCTTCATGTAGGTATTATCCTTTTTATACTGCATTTTCTGCTACATCCTCTCCGGCGGTTGAAATACGGCCATATTTTCAGTTTAATACTCACTCTTTCTTCGTTATGGGCCTTTGCCTTTATTGCCGGAATGTCAGCGTCCGTGGTACGGGCCGTATGCATGTTCTCGTTTGTCGCTTTAGCTATGCAGCTCAGGCGGAACACAAATATTGATAATGTATTGCTGGTCTCCATGTTTTTCCTTCTTCTTATAAACCCCGGTTTTCTACTGGATGTAGGGTTTCAACTCAGTTATGCGGCTGTCTTTGCTATTATATGGATACAGCCTTTATTATACGCGTGGTGGAAACCGAAATGGAAAGTGACGGACTTCTTCTGGAAACTGGCCACGGTGTCCCTGGCAGCACAATTAGGTGTTTTACCTTTGAGCCTGTATTACTTTCACCAGTTTCCGGGGTTATTCTTCCTCTCCAACCTCCTTATTGTCCCGGCCCTTGGCATTATCCTGGGCGGGGGGATTTTTGTCATAGCCCTTGCCCTTTTCCAAAGTCTTCCCTCATTTCTTGCCGAGGCCTATGCCTTCGTTATTATCTCCATGAACCGCCTGGTGACCTGGATAGCGAGGCAGGAAAGCTTCATTTTTCGTGATATTTTCTTCGACGGCAAATTGCTCGTATCATTTTACCTGTTCCTCATATTCCTCTTTTTATGTCTTCAGAAAATTACCTTCCGGAGGGGGGCGGCATTACTGCTATCCGTCCTTTGCATACAATTGTCCGTTTTTTATAACCGTTATGAGGCCTCTGCCCGGGAGCAATGGGTTATCTTTCACAAAAGCCGGGATACGCGTATTGCCCGGCAGTACGGAAAAGGACTGACCGTATATGCTCCTGCTCCGGAAAATAATATAGCCGATGATGGTATGATACGTACCTATGCGGTATCGGAAAGAATAGATCGTATAAAAACAGAAAATATACAAAACCTTTATAATATATATGGGAAACGTTTATTGTACATTAATAGTGAAAAAATCCCCCTTATACCGGAACTGAAGCCCCATTACATACTCCTGGGAAATTCGCCCGGGATCAACCTGGAAAGAGTTATACAGGCTTACCGTCCGGAAATGATCATAGCGGATGGCAGTAACTATATATCTTACATCCGGCAATGGCAGGCAACCTGTAAAAAAGAAAAACTCCCTTTTCACAGCACATATGAAAAGGGAGCTTATATTTTTCGTGAGAATTAGTTTTTACACTTCAGCCACAACAGCACCTTCTCCGTCCTCGGCACCATGAGTAAGCCTTTTTAATGGTTTCAATAACAGAATTACCACAATGCCGATTAAGGTCCATATGATCATAATTCCGGTAAACACCTCAAAATCTCCCAAAGACTGGGCCAGGACACCCAGTTTACTTGCCGCATAATTACCAAAACCGGTAGCCGCCCAGTACAGTCCCATTATTATAGAAGCATATTTTAAAGGGGCCAGTTTGGTAATAAAAGAAAGGGAGACCGGCGATGCGCATAATTCTCCTATGGTGTGAAAGAGGTACGCCAGTATCAGCCAGTACATAGCAGAAGAACCGGTATTCTGGTATTCTGTTGCTGCGGCGCTCATAAAGCCAAAACCAAGCGCCATAACAATTATCCCCACCGCCATTTTGAACAGGGAAGAAGATTCCCGTCCCTTACGTCTCCATTTCAGCCAGAACAGCCCTACCAGGGTTGCCAGTGTTATGATAAAGAAAGAGTTGACCGACTGAAAAACGGAAGCAGGAATTACGCCCAATCCAAAGAAATTCCGGTCTGTCTTTTGCTGGGCATACAGGTTCATCAATCCTCCGGCCTGCTCAAATGCAGCCCAGAAAAGTATGATAAGCAGAAAGGAAAGCAATAATACCTTTACCCTGTCCTTTTCTACGGATGTAAGCGGTTTTTCAAGTATTTCCCTGTCCTTTTCGTTCTTTACGGATATAAGGTCCCCCACTCCCTTGAGGTATTTTTGTCCCCATACATATACTATCTGCCCCAGGAACATTCCTATAGCAGCCAGGCCGAATCCGTAGTGCCAGTTTATTTTTTCTCCTACATATCCGCAAATGATAGGCGCAGTAAAGCCCCCTATGTTTATCCCCATATAAAAGATATAGAAACCCAGATCCCTTCGTTCGTCCTTTGGTTTATACAGCCCCCCTACCATAGAGGAAATATTGGGCTTGAGGCAGCCTACTCCCAGTATTATGAAGAAGCAGCCCACATAAAAAGATATTTCGGAATTAAGCGCCAGGATAGCATGTCCTACGCATAGCAACGCCCCACCGAGCATCACGGTTTTTTTTTGCCCGAGCACCCTGTCTGCTAGCCAGCCTCCGGGAATAGACGATACATAGACCAACATGGTATACCATCCGTACAATGAAAGTGCCTCTCCGTTAGTCCAACCAAAACCGGGATTTTTGGAAGTGGTTTCGGCTACCAGGAACAGGGTGAACAATGCCCGCATACCATAGTAACTGAAACGTTCCCACATTTCTGTAAAAAATAAGATGTACAATCCCGCCGGATGCCCGAACAGTTCCCTCTGATGTGCTGGTTTGGATGTTATTGCCATGAAAGTATATTTATGTTTCTATAGATTTTCTTTAATAAAGTTGGTCATTTTCGTATAGAGATGAAGTCTTGTATTCCCTCCGTAAATACCGTGGTTTTTATCCGGATAGATAGCCCAGTCGAACTGCTTGTTGGCCTGCACGAGAGCTTCTACCATACGCATGGTATTCTGTACATGAACATTGTCATCTGCCGTACCATGAACCAGGAGATAAGCTCCTTTGAGTTTTTCCACATGGTTTATCGGCGAATTGTCGTCATAGCCCGATGCGTTCTCCTGCGGGGTACGCATGTATCTCTCGGTATAGATGGTATCGTAAAACCTCCAGTTGGTTACCGGCGCTACTGCTATAGCCATTTTAAATACGTCATTACCTTTAAGGATACAGTTAGAGGACATAAAACCACCGTAACTCCATCCCCATATTCCTATTCTTTCTGCATCTATATAAGGCTCTTTACCGAGTTGCCTGGCCGCTTCTATCTGGTCCTCCACTTCATATTTGCCAAGTTCCTTATAAGTCATTTTTTTGAAATCCGCACCTTTAAACCCGGTTCCTCGTCCATCCACACAAGCTACGATATACCCCTGTTCGGCAAGCATCTGATACCAGTAATCATTGGCCCCTGCCCATCGGTTAGCTACCTGTTGTGATCCGGGACCGCTGTACTGAAACATAAAAAGAGGATATTTTTTGTTCGGGTCAAAGTCGGCAGGCTTTATCATCCACATATTCAGGTCATAGCCATTGACATGGATCGTAGAAAACTGTTTTTCGGGAAGATTGTAATTTGCCAGCTTCTGTAACAACGCATCATTATCCACAATCTCCTTGATCTCCTTGCCGTTCCTGGCATTGTTAAGTGTATAGCGCGGTGGGACGGACACGCTGGAATAAGCATTGATAAAATAACTGAAGTCCGCACTGAAAGTAGCACTGTTCGTACCTTCCTGAGAAGAAAGCCGTTCCTTGCCTCTGCCATTTAGTCTAATCGCATAGACATCCCTGTTTATGGAGCCGTTCTCTACTGACTGATAGAAAATACGGCCTGTTTTGGCATCATAACCGTAATAATCGGTTACTTCCCACGGTCCTTCGGTGACCTGGCGGATCAGTTTTCCGTCTTTTCCGTAATGGTAGATATGATTATATCCGTCTTTCTCACTCGTCCAGATAAAACTGTTATCATGCAGAAAAGTAAGATTGTCGGTAATGTCTATATACGCTTCGTCCTTCTCATTGAGAACTACTTTGGTCGAAGCATCTTTTGTATTGTAAAACACCAGTTCCAGGTCGTTCTGATGACGATTGAGTACCTGGGCGCTCAATATGTCCGCATCACTGGTCCATTTTATCCTGGGAATGTAATAAGCATTCTCCAGTTGGACCTGTTTGGTATTTCCTTTTTCCAGGTTGTAAACAAACAGGGATACCTTGGCATTGTTCTCCCCTGCTTTCGGATATTTGAATTCCTGTTGTACGGGATAAAGTTCATTACCGTAAATATCCATAGAAAACTCCGGAACTTCACTTTCATCGAACTTGATATACGCTATATCCGTTCCGTCAGCATTCCATTCGAAGGCCCTGACAAAAGCGAATTCTTCTTCATAGACCCAATCGGTCACACCGTTTATGATTTTATTTTTTTCACCATCTGAAGTGATCTGTTCGGTTTCTCCCGATACGAGGTCTTTAATGTAAATATTGTTCTTATAAACAAAAGCCACTTTATTACCGTCCGGTGAAAAAGTGGGCTCCTGAATTTTATTGTTTGAAATTTTCTGCGTTTTCTTACGCTGTATATCATACATGTAGTAGGTACCTAGTTTCGAATGGCGGTACACAGGTTCGACATCTGTGGCCAGCAATACTCTGGATTCGTCGTCACTGAAAGTATACGAGGTAAAGTAACGGATATCTTCAATATCTGCGGTTGACACTATGGTCTCTACCTTTTCCAGGGTATTATAATCGTATTTGTCTACGGATACCACCTTGGATTGACGGTCCATATTTAAAATGGAGTATTGTTTTCCGTTTTTCATGGAATGGAGAACATCCATGCCTTCCGTGCTAAAAGCACCATTCCAGATTTCCTCTAAAGTAATTTGACGGTCCTGTGCAGTAAGCGAAGTTGTCAATCCTGCAAGTAAAACGGACAAGATGAAATATTTTTTCATTAAAGTTCGGATTATTATCAGCAAACAAAAAAATCTGCCAAGTATACTATTTTTTTTGCGAAAATATAAACTTTTTCAGTTAAACTGTGACATTTCAGGGTTTTTCGTCTTTTGGCAGTAAATATTAACACACAGAATACCCGGATTTCTTTAGTATCTTTGCCCGAGAGATCATACAGGGCCGGCAACCGGGAGAATTATTGTCCGGATCCGGCTTCCCTGCATTATAACTTTGTATATATTAAGATGAAGCAACCTGTTGAAGGATTTTCCAGACTCACCAAGAACCAGAAAATAGACTGGTTAGCCAAAGCCTATTTTGCAAACCCGGAGAAGGCTGTCACTATTTTCAAAAAATACTGGAACGACGATGAAAAGCTACAGAAGCTCCATGATGAGTTTATAGAGAACACCATTACCAACTATTACCTGCCCCTGGGTATAGCCCCCAATTTCCTGATCAATGACAGGCTTTATACCATCCCCATGGCCATAGAAGAAAGTTCGGTGGTTGCCGCAGCGGGAAAGGCTGCCAAATTCTGGTCTAAAAGAGGCGGGTTCAAAGCGGAAGTCATTGCTACGGAAAAAATAGGACAGGTACATTTTATCTACAAGGGAGATAGCGAGAGGCTACAGAACTATTTTACACATATCAAACCCGGACTTTTCAATGATACCGAAACCATTACCGGGAACATGAAAAAAAGGGGCGGTGGTATTATCGATATCGAACTCCGGGACAAAACCGACGAACTGGAAAACTACTATCAGCTGCACTGCACTTTTAACACCCTCGATGCAATGGGGGCCAATTTTATCAATTCCTGCCTGGAACAGTTTGCAAAAACCTTTAAGGAAGGTGCTGTGGAATATACGGCTTTCAATGCAGAAGAAAAGAAGATACAGATTATAATGAGTATCCTCTCCAATTATGTTCCGGATTGCAGGGTCAAAGCAGCGGTATCCTGCAAAGTGGATGCACTTAACGAAGACAGGATGCCCCCGGAAGAATTTGCAGATAAGTTTGTCCGGGCTGTGGAAATAGCAAGAATAGAGCCCTATCGGGCCGTAACTCACAACAAAGGAATAATGAATGGTGTTGATGCCGTAGTCCTCGCTACAGGTAACGACTTCCGTGCCGTGGAGGCAGGGGTCCATGCTTATGCGGCAAAAGACGGTAAATATACCAGCCTTACACGGGCCTCGGTAAAAGACGGGACCTTCCGGTTTGAAATGGAAATCCCACTGACCCTGGGTACGGTAGGCGGACTTACCAGTCTGCACCCCCTGGTTAAACTATCCCTGGAGATGCTGGGGAACCCCTCCGCACCGGAACTGATGCAGATCGTGGCCGTAGCGGGACTGGCACAGAATTTTGCCGCAATACGATCGCTCATAACGACTGGGATTCAGAAAGGACATATGAAAATGCACTTGCTGAACATACTCAATCAACTGCATGCCACCGAAGAAGAAAAAGAATATTTTGTCCGGTATTTTAAAGACAAGACCGCTACACACCGCTCGGTAACAGAAGCGTTTTACCGACTACGGGAAAAAGCATAACAGAACACTCTAATGAAAACTTCCCGGATTTTCCGGGGGTATACAACAGCATAAGATTACCTCATATTGTGGAAAAACATTTTTACGGCAACGGCAAGTTATTACTCACGGGAGAATATGTAGTTCTGGACGGGGCACGATGCCTGGCTGTTCCCACTTCTTACGGACAATCTCTCAGTATAGGAAAAGGGGACCCGGGGAAACTTTCCTGGATAAGCAAGGATGAAAAAGGACATACCTGGTTTTCCTATACTTTTGACATTAAAGCGGATTTTGATCTGGCGGATAATGATACCAATAGAAAAGACAGCACAATTCAAAGGCTGACGGGACTGATCCGGGCCGCCAGGGAAATGAACCCCAATTTTTTAAACAGTACCGAAGGGTTTACCGTAACCGCAAAACTCAGCTTTCCCCGGGACTGGGGATTGGGTTCTTCTTCCACGCTGGTCAGTAACCTGGCCAGATGGGCCGGTATCGACCCCTTTGAGCTACTGTCGCAAACCTTTAAGGGAAGCGGATATGATATAGCCTGTGCCAGACATGATTCACCTGTTCTGTACAGTATAGCGCAAAAAAAACCGGAAATTGTCCCCGTAACCTTTAACCCTCCGTTCAGGGAGAATCTGTTTTTTGTACACCTCAACCAGAAACAGGACAGCAGGGAAGGCATTAAAAGATACAAAAGCAGAAGTAAGGACGAGAAAGCCATACAGGAAATTTCCGAAATCACAAACCGGGTGTTGACATGCGAGGAATTGGAAGAGTTCGAATCTCTATTAATCCGCCATGAACAGATCATAGCGTCGTTGATACAGCTTCGTGTGGTTAAAGAAAGGCTTTTTCCCGACTTTCCCGGCGTAATAAAGAGCCTCGGGGCCTGGGGGGGGGATTTTGTCATAGCCACAGCCCGGACCAGCCCTACGGCTTATTTTAAAAGTAAAGGATATGATACCGTTATCCCTTACGCCGATATGATACTGAATACCACCAGTTAGTCTTCCCGCATACGAAAAAGCCGGACATTCTCTCAGTCCAATGCGTTTTTCGTCACATAGGCACGCCACCCGATAATTGCCAGTTGCCATTTTTTGGCTTTGGCGATATCCAGTTGCCGCTTACTGAAAGAGGGCAGTAACAGTTTATTCAATTTGGCCAGAAGTTTGAAAAAACGCTTTTTCATATCTACAAGATATTAAAAAAACCGCACTCATGCGGTTTTAAATAAAAAATGATCGTACTAATGAAAAAATTATTCCCCTAACGTAGTTATTTCTATAACCCCATTAGCTCCGTCTTTTCCGTATTTCTTCGTGGCAGCTTCTCCTTTTAATACATTCATTTCGGCTATTGAGGAAGGTGAGACAGAATTTATATCGAAATTCTTATCCTTGATCTTTCCGTCTATGACATATAATGGAGGTGCATCAACAGCATTTCCGCTATTCTCAACGTTTATTATACCCGCAAAAACTCCAGAAGCAGGCACCGTTAATCCATGGGCATCGGTCCGTTCTATAGTTGCATATCCAAATTCACTTGAACCATCCACAAAAAAATGAAAAGGTTTTATAGGCTTATCTCCGGAAACCGCCCATGAGCCCGCGGATGCTCCCTTCTTAAAACTGGAAGAGATCGCTATAATCTCTCCAAGGGCGTTTCTCTTAACCCCTTTAAATTCCAGCTCTATGCCGTAAGAAGAGTTCAGCGATTGGGATTTTCTTTTTAAATAACTATCCGTCGCATCTTTATCTATTCTTACATCGATATTTAGCTTTTCGCCATTTTCCTCCTGGGCCACTACCTCGCGGGTATTGACGGCAAACAGGAATAACGTCAGCACGGGAATTACGATCCCGTACTTCCACAATTGTTTTTGATCTGAATTACTTGTGTGTAACATAACTACTCGTTTTTTGATTGATGAATTAAAAAATGTATTGGTCAATGCCATATGCTCTTTATACGCTTCCGTCTGCCGGAGCAACAGTAGCTGATAGTTCTTTCTACTGTTCCTGTTCGTTCCGGCAGCAGAACGGTCTGCCAGGTATTCCAGGTTTCTTACAACTGCCCTTTGGTACAGCCACATGACCGGGTTACACCATTGAAATACCAGAAATATATGAACCAGTACAACATCCAGGGAATGCAACTGTTCTATATGTGCCTTTTCATGAAGTAATATGGCTTCCAGTTCTTTTCTGTCGGGGTGCATTTCCGGGTTATATACCAGAAAATTAAAAAAGGAGAAAGGGCTTATGTTTTTGGCAGCTTCCATGACCACTATATTCCCATCTTTTCTTTTCTTGCAGGAGGACAAGCATTTTCTAAGGGATAGCAGTTGTACAATCAGCCTCACTGTGAAGACTATTACGCCCGAAATATAGATCCAAAACACAATATCCCATACATCTGTTCCCGGGGTTAATGTACCGGAAATCATATCCTCTGTGCCTTGATCGGGAAGAGGGGTCATCCGGACAGTCTCTATGGTCCTTGTTATAGTCCAGAAAGGCAATATAAGGGCCAGCAACACTCCGGACAATAAAAAGCAGCGGTTCCACCGAAAGAATGTCTCACGATGCAGGAGCAACCGGTAACATACGTAGCAAAGCGTTATAAATCCAGCGCTTTTTGCGATATAGATCAGAAATGCTTCCATCATTTCTTGCTTTCTATCCGGTTTATAATTTCCTTCAGCTCTTCGACACTTATCTTATCTTCTTCCGCAAAGAAGGACACCAGGTTTTTATATGAATTATTAAAGTAATCGGTAATAGCGTTATGAATAAACCTCTTCCGGTACTCTTCCTTTTCCACGACCGGGTAATACTGGTGGGTATTACCATAGGCCGTATGGCTGACATAACCTTTATCCTCCAGGTTTCGTATAATGGTGGATAAAGTATTATAATGCGGTTTCTCTTCCCCGAACTCCGCAAGGATATCTTTAACAAATGCTTTTTCCAGCTTCCAGAGCATTTTCATCACTTCTTCTTCTTTGTTCGTAAGTTTTTGCATAGTTCCGATTTTTAATTGTCCGTTATACCCGGTAAGTACACAGCAAATATAAACTATTTTTATAGTTAAACAACTAAAAAAATAGTTTATAACTATAACACCCGTTACTATGACATGGAAGACGAAAGGATATGATATAAAACAAGAAACCCCGACCGGGCTGCCGGTCGGGGTTTCTTAATGAATTTACTATGTTTCTAGTAGAACATTGACCTGTTATCTTTTATTTCCGCTGCTTCTTTCAGTGCGGTCAGAACCTGGTTGTTTACTGTATTCCTGTTGGTAGCTTTCAGTGTATTGGCATAGGTACTGTAGTTATCCAGCGCCGGCGCCTCGGATTTTTTGGTTACGGTCACCATATATGCCCCGTCGCGCCCTTCTATTACCCCGGAAGTAGTCCCTTCTTCCAATGCAAATGCCGTTCCGACTACTTTGGGTTCTCTTCCGGCACCGGAAATGGTGGGCGACTTCATATTAAGCCCTGTAGCCGTTGCAACTGTCACTTTATTGGATTTTGCAAATTCTTCCAGCGAAGAAGTATTGCTCTTTTCCCGGATAAGGTCGGCCTTCTTTTGCTTTCTCAGTATAGGAGTCACAAGTGCAGAAACATCTTTTGCCTTGGCCACTCCTTCTTTTCTTTTATTGGTAAGCTGCGCTATAATATACCCTCTCGGTATGTCAAACCGCTTGATATCTCCCTTATCGGTCTCCTGATTAAATGCCCATTGTACTACAGCTCTCTGGTTACCAATACCGGGCAACAACTCATCCATCGCCTTCAAATTGTTCACCGGGCGAATGCGGTAATCCATTTCCTTGGCTACGTCGGTAAAATTCTTATCCAGGGCTTCCATTTCAAACTTGGTCGCTTCCGTAAAGAGACTGTTTATTGTATTTTGTGAAGGCTCCACCTCCCTGGCAATGGTAGCTATCTGTACGACATCCTGCTTGTCTTCCACCTTAATCACATGATACCCGAAGTCGGTTTCTACCAGCCCGACTTTCCCCACGGGATTGGCGAATGCAAAATCCTCAAACTCCTTCACCATTCTGCCTTTGACAAAATATCCAAGATCCCCGCCTCTGGAAGCGGTAGGTCCGTCCGAATTTTCCCTTGCCAGTTGTGCAAAGTCAGCACCGCTTTCCTGAGCCTCCGCAAGTACTTCTTTAGCCTTTGCTTCCGCTTCTTCTTTACTCCTGGTCACATCGGGATTTGCTCTCGTACCACCTTCGTACTGTATGAGGATATGGCTGGCCTTTACACTTCCTCCTGCCTTTTTGTCGAGCATTCTGGAAAGTTTGTAGTAATCTCCGTCTTTATATGGCCCGTATACCTGTCCGACCCCAAGGTTAAACAGTGTATCGGCTACTGCAGAGGGCAGATCTTTTTTAGCAACATAAGTAGAATCGAAAGGAATATCGGAATTGGCATTTACAAAATCCTCTACATTTGTTACTGTACGGAATCCCGGTAACGTATCGCTTTTCTCCGTAGTGTTGTTATATTCCACCCGGCTGTCGAGCAATGCGGATATGCTGTTCCGTATCTCTGATTCATCTTCTTCGGAAGGTTTTTCTTCAAAGAACACGTATTGTATATCTCTTGAAGCCTCGTCCTTATATTCTTCCGGATGCTCGTCTATGTATTTCTGTACTTCACCTGTGGATATGCTTACCAGACTATCTGCCACAGTATTGTAAGGCACTCTCACATATTTTATGTCTACTTTATCATTCTCCAGTTTATATGCCAGCTCCCCTTCTTTAACAGTAGCTCCCACACCGGCTTTCACCAGGTTAAAGTATGTCTGCTCCATCGAGGACTTGATGAGGGCGTCTTCCTGTAATTTCCATTGTTCGTAAGCGGCAGGATTGTTCAGCCTGAGATCGGCAATAAACTCTATGAATTTTTCCTCGTCGAAAACTCCGGCATCGTTAAGAAATGTAGAATCCTGGGCAAAAGCGGGATTTGCCTTTACCACATTGATGATCTGGTCTTTTTCTATATATATTCCGAGTTCTTCACATTGCTGATCGAGCAACTTGCTCCGAACCTGTCTTTCCCATACCTGGTTAACCACCTGTACGGTGGATGCTCTTTCACCGTACTGACGTGAAAAATATTCTACCTCATCTGCAAAATCCGCCCTGGGCAATGCTTCTCCGTTCACTTCTCCTATAGAAGAGGTATTGCTGTTTATTCCTCCGCCATTTCGGAAAAGGTCGGAAATAACAAAAGAAAATAATGCAAGACCGATAACAAGGATAAGTATCAGTGAGCGCTTTCTTATTTTTTCAAGAACTGCCATTTGTCGTTAAAGTTATAAAATTCAGTTCGCGAAAATACCAATTTTTTACAATAATTAAAACCCGGTATTCTTTTTTGTTGGAAGTTAGCAGGAAAGCAGATGTGATAAAGGTTAAAATCCGTAACAATTCTTATGGATTTACGGACAGCATCCCGGGCACCAATTATTCCTCTTCCACAATTTTGAGTTGCACGAGATCTATTTTGGTACTGCCTACCTCCAGTATGGCAAAACGGTAATCCCCAATCACAACCTCCTCTCCTTTCTCTGGAATTTCACCGATATGGTTAACAATAAGTCCCCCGAGGGTCTCATAATTTTCGCTTTCGGGAAGGTTGAGCTTGTATTCTTCGTTAATATAATCGACTTCGAGCCGTGCGGAAAATTTAAATTCTTTCTCGCCGATCTTCTCTTCATATAAAGCTATGGTATCGTGCTCATCTTCTATTTCCCCGAAAAGTTCTTCCACTATATCTTCGATAGTGAGAATACCGGATGTCCCTCCGTATTCATCGAGCACTACCGCCATACTCTTTCTTTTCTTCGTGAGCGTACCGAGTATATCGTTTATCAACATGGTTTCCGGGATAAATTCTACGGGAAGCATCACGTTTTTAATACCCTTAGGCTTTTTAAACAGCTCAAAAGAGTGTACATAACCTATTATATTATCTATGGTGTCCTGATAAATGAGTATTTTGGAATATCCTGTTTCCGTGAACAGCTTAACAAGATTTTTGGGAGATTCGTGAAGTTCTACCGCAACAATCTCTGTCCGTGGCACCATAACTTCCCTGGCCTTTACATCGGAAAATTCCAGGGCATTCTGGAATATCTGGATTTCCGTATCGATCTCATCTTCATCTTCCATAGACTCCATTTGTTCCGAGATGTAATCCCCCAGCTCCACTTTACTGAACGTAAGCTGTACTTCATCTCCCCTGGTCTTGAAAAAAGTCCGCAGGATAAAGTCGGACACCCGGATAACCAGTTCCGAAACAAAGGAGAAAAGCATGTAAAATCCGTATGCGGGAAAGGCCAATATCCTTAACAGCTTGTTTGCATATACCTGAAAGAACACTTTGGGGAGAAATTCCCCCGTAACCAGTATCACCATGGTGGAAATGAGTGTCTGCACGAAAATAATCCGCAACGGCAATTCGCCGGCATCCAGATAGCCCGGATATAGTTTGCTTACAATAAGCTCCCCCATATAAAATCCGTAGATCACCAGCACAATATTATTGCCTACCAGCATAGTGGCAATAAACTTGGACGGTTTGGCGGTAAGCCTGGTCAGTACCCTGGCAAGCAGGCCTTCCTGCTTTTTCTCCAGTTCTATATGTATTTTATTGGAAGACACATAAGCGATCTCCATCCCCGAGAAAAAAGCGGAAAGCAATAAAGATACTATAATGATTACAATGGAATAGTCCATAAATACAAATCACTCTGCTCCGGGATACCGGAACTTTTACCGATAACTATCTATTATCTTTTCTACGTTGTTCGAATTTTTTGCGGTAGTGCCTCCGGAAAAAAAACATGAAAACGGATACTACGCCAAAAATGGCAAAAACATAGGCCATATTCCTGTCTGCATTCCACCTCCTTACGGTTTCTATGACAGATAAAACGGCCACCACAAGATAAATTATCTCACTTATTCTCAAAAACTTCATTTTGGTCTCCTGATTTCCTTTGTGTTCTGTATAAAAAATACACAGTGTTAACACAAAGATACACAAAGTATGCCATTTACCTGAAAAAACAGGTCTTACGGCATATCGCTACTGTGTATTTTATTCCTGAATATTTGTTTGTTGTTGTGTTCCGGTCTCTTCTTCCTGCACATCTATATCTTTAACGCCGTCTACCTTGTATGCCCTTACCTGGCCGCGTCCGTTCTCAAAGTCCTGGCTGAACTCGATCCCTTCCCCATTCATTATTGTGCCGTCTTCCGGATTGGTGAAAGTAAATTTCTCTTGGGTAAAAACCCATTGGTTTTTCTGGTCCCAATAAAGTTGTGATGTCTCCAGTTTCTTTCCGTCGTGTGTAAGCAATACCACATTACCGCGAAGATCGCTCATATCCGTAGCCTGGTATATAATACCATAGTCGGCAATAACGGTGCTCTTATTTTTTTCTTTATCAAAAAAGTCCACTTTAAGTCCCTGGGGAAATTCCTGGTAGGGAAATTCCTGATTAGAGTAATCTTTACTTAACGGACTGGTGAGAGTGGCTTTGATAAGGGCGGAATCCGTATAGATAAGGCGAAAATTTTCAGCAACTCCGCCGGGGAAATGTTCGGAAACATCTATTTTACGAATATCCTCAAAACTGGAATCGCATGAAAAAAACATTGCCACAGCAGAAACTGTGACAATGCTTATAAGAATATGATCAAACCTTTGTTTCACTTTATGGCTTACAGGTTAGGAACTGTTACGCTACCACCTATCCAGCAGTTAAACTGAATGGTCTTTCCGGCCATTCCGGAACTAAAGATATCCTGTTTGCTGGGCGCTCTTCCTTCGTAACTTGCAGCCGTCTGAGATGCATGAGATTTTACGGAAGGATCTACTTCAGCAGCTTTTCTTGCCATTTGGGCCGCTTTCCAGTACACCGCTCTTTTTTCAAAGGTAGTGCTACCACATTGGTTGGCACTGTTGGCATATAATGATGCTATTTGCAAATAAGCTTTTCCGTTAGAAGGCTGCGCGTCCAACACCTGCTTAAAGTACTTGTAAGCAGTTGTACTCTGTCCGGCATTTTTATATTTCACCCCGATCTTGAAAAGTATATCGGCCTTTTTATAGGAATCCTTTTCCAGACTTACTGCTTCATTGTAGTATTTCAAAGCTTCCGCCGAATTCTTTTTCTTATCGTTAAGCACTCCAAGGTAATATGCGGATTTGGAAGAGGGCTCTACCTGGTGTAAAGCTTCGACCAACTTGATAAACATAGGATCGTCTGAACATTCTTTACCATCCATTCTCGCCGCAGACCTTTTCAGCCATTGTGCATCGGTCTTTTTGGCTTCGAAATTCTTTTCCAGCAAAGGAATCAGGTTATCACAATCAGCCAGGTCCCCTAGTTTGGAATCTATACTGCTGCTTATCTTACCATAAGATTCCGTATTAATCTTGGCATTGTTGAATGTTTGCTTGTCTTTGGCACTCAATGCTTCCCCGGCCTCTTCTTTTTCTACATATTCGTCGAGTATTTTGGACAAACTTGCCATTTCCTCGTCTATACGCTCATTTACGGCATCGTAGGTGTCGAATACTTCCTGCAAATCTTTATTTCCCGCATTGTACTCATCCACCATCAGGGAAAAGTACAGGTAAAGTGCTTTGGGATTACTGAAGTTGGCCCTGTCGTTCTGAAAAGCATCATCCAGAAGTCCGTATATCTCCTGGCTTGTACCCGTTTTTTCATCATACATCAACAAGGCTTTTTTCGCCAGGACATCCGCCTTACTGTATCGTTTCGGAAAATATTTCAATTCCTTATCGTACATGGACATCAGCGTATTGATATATTCGTTGTGTTCTTCTCCCGAAGAATTGCTTATTTTGTCTTTTAAAATACGTTCTCCGTAAACATAAGTTGCCGGGTGTATCTCCGGGCAATTGTCGAACACCATCTTCCAGGGCTCATAGGCCGCATCATAATTCTTCACTTTAGCGTGTTCCCCGAATACAGACAAATTTGTCATACACTCCGGATTCTGCGCCTGTGCGAACGCAAAGCCGGCTCCCCCAACCAAACCAAATAAAAATAATATACCCTTCTTTTTCATCTTTTTTAGAATTTATTTGTGGTTAATCATACTTTCTTTTTACAAACCATTTATCGTTCAGCGATAAGCTGATACTCACTTTAAAATAGTCTTCCTGAATTCTTCCGTAGGTAGTGGTCCCTCTTCTGCCGAGCTCAAAACCTACGTTAACATTGGAAAACAAACCTGCATATTGCAGGGAATTTGTGGTAGGAATCGGGGCACCTAACGGTAAACCTAGACCAAAAGATATGCCAAAGTCGTTTAAAGGAATATCTTTCACCAGAAGCCCGGTCTCTTCGTAACGCACACCAAGCCTGTAAACGATTCTCTTCCAATAGCTTGTAAAAGAACTATAATCCGGGATAAAGAAGCCTCCTGCGGAAAACCGCGTAGCATCTTCATAACTTACACCGGCCACCGAAACAAACGGATTATTGAAATCACCATTCTTCTTCCATTCGTATTCCGCACCGGCAAACCACTTATAATCTTTCCCCACTCCCACACCAACTGATGCTTTTTGCGGAATGGTAAGATCTACCTGACGAAGTCCCAAAGCATCCAGGTCCACGTCGCGCACTTCTCCTCCTATAATAGTCCCTCTGGTAGGATCTATGGTAACCACAGATAGGGTACGGCTGTTATCGGAAGTTAGTGTCGCTTCGGGTGAATATGTCAGGGAAGAATGAACTACAAGATCGTTTTTCAGTCTTTTTTTATAGTTCAACGCCAGTTTAAAATCAAAACCACTGAGTTCCGAAGTATTATTCTCCAGGGTCGGACGCTCTATGTCCTGTACAACCCTGCGGTATTCGTTCTCTATTTTCCCGAAACTATAATTGGCCGACGCTCCGATACTGAAATTATCGGTAATTTTGTATCCGCCCGAAAAGAATACCCGGTTCGTCCCTCCTTTTCCGTTGTATTGGTTCAGCGTAGTTTCTCCCCTCTGTTCCAGGTTGTACCCTACAGAGGTATAGGGCATGAGCCCGAATCCTACCCCTAGTTTACCCCGGATCACTGGAAACCCGAGGGCCAGGTAATCCAGATAAGCATTGGAGGTATTTTCTTTCTGAGTTTCGTTTTTCAGGTTGAGATTAGTATAAGAACCTCCCCCGGTATATACGGTCAGATGGAGGTCGCTGTATGCCGCGGGGTTATTGAGGTTGAGGTGAATACTATCGGAATACATACTGATGCCCCCCATGGACTGGTTTTCCGTTGTTCCCTTGAACCTTTGGTCTCCGATACCATAAAAGGAATAAGGTGACGAAGATCCTCTTTGCGCATAACCGCAGGTGGCAATACATGCAACTAAAACAATAAATATCTTTCTGATCATTGGTTCTTATTGAGTTCCAAAATATAATTCAGCCCTTTCAGGAGGAAATTTGAATTCGCAAATATGCTACTTTTTAATTGTTTTGACAAAAAATCGAGGTCGCCTCCCGTTAAAATAACTGTTAAATGTTCAAATCTCTCCTTGTATTGATCAATAACCCCATCTATTTCATTTACAACACCATTCAATACCCCCGAAGATATACTCGACGCCGTGGAATTCCCTATGAAATCATCCAGCCGGGTAGAATCAATTAACGGTAATCTGGCCGTAAACGTATGCAGGGCCTTATAGCGCATTTGTATTCCGGGGGAAATAGCCCCGCCGAGATACTCCCCTTCCGCATTTAAAAAGTCATATGTAATACAGGTACCGGAATCTATAACCAGCACATTCTGTCCGGGATATTCACGGCATGCGGCACTAACAAGGGCTACCCGGTCTGCCCCCAGTGTACCGGGAGTAGCA
The DNA here is from genome assembly GCF_003725735.1 of Sinomicrobium pectinilyticum. Lineage (GTDB taxonomy): Bacteria > Bacteroidota > Bacteroidia > Flavobacteriales > Flavobacteriaceae > Sinomicrobium > Sinomicrobium pectinilyticum. The sequence continues at coordinate 33,423 of NZ_RJTM01000085.1, read as the reverse complement.
TATCTGTTTTTAAAAGGCAATACAGTCAAGGTTCCCAGTATATGGACTTTTACCATTTTTTGCAGTTCCTCCAGGTCCTTTTCGAAAACATCCGCCACCGAAGCGATAATAATATCGGTCACTTCTCCGTATTGCTTCAGCAATCCCGAAATTTTTCCCAAAAAGTCACCCGACCGGAATCTTTCGGAATACAGGATAATATCTGATTGAAAAACAGCAATTTTCACGAAGGTATTTCCGGCATCTATGGCTATAGTCATAATCAAAAGTAAGGACGCAAATTTACAAAACAGTTTTTTTTCCGATTTTGTTTTGGAAAATTTAATTTTGCACCTATATTTGCACCCGCAATAAAGCAACGGGTACCTTAGCTCAGTTGGTAGAGCAATGGACTGAAAATCCATGTGTCCCTGGTTCGATTCCTGGAGGTACCACGTAAAAATCCGTAAACACCTAAAAAAGGTTTTACGGATTTTTTTATTTGAGATAGTGGCTACGGGTTTGAAGGATCAATCCCCTTAAAGTTGGGGACTATGCAAAAATTCCACCCAAAAGAAGGGCCTTATTTTCCCAAAGTAATATGCGGGTCGATGCCTGCAAATGTACGGAGACAGGCTTTTGCCTTTCAACAGAATATTGCTTTGTCAACCTAAAAACTCCATGTCTTCATCTGTCAAAGGAATATTCAATGCTTGTATGTTTTCCTTAAAATGATTTAATTTTGAAGTTCCCGGAATAGGGAGCATCAAATCATTAAGATGTAGTGTCCAGGCCAGGTTTATCTGGGCCGCGGTCACTTTATATTTATCAGCGATCTCCGAGATCCTGCGGTCTTCTTTTAAAACTGAACTTTGCAAAGACCAGAAAGGAATCATCACAATTTTATCTGCCAGGCATCTATCCATTACTTCCTGCAGCCCCCTGATTTCCATTCCATGCATCTCAAAAGTGGTCCTCTGAGCATAACCGAAAGCATTTTCAACACTGGCTATATTTCCCATTGTTAATCCTTTATTTAATTCATCAGGACTCACATTACTCAATCCTACATGCAGTATTTTACCTTCCTTCTGCATTTCGAACATAGCCCCGAGAGACTCTTCCAAAGGGGTATCTGACCCGGGCATTATCCTTAAATGGACCAACGGTAATTGTTCTGTTTTTAAGGTCTTTAAATTATTTTCTATACCCGCTCTTAAATTTTCGGGGGTATCATAAAACCTCCAGCTTTTATCAGCGCCCCTATCGGCACCAACTTTTGTGCATATGACCAGATCATCGGGGTAAGGATATAAAGCTTCTGCTATTAATCTGTTGGTGACATCATCGCCGTAAAAATCTGCCGTGTCGATGAATTTTATATCCTCACGAACTGCCGTTTTTAATATCTGTAATGCCTCCGGCCTGTTTTTGGGTTCGCCCCAAATCATTTCTTCCCCCGTTAACCGCATGCTGCCGTAGCCAAATCGTTTAACTGTCAAAGGATGTCCGGTTTTTGCCCCAATCGTAATCGTTTTTTGAATACTCATTTCTTTTGCGTTTTTGTTTTTACAAAAATGATGCATCCAAAGGAGAATAAAATTGCCATTTGGCAACTAATCCGGTAATTCACATGCTTTTCCGGATACGGCTTAACGAATATTTGGTAACTCCCAAATAGGAAGCCAGCAGATTAAGGGGGATGCGGTTTAGCAATGCGGGATAACGCTCCATAAACTTCAGGTAACGCTCTTTCCCGGTTTCGGCAAGCATCGGGCTGATCCTGTTGACTTTGTCCTGCATGGCCTGAGTGACAATCCTGGAAATGAGTTCGTTCCAGCCCGGAATCTTTTCAGAAAACACCTCAAAAGATGAACGGGGAATTTTAATTAATAGACAATCGGTTATCGTTTCCACATAAGAAGTCGTGGGAATACGATAGAGAAAGCTATTGGCATCGCTGGAAAAATGAAGTTCATCGATGAAATATTTAGTGATCTCTTCGCCTTTTTCGGTATAGTAATAAACTCGTGTAACCCCCTCTTTAACAAACCAGAGCTCATCGATAAACTGGGAAGCCTTGGCAAGCCTCGTATTTTTTGCAACGCCCACTTCTTCTGTCTTACGCTCTATAAGTTCAATATCCATAGGAGCCAGGCGACCGAACCCCAATAAAAAATCAACTAACTCATTCATAGGTGAAAGTTATATATTTTTAACCCGCAATCGCATGCCTGTCACAACCCCGGTTTTTCAGGAACGCTCCCGCCTTATTTTTTCCCGATGGTTTTCCCCCCAGTCACTTAATGCCTGCAGAACACCTTCGAGGGTATCGCTGTATTCGGTGAGCTTATATTCCACAACAACAGGAGGCCCGGTGTGTACTTCCCGTTTCAAAAAACCGTTAAGTTCCAGTTCCTTTAATTCTATCGAAAGCATTTTGGCCGAAATCCCTATCGTCCGCTGGATTTCATTAAACCTGGTATATCCTTCCCTCAGGGCAATGATGATCTTAAGCCGCCATTTACCCCCTATGGCATACAGGGCATCATCAATCCCTTTTAGTCTTTTCTGACAAACTTCTTTTGAAATGGCTCCTTTCATGATCTTCAATATAAAATTACATCTACTTACCAAAAGGTTAGTACTAACCTTTTGTATACTACTATAAATTGTAAAGTAAAGATACGTACTTTTGAATAAAAATTACAAACATGAAAAATATATTGCATATTAAATCGGGCCTACAGAGCGAGAATTCTTACAGCACCCGGCTGGGAAACGCCATTATAGAAAGACTTAAAGAAGTATACCCGGAAGTACGGGTAAAAGAAAGGGACCTGGTCCGCGAGGTTTTTCCGCATATGCAGACCGAAACGGTAAATGCGTTCTTCACTCCCGAGGAGGACCGGACATCTGACGATATCAGGGCCATACAACAATCCGAAAGATCGGTCCGGGAACTTTTTGAAGCGGACATTCTGGTATTGGGAGCCCCTATGTATAACTTCAGCATCCCTTCACAATTAAAAGCGTGGATTGACCATATTGCCAGAGCGGGATTAACTTTCCACTACACGGAAAACGGCCCGCAAGGATTGGTAAAAGGCAAAAAAGTTTACATTGCACTGGCTTCCGGCGGAATTTATACCGAAGGAGCAAACCAGGGGTATGATTTTATTCCGGGCTACCTGAAGGCTGTTCTCGGTTTTATGGGGATGACCGATGTGGAGATCTTCCGTGCAGAAGGAACGGCAATGGAAACCACCAGGGCCGTCGCACTGGAAAAAGCACTGGAAGCCGCGGAAATTATTTAATCCGTCGAAATAATTAATTACAGGTTGTATTTTAACTTCAACATCATATAACGAGGCTGAACCAGGTACCTCGAACTGTTAAAATAAAGTTCGTCAAAGCTATCCTGGTTCAGCTCTCCGTTGTTCAGTACGTTAGTAATTCCCACGCTGTATTCCCACGGACTGTCTTTTTTCTGGTACGAAAGATCGGCATTGAGAAAAGAATATTCGTTTTTCACTGTTTTTTCCTTATCCCTGTAGTGGTTGTAAGTGTAATCGGCAGCAAAAATAAACCCTTTTAAAAAGGCAGCATCTACTTTTATAAAAGGTTTGTCCGTAAAGTATGTGGTAGCATTCCCGCCATTGTCATAATTATTCCGGTTAAATCCATATCCCAGTTCCAGATTGGGGAAGTCCCGGAAATTCGTAGCCATACTGAACTGGTAATCCTGCGTAAACGATTCGGAGACCCGCCTCTCCTCGTTTACGATATTGTTAAACCTGGAATAGGATAGATTTGCCCTCAATGAGGCCTTGTAGTGATTCCACCGTTTTTCATACCGCCCCAGTGCGGTAAACACGTCATCCTCAAAACCGGAGTTTATTGTTGTACTCACCTGGTTAATACCCTCTATATTTCCACTGCTCTTTAAAGCGTTTATGCGTTTATTATACGACAAGCCGGCAAAAATATTGGTGAAGTTAAACATATTAAAGCTGAAATAATTCAGCGAAAGACTGTGATACAGGGCACTTTCCAATTCCCTGTTCCCGCTGTATATGGCATTGTAATTATTAAAAACATACCCCTGCGCCAGTTTATTGACATCAGTAAATTCCCTGGTTATACCGTAGTTAAACCGGAGATTTTCCGATTTTTTAAACTGAAGATTGATATAGACATCAGGCAGCACTGCAAAAAGATTATCGGTTACCGATGAACCGGATTGTTTATTTTCTGTCCTGTAACCATGCAGGGTGAAACCGGGATTTAGTGTGAATATACCGGCTGCCAGTTTGTAATGAACCCCGAGAAAGGTATCCGAAAAATTATATGTAACGTCATTGGTATAAGCTTCCCCTTCCAACGGCATCTCGGCACCGTTATCCAGGATTTGAAAAATTTCGGAATCAAAACCCTGGTGGCTATGGGTAGCTCCTAACGTAAAATTGAGATGGCTTTTTTTCCCGGTTATCAGGTAGTGGTCTACCATGGCGTCGATCCTGTTTGTCCTTACCAATCGTTCCTGATTGATATTATATACGCTCTGTCCGTCGTCAAAAGGCAACACTCCCTGAAAAGGCTGTAAATCACGTATTGCATTGTAGAACGGGTCTTCGTTCTGATACATATGCCTGATCTCTGCCGTAAAAATGTTTTTTTTGTTCAGGGTATAGTATACATTGGCGCTCTGCGTAAGGGTAAGCGGGGTCTGTTCTCTGTATTCCCGGATATCATCCGTAACATCCGAAACGGACACCCGGTCCATGACCTCCTGCTGGTCTGACACTTTCAGCAAAACATCATAATCTACCTGCAGGTCCTCATTAGGCTTGTAAACGGAATTCAGCTTGGCCAGTCCCAGCTTGCTTTTCTGATCGGTCGCCGTGGTGGTATGTTCCGTCTCTCCCGATTCTATAAAAGTCCGCGATGCATCGGTCTGCATTTCCGTGCCTGAATAAGAATAAATAGCGAAACCGCCTACATCCCAGAAACCGGTAGGGGAATAACTGAAATTGAAAGCTCCGAATTTGGTATCTATTTCCTTCGCCCGGTTATTCTGCATAAGCGAGAGGCCAAGATCATTGGATGCCATGTTCAAACTGGTCCCTCCCCTTTGATTGAAAGTCCGGAATCCTCCCGTAAAATTAAAATAATCACGCATGGTAAACGGCAACTCCCCGATATTGTTAATATCCGCAATAATATTCAGGCTGTATTCCGGGCTGTAGTAAAACAACTTGGGATGGGCAAGATAGCGTTCATCCAGGCCTGCACCTGCCGTAATCTCACCAAACCAGAAGTTCTTTTTCCCTTCCTTCAGTTTAATATTCAGTGCAATATTATCGTCGTCATTCGTCAATCCTTTCATCTGGGAGACCTCGTTAAAATTGCGCAGCACTTCCACTTTATCCACTGCATTGGCGGGAATATTCTCTGCTGCCAGCCTGGAGTCACCTTCAAAGAAATCCTTACCTTCCACTTTTACCCTACCCACCTTTTTTCCTTCCACTTCAATTTCGCCATCGGAGGTTATTTCAACGCCGGGGAGATTTTTCAATATATCCCCGAGCTTTTTCTCCGTTCCCTTATTAAAAGCATCCGCATTATATATAATAGTATCTCCTTTAACGGTAACCGGCATTTCGTAGGTAACCTCCACTTCATCCAAACGATCGGCCTCGGAAAAAAGAACCACTTCCTTAAAGCTATCTTCCTGTGCGGTTATGGTGAACTCTTCCGTTTTCATTCCCAGATAGCTCACTTTAACATCGTACGTCTTTCCACGATTCAACTGTAACCTGTACCGGCCTTCAGCATTTGTCACCCCGAAAGCATCGAGATTCTGCGTCTCCCGGTTGACAGCTACCACATTGGCCATTTCCAGGGAAACTCCCGTACTGTCTTTAACGGTGCCCGTGAGTGTGACCGATTGTGCACAAATGGAAGAAAAACAGAAACATCCCACCAAAAAATATATGCAGTATTTCATAGGTTTATTCACTATTTATGAAGAAAAATATACCGGAAGAGCCCTTCTGTCCGGGCCGATCTATCCGCCGATACGGAAAACCCTGCCTCCATCCCGGTTTCGGCCTTCACGTCGGTGCATTTCTCTCATTTCCTCCATTTTTTTATGCATGATTTCATCAAATTCGGCCCGGGAGACCTCTTTCCCTTTTTTCGGGGCTTCTATTTCCTCTTTATCCTGAGAGTTCAATATTATTTTGGAGCACAGAATAGAGGTCCTTTCGGTATCCACCCCAAGGATAAGCCCCGGTAAGCCCCAATATTCTCCCGGCCCCTGGTTGACCGGTATTTCAGGAGTATACCATGCTGTGATGACGATCTTCTTGTCTTCTGCCCCGACAGGTTCTTTACCCGAATCTGCCGTTTTTTCCCTTTTATTTCCCTTACCCGGTTTCACTGAAAATCCAGGTCGGGATACTTTTCTTATTGCCGTAGCCTTATAGCAGGTATATTCGCCGATCTTCCTGGTCTCATTGTCCAGTTTCCATTGCAAGTCAGGCAGGGAGTCCTTTATACGGAATATTTTCCCGAACACCTCCACCTGGTTACAGTACGTTAAGTTCTTTACGTCTTTATAGTAAATCCCCTCTCCTCCCGGGCCTGTGAAAACTGCCATACGCATGCCGCCTCTTTCCGCTATAGGTTGTCCTAACTGTTCTTCTTCCTGGTACAAGGATGTCGTACGGGTGAAATCCAGGATAAAAGTTTTTTCAAGATCCTGTTTCATTCTTTCCAACATTCTTTTTCTGTCCTGTTCGGGAATATCTGTGCCCTGAAGATCCATATCCACATAGGTTTTGCTCTCATAGACGGCTTTCCCCCGAAAATCCTGGGCAAAAGCGGAACCTAGCATACCGGCAACCAACAAACCGGTCATCATTGTTTTTCTCATATTTTTCATTTTTTTTTATTTGTTCAAACAGGCCTTATGGAATGCCCTGAGCATATTTTCCGCTGATCCGGCAATATGATCACCGGGCACTTTATTTACTCCATATTGGTATTTCAAATCGGACGCCATCACAACGGCGGAAAAAGCTAATCCCGAGAAACATAGGGTTGTCTTTTAAGTAAATTTACAGCGCCGGATGTCTCTTTGAAAACAAAATAGATCAATCACCAGCATCCCTATACCAAACCGCAAGTTTTGCAGATCAACCCGTTACCATCATTCCGAACGTTATTTTCCTGCAGGGTACGAAACCGTGAACTTGTTCCGTTACCTTATAAAAACACGGGAAATGTCTTTTTTTGAATACAGCCCAATATACGTAACGGGGCCAGGTGCCATTTTTTAACATTTTCCGATTCGCTTTCATATATGCTTAAGGACGAGATTAAACCGGAGAGATGGTAATATATTTATGCCCGCGCCCGGCTAAAAATATTTTACCCGAACAAGGATAACTTGTATATTTACATTAGAAAAACATTTATCACTCAATTACTATCATACTATGCACATTGCCGTAGCCGGGAACATTGGTGCCGGAAAGACCACTTTGACTAAATTGTTAGCCAAACATTTCAGATGGGAGGCACAGTTCGAGGATGTGGTGGATAATCCATACCTCGACGATTTTTATACCCAGATGGAACGGTGGAGCTTTAACCTCCAGATTTATTTCCTCAACAGCCGGTTCCGGCAAATATTACAGATAAGGGAAAGCGGCAAGACCATCATCCAGGACAGGACCATCTATGAGGATGCCTATATTTTTGCGCCAAACCTCTATGCCATGGGACTCATGACCAATCGGGATTTTGAAAATTACCGCTCGTTGTTCGAGCTCATGGAAAACCTGGTACAGGCCCCGGACCTGCTTATTTACCTGAGAAGTTCCATTCCAAACCTCGTAAGTCAGATCCACAAAAGGGGACGGGAATATGAAAACTCCATATCTATCGATTACCTCAGCAGGCTCAATGAACGTTATGAAGCATGGGCACATACTTATGATAAAGGAAAATTTTTGATTATTGATGTAGATAAGCTTAATTTTGTAGATAACCCCGAGGATCTCGGTGATGTCATCCAAAAAATCGATGCCGAACTCAACGGGTTATTTTAGGAGTTGGTTATCAGGTTTTACAGGATTTCCACAGGTATTGCTGTTTTGTATAAAGACCGATAACCCACAGATGAATAACTTTTCAATCTTATTTCTATGGAATCGACAAAACACAAACGTCCCAAACACAAAGGTTCTGCAAAACTGTTTAACAACCCTATACTGGAAAAGCTGACGCACACTCATATTTCCATGCCGCTGATTATATTTACAGTGATCGCTGCCGTGCTTATTTACTATGGAATCGTAGAAAAGGGATTCCGCGTACCGGAAATGATATTGCTCTTTATAGCAGGGGCCGTATTCTTTACGTTCATCGAGTATATTATGCACCGCTATTTTTATCATATGCCGGCTACCACGGAAAAGCGAAAAAAAATAGCATACACTATGCACGGTGTGCACCATGACTATCCCAAAGACAAGTCCAGACTGGCCATGCCTCCCGTACTCAGCCTTATTATTGCCACTGTCTTTTTCGTCCTGTACAGGGCGGTGATGGGAGATTATGCTTTTGGTTTCCTTGCAGGGTTCCTCATGGGATATAACGCTTACCTCGGTGTCCATTATTCGGTACACGCGTTTAAGGTTCCCAACAACTTCCTTAAAGTACTCTGGTACCACCATTCCATCCATCATTACAGGGAACCAGACAGGGCTTTCGGTGTATCTTCCCCCTTATGGGACCATATTTTCCGTACAATGCCCAGAAGTCCGGGAGAAAATGCGGAAGTAAACAGGTTGTAAGAACATATTTTTAATCCCTACGACTACTATTAATCAACACAATAGAGTTCAAAAAATAAATGAGGTGCACCCCAAAGTTTTTTGTCTGACTTTTGGGATGCACTTCATTTGATAATCTCTGTGTTTTATAGCAGCTATTTTTTATCTTTCTTTCATCTCTTTACCGTTTTTTTCTACCTCTTCCGGAGTATCATTTTTTACCCGGATCTCTTCTTTTACCGTTGTACTGTTTGCTGTTTCGGTCATCAGGATTACTCCCCGGGTACTTTCGTCTTCCCCGGCAGGCATCCTGCTATCCACTTCCCTGCGGATATCTTCCCGCAGAGAGGCCGTATCAGCAGTATGTCCTCCCAATATGGGTGCAATGACCAATCCGACGAGACATGTCAGTTTAATAAGAATATTCATAGACGGCCCGGAAGTATCTTTAAAGGGGTCACCTACGGTATCTCCGGTAACGGCAGCTTTATGTGCATCCGAACCTTTATAGGTCATTTTTCCGTCTATTTCCACCCCGGCCTCGAAAGATTTTTTAGCATTGTCCCAGGCACCTCCTGCATTGTTCTGGAAAATGGCCCATACCACTCCGGACACCGCCACACCGGCCATATAACTCCCCAAAGCCTCGGCTCCCATAACAAAGCCTATGAGTATGGGCGAAAGAATAGCTATGGCCCCGGGCAATATCATTTCGCGCAAAGCGGCCTGTGTGGATATATCCACACACCTGCCATAATCCGGTTCCCCGGTGCCCTCCATAATTCCGGGAATATCACGAAACTGGCGCCGTACTTCCTTTACCATTTCCATAGCTGCCTTTCCCACACTCTGCATGGCAAGGGCGGAAAAGATAACGGGCACCATCCCCCCGATAAACAATGCGGCAAGAACATCGGCCTTAAAGATATTTATACCGTCAATCCCGGTAAAAGTCACATATGCTGCAAAAAGTGCCAGAGCGGTAAGGGCTGCGGAAGCAATGGCAAATCCTTTACCCACGGCAGCAGTGGTATTACCGACGGAATCCAGTATATCCGTACGTCCCCTGACTTCTTCCGGCAGTTCACTCATTTCAGCTATTCCTCCGGCATTATCGGCTATTGGTCCGAAAGCATCGATAGCCAGCTGCATGGCAGTAGTAGCCATCATTGCCGATGCGGCAATGGCCACTCCGTAAAACCCGGCCAGGGCGTAGGAGCCCCATATGGCTGCTGCGAATAAAAGTACGGATGAAAAAGTGGACTTCATTCCCGTAGCCAGCCCCGCTATAATATTGGTTGCAGCACCCGTTGATGAATTTTGCACAATATTCAGTACCGGTTTTTTACCCAAGCCGGTATAATATTCCGTAAAAAATGAGATGAGTCCGCCTACGGCCAGTCCTATAATGGTAGCAAAAAAGACATTATTACTGGCAATTTCCTTAAATCCTTCCCCGAAAAATTTCATATGAATGGTCGGCGGAAGCATCCATCGGATCAAAAAGTAACAGGCCACTACGGTTAAAATAATGGCAAGCCAGTTTCCCGTATTCAAAGCCTTTTGCACCTGTGCTTCTCTGGCATCATTACTGCTTATCCGCACTACCAGGGTCCCTATAATCGATGCGATAATACCTACTCCGGCAATCACTATGGGAAGTAAAATAGGCCCCATCCCTCCGAATGCATCGGTAAAACCACCGTTCACCTCTGCCATTTCCCGGATAATATAATTTCCAAGGACCATGGAAGCAAGAACGGTAGCCACATACGATCCGAAAAGGTCCGCACCCATACCGGCCACATCTCCTACATTATCCCCTACATTGTCTGCTATGGTTGCCGGGTTTCTCGGATCGTCTTCCGGGATACCCGCTTCTACCTTCCCTACAAGGTCCGCACCCACATCTGCCGCTTTGGTATAGATACCTCCGCCCACACGTGCAAACAGGGCTATGGATTCCGCCCCCAGGGAAAAGCCTGCCAGGGCTTCCAATACAATGGTCATTTCGTCATAAAAACTCGCCGCACCAACAAGGAACATCTTGGTAAATACCAGGAAGAAAAGACTGAGCCCCAGAACTGCCAGTCCGGCCACACCCAATCCCATTACCGTACCTCCCGAAAAAGAGACTTTAAGGGCCTGCGGCAAACTGGTTCGTGCCGCCTGCGTAGTCCTTACGTTGCTTTCCGTGGCTATACGCATGCCGATGTTCCCAGCCAGAGCAGAGAAGAAAGCTCCGAAAACAAAGGCCACAATAATAAGCCAGTGTGTCGTGGGCACAAAAAAAGCTATAACCCCGAGAGCGATAGCCGCAATGATAACAAAAATGAAAAGAAGGCGATACTCGGCCTGCAAAAATGCCAGTGCGCCTTCTTTGATGTTTTTGGAAATGGATTTCATCTTTTCATTTCCCGCATCCTGTTTTTTGACCCACGTTGCCTTTACAAGCATATAGACAAGACCCAGGATTGCCATAATAATCGGCAAAAAAATAGTATTGGACTCCATATTTTTCAAGGTTTTTATAAATATATCACCATAAATGTAATAAAAATGAATGGTTATCCGTAAGTCCGATATTAAAGAATTATGAATGCATAATATTCCCGTTTAAAAATAAAAAGATAAAACAGCAGCGAAATTATCATTTTCATTACTTCGCCCATGAAATGCACTACTATCTCTCCTCTACCGGAAAATAAAGGTGAAAAAAACATTTGACTTTATTTATACTAAATATAAATAAAACATTAATTTCGTCCCCGTAAAACAACAGACCTCCATTATATGAAATTTTGTATCACGTATTGTCTCTTGCTCGTCAGTTGCATCATGTATGGACAACAGCAGGCAAGTATTACCGGGAAAGTAACTAACGGGGCAGACGAGCCCGCAGCTTTCTCCAATGTATTCATAAACGAATTAAACCGTGGCACTTCCGCCGATGAGAACGGTTATTTCCGGTTGAAAAATATCCCGCCCGGAAGCTATACCCTGACCGTATCCGAAATCGGTTTTACTACCCAGGAGCATAATATCACACTGGAAGAAGGTCAGAACCTGGATCTCAACTTTCAGCTACAGGAAAGTGTAACCGCCCTGCAGACCGTGGAAGTAATAGGACGTAAGGAGAAGAGCTATAAGAATACCACATCTTTTGTAGGGGCCAAAACAGAGATAGCGCTGAAAGACCTTCCCCAGGCGGTGTCCTATGCCACCAAAGAGCTCATTGCCGATCAGGGTGTAATGCGTGTCGGTGATATCGTTAAAAATTTCAGCGGTGTAAACCAGAATACTTTTTATGACGACATTATTATAAGGGGATACCGCATCAATGGCGGCAGTAATACGCAATTACTGAATGGTATGCGAACCTCTACCGGTTTCTGGAAACAGCCCCTGGCCAATTACCTGGAACGTGTGGAAGTATTAAAAGGGCCTTCCTCTGCCCTATTCGGAAATGCTTCTCCGGGTGGGGTTATCAACCGGGTCACCAAGAAGCCCCTGGACGAAGTAAGGAATTCCGTGAGCTTTTCCACAGGAAGTTTTAATACCCTCAGGGCTCTCGGAGATTTTACCGGGCCGCTGACCAAAGATAAATCACTACTGTACCGCCTTAATATAGGATATGAAGACGCCAACAGCTTCCGCGATCTGCAATTTGATAAAAACCTTGTTATCGCACCTTCTATTTCCTTTCTGCCGACAGATAAAACAAGGGTGAATTTCGACCTTATCTACAACAGTTCGAAAAGCCGGCTGGACCGGGGGCAATCCACGTTTAAGGATGATCTTTATTCCACCCCCATCTCCCAGTCCCTGAGTGCTACTAATGATTATCTCAATGAAGAGACCTATATTATTACCATAGCACTGAACCACCAGTTTACGGACAACCTGTCCTTCTCGGCATCTTACATCCGCACCGGGTATAACGAAGACCTCCTGGAACACAGAGGAGCCAACCAATATGCCGTAGACAGTCTGGGGCAACCCATCCCGGACCAGATAGCCATGCAGGTATTCCAGCGCAAGCGCAAGAGGTTTATAGATAATCTCTCCACGTTCTTTAACTACAAAGTGCGGACGGGAGCCCTGGATCACAACCTTATTGCAGGGTATGATTACGCTCAACAGGAAATACCCCGTGGTGGATCGCAATTACAGGCTAACGGGTACCTGACAACAGACGGAGGGGCCAAAGCCTATGACAAAAACAACCCCCAGGATTTTCTTTTTGATTCCAACAGTAACCCCATCCCCAATGTTGCACATTTTGACCTGACAGATCCTGTGGCTTCCCAACAGTTGAAAGACATGAACAATTATATCTATACGGTAAGGTCATACGGCCCGGAACTATATAACTCTCATGGTGTTTACATACAGGATCAGATCAGCTGGGATAAACTGAAAGTACTGGTTGGCCTCCGCTACGACTACTATACGGACAAACAGAATTACGACATGCCTGATGAAAAGAGCGTACACCAGGAAGCATTTCTGCCCAGGATAGGGGTTACTTATTCCGTAACAGACAATATCAACCTCTATGGCACATATGTTCAAGGATTCGAGCCGCAGACAGCTTCCAATATGGACCCTAACCTCGGAGGACCTTTTGATCCGCTGGAAAGCAATATGATAGAATTCGGAGGGAAGTCTTCCTGGTTCAACGGTAAACTGGATGCCACACTGGCTCTATACCGGATAGAACAGAAGAACACACTTTATGCACAACCGGGCACGGACGTTTTGCAACAAATAGGAAAAGACCGTTCCCGTGGCGTAGAGGTTGACCTCAACGGGCGCATATTACCGAATTGGAGTGTCAGTGCCTCCTATTCCTTTATCGAGGCTGAAATCGTAAAAGATGCCCAAGGTAACCGTAGCGGAATTCAAAAGCCGAATACACCGAAGCACCAGGGGAATCTATGGACCAGGTACAACATCAATCACGGCCAGTTTAAGGGACTTGGTGCAGGTTTCGGCACCAACTTTGTCACGGAAAGGGTACTGCAACAAAACAGCGCACAGACCATACCGGCATATACCCTTCTCAATGCAGCACTTTATTATAGTATAAATAAATTCACATTACAGCTGAATATCAACAATATTACAGACAAGACGCACTGGGTAGGAGGATATGATTATATCCGCCTGTTCCCGGGAGCTCCGAGAAACTGGCTTTTAACTGTAGGATATTCGTTCTAGATGAAACGCCTGAAACCCTATATCAAAACAATCCACTTATGGCTGGGGCTTGCCTCCGGTCTTGTGGTTTTTATAGTGGCACTCAGCGGAAGTGTTCTGGTGTTTGAAAAGGAACTGGGGCCCTTTTTCGATCCGGCATATTACAACGTTCCGCAGGTTTCTTCCGAAAGATTTCCGGCGGACCACCTGATAGAACAGGCCCGTAACCGGCACCCCGACTCCGAATTTACCAACCTCTATGTCTTTGACGAGCCGGAGAGAAGTATGCTTATCCATCTTACGGATAAAAACGGCGAAAGGCTCGTACTTTCCGCCGACCCCTATTCCGGCGCTATACTGAAAGACACTTTCTATGAAAAACGGTTTTTCTTCATAGTTACGGAACTTCACCGTTACCTGCTTATGGGAAATACCGGGAAGGCCATAACCGGTGCTTCGTGTCTGATATTCGTGGTGTTACTTATCAGCGGCATTGTACTGTGGTGCCCCGTAAAACTCAAAAACCTGAAACCACGCTTAAAAATCAAGTGGAATGCTTCTTTTAAACGGGTTAACTGGGACATCCATTCCGTATTCGGGTTCTACAGTTCCGTATTCCTTCTCCTTATTGCACTTACAGGCCTTATCTGGTCTTATCGCTGGTATGAAAACCTGATGTATTACATTGCGGACGGGGCATCCAAGCCCGTACACCGTGTAAAAAACATATCTGCAAAAAATGCTACGGAAAGAAAGGATTATTTCTATGCCTCTATGTTACGGGAAACCGACAGCCTCTTTCCGTACCATGGAGATATACGCCTTATCCGTGATGTAAAAGGAGTGAACAGCATCCTTGTTCTGAAAGAAAATCTCGAAGCAGGAATACCCAATATACGGGATATGGTATATTTTGATATGTATTCGGGCAAACGATTGAAGACAACATTATATAAGGATCTTTCCACGGGAGATAAAGTGCGGCGTCTTGTTTATCCCATCCATATCGGCAGTATTTACGGATATCCAACCAAAATACTGGCTTTCCTCGTATGCCTTGTTGCCGCTTCTTCCCCGATTACCGGTTTTCTGATATGGAGAGGCAGAAAGAAAAAGACAAAACCCGGCCGGAAATCCAAAAGGAAAGAAGAAAAACCGGAACGACAAAAAAACGAACGCCTGCTTCAAAAACAGGAAGTATTATAAAACAAGAACAGCGGAGCATGTTCCCCATCCTCCGCTGTTTTTTTGTGCTATTCTCTAAATAAATTATGCAATACTGAACAGTCCTGCCTCTTTATTCTGAAGAGACTCGAAGCGGTCTATACATGCGTCTATGATTTCGTAGGCCTCATCAACATCTCCCCAGCCACCTACATCGACCTTTTTTTGCTCCAGATCTTTATATACCTGGAAAAAATGCTCAATTTCCTTTTTCTGGTGCGGGTTCATATCCCCCAGGTCATTGAGTTTATTCCATATAGGATCGGATACCGGTACACAAACGATCTTTTCATCCGGTCCTTTCTCGTCTGCCATATGAAAAACACCGATGGGCTTAACCTCCATTACACACCCCGGGAAAGTGGATTCGGTTACCAATACGAGTACATCCAGCGGGTCGCCGTCCAGCGCCAGGGTTTCGGGAATAAACCCGTAATCCGCCGGATAATGCATAGAAGAAAATATCATCCTGTCGTACCGGACTTTCTTCAGTTTAAAATCGTATTCGTATTTATTCCTACTCCCCTTAGGGATCTCTATCAAAACGTCAAAAGACTTTAATTTCGCTGCGCTCATAATTACAATGTGTTAAGAAGGGTGCAAAAATACAGAAGATGCCTGTAAAACACAATTTAATTTTTTTAATTAATGTAAGGTTTATCTGATGCTTTTATTTTTTTTCAGAAAAGTAAAATTTTGTTCATATAATTCTAACAATATTTAAAAGTGAAAACCGAAGGTACCGGTGACACTAAACCTCCGTGCATCGGGCATATCGAGATAATTCCCCCGGAAATTAAAATCTATCCGGAATACCCGGAATATGTTACCTATTCCGAACGAATACTCCCAATATATTTTTTCCGATGGGGCTTGCAGCATTATATTGGTCGGCTGACTGAGAGCGATATTTTCGTCCGAAAGTTCACCCCACACTCCGCGAAGGCCTACTATTTCACGTAAGTTCAGTTTCCGTAACAGGGGAAGTCTGGCAAAAATCCTCCCATTAAAGTTGTGCTCCAGGTGCATGGAAACGTAAGTATCGGTAACAAAATCGTAAAAATCCAGGTTCGGGAAGGTATTGAATATGGAAAAATAAGTTTGGTTTCCGGGTACGACACTCAGCAATCCCAACGGAATTTCCCCGAAGGTCTTTCCCGCTTCTATGGTAGTATACAATCTTCCGAAACCTCCTACGTTCCATGGTTTACGGAAATAGAACTGTATTTTCTCATAATCGAAATCACTTTCCAGGAAGCCGCTGACTCCTTTGGCGTAATTGACATACAACCTGGCATATTCATCGTTCACATCTCTCCTTTCCACCCCATATCCTACGGTCCTGCGCCCGGGCGTATATTCCAGCGAGGTAGTCAGTTCCAGTTGCTTAACCTGTGAAGAAACTCCTGTCGGTGAATCCGGGTCCACATAGTCCAGACTAAAAGCTTCCGGCAGAGCGGAACGCAGGGTGCGGAATGATCCCCCGACCTTTACCCGGAAGTTTTTGGCAGGTTCCATTTCCACATCGGCAGTCGTAAGGTTTATATTGGTAAGTTTATCGTTGGAGCCCACGGTAAATACGGAGGAGGAAGCATAACTTCTTCCCAGAACGTCATTGTTGGGCGTAAGGCTCACTCCTATCTGCTCTACATCCCGACGGTTCCCCGCAGAAATGATAAGCCTGTTCTCCCTGTTGAGCAGCCATTTTGCGGATATGCCGTACTTAAACTTCTTGTCCTTGAACCCGTAAGCCCCGAAACCTTCTATACGCCACATATCATTGGGGCCGAAATAGGTGCGTCCTCCTCCCCTCAGGCGGATCCCTTCGGCATCGTTATATCCGAAAGTAGAAAAAATAGGGCCATAATCCATATCCCATTTATCGATCTCCACATAACCCGAAGCCAGTATTTCCCCGATACTGTATAGACGTTTGAATTTCGGAACGGTTTTCAGGGTATCCAGCATTTTATATATCCCCGATTCATTTTTATTCAGGGCTTCCAGCCTGTTTTGCTCCCAGAAAGCATTGTCCCTCTCGTAAATCCGGGCATCAAAACGGTCCACTTCTTCATTATAAAATGATTTCGGTTTCTCTTCGTCAAATACATAATTATCGTAAATCGTGGTCCGCTTGCCGTAAATCCCACGCGATTCCTCTTTCTTTCTCAGGCTGAAATCGCTCATCATATAATCCCTGGTCAAAAGAAAAACGGAATCATTGAGCACATCAAACTCCTGTTCTATATAAATCTCCTTTACCCAGTTGATATTGGCGCTTTTGGTAACCTGCAGGTTTATCTTTTTTACGGCATAGGTAGTATCGCTAACCCAGAAATCGCCCTTAAAGGTCAGCTCGTTCTTCCGGCGCGGATAGTAGATAATGTTATAACACCATTTATTGTCTATATAAGTACTGTCCGTCAATACATAATTATAGGTGTCTATCCCCACTCTTGAAATAGGGCTCACAAAGCTCTTGTCAAAAAATTTGAGATAACTCTTGTAAATGTCGTATTCGGTATACAGGTCCTGAATGAAAGAAATAATGTTTTGGTTAGAGCTGAAACCCGAATTTTTGTTACCGATCAGCTTTTCCTTCTTCCTGTTAAGCTTATTATCCCCGTAGACTTCATAAAAGGCTTCATTGATAAAGATGGGAAGATAGGTCTTCCCCGTAATCCGCGACGTGTCCATCTGATCAAAAATAAACTCCATCCCTTTGAAGAGTTTTCCTTTCATCAGGCTGCTGTCTATGGTATTCAGGTCAAACTCTACTTTTTCATACTTGTCATACCTGTACTGGTCAAAGCCATGTACTCCGTTCCTGCGTTTTCGTTCCAGGATCTTCTTCAAAAGTTCTATAGCCGGATTGTTTTTTTTGGGCTGTTTCCCGACGTATACCACAACTTCCTTGAGCTGTTCTCCTTCCTGGAGTTCCACCTTCATATTGTAGTTTACCTTTTTGTCGAGCGTTATCTCTTTAGTCGTATACCCTACAAAAGAAACTACCAGGGTAGAAAAATTATTTACGGACTCGAGATAAAACCTTCCGTCGTCATTGGTAATTGTCCCTTCCGAAGAATCTTTAAAAAGTACGTTAGCAAAGGGAACGGGAAGCCCGCCCTCGTCCACCACTATGCCACTTACCTTGGTCTGGGCGTGTATCACTACCGATAAAAGTAAAAGTATCCCGGCTAAAAGTTTCTTCATATATAAAGTTAAATCCTAAAACACACAAAAGACATATATTTATCCGGAATGCCTCCTTCAACCTGGCTTACGGCATGAACCGGCGATGCCTTTAAAATAAAAAACTTCACCAACAAAGCATCGGTGAAGTTTATATAACGCAAAAATATATATTTTATTGATATAAAACCTTCTTAACAGCTTTGATAACATCTTCATAATTCGGCAACCATTCTGCCAGCAATACCGGAGAATAAGGGGCCGGAGTATCGGCGGTATTTATTTTAATGACAGGAGCATC
The DNA here is from genome assembly GCF_003725735.1 of Sinomicrobium pectinilyticum. Classification (GTDB taxonomy): domain Bacteria; phylum Bacteroidota; class Bacteroidia; order Flavobacteriales; family Flavobacteriaceae; genus Sinomicrobium; species Sinomicrobium pectinilyticum. Next base: position 14,679 of record NZ_RJTM01000085.1, on the reverse strand, counting down.
CAGAAAATCGAAAGCCTGTGACTGCACCAGGTAAGTAATCTCCGTAGAAACATTGCCAAAAGGCCAGGCTTCTTCCAGTACCACCAGGCGGTTTGTTTTCTTCACCGATTTCAGTATAGTTTCCTGGTCCATAGGGCGTACGGTCCGGAGGTCAATAATCTCGCAGCTAATTCCTTCTTTTTCCAGTTCGTCAGCCGCTTTATAGGCCTCTTTTATGATCTTCCCGAAAGAAACAATGGTCACGTCCGTACCTTCTCTCTTAATATCGGCAACACCCAAAGGTATGGTATATTCGTCTTCCGGCACTTCTCCCTTGTCTCCGTACATCTGCTCCGATTCCATAAAGATAACCGGATCGTTGTCACGAATAGCGGACTTTAACAATCCTTTAGCGTCGTACGGATTGGATGGCACTACTACCTTAAGCCCCGGGCAATTGGCAAACCAGCTCTCAAAGGCCTGTGAGTGCGTAGCCGCAAGCTGACCTGCAGAAGCGGTAGGCCCCCGGAAAACTATAGGAATATTAAACTGTCCGCCACTCATCTGGCGCATTTTGGCGGCGTTATTGATAATCTGGTCAATACCTACCAAAGAGAAGTTAAAGGTCATAAATTCTATGATTGGCCTGTTCCCGCCCATGGCAGAACCTACACCCACTCCGGCAAAACCCAGTTCGGAAATAGGCGTATCCAAAACCCTGTCAGGCCCGAATTCGTCGAGCATTCCCTTGGAAGCTTTATACGCACCGTTGTATTCGGCCACTTCTTCACCCATGAGGTAAATAGTTTCATCCCTTCGCATTTCCTCACTCATGGCTTCGGCTACGGCTTCTCTAAATTGTATTGTTCTCATGTACTATATTAATATTGAATAAAACAGCATCTTCTCTGTAAGCGAAGCAAAAATAGTAATAAATAAAAATTTTACAGCCTGCATTTTCATAAATTTTGTAACTCTCGCAGGCTTTCTTGTTTTAGGTGGGGAGAAAGTGAGGAGGTGAGAGGGTGAGATCCGGATGTCCTGTTCTGGCATTTCACCTTCTCACCTCCAAAAAAATATTATGCGCGCATAGTATATTTAGGAAATAATCTCTATCTTCGTAACGATTATAAAATCAAACAAGACAGAAGTCCGAAGACCAAAGTCCGAAGTGTTTTTTCTGCCTTTATCTTCGGGTAAAATCCAAAAAACAGAAACATGAAGATATTAGTATGTATCAGTCACGTTCCGGATACAACCTCAAAAATCAATTTTGCCGATGGCGATACCAGGTTCGACACCAATGGCGTACAATTTGTCATTAACCCGAACGATGAATTCGGCCTCACCAGGGCCATGTGGTTCAAAGAGAAACAAGGAGCTGCGGTAACCGTAGTAAATATCGGCGGTCCCGAGACCGAACCTACCCTCAGGAAGGCCCTTGCCATAGGTGCGGACGAAGCCATACGGGTCAATGCCCAGCCTACCGACGGCTTTTTCGTAGCCACACAACTGGCAAAGGTTGTTCAGGATGGCGGATATGATCTCGTTATAGCCGGAAGGGAATCCATTGATTATAATGGCGGCATGGTCCCGGGCATGCTGGCCTCCCTTACAGGGGCCAATTTTGTCAACACCTGTATAGGCCTGGAAATCGAAGGCAGTGAAGCTAGTGCCATCCGGGAAATAGACGGTGGTAAAGAAACCGTAAAATGCAGCCTTCCCCTTATTATCGGAGGGCAAAAAGGGCTGGTGGAAGAAAGTGACCTGCGCATTCCCAACATGCGGGGTATAATGATGGCAAGACAGAAGAAACTCACCGTCCTGGAACCGGAAGACCTGCAATCCCGGACATCTGTTGTCAAATTCGAAAAACCGGCACCTAAAGGAGAAGTAAAACTGGTTTCCCCGGACAACCTGGACGAACTTATCCGGATGCTGCACAACGAAGCTAAAGTAATATAACCTGTGTTCTGCGGGAAGACTCCTATCGTGAACATTCAAAAAACAGAAAGAATATGTCTATTTTAATATATACGGAATCGGAAGAAGGAAAGTTAAAGAAAACAGCATTTGAGATCGCCTCTTATGCCAGGGCCCTGGCCGGACAGACCGGAGATACGGTGACCGCCGTTGCCGTTAATGTGGATAACACATCAGAGCTCGGAAACTATGGTGTAGATAAGGTTTTGAAAGTATCGGACGAAAAATTGTCGCGCTTCAATGCCCGCGCTTATGCCGATGTTATTAAACAGGCAGCGGAAAAAGAAGGCGCCAAAATGGTTATCATCAGTTCCAGCGCCAACGACAAATACCTCGCTCCTATACTGGCCGTTAACCTGCAGGCGGGATACGCTTCCAATGTAGTAGCTCTTCCCGAAAGCACAGATCCCTTCCGTGTAAAACGAACTGCCTTTACCAATAAAGCCTTTAATATTACCGAAATCAGTACGGATGTAAAACTTATAGGCCTTTCCAAAAACTCATTCGGACTGAAAGAAGCCGAAGGTTCTGCTTCCGAAGAAGCCTTCGCTCCTTCTCTTGACGACAAGGATTTTGCGGTCAGGACCGAATCGGTTGACAAAACAACCGGAAAAGTGACCATTGCGGATGCGGAGATCGTAGTTTCCGGGGGGCGCGGGCTCAAAGGCCCGGAAAACTGGGGAATGATCGAAGAACTGGCAGATGTACTCGGGGCGGCTACCGCTTGTTCCAAACCGGTATCGGACATGGGATGGAGGCCACACAGCGAACACGTGGGACAGACCGGTAAGCCTGTAGCGGCCAACTTATACGTTGCCGTGGGGATTTCGGGCGCCATTCAGCACCTGGCGGGTATTAACGCCTCTAAGGTTAAAGTAGTTATCAACTCAGATCCTGAAGCCCCCTTCTTCAAGGCTGCAGATTACGGAGTAGTGGGTGATGCCTTTGAAGTCGTTCCCGCACTCGTTGAAAAATTAAAGGAATTTAAAGCGCAAAACTCATAATTTTTGGTAAATTGTGCCCATAAAGGGCTGTCTGAATTCGGGATATGCCCCCTGTTCTGACAGCCCTTTTGTTTTCTCCTGTTAACACAGTTCAGACCTTTTCCGGGCCCGCCGTTCATGCCGGAAAAACCGATGGAGAACGGGTACCCGGTACCTTAAAATGTAAATTCGGGGCCCGACAGTGAGGAATTCGCATGAAATTTTTTCATCTTTGCCTAAAATTGAGATGATAAGTTTGATGCCCAGTTGTAAATATATATGAGTTTAGTCAGGTTAAATATCAAAGGAATATCGTACAGCCAAACGCAAAACGGCGCTTACGCACTTATTCTCAATGAAGTAGAGGGCGACCGGAAACTCCCGATCGTTATCGGTGCATTTGAGGCCCAGTCCATAGCCATTGCCCTGGAAAAAGAAATAAAACCTCCCAGGCCTTTAACCCACGATCTGTTTAAGAATTTCGCAGACCGATTTGATATTGCAGTCAAGCAGGTAATTATTCATAAACTGGTAGACGGTGTATTTTATTCCAGTATTATCTGTGAAAGAGATAAGATTGAGGAAATTATCGATGCCCGTACCAGCGACGCCATTGCCCTGGCCCTTCGTTTTAATGCGCCTATCTTCACTTACAAAAATATTCTCGATAAAGCCGGTATTTACCTCAGTTTTTCCCCGAAAGACAAAGAGCAGAAAGAGGAGGAAGTAATCTCGGAAGACATTGTTTCCGGTAAGGAAGACACTACTGCTTCCACCTCGGAGGATTACAGTGCCCTGACCATACAGGAGCTGCATAAAATGCTCGAAACCGCTGTGGTCAACGAAGATTATGAAAAAGCCGTGAAACTCCGGGATGAAATTTCCAAGCGGGAAAAAAAATAATCATATCACATGCATAGATCTTTACTTGTTTCCTTGAATGCCGCCATAGAACCCAGCCAGGGATTCTCGGTTTACGGCTTGGGAAGGGGAATATTGGGCATGGTAGTACTGATCGCTATTGCCTACCTGTTCAGCAACAACAAAAAAGCCATAAACTGGCGTACGGTAGGGCTCGGGCTTCTCGCACAACTCATTCTGGCTATCGGTATCTTAAAAGTTCCTCTCATTCGGGAAATTTTCACCATACTCGGCAAGGCCTTCAACAAGATTCTTACCTTTACCGAAGCCGGCACCAAATTCCTGTTCAGCTCCTTTGTCACCAATGAAATAGAAAGTCCGCTTCTCAATTTTGCCATCACCATCCTGCCAACCATTATTTTCTTTTCAGCACTTACTTCCGTACTGTTCTATCTGGGGATAATACAGAAAGTCGTTAAGGGTATGGCCTGGCTACTTACCAAATTACTGAAGATATCCGGCGCGGAAAGTCTTTCCGTGGCAGGTAATATTTTTCTGGGGCAGACCGAATCCCCCCTGATGATAAAAGCATATCTGGAAAAAATGAACCGTTCGGAGATGTTACTGGTAATGATAGGTGGTATGGCCACGGTAGCCGGCGGTGTACTCGCTGCATACATCGGTTTTCTCGGAGGTTCGGACGAAGCGCTTCGGCTGGAATTCGCCCGTCACCTGCTGGCGGCATCCGTAATGGCAGCTCCCGGGGCTATTGTTATATCTAAAATACTGGTCCCGCAAACGGAAAATGTCAGTGAGGTGGTCGAAGTCTCCAAGCAAAATATAGGTTCCAATTTTCTCGATGCCATGGCTACCGGGACCACCGAAGGCCTTAAACTGGCTGCCAACGTAGCGGCCATGCTGCTCGTTTTCGTAGCCTTTATTGCTATGGTCAATTACGGATTGCTCAAAGTAGGCGAAATAGGCCATATCAATGAATGGGTTGCCCAACATACCCCGTATAGCGAACTATCCCTGGAGCTTGTCCTCGGGTACGTCTTTGCCCCCCTCATGTGGGCCATAGGTGTGGCACAGGAAGATATGGCGCTTATGGGCCAACTCCTCGGGGTTAAACTTGCCGCCAGTGAATTTGTAGGCTATATACAACTTGCACAGCTGAAAGATGCATCCCGGTCCCTGCATTTTACCTATAACAAATCTATTATTATGGCGACATATATGCTTTGCGGGTTTGCCAATTTTGCTTCTATAGGCATACAAATAGGCGGTATAGGATCTCTTGCCCCGGGACAACGCAAAACCCTGTCCGAATTCGGAATGAAAGCGGTTCTGGGAGGTACACTGGCTTCCCTGTTATCCGCTACCCTTGCAGGAATGATCGTAGGATAATACCCTGCGAAAAAGAGGCAAAAACGGGAAAAACCCTATAATATAATGTTAAAACGGGGATTTACTTCCCCGTGACAACCAACGGCGCCCGACAATTTATTAATTTTGTCTCCCGATCCTAATTCTAAAGATGACGTTTCATGTTGCGGTTTTTCAGTAAGTTCAAGTACCTGGCCATCACTCTTTTTATTCTTTCGGCTATTATTATCACCCTCTTTTACAATGCACTTAAGCCCCGGGAAATACTTCCCATATATCAACCTTCTATGGTAAAGACCGAACTGGTGGACAGCACCATACAGTATGTCAAAAAATACCATACCATAGCCGACTTTAAACTTATCAACCAGAACGGAGATACTATTACCCAGGAAGATTATAAAGACAAGATATACATTGCTGATTTTTTCTTCACCACCTGTCCTTCCATCTGCCCGATCATGACCGATAACATGGCGGATATTCAAAAAGAGATCATGCCATACCAAGATGTGATGCTCCTCTCCCACTCCGTTACCCCGGAAATAGATTCTGTTCCTCAACTAAAAAAATACGCCCGGGAAAAAGGGGTCAACGATAAAAAATGGAACCTCGTTACCGGCGATAAAAAACAGATTTACGAACTGGCCAGGAAATCTTATCTCGCAGTACTGGACGACGGGGACGGCGGGCCTTATGACATGATACATACCGAAAATTTTATCCTGGTGGACAAGAAAAGGCGTATCCGGGGCTTCTACGATGGCACCAATAAAGAAGATATGGAAAAGCTGCTCCACGATGTAAAGGTCCTGAAATCGGAATAGAAACGTGTGAACCCCCAAATCTCTGCCCCTGGTTCACCATTTTTCATATCTCAATAATTTCACCTGGCGTAAAATAAGAAAAAGGGACCCATTGATAATCCTTTCCGTTTTTCCCTATATATCCCAATCCCGGCCAGGGCAAGTGCGTGGTCATCACCAGTGTACGGTTGGCATAACACTCTTCCAGCACCCTTTTTCGTGTTTCTACTCCCTTATGGAAATCCACATCCCATTGCGTACCCCATTCGGGCCTTGTTATTAATAAAGGGGTATGTACAATATCTACAATATGTTTTACGAATGCCCCATCAGAAAAAACGGTAAAAACCGTATGTCCAGGTGTATGCCCTTCGGCCAGTTCGGTCCGGATGCAGGAAAACAACACATCGCCATACCTGAATTTTATCAGCTTGTTCCCGATAGCCCGGAACACTCCCTGAGCCAGAAGGACGCTGCCTTCCGGATTTTCCGTATTCTTACTCCCTGAAAAATCGGGATCTCCGGAAGCCCAGAAATCATACTCCTTTTCCGCTATGTAATACCGGGCAGCCGGATATAGTAGTTCTCCGGTTTTACCTACAATTCCCCCTATATGATCCACATGCGCATGGGTAATCAGTATATCCGTAATGTCAGATGGCCTGATCCCTTTGTCCTCCATATTTTTCAGTAACCATCCGCCGGTTTCCCCGAAATGATGACCACTTCCGGTATCTACCAGTATTACCTGTTTTCCGTTTTTTATTACCATGACATTGATAGCGCCTTCCAATTGGTCTTCTTTCAGGTATATCCGTTTCAATTCACGTACCACCAGGTCCGGATCGACTTCGGGGGCAAAGACAGGCTGCGGATCAGGTAGTGTAATGTGGCCATCAGAAAACAAAAAGATCTCCAGCTTCCCTAATTGCAGCTGTAAGCATCCACTGTTTTTTAAATGATAACCCTCCTGCCCGGTATTTCCGAATGCCATTATCCCGGAAATAGTATAAACACCACCCGCCAAAGCACTTAACCGTAACCATTTTCTTCTGTTCATTATAGTCATTTTTATAAATTACCGGTTTCAAAATTATTTCAATAGCTCCCTATTCACAAGTATGTACTTTTTAGTACCTTACACACCAAAAAGAAACCAAAACTGATTATCAATACATTAACAGTAGTAAAAAAATGAAAAAAAATAACAATGAGGTCATTTGCCCGGTCGATTATGCCTTCCGGCGTATCGGAGGCAAATACAAGGGCAGAATATTGTGGTACCTGCACCGTCATCAGGTATTGCGGTACGGGGAACTCCGCAGGGCCATCCGGGATATAACCACCAAAATGCTGACCCAGACATTACGCGAACTGGAAGATGACGGCCTGATTAACCGCAAGGTATACCATGAAGTTCCGCCCAAAGTAGAATATTTCCTTACCGAAACGGGGAAAGAGCTCATACCTTTTATAGAGCACTTGTCGCAATGGGGAGAAAAACAAATGATAAAGGAACAGAGGAAGATGATAAACTGCCTGTGATATTTAAAATCAAATAATCCTTTTCCATTCGCGGAAAAATAATTTTGCAGAAAAGTAAAGAAAACGAACCCCGTACCGGCAAACAAAGACATACCAGGCAAATAGAAAACGGGTTAAAATGTCCGTATCTACCGGTAAAACAACTCCAAACCCTAAGAAGATGTTAAAATTCTCCCACAGATTTTTTCCCGAAACACACCTATCTCCCTGTTAATCCCTTACTTTTGCCAACTATTATACTTTTAATAGGTTAACACTCATTTTTCTAAGCTAACTTTTTGTATTATTTTTGACTACTTAAATTCATTCTAAATAAAAATTGAAAACAACCATAGCACATCTGAAACGCGGCGAAAAGGGTATTATCAAAGATATCCCCATAGATATTATTCCGGTTAAACTTTTCGAAATGGGATGCCTCCCCGGAAATGAGGTAGAGTTGTTACAGGTTGCACCTTTTAAGGATCCGCTATACCTGAATATCAACGGTTCTTTTCTTTCCATCAGACGGGAAACCGCCCTGCTTATAGAAGTAGAAAAAATAAATGAAACCCCGGAAATATGATATTGACGAATAAGCAGATAAAGGTAGCGCTCATAGGCAACCCGAATACCGGAAAAACTTCGGTTTTTAACCAACTTACGGGCCTCAACCAGAAAGTGGGTAACTATCCCGGTATTACAGTAGAAAAAAAGGAAGGTATCTGTAAACTCTCAAGAGGTGTGAAAGCTCATATACTGGACCTTCCCGGTACGTACAGCCTCAATGCTACCTCACTCGACGAAAATGTCGTCATAGAATTACTGCTTAATAAAAACGGTAAGGATTATCCGGATGTAGCGGTAGTTATTACCGATGTGGAAAACCTGAAACGGAACCTTCTTTTGTTCACACAGATCAAAGACCTGAAACTTCCTACCATCCTGGTCATTAACATGGCCGACCGGATGGACAGAAAAGGCATTTCCCTGGATATTGAATCCCTGGAACAAAAACTGAATACCAGGATAGCGTTGGTGAGTTCCAGGAAAGGTACGGGCATTGATAAGATCAAAGAACTCATACTGGACTATCGCAGCCTTTCCACGGAACCTTGTGTCAATGCTTCTGCAATAGACCAGCCTTATTTTGAAAACCTCCAGAACGCTTTTCCCGAGCACGAACTGTACAAGCTGTGGCTGGTGATTACACAAGATGCCAATTTTGTAGAGCTCAACCGTCACGCGGTTCCGGTTCCGGATACTTCTTCTTTCAATACCAAATCCCGTTCGGAACTCAAAAGATTACAACAACGGGAAGCCATCCATCGCTACCAGTTTATAAATGGCACGCTTAAAGAAGGATATAAAACGGACATTCATGCGGCCAAAGGCCTCCGGGCTACCCTGGACAGAATCCTGACACACAAGGTATGGGGATATGTCATATTTTTTGCCATACTCCTGCTAATGTTCCAGGCCATCTTCAAATGGAGCGAATATCCGATGGATTTTATCGACCAGTCTTTTGCATCCCTGAGCGAATGGGCTAAAAATGTCTTGCCTGCCGGGGTATTTACGAATCTCATCGCGGAAGGACTCATTCCCGGTATCGGCGGGGTCGTTATTTTTATTCCTCAGATAGCATTTCTTTTCCTTTTCATCTCCATCCTGGAAGAGTCCGGTTATATGAGCCGGGTCGTGTTTTTAATGGACAAGGGAATGCGCCGGTTCGGGCTAAGCGGAAAAAGCGTTGTACCCCTGATCTCCGGGGCAGCCTGTGCTATTCCGGCGGTTATGGCTACACGAAATATCGAAAGCTGGAAAGAACGGCTTATTACCATACTGGTAACACCTTTTATGACCTGTTCTGCCCGGTTGCCCGTTTACCTCATTATTATAGCTCTTGTAATTCCGGACGAACGTTTTATGGGACTCAATTACCAGGGACTTATGCTTATGGCTCTCTACCTCATCGGTTTTATTGCCGCTGTAGGATCTGCTTATATCTTACATAAATTACTGAAAACCAGAACCAGGTCTTTCTTTGTGGTAGAAATGCCCAATTACAAGATCCCGCTATTTAAAAATGTGGCCATCACAGTAGTGGAAAAAACAAAGAGTTTTGTTTTCGGCGCCGGAAAGATCATTCTCGCCATATCTATTATTTTATGGTTCCTGGCTTCTAACGGCCCTTCGGAACGATTTGATAATGCCGAACAAATTATCACGGAACGACATCAGGGAGAAAACCTCAGTGAAGGGGAACTTGACACGGAAATCGCCTCCTATCAACTGGAAAATTCATATATTGGTATTGTGGGCAAAGCTATAGAACCGGTTATACAGCCGTTGGGCTATGATTGGAAAATAGGCATTGCCCTGGTAAGTTCTTTTGCAGCAAGGGAAGTGTTCGTAGGCACACTGGCCACCATATACAGCGTGGGCAGCGAGGAGGAAGGTACTATCAAAAACCGTATGGCCAAAGAGACCAACCCGCAAACAGGAGGCAAGCTGTTCAATCTTGCATCCGGGGTATCCCTACTGCTCTTCTATGCCTTTGCCATGCAATGTATGAGTACCCTGGCCATAGTGAAGAGAGAGACAAACAGCTGGAAATGGCCAATGATACAACTGGTGTTCATGAGTGCTATTGCCTATGTTACGGCTTTGATTGCATACCAGGTACTGAAATAGTTTTCGATGCGGGACAAACCGATGAATTTTCCGGGAAAACCGGTAAACCAATTTTTGTCACGGGCCAGAGGAAACAATCATAAAAGTAAAACAATATAATAATGCCGGATATACAAACCATATTAGTTTATATAGCAGTTACCATCGCCATAGGTTTCCTGGTACGTAAATTTTTGCTGCCGAAAAGGAAAAGTAAAAAGACCTGTGGCAGTACTGATTGCGGGTGCCATTAAAACCCTCAAGCCATATTTCTTTATCCCAGGGCTACATCCAGGGACATCATAATAATGAACCCTCCGATAAAGCCCAGGGTGGCAACGTCCGTATACTTGTCCTGCTGTGTTTCCGGGATCACTTCTTCCACTACCACGTATATCATGGCACCTGCCGCAAAAGAAAGTGCGTAAGGCAGGACCGGGGTAAAAAACGAAACGGCAAGCGCTCCCACTACCCCTGCAACAGGCTCTACAACCGCAGAAAGCTGTCCGTACCAAAAACTCTTTTTACGGCTCATTCCCTGCCGGCGCAGGGGCATTGCAACTGCTATACCTTCCGGAAAATTCTGTATCCCTATCCCAAGGGCCAAGATCACGGCCCCTGCTATTGAGGCTTCCGGTATTCCCGCTGCCACTCCACCGAAAAGCACCCCTACGGCTAGCCCTTCCGGGATATTGTGCAGGGTAATGGCCAAAACCAGCAAAGTAGTCCGGTGCCAGCCAGTCTGTACACCTTCTGCCTTGCTCTCTTTAAAATTTATATGCAAATGCGGAAGCAAGCGGTCCAGTCCAAAAAGAAAAGCCGCCCCGAGGGCAAAACCCACAGCCGAGGGCAACACTTTAGCAAAACCTTCTCCCTCACTCATGGCAATGGCAGGTGCCAGGAGGCTCCAGAAACTTGCCGCTACCATAACACCACCGGTAAACCCAAGCATACCATCCAGTACAATACGTTTCATCCCTTTAAAAAGAAATACCAATGCCGCTCCGGCAGCTGTAAGCAGCCAGGTAAATGTAGTAGCCAGCAAAGCCCCTATCACGGGGTCTATCGACTCAAAATAGGTAATCACCTTATCAAACATATATTATACTTTTTTCACATAAAGGTTATTGGCAGTCAGGGAGGATACACTGATCTTCGTGTTACCCATCCCTATTGACACCGAATTGTCAAAAGGTTCTTTGGAAAGGACAGTCAGTTCATTTCCCAAGGAAATCTCCAGCTTATCCAGGTACTGCAAAAATTCTTTGGAAGAATTTTTAACGCCCACACAAACCCCTTTTTCTCCGACTTTAAGCGTCGCCAGCAACACCTTTGGCAGAGGTTGTATATTCCCGTGTTTATCAGGTATGGGATCCCCGTGCGGGTCCACCGAAGGATAATCCAGAAAAACATCCAGCTCTTCGATGAGTTTATCCGATTTAATATGCTCCAGCTGCTCTGCAACTTCATGCACCTCATCCCAGGAAAAATTTAATTTTTCCACCAGGAAAACCTCCCAAAGACGATGTTTCCGGATAACATTGACCGCATAAAGCTTACCTTCTTCGGTAAGTTTCGCCCCCTGATAACGCTTGTATTTAACCAGCTTTTTTTCCGATAATCGTTTGATCATATCGGTTACGGAAGATGCTTTGGTTTCCATGACCTCAGCGATAGCATTGGTAGAAACCGCTTCTTTCGCATCTTTGGCCAGATGATATAGGGCCTTCAGATAATTTTCTTCGGACAGCGTCATAAAATTTTATTTATGCAAAAATACATTTTTATCTCGTAAAATAAATTTTTAGCTTTGTCTAAATTTTAATTTAAGCAAATAAAAACAAAAAATGAAATATTAATTGCAACTTAGTTGCATTATAAGATTTGGAGATTATATTTGCACCACAGTTGTATTTAAACCAAAAAACGCTATGAAATTTATTTACTTTCTATCACTGTTACTAAGTATTAATGAATGTCCTGCAGCTACTCACGATGAAGTCATTAAGGGTAAAATAACTTATAAAGGCACTCCCCTCGATTATGTAAGTGTCTTTCTGGAGGGAACGGAAAAGGGCACCCAAACGGACGATAAAGGAACATATAAACTCCGGGCCACTCCAGGAGAATATACCATAGTAGTACAAACCCTGGGCTATAAGATCATAAAAAAGGAGATAGTTCTGAAGGAACACCAGGTACTTACCCTGGACTTCGAGCTGCAGGAAGACGTACTCGGACTGGACCAGGTAGTGGTGTCTGCATCCCGAAACCGGCAAAACCGAAAAGAGGCGCCCGTAATTGTAAGTGTTACCAATGACAGGATACTGCAGGCTACCCAATCCATCTCCCTGTCCGAAGGGCTTAATTTCCAGCCCGGGCTCCGCATGGAAACCAATTGCCAGAACTGTGGTTACTCCCAGGTAAGGATCAACGGGCTCAACGGGGCTTATTCGCAGATCCTCATCAACAGTAAACCTATTTTCAGCGCGCTCAACGGGGTTTACGGATTAGATCAGATACCGGCCAATATCATAGATCGCATTGAAGTGGTGCGTGGCGGAGGATCCGCCCTTTATGGTTCCAATGCCATTGCAGGTACCATAAATATAATAACCAAAGAACCTATGGAAAACAGTTTTCAGGTGGGCAGTAACCTCGCTTTCATTGAAGGAAAGACCCCGGACAGGGCCATCACCCTCAACGGTACGGTATTATCGGAAAACTATAAATCCGGTATCACCCTCTACGGGCTATACAGGGACAGGGATCCGCATGATGTGGATGGCGACGGCTTTACCGAACTCACCACCATGCAAAACCACACCTTCGGATTTAATAGTTTTTACAAGACTTCGGAGCGTAGTAAGCTATCGCTTGATTTCTATACCATTAACGAGTTCCGGAGAGGCGGTAATAACCTTTCTCTGCAACCATTCGAATCGGATATCACCGAACAGATAGCATCGGATGTAGTGAGTGGCGGGCTCACCTATGAAGCGTATAGTGCCGACCTTAAAGACAGGTTCTCCGTATACGCCACCACCCAGCAATCAAAGAACAAGAATTTCTACGGCGGAAAGGGCGAAACCATGGAAGAAAGTACAAAAGGCTACGGGCACTCTAAAGATGTGACCTGGGTTTTCGGTTCCCAGTACAGCAGGCATATGGATATTTTTTTGGGTAGTGAAGGCACATTCACCGGCGGATTTGAATATAAATATGATCAAACGGAAGATGCCAAGCCCGGCTTTAATGCCTTTATCGAACAGACCGTAAGAATATATGGCTTCTACGCCCAGCAGGAATGGCAGATAAATCCGAAATTAAAATTACTGGGAGGACTACGGGCCGACTTCCACAACCTCACGGAAGAAACAGTGCACCTCAACCCCCGCGCTAATATATTGTACAGCCCGAACAATAATTTACAGCTAAGGGCAAGTTATGCCAGAGGGTTCCGGGCGCAGCAATATTTTACGGAAGACCTGCATTCCACCCTCGCCGCAGGAGAAGTTTCTTTCGTACGCTTCGCCCCCGACCTGAAACCGGAAACTTCCCATAGTTTTCTTATTTCGGCGGACTGGAGCAAATCTACCCTGAACAGCGATATAGGGCTTACTCTCGAAGGTTTTTTCACCCGTCTGAACGATCCTTTCATCCTGGAGCAGGCCACGCCGGATGAGCTGGACCAACTGGACATTGATGTCACAGACGGCCAGTTTATCTATATCAAAAAGAACAGTTCCGGTGCCGATGTGTACGGCCTGAACCTGGAAGCCAAATATGCTCCGAATGCAAAGTGGATCATGCAACTCGGAGGTACCCTGCAATACTCGGCATATGATGAGCCGGTACACTGGTCCGATGATGAAAATGCCATTACCGATAAAGCAGCCCGCTTTTTTAAATCCCCGAACCTGTACGGTAATTTCGTTATAACCTATGCTCCGGTAAAAAGGTGGCAGAACAACCTTTCCGGGGTATATACCGGTTCCATGTATGTACCGCACATTGCAGGGTACATAGAAAATGACAGGCTGCAAAAGACCGGGGATTTTTTTGAACTGAATCTAAAAACCGGATATACCTTTACCCTGGATAACAATTTCCAGCTTCAACTCAGCGGCGGTATACAAAATCTCTTTAACAGTTATCAGAGCGATTTTGACCGCGGACCGGATCGTGATGCCAATTACATTTACGGTCCTTCCAGGCCACGGACATTTTTTGTCTCCGTCAAAATAGGTGCCGGTTTATTGCCATAACAATCAATTTTATCTTCCTGCAAAATCTGTAAATCCGGGGGACACATCAAATTATATTCAAAAGCCTTTTCCCGTATGATGAATGTGTCTGCCCGGTTTTTCACACCTGGTCCGATGTCCGTGTTTTACTGTATGTAAAAATCTTTTATATTGAACTCGTTTAAACTTTTTCCTTTTTGATGGGTTTGAACTTTTTCAAGGCTAATACAGTAA